>CANRLR010000003.1 GCA_947631505.1 uncultured Lachnospiraceae bacterium | reverse complement strand
CCGTGAGGAGATTTTTGATTTTAGCAACAAAAAAATGCCGTATTCATGCGGCTTGTGGCGTTTCGCAAACGCCTATAAACTATTAAATAAGAAAGGAGAACAAAGATGTTCAAAAATCAAACGGGAAGACGCTTTGCCGCTGTGGCACTTGCCTCTGCTCTGGCCATTACAACAGCATGTATCCCATCCGCTGATGCAGATGCTGCCAGTGCCAAAAAGGTTAAAAGCGTTACTTTAAAAATTGGTAAGAAAAAAGTTACCAAAAAAACTTATACTCTGAAAAAGGGAAAAAAAGCTACGATTAAAGTTACCGTAAAGCCTTCTAAGGCAAAAAAATCGGTAAAATTTAAATCCAGCAAAAAATCAGTCGTAAGTGTATCAAAAAAGGGTAAGGTAACAGCCAAAAAAGCGGGAACGGCAAAAATTACGGTTACCGTTACCGGAAAGAACAAGAAAAAGAAAACAACATGGGTAAAGATCAAAGTACCAAAAAAGACCAACAACACAACGTCGGCTACTCCTACCCCTACTCCGCCGGCAAAGGCAACGCCTGCTCCTACAACGGCACCGACGCCAAAGCCGACACCGAATTATAACAACAAACCATTTGATTACTCCATTGAAAGCAATCCGATCGGAACGGCAGATGAAAAGGGAGATCCTCTTTACGGTGGTGATCCATCCATTCTTGTTGATGGCGATACCGTATATCTCTATGTCGGACATGATGTATCCTTAGCTGAGAGCTATAACATCCCGGAATATTGCTGCTACTCTACAAAGGATCTGAAAAACTGGACTTATCATGGTGTTGTCCTGAACATGAAAGATGTCTCATGGGGTACCGGTGATGCTGCCTGGGCAGGACAGGTAATGAAACGCAACAATAAATATTATATGTATTATTGTTCCTGGGACAAAACAGACGGCGGCAAACAATCCATTGGTGTTGCTGTTGCCGATAAGGCAACCGGTCCTTTCATTGATCTGGGAACCCCTCTTGTAAAAGGTTCTACTACAACAGGCGAAACAAGCACATGGAACGATATTGATCCAACTGCATGGATCGAAACGGATGCAAACGGAACAGAACACCGCTATCTTGCCTGGGGTAACGGAAAATACTTCGTATGTGAATTAAACGAAGATATGATTTCCGTAAAGGATATCAATGGTGATGGCAAGATCACATTTGGAACACAGCTTTCCGGGGCAACTTCCAAAACAGCTGATATTGTTGAATTAAATGTAAACGGTCTCACCTATACAGAAGCACCTTGGCTTTACCGCCGCAAGGATGCAAACGGTAAACCATATGGTAAATATTACCTTTTCTATGCTTATGGATGGCGTGAGCAGATGGCCTATGCTACGACCGATGATCTGATGAACGGCAAATTACAGTTCGGAAGCATTTTAATGCCGCCGAGTGCCACCTCGAATACAAATCACATGGCAGTATTTGATTTCAATGGCAAAACATATTTTGTATACCACAATGGTACTCTTCCGGCAGGAAGTGGTTTCCGCCGGACACCTTGTATCGCTGAAGTACATTTTAATGAGGATGGAAGCATTCAGGCAATTCCGGAAAGTGCAGCCGGAATCTTTGGTAAAACAAACAAAATCTACACTGCCTATGGCGATCCTATAACACATGAGAATTTTGTAAATTCAAGTTCCGATACCGAATATCCATATACGGATGTAGCTGTAGGTACTCTGACAAGCAAGGATACATTAGATTCCGATTGGTTCTTTACCAAGAATTTCTATTATCACGAGGATGAGAACTATGTTTCCATTCAGTCGGAGAACAAACCGGGATTATACTTGACCGCAAACAGCGATGACACCGTTACTCTGTCACAGAATGCTAAACTTTCTACTGTGAAGGAAGTGGCAAAACAACAGACCTTCAAAAAAATCGCAGGTCTTTCCGATGAAAATGCAATCTCCTTTGAGAGTGTCGCAAAGCCGGGATATTACCTGACCGTTATGGCTGGTAAATTGTACCTGACCGATGGTAAGACACATAAGGCAAACAGCACTTTCTATCTGGATAAAGCACCGGAGACAAAACCATCCGATGAAACACTTTCCAGTGACAACAGCCTTACGAAGTTAGATATTACAGATGAAACGGTGACCGTTGACGGAACTGCTTATAAAGCATCAGTCAGCTACAAAAAGAAAACCGTTTCCGTTAATTTCGAAATGGCTGACAGTAACGGAATTCTGCTTGTAGACGGCGGTATTGTAGAGACCGGTAAACCATATGAACTCAGCACAAGTAAATCTTCTGTCAAGATTTCTGTCTATGCAGCAGACTGGGCAACCGTAAAAGAGTATACCTTGGAAATTACAAAGGATTACACCGGATTTGAATTCAGTGCCTCTCCGGTATCTGTATTCAACTTTGAGGGAACAACCGATGGTGCAAAGGCTGTTACGAAAGGCCTGACACCGACAGCAGTCGAAAAAACATATAGTTATGTCGATGGCGTAAATGGTGGTAAAGCCCTTTCCTTAGACGGAACATACGGAATGGAATTAGGTAATACAAAAGCCCTTGGCAACAGTTATTCCATTTCCTTCTGGATGAACCCGAAATCATTAGGTGGTGCGGTGGATCCAATCTTTGCCGCCGGAACCTTTACTCCGGAATGCTGGCTGAATATTACAGCAGCCGACCGCGGAATCTGGTCCAAGAAGAGTGGTTCTTATATAGACCTTGAAAATACTCCGACCAAAAAATACAGCACAGGGGTATGGCAGCATGTTCTCGTAACCGTAAGTTCCGAAAATGGCGCTTCAACCGGTAAACTATACTTAAACGGAGAATGTATTGCTTCTGGTAAAGTTGCTGACGGTGTTATGACAACAGACAATGCAAAAGCATACTTTGGTGTGAACGGCTGGGATGCTTACTTTAATGGGGCTGTGGATGAGATCATGCTGTTCAACAGCGTATTAACAGAAGATGACGCCGTTGCACTCTCTGAAAAATTAGTAAGTGCATCTTCTCTTTCCAAATAAATCATATTGGCAGGAGGAACAGGAAAATGAAAAAACAGAATTATCTTTCCTGGGATGAATATTTCATGGGGATAGCAATGCTATCCTCCATGAGAAGTAAAGATCCAAATACCAGTGTCGGTGCCTGTATTGTCGGAACAGACAATAAAATACTTTCCGTCGGTTACAATGGTATGCCCCACGGCTGCTCAGATGATGAATATCCTTGGGAACGGGATGGAGACAATCCGCTGAACACAAAATATCTTTTTGTGTGTCATGCAGAACTAAATGCTCTCCTGAATTATACAGGAACAAATTTAAAGGGTTCCCGTATTTACACGACCCTCTTCCCATGCAATGAATGCACAAAAGCATTGATCCAGTCCGGAATTAAAGAGGTAATCTATATGGAAGATAAATATCAGGATTCTCCTTCCGTCATCGCTTCAAAGCGTATGATGAAATCTTCCGGCATAACCTATCGTGCCTATAATTCCTCTGAGCAGAATATTAATTTACTACTGTAGGAACATGATCCTGCTATGAAATACAGAACCAAAAAAGGAAGACCGTCTAACTCTGGTTTAGACGGTCTTCCTCAATTTCCGCTAAAAAAGACTTCCATTCATCCTCATGTTCTACAAAATAGAGAGGACATGCTTTTCCTGTGACATCATAATGACGGATGACATCTTCCGCCTCTAAATCGTATCGAATACACAAATAAACGACCAGCTCCTTTAATGCCTGATATGTTGCCTGATTAAATTTCCCTGTCTGATCCGGGTGGCAGCATTCAATCGAAATGGTGTCTGAATTCCTGTCATTGGATGCATAGGCAATCTCTTCTAAGGGAATACACTGGATAATCTGTCCCTCTAATCCTATCACAAAATGGCTGCTGGCATATGTCTTTCGTTCTTTCCCTTCATTGCTTTTTGGCAGATTATTAAAATAATTACGATTGTCTATGGCATCTGTTCCCGGATTTGCTGTATAATGCACAACAACCCCCTTTACTTTCCTTAACGGCAATTGGGGACGGGAATATTCATTGGGTTCTAATAGTTTTGTTTCCATCGTGATCTGCGGCAGCTTCTTCTGTTTTTCTTCCTTCTGATTCGATGTCCAAAATACAGAAATCAAACCACAGGCAATTAAGATAAAAACCGCTGCACCACTGACTGACAGGGCACAGCGTATTACTTTTTTCTTATGATAATTTCTTCTTTTCATACTTCTCTTTACTCGACACTATAGTTTGGAGCCTCTTTCGTAATATGAATATCATGCGGGTGGCTTTCTTTTAAAGATGCTGCAGAAATCTTGACAAATCTGCCATTTTCTTTTAAATCCTCTATTGTCTTTGCCCCACAATATCCCATACCGGAACGAATACCACCAATTAACTGGAATACCGTATCTTCCACCGTTCCCTTGTATGCTACACGGCCCTCGACTCCTTCCGGTACCAATTTCTTAGCATCCTGCTGGAAATAACGGTCTTTACTTCCATTTTCCATAGCAGCAATGGAGCCCATACCACGATATACTTTATATTTTCTTCCCTGAAATAATTCAAAAGTTCCCGGACTCTCATCACAACCGGCAAAAATACTTCCCATCATACATACACTGGCACCGGCCGCCAATGCCTTCGTCATATCACCCGAATACTTAATACCACCGTCTGCAATAATCGGAATGCCATACGGTTTTGCTGCTTCATAAGAATCCATAATAGCAGTTACCTGTGGTACACCAATTCCAGCAACTACACGTGTAGTACAAATTGAACCCGGTCCAATGCCGACTTTTACAGCATCTACACCTGCTTCAATCAATGCTTTTGTCGCCTCTCCTGTCGCCACATTTCCGGCAATAATTCCCAGCTCCGGATACGCATCACGTACCATTTTAACGACTTTTAATACATTTGCAGAATGTCCATGTGCCGTATCGATGACAATGACATCAACCTTAGACTTCACCAAAGCATCCACACGGTCCAAAATGTTTGCTGTAACGCCAACACCGGCTCCACAGAGAAGACGTCCCTGTGAATCCTTTGCGGAATTCGGATACTTAATCTGTTTCTCGATATCTTTAATTGTAATAAGTCCGCTCAAATTACCATCTTTATCTACAATTGGCAGTTTTTCCTTTCTGGCACTGGCAAGAATCTTCTTTGCCTCATCCAGAGTAATCCCTTCCTGTGCGGTAATCAACCCCTCACTGGTCATGCACTCTTTAATCTTTTTGGAAAAATCTGTCTCAAATTTCAAGTCCCGGTTTGTAATAATTCCAACTAATTTCTTGCCCTCTGTAATCGGAACACCGGAAATACGGAATTTTGCCATCAAATTATTGGCATCCTCCAATGTATGTTCAGGAGAAAGATAAAAGGGATCCGTAATAACACCATTCTCGGAACGCTTTACCTTATCAACCTCTTCTGCCTGTGCCTCTATGGACATATTCTTATGAATGATTCCAATTCCGCCTTGTCTTGCCATTGCAATCGCCATACGATGTTCCGTAACAGTATCCATTCCCGCACTCATCATCGGAATATTCAATTCAATATTCTTTGTCAAGTGGGTTTTCAAACAAACCTGATTCGGTATCACCTCAGAATAAGAAGGTACCAATAATACGTCGTCAAATGTTATGCCTTCACCAATAATAGTTCCCATCTTTATTTTCCTCTCTTCTATGTATTTTTACTGTCCATGATGTAAAATATGTCTTGAACAGTTATTTAACCTATTCTATCGAAAATTATGTAACTTGTCAATATATAAATTACAAAAAGAACAAGGGGGAAGTTCTTATTCTTCTCACCTTGCTCTTTTCTCACATCACTTCTATTTCAAATGACAGTTTATGACACGAATTCCTTGACAATATTCGGACATTTATCTTTCATCAATTTCAATATCCGTTCATTCGGCTCGAAAACAATTAAGACTTTGTCCTGCTGTTTCGGAAGTCTGGTTGCGATACCATAGATCTTCGCCCCGGCATTCATAGAAGAAAAATTTTTCACTGGCAGATGACGATAGCCATCCAATGCGGATGATTCCATAGGAGCAATCACATCTGCATTTTCAATCTCAATCCGAAGAATGTGTTTTCTCTTTTCCCCGCCCAAAATCATATCAAAGTCCAGCTGTCCGTCACAGAATACATATTCCCACGACTTTTTAAATCTTGGCCAGTACCAGATCAGAAAGGCTCCGGCTGTCACAGCAATAATCAAGGCATAAGGAAAGATCCGAAACATAGCTGTAAAAATAACAATTACTGCTATCCATAAAATTTTTAACACAACGACTCCGACACTGGTCTTTTTTGCCACTGTGGCTTCTGCATATGACTGTTCCATGTTTGTTCTCCTGTCTGTAT
Organism: uncultured Lachnospiraceae bacterium; assembly: GCA_947631505.1. Classification (GTDB taxonomy): domain Bacteria; phylum Bacillota; class Clostridia; order Lachnospirales; family Lachnospiraceae; genus Eubacterium_F. The sequence goes on along the minus strand of CANRLR010000003.1, from coordinate 137,013 downwards.
ATTCATCTATGTTACATCATTCCCATGCCACCGGCACCACCTGCTGGCATAGCAGGAACATCTTCTTTAATATTAGCAACTACAGATTCCGTTGTCAATAAGGTAGAGGCAACACTTGTTGCATTCTGAAGAGCACTTCTTGTTACTTTGGCCGGATCAAGAATTCCACTATCTACCATATCAACATATTCCTCCGTCAAAGCATTAAAGCCATATCCCGGCTCTCCCTCACGTACTTTATCAATAATAACAGAGCCTTCCAGACCTGCATTTTCTGTAATTCTGCGAAGAGGTGCTTCCAAGGCTTTCAAAATAATGTTAGCACCAGTCTTTTCATCGCCTTCTAAGTCAGCTGCCATTTTAGCAACTTCTTTGCTGGCATGAATATAGGCAGAACCACCACCGGAAATAATTCCTTCTTCTACAGCGGCTCTCGTAGCTGCCAGAGCATCTTCCATACGAAGCTTTGCTTCCTGCATTTCCGTCTCAGTTGCAGCACCAACACGAACAACGGCAACTCCACCTGCTAATTTTGCCAATCTCTCCTGTAATTTTTCCCGGTCAAAGTCAGAGGTAGTTTCCTCAATCTGAGTTTTGATCTGAGCAATCCGTGCTTCAATTTCAGCCTTATCACCCTCACCATCTACAATAATGGTATTCTCTTTCTGTACTTTAACTGATTTTGCACGGCCAAGCTGGTCCATTGTAGTCTCTTTCAAATCCAATCCCAGTTCTTCGGAAATAACCTCACCGCCTGTTAAGATTGCAATATCCTTTAACATTTCTTTTCTTCTGTCACCATAACCCGGTGCTTTTACAGCAACTACATTGAAGGTACCGCGAAGCTTGTTAATGACTAATGTGCTCAGGGCTTCCCCTTCCACATCCTCAGCGATAATAAGAAGTCTGGCACTTGCCTGTACGACCTGCTCTAACAATGGCAGAATTTCCTGAATATTGGAAATCTTCTTATCGGTAATCAAAATGTATGGATTATCCAATTCTGCTTCCATTTTGTCCATGTTAGTAGCCATGTAAGCAGAAAGATATCCGCGGTCGAACTGCATACCCTCAACCATATCAAGCTCTGTTTTCATTGTCTTAGATTCTTCAATCGTGATAACACCATCATTGGATACTTTTTCCATTGCGTCGGCAACCATCTCACCCACCTGCTCATCTCCGGCAGAAATGGCAGCAACCTTTGCAATCTGCTCTTTTCCGGTCAAGGTCGAACTCATATTTTTAATTGCCTCAACAGCAGCTTCTGTTGCTTTCTTCATTCCCTTGCGGAGAATAATCGGATTCGCACCGGCAGCAAGGTTCTTCATTCCCTCATTAATCATTGCCTGAGCTAATACGGTAGCGGTTGTTGTTCCGTCTCCTGCTACATCATTTGTCTTTGTAGCAACCTCCTTTACAAGCTGTGCTCCCATATTTTCAAATGGATCTTCCAGTTCTACTTCCTTTGCAATCGTTACACCATCATTCGTAATCAGCGGTGCTCCAAAGGATTTATCCAGAACAACATTTCTTCCCTTTGGTCCCAATGTTACACGTACGGTATCCGATAATTTATTTACTCCTGCCTCCAAGGCAGCTCTTGCCTCTGCACCAAATTTAATTTCCTTAGCCATGATAATTTACCTCCAACATTTAATATTATTCAACAATTGCCAAGATGTCACTCTGTCTTACAATCACAAATTCATCACCGTCTAATTTTACGTCCGTTCCGGCATATTTGGAATAAATGACCTTATCTCCTGTTTTTACTTCCATTTTTACTTCTTTTCCATCCACCATTCCACCGGGACCGACTGCAACGATTTCCGCCTGCTGTGGTTTCTCCTGTGCCTGACCTGGTAATACAATACCTGATTTTGTCGTTTCTTCTGCATCCAGCTGTTTTAATACAACTCTGTCACCTAATGGTACTAACTTCATTTATAATTCCTCCATTTCTTAATTAAAATCTTTTTCTTGTTAGCACTCATTTTGATTGAGTGCTAACTTCATTGGCTCTATCATATGCAATTAGAGCAGGAAATGCAACACCTTTTCTTTTTCTTATTTGGTTATTTTTTCCATTCTTTATCTTTTTTACTCATTTATTCTATCTTTTTCTCATATTTTTACAATTTTCATCTTTCCTGTAATTCCCTTTTTCTTCAACCACTTTCGATAAGCATTTCTTTTCTTCTTAGGCACTTTTATTGTTGCCTTTTTATAAATTCCCTTCCATGCCCTTGCTCCTACCTTGCCGGCAGAAAGCTTCTTTGTCTTTATAATGACCGTCTTTAGCTTCTTACAGCCATAAAAGGCATTTTTTCCGATTTTACTAATATGGATACCGATTGTAACCTTCTTTAATTTCTTATTATTTTTAAAGGCACCTGCTTTTATTGATGTTACCTTGTAGGTCTTTCCCTTTAATTTTACACAGGCAGGAATTGTCACTGACTTCTTTTTCGAGGCTGTTTTTAAAAATTCAACTGTTTTACCACCCTTTTTGACCTTATAGGAAGCTCCTGTCTTTTTATCCTTTAATACAGTTCCTGCCTGCACTGCCGAAGAATCAGTTATTTTCTTTTCATCCGGACCCACGGTGGTATTTTTCGTCCCCGGATCTGCCGATACCGCTTCCGCAACAACAAGACAGGATATGTCAGCTGTCGTAACCGCACAAATATGACCATACCTTACCGCCTCTAATTTTGTCAGAGCTGCCTTTGCCTTGTCATATGAATATATGGTAATTCCCTGTTTATTCACTGGCAGATACACCTTATAAGCGGAAGTCGGTGTTTTCGTATTGCTCATTTCATAGACGGACATCTTCAGATTACCGGCTGCTGCCAGATCTGCCCGCACTTTACTCTCAATCTTTGTATATTCCGCATTTTTCTGTTCCATTGTCCTTACCGTCAGAGACGGCCCCACATTTCGATTTCCCACATAAGCCGCACTGGCAAAAATCCCCGTTTTTTCATCTACTATAGTCAGATTACCCGTGGTAGAACCTGTAACCGTCCTGTCAATGGCATTTCCCAGCGTACTGCTGTCACACCCATAACCTGTCACCTTCGTTCCAGTTATCCCCTGTGTCTGCAGCCAGACACCAACACAGCGACGGGCAATCAGCTTGTTCAAATTCGGAATACCATTTTTGACTCCTGACGGCTGGGAAATATTGTTCAGATAATACACATTATCTGCCAATGATTCCGATGCCGCTTTTGCCACCTTATTATAAAGCTTATCCATCGTAACAGAAAAACGGCCCGCTTCAAAAGTCCGGTTATCGGATGTAACACCGCCAAGTCCTGCTATCTTTGAACAGTCTTCCATATATGTGTGCATCTTCTTCCGCAGGGAAAGATTCTGATAAATAACATGATAAAGTGGAAAATCACGGTACACTTCCGCTGCTGACATATGAGAATACTCATTCCCCACACTGTGATACATAATGTCAATATTCCAGTTTGCGACATCTTCTGATGTGATTGGTTCAAAATAACAGCCCCAGCCCAGATCATAATCCCATGGCAGAATCATTGCCCTGCCCTCCTGATTCAAATATATGGCATAATTCTGACGATTATTAAACAAATAATCCATTTGAATAATAAAACTATGGGCAGCAAAATACCGGATCACTTCATCCACATCCATAATCTGATTCAGCAAATTTATATATTCCTGACTATTGACCGAAATCTTGTTCCCTCTGAAATCTTTTCCATTGCTTAGATTCGTCAGCTTTTCTTCCCAATTCAACGCTGTCGGCAGCATATCCGCAACGTCCTGTAATGTATCCGAATCATTTTCCCATAGACCGGAATAGTACGACAACGGTTCAACTGCACGATATTCTCCTGTTTCGTCCTGTATCAGTCCGCCTTTTGCCATCAGGGTCTCCTTGGTAATCAACCCGGTGGCCGGGTCCTTGCAGTTTTCAAAATCTACATCATAATAATAAGGACTGTAATAGTTCGGTTTCACAAGAAAGCTGCTGATATTTTTCGATGATGTATCCAAATACTGCTCCAAAATGGATGAGTCCATCGCCTCTACCATAAAATGCACGCCATAATACTTATTATTCAGATACAGCTTTGCCAGACCGTACTGGGGCGTCGGCACTCCCAGCTCTGTCATGACACGGAGTGCATTATACTCTTTCATCATTGTTTTATCAAAAAAGAAATTATTAAAACTGATCTTGTCACAACCATAGAAATTCTGTGTTGCCGGATATCCGTTTTTCTTTTTTATATATTTTCCGAAATTCACCGTAAAAGAAAAGCGGTCACTGCTGGATGCATTGGTCTGGGCTAACGTAAAATTCCCTTTTGTTTTTAATCCGGCATAAGAAAGGGTAGTATCTCCAATTGTAACCGACTTTGTCATAACACTTGGTTTGCTGCCGGCATTCTGTAACAGCCAGTTCAAATTATCCTCCTCCAGTGTAATGGAAACCGTCTGCAAATCATCCTTTAGAAAATATTTATCATAACGCCCTTCCTTTGCCTTTGCCTGCGTTCCTTCCGGAATCACATAATCTGTCGGTGGTGTATTGTTCAGGGCAGCTTCATCCACCATCTCATTCCGATTCGTTCCGTGGGACGGTCTCCCAAAATTATCTGCCGCATTCACCGCAGGAACAGAACCTCCGGTCAACCCTATCATACATGCCATCAAAATTGCCAATCCCTTTTTTACAATCCTTCCCATTCTGAACCTCCATTTTTTTCTATTGTCAGATACAAGAAAAGAGTGTTCTCAACATCCCATCGTTTTTGTTGAGAATCACCCTTTATCCGCCTCCGCAGCAACACTGTGCTTTACTGGAAACTACTCTTCCCTTAACTTTTCTTTTAAATCCTTTGCTTTTTCTTTAATTCGGCTATTTGCATCTCTTGCTGTCAGAACACGGGACAAATATCTTTTACACTCATCCTTCCGGTCAATTCTTCTTGCCAGTTCTGCCAGCAGATAAAGCAGCGTATTTTTATCCATCCCACACATCGGAAAATCTTCTTTGGAAAAAGCAGTCACAAATCCGTCATAAGCATTCGTCAAAAGTTCCTTTTCCTGACTGAACAGTTCTGCAATCTCTTCTTTATTATGCTCTCCCTTTATCAGTTCCTCCCGCTTACCGCGGTACAACCATGCCAGTTTCAGACAAGTATATGCGCGTTCACTGCTTTTTCCATTTTTGATAACCGTGTTTAACAGTGCCATTTTATAACGCATAATTGCCTCGTCGTAAGAATAAATTTCTCCCTCAGACTCCGGTGTCTGAAATTTAGAGGAAATTTTTTCTTTTATTTTTTTCGCCTGACTGGCCATAATAAAATTGAAATAACGGTTTAATGCCGTATAACCACAATGTGGGCACATTATCGCATCATATTTCAAAGAATCCACACCTATATATTTCGGCCGCAAATCGGAATCAGCGCCTCCTAAACGCACTTTACCGGTACGAACCATTTTACTTTTAAATTCAAAATCACAAACCGGACAAGTATAACTCTTTTCAAAAATAAAATCTTCTTCCGATGCTTCCTTTTTTTCCTCTCCGATCGATTTTTCGTTATTTACATTTTTTTCAGGTTCCTGAAAAATATCTACCTTTTCCGCATTTTTTATTCCTAAACTTTCAAGTCCGGCAAAAACATTTCCCATAAGTATACCTTACCTCTCTTTTCATTATTTATTTTGGACGATAAGAGCTCTTCAATGAAACAATCCGGTTAAACACCAAATGCTCTTCGGTCGTATCCTTTGTATCTACACAGAAAAATCCGGTTCGCATAAACTGGAACTTATCTCCTGGTTCTGCCTCCTTCAATGCCGGTTCCATATAACACTCTTTTAATACCGTGAGGGAATTTGGATTGACATTTACTGTTCCATCTTCGTTGTAAATACCTTTTTCTTCATCTACAATATTCTCATATAGCCGCACCTCTGCACATGCCGCCGTCGGAGCCGCTACCCAATGAATCGTTCCTTTTACCTTTCTGCCCGTAAAGCCGGAACCACTCTTTGTCTCCGGATCATACGTACCGTGTATCTCTGTAACATTTCCATTTTCATCTGTCTTATAATCCACACAAGTGACAAAATAGGCACTCATCAGACGTACTTCATTTCCCGGATAGAGCCGGAAGTATTTCTTGGGCGGCTCAATCATAAAATCTTCCCGCTCAATATAGAGTTCCCTTGCAAACGGAACCTTTCTTGTTCCCATTTCAGGATTTTCCTGATTGTTTGGTACATCCAAATACTCCACTTTACCTTCTGGATAATTGTCAATAATCAATTTCACCGGGTCCAGAACAGCCATCATTCTCGGACGGTTCATTTTTAAATCTTCGCGGATACAATACTCCAGCATAGCATAATCCACGGAACTATTTGATTTCGACACTCCACAGAGTTCCATAAATCTGCGAATAGATGAGGCGGTATAACCTCTTCTCCGCAATGCCGTAATCGTAACAAGACGAGGATCGTCCCAGCCGTCTACAATGCCGTCTTCTACCAATTTTTTTATATACCGCTTTCCTGTCACCACGTTGGTCAGATACATTTTGGCAAATTCAATCTGACGCGGCGGCATTTCAAATTCACATTCTCTTACGACCCATTCATAAAGCGGACGGTGATCTTCAAATTCCAAGGTACAGAGGGAATGCGTAATACCCTCTACTGCATCCTCAATCGGATGTGCAAAATCATACATCGGATAAATGCACCACTTATCTCCTGTATTGTGGTGATGAAGATGTGCCACACGGTATATGATAGGATCCCTCATGTTAATATTCGGGGAAGACATGTCAATCTTTGCACGAAGTACCCGGGAACCATCTTCGCACTGTCCATTTTTCATTTCCTCAAAAAGCCTGAGGTTCTCCTCGACTGACCGGTCACGGTACGGACTGTTTTTGCCCGGTTCCGTAAGCGTTCCCCGGTACTCCCGGATTTCCTCCGGTGAAAGGTCACAGACAAATGCTTTTCCCTTCTTAATAAGATGAACCGCACATTCATACATTTTATCAAAATAATCCGATGCAAAATAAACCGGTGGCTTCTCGCCGCATATCCATTCTACATCTGCCAAAATAGAATGGACAAACTCTTCTTTTTCTTTCTGAGGATTGGTATCATCAAAACGAAGATTGAAAGAACCGTGATACTCCTTTGCCAATCCCTGATTTAAAAGAATGGACTTAGCATGTCCAATATGTAAATATCCATTTGGTTCCGGCGGGAATCTTGTAACAACTCTGTCGTATATTCCCTCCTGTAAATCTTTATCTATCTCATTCTGAATAAAGTGTCTGGCAACTGCTTCTTCCTTTGCCTCTTCCTTCCTCTCTGCCATAATGAAAGCCTCCTTCGCATATCTTATTCTATGATACCACAAAGGAGACTTTTAGAAAAGTGCTATTTTCTATTTGAACTCATATTTTTTATCGAAAATCATGTCCGCCAATACGAAGTTTTGCTTTTTTCAAATGCTGGCTGAAGAAATGATATTTTTTCAAATTTATTTTCTTTCCCTTATACGTTACTGTTTTTTGTCCCTCCAATGCAGCTTTTGCAGCTTTCACACATTTAGCTCTGGCGCCCTTTTTGTATTTGCCCTTGCTGTACTTCTTCATTTCTTTTGACCATTTTCCGGTACGGACAGGTGTAAACTGATAGCTCTGTTTTAACACTTTTTGTATGCTATTCGGAAATTTGGAAGAACTCTTACGGTTCATAACTACAATTCCCACTGCCTGCATTCCGGCATAGCTTTGATTTCCGGCTTCACAGAAAATAATGGCAGACATCATTTTCAGTTCTTTTTTCGTATATTTTTTTTTCTTTTTTACTTTCTTCTTCGACACTGCCTGCTGTGACGGTTTCTTCGTGACCGTCTGTGAAGAATCCGCCGGCTGCACTGTTGATTCCGGCTGTGCACTTGCTTCCGGCTGTGCCGTTACTTCCGGCTTTGCACTTGTTTCCGGCTGTGTATTTGTTTCCGGTACCGTATTATTTTCCTGTTTCGTTATCGTTTCTGTAGTTTCAGTTGCTTCAGCAGCCTTTGAAGGTGTTGCACCGGATAAAACAACTCCTGCCAGTACAAGTACCGCCATCATTCGTACTACTAAGTTCTTGAACTTCATAATTACACTCCATTTCTTACATGCAAAATTCAATTTTTTTGTAATAATTTTGCATTTATTTTTGTAACATTTATGTAATAATTGTAACAGATATTTCAGAAAAATCAACCCCAAACAAGAAAAAACCGTCATTTCTTTTTGAGAAATGACGGTTTTTCGTTGTTTTTTCTACATTTTTTTTGTAATTATTTTTTATATTTTGTAACAATTTCATCAAATTTCAATGTCCCACCAAACAAATCCAAAGCACTTCCTATCGTAAAATTTACGTTATTCTTTCCGATATCCGAAATCTTTTCTAAATCATCCAGCGAGCCGATTCCACCGGCATAAGTAACCGGCACCGGACAATTTTCTGATAAAATTGCCAAAAGTTCTTCATCCACACCCGTCCGGGTCCCCTCTACATGAACGGCATGTACTAAAAATTCATCACAGTATTTACTCAGTTCCCGGAGCAGAATAGCATCCAATGGCTGTTCTGTAAACTTCTGCCAGCGGTCTGTCACAATATAGTAGTGATTCTCCCTTTTTCGACAGCTCAGATCTAATACAAGACGCTCTTTCCCCACGGCCTGATTCAATTTTTCCAAACGGTCAAACCGTATCTCTCCATTTTCAAAAACATACGAGGTCACTATGACATGACTGGCTCCCATGGCAATGAAATCAGCCGCATTTTCTGCCGTTATTCCGCCGCCGATCTGCAATGCATTCTGCCATGCCTTCAACGCCGCCTCTGCTTGCTTTAAATCTGCCTCATAATAGGTACTGTCTTTTGCATTGAGCAAAATAATATGCCCCCCCCGAAGTCCTTTCTTCTTATATAAAAGTGCATAGTCGCGGGCACTCATCTCAGACACAAAATTTTCGTCGGCATAATTGTTTTCGTCCGTAAGGCTTCCTCCTACAATTTGCTTCACAGCACCGTTATGAATATCAATACATGGGCGAAATTCCATATGTTTCCTCATTTCTGAGCGACTGTCGCAATAAGGCTATATGTTCTCGCTCAGAAACAAGATAGCCGGCCTGAACAGATTTCTATCTGTAACATTATAATCCGAGAATATTCTCCACCATCTTCTGCATTTCACTTTTATCACAGACAAGATCGTGCACGATAGGTGCCGTACGGATCTCTTCAATTGCTTCCGGCACCTTTACCCCGGAAATCTTATTTAATTCATCAACCAGCTCAAAATCCGACATGGAATCATATTTTCCCTGATAAATGGCATTCATTACACTTCTTGTAAATTTATATGGACTTGCCGTTGAAGCAATTACCGTTTTCTTTCCTGTTTCTGCTGCTTTGTCATAATATACTTTGGAAGCAACTGCCGTATGCGTATCCATAATATAATCTGCTGCATCATAAACTTTGCGAATGGTCTCTGAAGTCTGTTCCTCTGTTGCAAATCCCCCTGCAAAACAATCGAGCTGTGCTTTCATTTCCTCTGTAATTTCATATTCTCCCTCACTCGTAAGAGAATCCATCAGCGCCTTTGTCTGCTCCGCATCCTCTCCCGCAATTTTATAAATCAAACGCTCCAAGTTGCTCGAAATCAAAATATCCATAGAAGGAGAGGAGGTCAATATAAATTCACGCTTTCTGTCATATTTTCCTGTTTGGAAGAAATCATATAACACTTTGTTCTCATTGGATGCACAAAATAGTGTCTCAATCGGAATTCCCATATTTTTAGCATAATAAGCAGCCAGAATATTGCCAAAGTTTCCCGTAGGGACTACTACATGTATCGTTTCTCCACAGGTAATTTCCCCCTGCTTTAAAAGCTGTCCGTAAGCATATACATAATAAACGATCTGTGGAACTAAGCGTCCGATATTAATCGAGTTCGCAGAAGAAAACTGATACCCCTTCGCATCCATCCTCTCTGCTAACTCCTTAGAATGAAACATTTTCTTAACACCGGTCTGGGCATCATCAAAGTTACCGATGATACCTACTACATTTGTATTCTCACCCTTTTGGGTAAGCATCTGCTTTTCCTGAATCGGACTGACACCGTCCTTCGGATAAAAAACAATAATACTGGTCCCCGGCACATCGGCAAATCCAGCCAGTGCTGCTTTTCCGGTATCTCCTGACGTTGCAGTCAAAATAACAATCTCATTTTTTACTCCATTTTTCTTTGCTGATGTAGTCATAAGATACGGCAGAATGGAAAGTGCCATATCCTTAAAGGCAATTGTCCTGCCGTGAAATAATTCTAAATAAAAGGCTCCGTCCTTTTTTACTAATGGTGCAATATCTGTCGTGTCAAATTTATCATCATAAGCCCCTGCGATACAGGCTTTCAGCTCTTCCTCTGTAAAGTCACTTAAAAATAACTTCATGACCTCATAGGCCGTTTCCTGATAAGAAAGTCCCGCCAATGATTCCAAGGAAACATCCAGTGCCGGAATACGGTCTGGTACAAATAACCCTCCGTCCTCTGCCAAGCCCTTTAATATCGCCTGAGACGCTGTTACTTTTTCACTGTTGCTTCTTGTGCTCTTGTACATGATACTCATAATTGAACCATCCTTTACTTCTGTTTTCACATATTCACTCGAATTTGTCATCTATAAGAATACCATGAACAGTCCAAAATGACAAGTTATTTAAAAAACTCGTGACATCCATACCGAAAAAGTCTGGTAAGCTCCCGGTCGAACCAGCTGATATTGCCGGAATCCGAACCACGCCGCCACATAAAATACAGGGCTCCTTTTGAATCATCGACGCCATTGAGCGCCTGCCTGACTGCTTTTTTGGTTGTGCCTGACACTTTCACATGGTAATAACTGCCATTGGAAACCGGTGAGAACTGCCGGTGTGCAAAGACGACTCCTTTTACTGTATTGGGAAATTTTTTGGAACGGACACGATTCAATATGACATTGGCAACCAGCCGTCTTCCCCTGACATCCTGATCTCCGGCTTCTGCCTCTACAATTCGTTCTAATATCTCTCTGCTTTTATCACTGGCATGAAATACTTCTTTTGTCTTTTTCGTAGAATCATTTTTTCTCACTTTTGAAAAAGTATCTTTCTTTATTACCGCTTTTACCCGACGACGGACAGATTCAGAATTTTGTTCATTTACCTGCCGGTCCTCTTCCGCAGATTCTGCCACACCCTGTTCAAACAACGGTTTATTTTCATTCATGACACACATGGACTGCACATCCTCGTTCGTGCTTTTGGCGAGAAGAAATAACCGGTTTACCGCCGGCTCCGGTTTCCAGCCAACAGCCAAAGAGGCCACGAATAAAAAATAGACAAAATAGATTCCTTTTTTGCAATATACTTTCAAAAATTCAACCTTCCTTTCCCATACTCTTAATGAAAGTATATGCAATTTTGTGTAATTTATTACATAAATGTTACGATTTTATTTCAAGTTTTTAATCAAATATTGACAATTCGATTCAAATCATGTATTCTCATTAACAATAAAGCTGTGAAAAAGGAGGGAGGATTTCCATGCTACCCGGCGTTTATAAGGCAAGAAAAAAAGACGGAACTATTTATTACCGCAGTTCCATTACGTATTCCGGCAAACACATCAGTCTTGGCAGCTTCCCTACCGAACAGAAAGCCTCCAAGGCCTATCAGATTGCGGACTCCCTTCTTCGTAAAAATGAGTTGTCTTTGGAAGATTACAGGAAACAAAGAGACCTGCTCTCATTTTCCAAATGGGTAAGTCTCGTCAATTTTCGGGATAACGGCATGTATATAAAAACTCCGATCTATCTGGAAAAACGTTTTTTTCATTACTATTTCAGTATAGATGACTACTTAACTTTTGATATTGATGATTTATTCTATTATTCTACCCGAACTATAAGCCGCCGCGGCGGTCACTTATTTGTTGCAGATTATGGTATGCAGGTGAATATCCTTTCCCGCTATGGGATTAAGAATTTTGCCGTAGCAGACCGGGACTACCGCTTTGTCAATGGTAACAATAAAGATTTCCGCTACGAAAATATTGAGATTATTAATCGTTTTCACGGTGTGCAAAAAAAAGAGAAGAACAGCCAGCAATATTATGAAACAAAAATCCATATCAACGGAGATTATATTGTGGGCCGTTACCAAACTGAAATAGAAGCAGCCATTGCCTATAACAAAGCCGCTTCTATCTTAATTACAAAAGGATATGAAAAGGAGTATCCGGTTAATTTTATTGAAGAGTTCAATACCAAAGAGTACCGGACTCTTTATAAGGATATCCGCATTTCTCAAAAGATTATGGATCTGCCTGCCCGGAACTAATACGATACCGTCCCCAGCACATATAGCAGAAGGCACAGCACAACTAAAAAGCCATTCAAAATGGCACCTGTCATTGGAGTTGTCATATATATATCTTCCTTCTTATAACAGCGAATCGCTATAAGAAATCCAATTGCACTGGCAATCAGCACTAAAATCCCTACAAAACCTATAATAATACCGGAAGTTCCCTTCTCCGTACTGGACAGATAAAAAAGAACTCCCATTAATATCCACGCAGCAATCGCAATCATAGTAGAGATAATTCCCAGCATGGGATGCTTCTTATCTGTAAATTGTATTCTCTTACGACTACCAAATCGAACCTGCACCGAACATTCCCCCTTTTGTACAACTATTTCCTGCCAAAGGTGCCAATCAGTTTCTTGCATATAAAGTATATCATGTAACCAAGCATTACACCGACCGTATTTAAAAATAAGTCATCCACATCAAAGCATCCGACTTTTGTTACAAGCTGTACCGTCTCCACCGCAAGGCTCATAAGAAGACCAAGCATGGATACGAACAGAAAACTCCTGAAAAAATGTCCCTGATAGACTACATCTTTCCTCTGCTCCCGGTACAGTACCGGGACAAGAAAACCAAACGGCATAAAGGCAACAACATTTCCGACGACATTAATCAGGAAATACATATCACCAATCCGGTTCCGATAGGAAAAGTATCTCTTTAATTCATGAAAAAGATGTAAATTGTATTGATAGGAGGAGTACGGCTCAGTACGTCCATACTCCTCACTAAAAAACAAAAAATACACAAGCAAAATCATATAACAGATAAAACATACCGCCAAGACATTGCTAATCAGTTTCTTCAACCCTATCACTCCTACTGTCTAAGTGCTACTCCTAAGGATTCCAACTTTTTAAGAATTTTATCCATGACTGTCGTAACGTCCTTGTCTTCCAAGGTACGGTCTTTAGCACGGAATCGGATAGAATATGCCAAGGATTTTTCATCCGCGCCAATATTATCCCCCTCGTAAATATCAAAGAGGTGATATGCTTCCAATAATTTCCCGCCGTTCTTACGAATAACCTCTTCGACCTGTCCTGCCAGAACATCCTTTTTCATAACAAGCGAGATATCCCGCGTCACAGCAGGGAATTTAGCAACTCCCTTATATTTTACATCAAAGTCAGCCTTTTTCGCAAGTACTTCTACATCCAGAACTGCTACATAGGTCTTTGTTCCCAAATTGTAATTATCTGCGACCTCCGGATGCACTTCTCCTAAATAGCCGGCCGGTGTTTCCCCAATCGTTATATCCGCTTTCCGTCCCGGATGAAGAAATGGCGTATCCTCTTTTGGCTCATACGTTACCACTTCTTTGATGCCAAGCTTTTCAAAAACTGCTTCTGCACATCCCTTCATGTCAAAGAAATCACCTGCTCCGTACATACCGAGGCAGAGCTTCATTCTCTCTTCCGGCAGCTCGGTCAATGGCAATGCTTTTGGAAGATAAACATTGGCAAGTTCATACAGTCTTACATCTTTGTTACGGTGACTATAGTTCGTTGCCAGTGAAGTGAGCATACCATTTAACGGAGAGGTTCTCATAATACTATAATCAACCCCGAGCGGATTCGCAATTTCAATAGCGTTCCGAAGTTCATCCTTCTCCGGTATCAATAATTTATCAAATACTTTCGGACTCTCAAATGAATAGGTCATACCTTCAGAGAAACCAAATTGTTCTATCACATTTCTGGCAATATTCTGAATCGTTGTCTGATACGATATGCCACCCTGTGTTGCCTCTCCGCTCGGCAGTGTAGTCGGAATCTTATCATAACCATAGAAACGTGCCACTTCCTCCGCCAAGTCAGCCAAACGGAGAACATCCTGCCGCCATGTAGGAATGAGCACACATTTCTTATCTTGATCTGGTACCAGATCTACCATGCTCCAGTATTCACACATTTCGTCCTCCGATACATGGATACCAAGAAGAGCATTAATTTTATCCACATCATAAGAAACCGCAATCGGTTCCTTTTTCTCCGGATACACATCCACACAGCCGCCAACCACTTCACCGGCTCCCAGTTCTTCGATTAACTGACAGGCACGATTCATCGCTTCCATTGTATTATTAGGGTCCAGTCCCTTTTCAAATTTTGCCTGAGCATCCGTTCTCATTCCTACTTTTTTACCGGACAGACGAATATTGGTTCCGTCAAAGCAGGCCGCCTCAAAAAGCATTGTCTTTACATCATCCGTGATTTTAGAATTCTCACCACCCATTATTCCGGCAATTCCTACGGATTTCTCAGCGTCACAGATCATAAGGACCGAAGAATCCAATTCTCTCTCCTGACCATCCAGTGTCTGGAACTTTTCTCCATCCTCCGCACGTTTCACTACAATCTTTTTCCCGGCAATCGTATCCAGATCATATGCGTGCATCGGCTGTCCATACTCTTCCATTACATAATTTGTAATATCTACAATGTTATTAATCGGACGGATTCCACTGGCAGCCAGTCTTCTCTGCATCCACTCCGGCGACGGTGCAAGTTTAATATTTTTAACGACTCTTGCCACATAACGGGAACACAGATCTGCTGCCTGAACATCTACTGAAATATAGTCCTCTGTCTTTTCACTATTCCCCACCTCTTTCATGACCGGTGGGACAAATGGTTTGCGAAAGGTCGCGGCTGCCTCTCTGGCAATACCGATAACTCCGAAACAATCCACACGGTTCGATGTTACCTCATACTCAAAATTAGCATCATGAAATCCCAACAGTGCGATTGCATCACTTCCTACCGGTGCATCTTGATATGACGGATTGTCACTCAGAATATAGATACCGTCCTCCGGTGCATCGGGATAAAAATCGGTAGAAGAGCCAAGTTCTTCAATCGAACACATCATACCGTTGCTTTCCACGCCGCGAAGTTTTCCCTTTTTAATTTTAATACCACCCTCTACTTTTTTGCCATCATGGCCGCCAGCCACACGTCCGCCAGCCAATACGACAGGAACCTTCTGTCCCTCTTTTACATTGGAAGCCCCGGTTACGATCTGTGTCGTTGTTCCCGCTTCATCAATGGCAACCTGACATACGACCAATTTATCCGCATCCGGATGCTTTTCTATTTTCTCAATTTTACCAACAATGATTTTATCTAAATCTGCGTCAAATTTCTCATATCCCTCTACTTTTGTTCCAGACATCGTCATTGCGTCCATATATTCCTGCTCCGTGCAGTCTAGCTCCGGCACGTAAGCTTTAATCCATGATAATGGTGTATTCATCTCATCTTCCTCACTTTCCTCTTCATCATCCTATAGAACTTCTTAGAACTGGTCTAAGAAACGTTTATCATTTTCATATAAAAGACGCATATCATCAATTTCATATTTCAACAATGCAATACGCTCCAAACCAACACCAAAAGCAAATCCCTTATATTCTTCCGGATCAATTCCACTCATCTCAAATACATGGGGATGAACCATACCACAGCCAAGAATCTCAATCCAGCCCTCACCTTTACAGAACCGGCATCCTTTCCCTCCGCATTTAAAACAGGTTACATCCATCTCCGCACTCGGCTCTGTGAACGGGAAATGATGCGGACGGAATTTTACTCTCGTCTCCTCTCCGAACAGCTGCTTTGCAAACTGCTCCAACGTTCCTTTCAAATCAGCAAAGGTAACATTCTTATCAATAACCAGTCCTTCGATCTGATGAAACGACGGGGAATGCGTGGCATCCACATCATCACTTCGGAAAACTCTTCCCGGTGAAATCATACGGATCGGAAGCTTACCTTTTTCCATTTCATGTACCTGCACGGATGATGTCTGGGTACGGAGAAGAATTTTATCATTAATATAGAACGTATCCTGTTCGTCCTTCGCCGGATGATTTGCTGGAATATTCAATGCCTCAAAGTTATAATAATCATATTCCACTTCCGGTCCCTCTACAACCTCATATCCCATGCCGATAAAGATTTTTTCTACTTCTTCTAACGTAATCGTATTGGGATGGCGGTGTCCCATTTCCATTTTTCTGCCCGGCAGTGTGACATCAATGACTTCCGCTTTCATTTTTTCTTCCCGCAATGCTTTCTCGAACGCCGTCTTTTTTTCCTCTAATTTCGCTTCGATTTTGGCTCTTGCTTCATTTACCATCTGACCGACCTTCGGTCTGTCCTCTGGAGCGACATCCTTCATCGCTTTCAGGACACTGGTAAGCTCTCCTTTCTTTCCTAAAAATGCCACACGGATATCATTTAACTTATCCAGCCCGCCGGATTTTTCAATCTGTTCCAATGCACTATCCATGATCTGACTCAATTTTTCTTTCATGATTTTCCTCCATTCTATGGTGCTTTCATTCTTCTCACAATCCTACTCTCAATTCACATTCCTGTAGGAGATAAATTTTGGCACTGAATAAAAAAACCCCTGCATATAGTCATATATGCAGGGGACGAATTCTTCTTCCGCGGTACCACCCTGATTCCTGTAGAAATTCCCAACAGGCTCTCAATGAATACAGTAACGGGTATCACTCGCTGCTCTCTAATAAAGAACACGCCAATAGGTTATGTGTACTCTTTTCAAAAGCAGAACTCCGGTGAGAAATTCAACTACTATCTGAACCTGACAGAACTTACAGCCGATGATTCCGTCTCTCTGATGGGAAATAGTAATCTGTGGACAAAAAGTCCGCACCATCTTTGCCTTTCACTTTTATGTACACCTACTGTAGCACAAAGGACAGGGAACTGTCAAGTCCCAGTCTGCATAAATTTACAATGCTTTCTGGATACAGGCCACAGCGATAACCGCTAAAATACCACCAAGGGAAGAACCGAACAAATTGACAATAATCTGATAGCTCCAATCCACCTTTTCCCCATTTTTATTTGGAATCGGCAGAATAGCAAACCAAATACTGCTAAATACCGACCGCATGGCATTCATGCTGAATCCGGTACTGTTCAAACTGAGAGACAACAGGGCAACCGCTCCAAATCCAACCGCTCCGATCACAAGAGCACTGGCACATCCGGTAATGCAGAGCAGCACAAGAAACAGGAACAAAAAGGTTGCCAATACCTCCTGTGTAAAATTAAGAGGAATATTCTTTTCCACCGGATAAGCAGAAAAAATACCTCTCTTTGGCGCATCCCCTGATGCCTTAAATGAATCCCAGAAAAAGATTCCGCAAATCAGAACAGCTGCTCCTGCCGCCAGAAATTCCATTAACAGATACAACGCTGCCTCGGAAACAGGCAGACCGTTCCAAATTAAGTTTCCCAATACTGCTCCCGGATTCAGATACGCCGGTCCTCCCATAACGACCGCCACTGCCAGACCGAACCCCACTGCCAGACTCCACGCAAATACCAGTTCAATGTAATTCAGCGTGGATACGAGCGTCTTCTTCAGGGAAACATTACACATATAAGCATACCCCCCCCAGCAAGAAGACAAGACTACCTACAAATTCTGCTAAGTATTTCATTCACAAATCCTCCTATGTGTATTATAATAGTTTCAGCTACATAAAATATTATAACATATGGAATTGAATCTGTCTTGATTTCGAGAAAAATTTAGAGAGGGAACAATATGAACAATATTATTTACTGGTTTATAAAAAAATTTGATGAAAATCGGGTATCCATTCATGCCGCTCAGGTTGCCTTTTTTATTTTGGTATCCTTTTTTCCCTTTATGATGTTTTTAATTACACTTCTTCACTATACCCCTCTCACAGAGGACATTATTTTAAATACCATGGACCGGATTATTCCAAACGGATTAGACAGTATGGTAAGCGGCTGGCTTCATGAAACCTTTGAATCCGCTTCCGGCACCCTGCTTTCCATTACGGTAATCACAACTTTATGGGCGGGCTCCAAAGGTTTTTACGGAATCGCGATAGAACTCAATGAAATTTACGAGGTGGCAAAGAAAAAAAATATATTGCTGCGCCGGCTCCTCTCTGTCTTTTATACAATTGTATTTACGGTAATGATTATTCTCAGCCTGATTGTTCTTGTCTACGGAAACCGGATCGTAACGCTTGTCAATTCCCACTTTCCGATTATGGCAAATCTGACAATGCTCACGTTTTTACTGCGTTCTGTAGCTGCTTTTATTGTCTTTGTATGCTATTTTACCTGCCTGTACCGTTTTGTACCGGAACGAAAATCCACTTTCCGTCGGGAAATTCCCGGCGCCATACTTTCTGCCTTTTTGTGGATCGCTTTCTCTTATTTATACTCTTTATATGTCGATTACCGAAGTGCCTTTTCTTCTGCCTACGGAAGTCTGACCAATATCGTGCTTCTCATGCTGTGGGTATATCTTTGTATTATCATCATTTTTTTGGGGGCTATGCTAAACCAGTATTTGGCGGTACACAAAAAATTAAATCTTATCTCTTCCCTGAAAGGAGCTGCCTCTGTTGTACCTTTGTTTCGGGAAAATAAAAAGTAAGGATTTCCAGATAAGTCTTTCCCTGTTTTGCCATTGTATTGGCACCATTTTGGCTCATCCCCACACCATGGCCATAACCGCCGCCATGGAACACATAAGAATCCCCCTTTTTTTCCATATAAAAAAATCCGCTCGGCAATAAAGATAATCCTGTCACCTCTTGTTTGTCCTGTCTTTTATATACTGTTTTTGTTCCCGCTAACAATAGACGGATATTATATTCGGTATATACCTGCACCGTATTCTGCGTTCCTTCTATCTCTATAACAGAAACCACCCCTCCGGTACCTCTTTGCTTCACCGTTATGTTCTTAATATCTCCCACCGTCTCCACCGGCCTGCTCTGCCAGATATTATCTTTGCTCTTTGTCTGGATCTGTGTCTTATTCACTCCGTAGCGGTTCGCTATATTTTTCTCAATGGACTTTTTTAAATCCTTTGCAGCAATCGTAGTTTCCCAGCGATACCAAGGGGAGGTGTTGTCCACCGTCTGAACAGACTCTTTCATAAAAGATAGGAAATCTTCTTCTTTTGATAAGTCCCGCTTGCTCTGGGGTATTGTCTGAATCTGTGCCGGCAGATAGGACACATCCTTTTTCGTAAACCAGACATCTTTCATACCCGAAGTGCTTCCACAGGATGCCGAGAAAAAATAAGTAGTTACTACTTGATCTTCATGGGTCACTACTTGATTTTTCGTTGCCTGAACTGCCTGAACCGCTCGTGAATCCTCCTGAAGATTATTGTAGACCTGAAAGGAAACACTGTCATCCACATGTGCTCCCTCCTTTGCCAAACGCTGGTTCTTCATCTGCTGCACCGCATAGGTCCGCGCACATACTGCCTGTGCCTTCAACGCTTCCGGGCTGTATTCTGCCGGCATCTCACTTGGCACTACACTATACAAATATTCTTCCAGCGGAAGCTCATTTATAACATGAATTCCTTTCCCTCCTGCCGTCAATTCCAATTCTCCCCGGTACCACGGCACTCCCTGCTGCCGTTTCAGTCCCTCAATTTGTAACTTTCCCTTTCTGCCTGTTGAAATTACAACCGGCTCATTGATCTCTTCTTTGGAAAATGTAATTTTCTCACCTTTTTTATGTACAACGGTATTTTCTTTCTGTCTGACTGTATAATCCGTGTCTGCCGTAATCGTG
The DNA here is from genome assembly GCA_947631505.1 of uncultured Lachnospiraceae bacterium. Lineage (GTDB taxonomy): Bacteria > Bacillota > Clostridia > Lachnospirales > Lachnospiraceae > Eubacterium_F. The sequence continues at coordinate 116,869 of CANRLR010000003.1, read as the reverse complement.
ACCTTGTCCATATCATAAGAAGTACCCGCATTATTTTTAAGAAGCACACGGATATTTTCCAATTCTTCGTCTTCCATTACCGCCGCGCACAATTCCGTTCCTGCTGCCACAAATGACACACTGGCACTTCCCACTGTCAGTTCCGATTGATTCCCGGTATAAATCTGTCCCGATTTGTCCCGATGATAAATAACAAAATCCCGATGCAGTGTTATCTCTCCGTATTCCTCCAATGTTATGGATTGTTCCGTTATCTTTAATATTTTTCCGGTAATCGTCTCCGGTTTTTTTGTAATTTTTACGACCTTCCCTTCCACCAGTTCTACATCCGCAATCCCCTCCACATCCACTTCTGAAACGGATTCCCATGTTTTCTTTTCACCCCCGCACACAGCAGAAATAGCCGTCCCGCTCGACGACGTAATATATACATTCTGAAATTGCTGCATTGTTTCCATTTTTTTTGCTTCCCGCCAGGACTGAAACAACCATAATCCGGCCATACTGGAGAGAAGAAGTACGAAAATAAAAATTACTCTGCCTGTCCGTCTCAATAAAAAACCCCCTTTGCACTACATATTTATGCAAGGGGGAACGATTTTATTCCACTTTTATAAAAAAAGCGTCGTGAAATACCGACGCTCTTGAAGTTTGCCAAAGGCAAACTTCGCTCCGCAAATGCCGATGCAAACATTGCTTTCGTGCAAGCACGTGTAATATTGACCTTCTGACCCTGACATCATAAAAATTCATATGTAATTTTCCAAATATATTCCTGCAATAACCGTGCCGTTTCCTCATTAAATTCCGCATCCTTCAATTCATTATTTGAAATAATACGGAGTGCGGTACATGGTGTACCAAATGCCTCACATACTTCAAAAACGGCTGCTGTTTCCATATCCTCAGCACAAGTTCCATAATTCTCTTCCAGCCAGATGATCCGGTCGGTCTCCCTGCTGAAAATATCACCGGTAGCCACTTTCCCTTTTCTCATTCTGCCGGAGGTATACTCCATTTTGGAGTACAATTCCATAAGTGCCCGATCTGCCTCATAATAAACAGTCTGGGAACCTTTTTCCCATGAAAACGGATCACTGCCCTCTCCTAACTCCTTCTTCGGCATTGACATCTGATTAATATTAACGGCTGCTTCGACAAGAATGACATCGCCAACACTCAAATCCCTTGCCTGAGCTCCTGCCGTTCCCTGATTGACAACCAATGTCGGGTGAAATCTTTCCAGTGCAAAGGTCGTTGCCATAGCTGCCTTCACGGTTCCCATTCCGGTCGTACTGACAATATATCTCTTCGAGCCAGCTGTTGCCATATGAAACTCAAATCCGTTTTCCTTGTAATACTCATAATCCGGAAGGTTTTTTACCTGTTCTACAAAGTAATCCGTTTCAATATCCATAGCTCCCTGTAACAATATTTTTTTCATCTTTTTGTCCTTTCCGTTTACCACTCAAGTAAAACAGCGCCCCATGTCAATCCACCGCCAAAGCCGGATAAAATAATCTTGTCGCCACGCTCCAATAAGTGGTTACGATTCAGTTCATCCAGTAATATCGGAATACTCGCTGAAGATGTATTACCGTAACGGTCAAGATTCATCGGGAATTTGTCAATATCTACGTTCAGTCTCTTTGCAATCAGCTCCAAAATTCTGACATTTGCCTGATGCAGTATAAAATATTTTATATCATCGGCACTCAGATCGGTTTTCTTTAAAATCTGCTTAATGCACCGGGGTACCATAGTCACCGCAAAACGGAAGACCGCCTGCCCTTCCATCCGCAGATAATCCTTTTTCCGTTTGGACTGATGGAATGGATTTTGTATCCCACGTCCTTTACAGGTCAATACATCGCCCTGACTTCCATCCGAACCGGTAATGCTGGCAAGCAGACCGCCATCTCCCTCTTCTTTGCGAATAATTGCCGCGCCTGCTCCATCTCCAAATAGAATACAGGAACTCCGGTCTGACCAGTCAACTTCTCTCGACAAGGTTTCCGAACCGGCAATCAGCACCGTTCTTGCCATTCCCATTTCAATATAAGCATATGCCGTATTTAATGCAAACAGAAAACCGGAGCACGCTGCATTAATGTCAAAACAAGTAGCACGGATCGCCCCGATCGCCCCCTGCACGGAACATGATGTACTTGGTACATAAGTATCGGCCGATACCGTTGCTACAATAATCATATCTAATTCATCCGCACTCATGCCTGCATTTTCCAATGCGGATTCTGCCGCATGAGTCGCCATATATGTAGTTCCTTCTTTTCCATTGGATAAATGTCTTTCCTTAATTCCAGTACGCTGTCTGATCCACTCATCATCCGTATCAACAATCGTTGAAAGAAAGTGATTATCTGCTACCTTCTTCGGAAGATAACTACCAGTACCTACAATTCGAATTGCCATTTCCAGCCTCCATATACTTTGCCGGGGCAAAATACCTTTTGACCCCAAAATCATAATATCGTTATATGTAAAAATAATAACATATTCAAGTATAATGCTTAACAAGGTAAAATGTCAATCGTAGCAATGAAAACCATGTGTCAAACTATCAGTTACCACCATTTACTGTCCGCAAGATTTTAATCACCTCTTTTTTTACGATGAAATATGAGATATCAAACAGAATCCAAAAAGGAATACCTGCTGTCAGGAGCACAGGGAAGAACCAATCTGCCTCCATCCACTGTTCCAATGCCGTTTCTGCCACAAAAAGTCCCGGCAGAAAAATCATCACCGGTACATAGAGAAAGGAAAAAACAACAAAGCGAATGCCCCTATGTATCCACTCCTTTACTCTGCCATCCCATTTTTTTAACCACTTATAACTTCCCTCTGACACCACAAGATATCCGGCAAACACAATATATAATAATATATGGAAGGAATTGGGATTTACTAAAAAATCCAAGGTACTGCATACCAAAAAAAATATGACGCCCAGCCCCAATCCATACTGTACTACGGCAATTCCTGCCAGAAAAGCTGCCGCTGCCGTAAAAAATACCGTATTTACCGAAATAACCGTTCCCAGCACTGCCAGAACGGTGCTCAGAGCCGCCATGATTCCGAGCATTGCCATTTTCTTTGTTTTTCCTAGCAACATCCGCACAAATCCCCTCCCATGCATTCGCATAAGGTATCCGCACACCATAGGTCACAACAAATATTTCCGGTACCGCAAGTATCCCCGCTGCTATATCTTCCATAGCCGCCATAACCTCCATAGCCGCCTCCATAACCCCCGCCAAAGGGGCTGCCATAGGAAGAGAAACCTCCGCCCTGCTGTAATCTCTGGTAATACTGCTGGTATTCCGGATTCTCCGGTTCCATTTCGACCGCTCTCTTTGCATAATCCATCGCAACTACATTATTTCCCAGCCCCAGATTCGCATAAGAACTGAAATAGTACCATCTCGCACCTCTTGTCTCCATTCCATTCAGCACATGAATTGCCTCATTAAATCTTCTGGCATTGATATAATTCATTGCCGCCATAAGATGCTGGTCTTCTTCCGAATAATTTTGACTGCTTCCATGAAAGCCACCATAGCTTTGCCGGTTTTTTCCGGAACGCTCATCTACGATCTGGTTATAAGCTTCCTGAACCTGACGGAATTTCTCCTCCGCCCACTTTTTCTGCTCCTCATCCGAATAGGAATCCGGATGATACTTCCGGCTCATTTCACGGTATGCTTTTTTTACCTCCCGGTCTGTCGCTCCTTTCGTTATTCCTAATATACTATATGGGTCACTCATCATGTTTTTGTTTCCTTTCGTAATTGGTAAATACACCTTCGTAAAGAATATTACGAAGAATCGGCAAATCCTGTTCTAAAGGAAGTTTCTCAAATTCGGTAATTGCCATTTTTAATGTTCCCTCTAATATGTTCTGCACCCGCTCCTTATAGCCGGCTTTTCCATAGTCGGCCAGAAACGGATTATAACAGCCCTTTTTCTTATCCTTCTCGATATCCATACAGGCATCCATAATATAAATAAATTTCCCAAGATAAAATCCAAAGGAGCGGAGAATCTTTTGAAAAGCATCTTCTTTCCACACAAAAAGTTCTGCCATTAATTCTCCAAATGGCCGTGCCACTGCATCTATGTCCTGACAGTTTTCCCGTTCCCGTTTTGCTAATTCAGCTAACGATTTCTGAATTATTTCCGCCTGCCGCGGGTAGCGTTTTTCAATCTTTTTCTTCTTCCCGGCAAATGCTCTCATTCCGATATAACCGGTGAGCTTTTTTTCGTCTTTCCAGTCATCTTTAAAATGCTCTTCCGTCAGTAAAATATTCATATCCGCTGCATAATCGGAAATTTCATTATAGAGCATATACTGCTTCTTAGCCGGATGTATGATACAGCGTTTTTTTCTCTCCTCTGTCTTTGGCTCATAGAGTGAGGATAATAATAGAATCAGAAATGTCATATCATAAGTTAAGGTCATTTGTCCCAACGGACCGTAATGCTTGCGGAGCCGTCTGCATAATCCACAATAAAAACCCTTGTATCTGGCAAATTCCCGCATTTTCAATTCCGGCTTATTTGCCATGACATAACCAAACATTTCTTTCCCTCACTTCTTATGATTTCTTTTCATGTTTTCCGAATAAATTCAAACCGGCATTTCGGACAGGTAATCGCAATTTTCCCTCTGCCCTTTGGCACCCGGATCGTCTGATGGCATTTTGGGCAACGGAACAATTTTTTTGTTCCCTTCCGTTCGGTTACACAAAGTTTCAAATACTTAAAGTAATTTTTTACCGGATTCCACAATCTCAAAAATTTCTGATTTTCCGCATACCGTCTTGGAATATTTTTGGAAAAGCACCGAAAAAAATAGAGCACAATGACCGCATAGCTTATCAGCATAAGCACCATTCCGGCCCTTGTGTTCCGCAACAGCATTTCCCCTATCACAATCACAATATACAGAACAAAAAGCCCCGTATTCAAAGCATCGGTTCCATATCTGCCATACATGAACCGTCGAAATCTCTCCATCATAGTAATCCCTCCATTCCGAAGTGTTTTATACATAACATTCCAATTTCTTAACGGAATCAATATATAGATAACTATGCTACACCTAAATTGTGAAGATTCAGTGTTCCTGACCAAATGGATTCACATGAACCATACAGTGTTTTACATCCGGAAAATTTTTCTCCACCTGATCATGAACCTTTTCTGCGATTTCATGGGCATCCTTCAATTTCATTTCCCCATCCACACTAATTTCAATATCCACATAAATCTTATTTCCAAAAAGCCTTGTTTTTATATCATCCAACGCAATGACACCCTGCTGTCTTTTAGCGACACTTTTAATTGCCTCTGCCGTTCTGTCATCACATGCCTCATCCGTCATCTTCCCGACCGCGTCCCGGAAAATATCAAAAGCCGCCTTTAAAATGAATGCACAAATAATTACACTGGCAATGGAATCCAGAATTGGATATCCCATTTTTGCTCCCAAAATACCAATAAAGCTTCCAACAGAAGAAAGGGCATCCGAGCGGTGATGCCAGGCATCCGCCTTTAAAGCACCGGAATTGACCTGATGAGCAGCACGAATCGTATACCAGTACATTCCCTCTTTCACGCCAATGGATAAAATGGCAGCGATTAGAGGAAGCAGCGTCGGCACTACTAATCCCTGTCCCTCCGCTCCTGCTATAATTGTCTGCAATCCATTATAACCGATTCCCACACCGGTAACGGCCAGTGTCAGAGCTAACAGCAGAGAGGCTACGCTTTCCAGACGCTCATGCCCATACTGGTGGTTCTGATCAGATTCCCGATTGGAAATTTTTACTCCAATTATAACAACAATCGTACTGAACACATCCGAAGCCGAATGTACTGCATCCGAAATCATGGCACTGGAATGTCCCAGAATTCCGGTAACCAGCTTGAGTACCGATAATAACACATTTACAATAATGCTGTTTTTCGACACTCGCATTACAATTTTTTCTTCACTCCCTGTCATTGATGTTTTCCTTTCTAAATCATTTATTGTGACTTTTTTATTTTTTATATCTTGTTTGTCAAGAAAAATGTCTGCCGTTACAACGCATATTTTTTTCTTCTTTTATCCATACTATGCATATGATGATGTCAGGGTCAAAAGGTATTTTGCCCCCAACTGATGTGTAATCAAAAAAAGAAAGGAGGAACAGAAGATAACCATGAATCATGATCTGCGAAAAGAATTGCCAAAAATGGCACTTGATGATATTCCCACCCCCCATTCCGATGCGGTAGAAATTACCGGACTTGTAAAAGAACACGGCCGCATCGAGGGATATCAATTATCCGATGACCGAATCGTAAGCCGGAGTGAGGGGGTTGCCCTTGCCAGAGATGGACAAATCCGGGGCGTTGGAATTGCCCACCGCAAAGACACAGAATATCTGAAAGCAATTCCCGACGGAGACGAGGGAAACAATCTCTCTTCCCTCCCAACCATTTCAAGGTAGAACTTCTGCTCCTCTCCTTTTAAGTATCCTGCCGGTAATAATACAACTGATTGTTGTCAGCATCCAAAACCATGACCGAATAATTTAAGCTGTAGTCATTTCCCCCATTTGCATCTATAATTCGGTAATAACCATTTTTAATTTGAATCCTCTGGTCCTGAAAAAAACTCTCGTCATCATCTTCTTTCATTGGACAGGGAGTCCAATTCCCGGATTGTACTAATTTGCGTTCGATTTCTTGTGCTTTTTCGTCCGATAACTGAATCCGTATTCTTGTCTCCCCATCTCCCAAAAAGCCATCATGGGTATCTTCTCCCTCTAACACACAGGCACCACCCAGACCGGAAATGCCAAACTCTGATGTGATTTTTTCAATGTATCTGTCTTCTTCTGCACTCCGTTCTCTGGAATCGTTTTTGTCACCCCGCCTGAACTGCCGGACAAAACTTTCCTTTTCTAAACTCTGCCAGCTGACCATATCATTAACCGAATAAAAATAAGCTGCTTTTTGAGAAGAAATGTTACTGATTTCTCCCGTTCCTAAATCCCGCTTCCATACCCCCGTCTGGTTTCCACGATTGGAAAAACAATAAATATCATCTACTGCATAGTACAGGCAGCTGCCTTTTACATATACTTCCCTTATGTTGGGAGCATGATATTTCTCGTTGGTAATATAATTTTCCTCTCCCGTTGACAAATCCACTTCCGTAATGGAGGGAGAACCATCTGCAAAATAAACTTTGTTGTGACGGAAACAGAATCGTACATCTTTTGTTTCTTCCCAATCATTCAGCAGTCCTTTTTCCAATACCGAAGTAGTTTCCCCCGTCGCAAAATTCAGCTTCCGAACACTGTCCTTTCCCATTTTCCCAAAATAGTAGAGCATATTTTCCTGTTCACTTACCCCGAACGAGAAAATATGGCTGGCAATCCGTTTCTCAGCCTTTCCCTCCCGGTCACAGGAATAGAACTCATAAAAGGGCAATGATTCGTCTGATTTTTTGGCATAATATATTCTGTCTCCCCATACAAAAAATTGCTTTACTCCCTTTTTTATAACCTTTTTTTCATCGTTATCCTCAGAAAAGGAACACAGACCGTCATCCGCAAGCAAATATAATTTCCCCTCGACCGTCTGATACGGTGAAAAAGGATTGGATACCTTTTCCGAAGTTGTGTCATAGGGAAGCCTCTCCTGAATTTCCAAAATGGATTCCCATGTGGTATTGTCCGCAATTTCATCGTCCTCTCCCTGACATGCTGTCAATAATAGCATCATAGCTAGAAAGCAGAACATTGAGAGCACCTTCCTGTTCCGTAAATTGCCGTTCACCTTTGTTTTCATGTTACATTCCCTCCTTTGTTACACATCACTTGAATCACTTATCAAATCCCAGAGTATGCCGCATATCTTCCAAATATTGCAGATGTCCATTTGGAATTACCTCCTCATCCGCTTCCCTCTTTACCATTTGATAATACTCACAGAACCGTTCTCTTGCCTGAGAAATACAGCCCAAATGACCGTATATCAATGATTCTTCCAATAAGATCAAATGCCCTGTGGTATCAAATAGAGGAAACTCTCTCCGGTGCTTCAATATTGCTTCCCGACTATTCAACAGCTCAAAAACAGGAATTACCTCCATTAAAATTTCTTTCCGGATTTTCTTCCCCACTCTTTGGGGATTTCTTTTTAAAGAATACCATGCTTCTTTTTTTCCTTTTATATATCCTAATCGGGAACGCATTGTACACTCATATTCTGAATAATATTTTTTTCGTTTTTCTGAGATTGAAAAAGTTCTCTCCTCACATTCGGGAATACGATATCTTCTGATACAAAACGATGCAGGGTTCGTCCATATTTTTGAAAACCATATAACTTTAATTCTTCCCACACAATTTCCTCAATCCGATTCACCCGCTCCTTTGCATCAAATTGCTTTTTCTTATTCCCTATGCCAAACACGGAACCACCTTCTCAAGATATCAAACATATTTTGTTATCCATATTATCATAAAGAAAAGGCAGCTGTCAAACACGTATTGACTTGAATAAATTTCGCTGTAATCTGATTTCAGCCGCTTATCAAAGAAGGTCTGAAAACTCGCCAAAGTTCTCAAACATTATCTCCAGCTTATCAATCCTCTTTTCTGTATGATAATGCCCACAGTACCATTTCTTATACTCCAGCCTGTCCTCAATCCCATCCAGCCATTCCTCCGTGGACTTGTCCACCCGGCTCTGGTCTATTCCTGACAGGAACACCTCCACTGGCTCATACTTTAGTGGTGTGGTATGACTTAGGACAACATCTACCTTCCAGTTATTATCCGTAAGTTGCTGCTCTACATACTGCTTGATTTCTTCCGAAGGTTGTTCGTCCTCCCACCAGCCCCATCCGTATGCAAGACGAATCGCTTTATCTATACTGTATGCACCTCCGATGGTAACCGTCTTTAATCCATTCAGGTCAAAGATTTCCCCATCTTTTGCAAACAGTATGTTTGGATATTCTTTTTCCACATAGACTCTGCCGCCATGCCACTCTGTTTCCTCATATGAAGGAATGGTAAATGGTCTCTGTTCATGGTTTCCATGTATGCAGAACAGCGTTATCGGCATTACTGCTATGTAATCTTTCTTTGCCTGATCCTTAAAACCACCGCTGAAATTGATACCTGCATCCCCAAGTATAATCATAATGTCATCTGCGGATGTTTCAAATCTCATACAGAAGTCAAATATGCGCCGGAAATCCCCATGCGTGTCCCCTGTAATATAAATCATAACGCTCTATCTCCTTTCCGGGCAGTATGACTACTGCCCATTATACCACAGATATGCCGATTCCGATACAATATTTTGATTTTTGGGCAAGAAAGGTATTCGGCTCTTTTCTAATTTCCCCTATTTCACGCAGAAACAAAACATTCGAGCAGCCGCTCTCGCTTAATCAATTACGTAGCACTAAGGGTGTGCCAACCACGCACACCTCTTAGTGACGTAATTGAACTACTGTTCTCATTGTTTTGTTTCTGCGTGAAATACTGTGCAATTACAAGCCATCTTTCTCATTTCAGTTTTTTTATCTTACAAATGCTTCTCGGAAGACTGTTTTTGATTAGATTGAAGAAAATGATATCATCAGCTGTTGCAAAAATGAAAGGGGACATAATTGTCTGATGACAAGGAACAGCAAGATTTATTCAACTTGTGGTTCTCTTTCTAAAGGATATTTATAGGACAAGATAGCAAAAATAAATAAAGTAAAATCGGCACATCTATACAAAAATCATAAAACCAATAAAGAGGACAATACACAACAAACCCGCACTGCCCTCTTTATTACCACTATTTATTCCCAATTAATCGGTACTACTTTCTGATTTTTATCTTTTTAATCTTACTCCATTTTCCATATATCTTTTTCCCTGATAATTTCTTATAAGCTCTGACACGCACATAGTATGTCTTGCCTTTTTTTAGTTTAGTAATTGTTTTTTTAGAAGTCCACTTGCCAACCATCTTACTTTTTTTCTTTTTTGTTCTGAGCATATTGTATCTGAAATCCGGCTACGCTTGTTTTCCAGTTCCATGAAACAATCATCTTTTTCTTCTTTTTATTTTTTACCTTCAAACCAGTAACTTTGCCAGGTTTCTGTGGTGCAACTTTCCTTTTTGTGCCGGAAAATCCGGTTGTAGATGATGGTTTCCCTGTTGATAGTGGTCTCTTTGTTGCTAATGGTGTTTCTTTTATACCGGATATCTGTTTTCATAAGATTCTCCTTTCAAAACAAACAACCAGCTTATCTGTGGTTCCATTGTACCACGGATAAGCTGGTTTGTGTAAAAAAATAATTATTGTCTCACTAATAGGAGAAATCCCAAAGGAAATCGGAACTGTTTTCATCCACAGACTGGCATTTTCTTTATTCGAAAATATTAATGATGTAACCATCAATAGTTGTCAAACTGCAAGTTTTTCCTCCCCAGGGTTGCGTAACAACCTCGGTGATCTTATCCCAACCGTTTGCAGTTATATATTCATACATTCTTTCTATTCCCTTTACCTGCATAAATGAAATTAAGCGTGGCTCTGGTGTTCCACAAAACATCTGCATACCAGTAAATGGTGCTAAATGCACTAATTCTACTTCTGGTAACATATCAAAAACCACCCCATAGCATCCTTTTCCTTCGGCATCACGCTCTACAATGTTACTGTACCAACCTAATGTATCTTCAAACCATTTAGCAGTTCTATCCATATCCAATGTTAAATATATAGGTGCATTTTCTTTAACAAAATATCCTTTTTCGCTAAACTTACTCATTTCAAATTCATCCTCCAAATTCTTATTCTTATATTTCATTTTCAGTTTGACAAGAGAGAACTTCTTAATCTATTTACGGATTATCTTTCTCATTCCCGAACCACAAGATTCATGCGGAATAAGTTTAAATCCCTTTTTCATATAAAATGCTTCCTTTCCCGGTTCTGCAATCAATTGCACACTTGACCTTCCGCTGATTGGGGTATTATCATCAACATATTGTAAAAGAATATCAATTATCTTATTTCCGATCCCATTTCCTTGAAATTCAGGCTGTACAACAATATCAAATATCAAATAGTATAACCCATCTCCAAGCATTCTGTCAATTGCAATCGTTCTGTTAGCAACAGTAACCTTTACATTATATAAACTCCTGCTCAGCGATTTACAAACCTGTTCTTCAGAAAAATTGTTCCAACCAACGGAACTCCTTAGGGAAACATATTCTTGATATGTTAAACAATTTTCTATATATTCCAAACTTTAGCCCTCCACAAATCTATATCTTTCCTCAGTGATGCCCTGCGAAGTTTTTCAGCTATTTTCTCAGAATAATCTGAAGGTTTTTCAGATTCAATCCAACCAAATCCATCATTATCAAATCTTGAAAATACATGCATATGAAAATGTCCGTAGTCACAGCAGCTTCCTCCATTCTGCATTATGCTATATCCTTCTGCATTATATACTTTCTGATATACGCAGACCATTTTTCTTATAATTTCGTTCATGTCCATCAAAAAATCATTTGGTATGTTTACATTAGAATCCGTATGTATTTTAGGTACAATTAAAACATGCACTTCATTTATTGGTTCATAATCTAAAAAAGCAATATTCTTATCTGTTTCATATACAACGAATGCATCATTCTTTCTCAATTATTTTACAAAAATCGCACATATTTCCTCCATCAACTCCATATTTTTTCTTTTCATCCAGTTCTGCAAATTTGTTATTTATTGAATTGAGTTTAATATAGTTAATAATATATTTCAAGTGAGAAATTAATTCCCTTATTTTGTGGGAATTAGTATAATGGATATTATCCACAAATTATTAAAGAATAAGATTTTCAATACAATTTCTGGAAAATGTTTCATCGTTCAAGCTGTCATATTTCTATACGCTACTTTGATTTCGACAATTCCTTTACCACCTTATCAAAATCAGATTCAATCGGCTGTGTCTTATTGAAAATATCATATTCCTGATGTGCTTTCTCAGTCGCCTGTTTATGTGAAATTTTTCCATTATCCTTTAGAATATCGTACCTTCTAAATTCAAGAAATGCATTGATACTCTGTGAAAATTCTTCCATTGTAAAAGCATTCTCTCGTTCAATCAAATCTTCAATATAGTCGAAATAACCGGTGACAGCACGCTCCAGTTGACGGATTTACTTTTCGTCAAGATAATTTTTGGCAATTGATGTGTCTGATTTTAAGATTCGTCCATCAGGAGCATTCTTCCATGTGGTCAAGCCCATGTTCTCTTTTGTATGGTCTGCCTGAGTATAAACAATCTCAGCCGCTGTCCTTCCTGTAATGGCATAATGAAACTTATTTTGTACAGTGACATAGAAGCGGTAAGTAATATCAGAATTTTTATCATAATCAATACTGCATTCTGCAAAAATATCTGTAATCTGTTGCCATATTCTGCGTTCGCTGGCTCGGATGGAACGGACTCGTTCCAGCAATTCACGGAAGTAGTCCTTACCGAAAGCTGTCTTGCCCTGCTTTAAGCGTTCATCATCCATTGCAAAACCTTTAATCATATATTCCTTTAATACTCCGGTTGCCCAGATACGGAACTACGTCGCCTGAATGGAATTTACTCTGTATCCTACGGAAATAATTGCATCCAGATTATAATAATTGGTAGAATTTATCTGTGTTTTACCCTGCATTGCACCATGCTGAGTGGTTGTTGCAATTTTTGCAACAACCACTTCTTCTTTTAATTCGCCTGTTTCAAAAATTTTTGTAAGATGTCTGCTGATGCCGGATTTATCAATACCAAATAATTCAGCCATTGCTTTTTGTGTAATCCAGATGCTTTCATCCTTAATTAAAGCACTTACTGTTACAGAATCATCCTCTGTGCGGTAAAGTACCATTTCCATTTGTTTTGTGATATCCGTATTCATGCAATATGTTCCTTTCTGTCTTTTATATTTACCGTTTTTGTCCGCGGAAAGCTGAAAACTTTTAAAGCAGGGTACAAATTGTACCAGTGCCTCCATTGCTGGCTCACTGAAACTCCAGCTGGATTCCACGCCACGTTTCACAAAATCAAGCATGTTATAGGGAAAGAAGTAAGACAGGTCAATATCTTTATTCATGCAGATAACACCTGTGTTTATCGCATGGAGTAGCATTTTGTCAGAATCCTTTAGCGGATTAGAAATTTGCTGTAAATATATTACTATGGTAACAGACAAGTCAGGTAACGTCAATCATTATTTCCTTATCGGCACTTTCCTAATTCTCCGTATTTCACGCAGAACAAAACAATGAGAACAGTATTTCAATTGCGTCACTAAGAGGTGCGCGTAGTCGGTGCACCCTTAGTGCTACGTAATTGATTAAGCGGGAGCGGCTGTTCGAATGTTTTGTTCTGCGTGAAATACTTTGCAATTACAAAGCCTGACATTCACAAAAGTTAAATATACCTTGACAGGCGAGGTATGTTGTGTTTTAATATATTTAGAAATGCATAATACTTGAGTCTATGTTATACACAACAGAACGGAAAGGAGGACTTTTCTATGTCGATTGCATCCGATTTAATTCGCGGACACACGGAAACAATCATTCTTGCACAGCTGACAATCGCAGACAGTTATGGCTATCAGATCAATAAAACGATTCAGGAAAAGACCAAACAAGAATATGAATTAAAAGAAGCAACCTTATATTCTGCTTTTCGCAGGCTTGAACAGGCCGGATATATACAGTCCTACTGGGGCAATGAAAATACCGGTGCCAGACGACGGTACTACACAATTACATCAGAAGGGCGGCAGGCATACCGGAGCCGCAAAGCAGAATGGGATACTTCAAAAAAATTAATTGACTTATTGATTCAAGGTGATTAGAAAGGGGATTTATTATGGAAGAAAGATTACGAACTCATATGGATTATCTATTTGAAGGTATTCCAATAGATGAGTCCACTAAGGAATTAAAAGAAGAAATCGTACTGAATTTAATTGACAAATATCATGACTTACTGGAGCAGGGAAAGTCCGAGGAAGCGGCTTTCAGCCTTGCCATTGCCAGTATCGGAGATATCCGGGAACTGTTAAATGAATATAGCGGTTCCGGTACCAGCGGAAAAAATAATTTTGCCAATGCTGATTATAACAATCAAAATCAAAAAGAATCCGAAAACAGCACACATTACACCTCTCCTGCGATTACAAAATATGAGCAGGAATATGCGGAATGGAAAAAGAAGAAAGCAGTGCTTACCTCCATTTCTGTCATGCTGTATATTCTCTGCGTGATTCCGCCGATTCTTACAGAAATGCTGCCGATAAACGAAAATCTTGGTGCCGCTGGATTGTTTGTTTTTATTGCTGTTGCCACTGCACTTCTCGTTTACAATAGTTATACCAAACCACATCCACCGAAGACCGATGGTTCCATGGTAGAAGAATTTAAAGAATGGAAAAAGGAAAAGGATAATTCCCGAACTGCTTCCAAATCAATCTACTCGATGGTCTGGAGTCTGACCACGGCCCTTTACTTTATCGTCAGTTTTGCAACCGGGGCATGGTACATCACATGGGTGATTTTCCTCATGGGTTCCGCTGCGAACTCCTTAATAAAAGCAATTACTGATTTGAGAAAGTGAGGTGTCAAATATGAAAAATAAAACAAGTGCCGTGATTCGCATTATTATTTCTTCTCTTTTGATTCTTACATTTTTCTCCATTCTATTATGGGGAATTGAAAAAGGAGGATTCTCCTCCCTTCCTTTCTTCGGAATAGGAGAATACACAAATTCTGACCGCTATAAGGAGGGAAATGCTTCCCTTATCGCAGATTCATTAAATGAGATTGAAGTAAACTGGGTAGATGGCGAAGTCAATATTACACCTTATAACGGACAGACCATTGAACTGGAAGAAACATCTTCCGGGAATCTCTCTAAAAGAGAGCAGATGCATTACTTTTTTGAAAATGGTACTTTAATTATACAATACAGAAGGAGCGGCTTTTTCTTCATCAATAGTAAAGCAAAAAACAAAAACTTATCCATTCGTATCCCGTCTTCTCTTTGTGAAAATCTTCAGAACGTTTCTGTTGATGCGGCAAGCTGCGATATCAACGTAGACGGTCTACATTCCAGGAACTTTGATTTTGATACCGTATCCGGGAATGTAAGAATGAACGATATCCACGTTACAAAGGAATGTAATTTAGAAACCGTTAGTGGCGATTATGACCTTTCGGGAGAATTTCAGGAATTAGATATGGAATCCGTATCTGGAAACTATACGGTCCGCTCCTCCCAGACACCAGAGAAAATAAACTATGATGGTGTCTCTGGCGATTTGTCCCTGCAGATTCCTTATTCCTCTCAATTTACATTAGAGCTGGATACCGTATCCGGAAATCTCAAAAATACGTTTGCAGCCAATCAGGAAGATGATACTTATGTATGCGGAAATGGAGCTGCCAAATACAATCTTGAAACCGTAAGCGGCGATATAACCGTTTATTATCCGTAAGTTATTCCTTACCGATTTAAAAAAGACCTCTGAGTGGAAATTATACCATCTCAGAGGTCTTTTTACCGTTTACGGATTCTTTTATTTTTTAATCAGCAGGGATTTTCCTGTCATCTCCTCCGGCTGTGTCATTCCCATCATTTCAATAAGAGTAGGTGCAATATCTGCCAGACAGCCACCTTCTCTCAACGTATAATTCTCATCATAATTTACAAGAATAAACGGCACCGGATTAATCGTATGGGCGGTAAACGGATTTCCTGTTTCATAATCCACTAACTGCTCCGCATTACCATGGTCTGCACAGATAAACATCTGTCCGTCTACTTCCTGAATGGCAGCAACCGCTCTGCCAACACACTCGTCTACTGCTTCCACTGCCTGAATCGCAGCTGCTTCAATACCGGTATGACCAACCATATCCGGATTCGCAAAGTTAATTATAATGACATCATATTGATCCGATTTGATTGCATCGACCAATCCGTCACATACTTTGTACGCACTCATTTCCGGCTGCAGATCATAGGTAGCGACCTTTGGGGATTTCACGAGCAGCCGTTCTTCTCCTTCATTTGGCTCTTCAATACCACCGTTAAAGAAAAAGGTTACATGGGCGTATTTCTCGGTCTCTGCGGTGCGGAGCTGTTTCAAACCGTTCTTTGCTAAAAATTCACCAAAAGTATTTGTAATCTCTACTTTGTGGAACGCAACAATTTTATTTGGAATCGTTACATCATACTCTGTAAATACAACAAAGGTCGTTGGGAAGAAACCTTTCTTTCTCTCAAATCCTTCAAACTTATCGTCACAGAACGCACGGGTAATCTCCCTTGCACGGTCTGGCCGGAAATTATAGAAAATAACCGAATCCTTTTCTTTTACCGTTGCCACTGGTTTACCGTCTTTTACTATAACGGTCGGTTTTACAAATTCATCCGTTTCCTCTTTGTCATAAGAATTCTGAACCGCACACAGTCCGCACTCTGCCGTCTCTCCCTCACCAAGAACAAGAGCATTATAAGCCAGTTCTACACGATCCCAGCGGTTATCACGGTCCATCACATAATAACGTCCCATGACAGTAGCAACTTCTCCTACGCTGATCTCTTCCATCTTATCCATTGCTTCTTTGACAAAATCCTTGCCGGAAGCAGGCGGAGTATCACGGCCATCCAGAAATGCATGAAGATATACATTCTCAATTCCGTTTCTTTTTGCCATTTCAAGCAGTGCATACATATGCGTATTATGACTATGGACACCTCCATCGGATAAAAGACCGAATAAGTGCAGATCCGAATGATTTTTCTTACAATTGTCCATTGCCTGCATCAATGCTTCATTTTCAAAAAATACTCCCTCTTCAATCTCCTTTGTAATTCTTGTGAGTTCCTGATAGACAATGCGCCCGGCACCCATATTCAGATGTCCTACTTCCGAATTTCCCATTTGTCCATCGGGAAGGCCAACGGCCATACCACTGGCATTTCCTTTTACAAAAGGACAAGTCTTCATCAAATTATCCATAACCGGCGTCTTTGCCTGTGCAACAGCATTTCCCTCGGTCTTATCATTTAATCCATATCCATCTAAAATCATCAAAACTGTTGGTTTCTTACTCATTTTCTGAGCTCCTTTCCTATACAATAAAATATACTCTCTGTTATCCCCTGTTCTGGGCGTCTACCAAGTTCTCACTCTGATACATTTTTCGCAATTTCGGCTTTTCGATCTTGCCTGTAGGGTTTCTCGGAACATCCGCAAAAAATATCTTGCGCGGACGCTTATACCTTGGCAGTGCCTTACAGAAAGTTTCGATTTCTTCTTCCGTACAGAGCATGTCCGGCTTTAACTCAATAATTGCCGCTGCGATTTCACCAAGTCTGTCATCCTGCAAGCCGATAACAGCCACATCCTTTATGGCATCATGCTTACTCAGGAAATTTTCAATCTGTACCGGATAAATATTCTCCCCACCGCTGATAATGACATCCTTCTTGCGGTCTACCAGATAAATAAAGCCATCTTCATCCATCTCCGCCATATCTCCGGTATAGAGCCAGTCACCATGTAGAACTTCATCGGTTGCTTCCTTGTCATTGTAATAACAGGTCATGACTCCCGGGCCTTTTACTGCCAATTCTCCCACTTCGCCCTGTGGTACTTCATTGCCCTCCGAATCAATAATTTTCGTTTCCCATCCATATCCGGCAACACCAATTGCGCCCACTTTATGAATGTTTTCTACGCCAAGATGAACGCAGCCCGGTCCAATCGACTCACTGAGTCCATAGTTTGTATCGTACTGATGCTTCGGAAAATATTCTTTCCATCTGCGAATCAGACTTTGGGGAACCGGCTGTGCCCCAATATGCATCAATCTCCATTGCTCTAAATGATAATCTTCAAGTTTTAATTTCCCACTGTCCAGCTCCAGTAATATATCCTGTGCCCAAGGCACCAGCAGCCAGACAATCGTACATTTTTCATTCGACACGGTCTCCAAAATCGTGTGAGGACTCACTCCCTTTAACAATACCGCTTTACCGGCACTTATCAAGCTGCCGAACCAGTGCATCTTGGCACCGGTATGATAGAGAGGCGGAATGCATAAAAATATATCCTCTTTTGTCTGTCCGTGATGTTTTTGCTCTACTTTGCAGGAGTGCATTAAACTCTCGTGATTATGTAAGATTGCTTTGGGAAAACCAGTGGTTCCCGATGAAAAATAGATTGCTGCATCATCTTCATCCGTTAATGGTATTCCCGGTGCCAGACTGGCACAATTTGCTGTTAATTTGTCATAATCCTCCGCAAAGGAAGGACAATCTCCTCCTACATAAAAAAGCAGACGGTTTTGGCTGATACGATCGGCAATTTCCTCTACACGGCCGATAAATTCCGGCCCGAATACGAGTACATCTACCTCCGCAAGGTTCAGACAATACTCAATCTCATCCGGTGCATACCGGAAATTCAAGGGAACAGCCAACGCTCCTGTCTTTAAAATTCCAAAGTAAATCGGCAGCCATTCCAAGCAGTTCATCAAAAGGATAGCCACCTTATCTCCCTTGCGGATCCCTCTGCTCAATAAAAGCTGGGCAAAACGATTTGCCTTCTCGTCAAACACATGCCACGTAATCTCTCTTCGATAATGACAGAGCGGACTGGATTCGATCAGCTCATAATCTCTCCATGTCACTCTTCTTTTCTCTTGTATATCAGGATTAATCTCCACCAGACTCACCTCATTTGGATACTGTCTGGCATTTCTTTCTAGTAACTCCGTAATCGGCATTGCTTACGTCCTCCATCTTGGTTTTTTCAAACTGTGACCCCAACTGATGTCCACGGATTGCTCCATTGCTTCGCAATTCCCGCAATCCTGCAAACATTCGAAATCCGCGCGTTTCCGTAGGAAACGGCTACTTTCTCATGTTTGGTGGGTCAATAAGGTCAAACATTGCTTTCGTGCAAGCACGTGCAATGTTGACCTTTTGACCCTGACATCATCATATAGAGTTATTGTACCTTATTTCCACTGATTTAGCAAGGACAGAGCATCCGAAATTTGTTGAATCTGAAAATCTGCTGCTTCCTTCAATGCATCTTCATCATACTGCCACGCCGCATCCCTTGCACAAATCGTAGTAAATCCGCATCCCTTCGCAGTTTCCAACGCCTCTACAATATCTTCAAATACAACACATTCTTCCGGCTTGCAATGAATTTTTTCCGCTGCTTCTATGTATACATCCGGGAACTTTTTACTCTTCCCCACCTCACTGCATTCCGTAAAGGCATCAAAATATTCATAGATTCCATTTCGTTTCAAACAAGGAATAAATAAATCCGATATATTAGAAGTGGCAACTACCATTCTGACACCATTTTTCTTCAGTTCCTCCAGCACTTCCTTTGTACCGGTTTTCATCTGAATCTGGTTCGTATAGGCATCCTTCGCCATCTGATTCCATTCCGCCATGATGGCCTCCGGTTCTTCCGGCAGATGGAACCGTTCAATGGTGTACAGTGCCACTTCGCGAAATTCCATCGGTGTAATAATCTCGACATAATCCGGCGGAACTTCAAATCCCCTGCTTCCTAAAAAATCAATGTCAATCTGATGCCACAACCATGTAGAATCCAATAAGGTTCCATCCAAATCAAAAATCGCTCCTTTTATCTTCATTGCAATCCTCCGTTAATACACGCCGTTTTCTATCATTTTTTCTATCATCAGCGTTCCGATCAAAGAATGACCATCTGCATTTGGATGCGGATCGACCCGCTCCAAATTAATCGCCATATTAATTAATTTTCTGTCACTTTCTAAAAAAGCCTTTTTTATATCAATGACTTCATAATCCTTGGACTCCTGAAATACTTTGTTCAGCCGGCCGATATATTCCTCCGCCACACCTTCTACCGCCTCAAATAAAGCCAGACCATGGCAGGGATTGTAAACATTGCCGACGTAGATCTTTGCCTTTGGTGAAATCCGTTTTACCGCCTGAATAATTTGAGGAAAAATAAAGGCAAAATCATCACAGGCTTTCTGAAACAAAGCTTTTTCCTGCTGAATCTCCTGTACCATTCCCGGACCTAAGTGAATTAAATGAAGTAAATCATTCGAGCCGATGGAAATGGTAACAACATCTGCATTTTTCAATGTCGCCGTACATTTCTTATAATTTTCATTTTTTTCATCCGTCAGCCATTCTAATAATTCATCACTGCGAAGTCCGTCTTTTCCTAAATTAGCAGAAAAAACATAATCATAGTGATTTTTTAAATATGCTGTTATCTGACCAACATAACAGTCCTCTTCGGGGTTGCTTAATCCATATCCATGTGCAATACTGTCCCCCAGTGCCACATAACGGATATTGCTTTTATCTTTGTCGCCCGAAGCGGCAGGAATTACCGGCATTTTATAAATTAACCCCGCTATACTGAATATGATTACAGCAATTCGAATGACCCATTTCACACGCTCCACTCCTAAATTTTTTCTTTTTGTTTAGTATGGATGAATCAATAGAAAATATACAATCGTTTGACAACGATATTCCCTCGCGGTGCTATCGAACGTTTTCGTCACTTTGTGACTTCCCGCTGCTTTGCAGCTCACGTTCGATAATCGTTTGACAACGATATATAAGAACATCGCAAGCCTCTCATTTGCAAGCATGCTTGCATGAGGGACTTTTCTTCTTCCCTCGCGGTGCTATCGAACGTTTTCGTCACTTTGTGACTTCCCGCTGCTTCGCAGCTCACGTTCGATAATCGTTTGACAACGATATATAAGAACATCGCAAGCCTCTCATTTGCAAGCATGCTTGCATGAGGGACTTTTCTTCTTCCCTCGCGGTGCTATCGAACGTTTTCGTCACTTTGTGACTTCCCGCTGCTTCGCAGCTCACGTTCGATAATCGTTTGACAACGATATATAAGAACATCGCAAGCCTCTCATTTGCAAGCATGCTTGCATGAGGGACTTGCGATGTTCTTATGCACCGCTTAGTCTATATCGTCTACGTTGTGATATACGTTTTGTACATCGTCGTCTTCGTCGAGAAGGTCCATAATGCGCTGGAACATTTTTTTGTCTTCGTCAGACGTAAGCTGCACATAATTCTGAGGCAGCATCGTGATTTCTGCCTGTATCATCGGAACACCTGCTTTTTCTAATTCTTCCCGGACAGAACTAAAATCCTCCGGTGCCGTAAGAATTTCATAACTGTCCTCTTCTTCATTAAAATCTTCTGCTCCGGCATCCAGTGCTAACATCATGAAGTCATCTGCATCGGTTTCATATTCTTCTTTATCTACAATAATCTGCCCTTTCTGGTCAAACATATAGGATACACATCCTGTTGTTCCCACATTTCCGTTTCCCTTTGTAAAAGCATTCCGCACATTCGATGCCGTACGGTTTTTATTATCCGTCAATGCCTCTACAATAATCGCTGTTCCATTCGGACCATATCCCTCATACTGGCAGCTTACATAATTTACAGCATCTACATCACCGGCCGCTTTTTTTATGCCGCGTTCAATCGTATCATTTGGCATATTGTTTGCCTTTGCTTTGGCAATCACATCACGCAGCTTACTGTTGTTATTCGGATCCGCACCGCCCTCTTTTACGGCGACCGCAATTTCCCGCCCGATTACTGTAAAAATTTTCCCTCTCTTCGCATCATTTTTCTCTTTTTTGTGTTTAATGTTTGCAAATTTTGAATGTCCTGACATTTTCTAATCCTCCATTTCATCTTTTCAGCTTCCTGATTTTTTCCATGACCCCCGGAACCAGAGATGCCGTCTTGACAGCACACATAATCGTATCATCCCCGGCAATACAGCCGGCAATTTCTTCAATCTCCAGTGCATCAATTGCTGCTGCCACTGCCATTGCCATTCCGCTGACGGTTTTGACAACTACCAGATTATCTGCCTGCGTCATTGACACCATACCATCCTGTAATACTCTGGCATACCGGTCAGAATACACCGGCGATGAGTTTCCTCCATGATCCATGGATGCATACTTCGGCCGTCCACTCTGTCCTGTCACTTTTGTAAGAGCCAGTTCTTTAATATCCCGGCTGATTGTTGCCTGCGTTACCTGAAGTCCACTGTCTAACAGCTTCTTTGCCAGCTCTTCCTGAGTTTCAATTTCATACTGTTGAATCAATTCCAGTATTTTATTCTGCCTTGTGCGTTTCACAATATCCTCCGCTCCTAATTTCGATTCAATTTGCTTCGCATTTTATCAAAAAAGCTCACATCGCCCAATCGAACCATGTCGAAGGTCGCCTCTGCTTTTTCAATCCGGATCACATCTCCGGTAGAAACCGTCCATAACATCTGGCCATCTCCCCGGATTGCCGCTTCATCCTTGTAATTCTCCTTCGTCTTACCGACTTCAATCCGTATTTTTGCCTCAGAAGACACCACAATACTTCTCTGATTCAGGGAATGAGGACATACCGGTGTTATGATCAAGGCTTCCATCCCCGGTACGAGCACCGGACCGGAAGCAGACAGATTATAGGCAGTAGAGCCTGTTGGCGTTGATACTAACACAGCATCTGCCACATAAGTATCGACTAAAGAGTCATCAACATAGACCTTCGCAGTCATCATATGTCCAAAATCTTGTTTTCCGATAATAAATTCATTAATGGCAAGACTGATTGCTTCACCCACTGCTTTTTTCTGGACCTGACCGGTAATCGCCATTCGCTTTTCAATTTCATACTGCCCGGAAAGAACACAGTCCAATGCTGCTTTGATTTTCGGTTTTTCCACTTCCGTAAGAAATCCCAAGGTGCCAAAATTGACACCGAGAATCGGAATATTTTTACCGGCAAACCGTTTTGCTGCCTGTAGTACCGAACCGTCACCACCGAGAACAATCGCCAGTTCCACGAATGCATCTTCGGGAATTTGCGATGAATCGCCTACTATTGTAGCACATTTTTTATGATTTTCCAAATATCTTTTTATTTCTTCCGCCGTTTCATAGCCAACATCTTTTTCCGCATCGGATATGATATAGAAATTTTCCACAACAACCAGCCTTTCTATAAATTCTTGTGTGCCTGCTCTACCAGTTCATGAATCTGCTGCCGCATCTCTTCCGATATCAGAGATGGCTCCCTGTCATCTGCTTCCAGATAGAGAAGATATTCAATATTCCCCTCTGGGCCGCGAATCGGTGAATGGTCAAGCCCTAATATATGGAAGCCCAGTCCCAATGCATGATTTGTCACCATTTCAATTACTTCTTCATGAACCCCTTTGTCCCGGACGACCCCCTTTTTGCCGACTTTTTCTCTTCCCGCCTCAAACTGAGGTTTAATCAGGCAGACCATCTGTGCTTTTTCTTTCATCAGGGCCTTGACCGGAGTAAGAACTTTCGTCAGAGAAATAAATGCCACATCGATGGATACAAAATCCACTGCCTCTCCGATATGCTCAGGTGTCACATACCGGATATTGGTCTTCTCCATACATTTTACCCGGTCATCCTGACGCAGTTTCCATGCCAGCTGGTTCGTCCCCACATCGATCGCATAGACATAAGCAGCTCCGTTCTGCAGCATACAATCCGTAAATCCTCCTGTCGAAGCTCCCACATCCATGCAGATTTTTCCGCTCAGATCAATCGGAAAAGATTCCATGGCACGCTCCAGTTTGTAACCGCCACGGCTTACATATTTCATTTTTTTTCCGCGGACTTCAATATCGGCAGACACCGGGAACGTCTGTCCTGCCTTATCCTCCCGCTGATTGCCGACAAACACTTCTCCCGCCATTATGACTGCTTTTGCTTTTTCTCTGGACTCTGCCAATCCCCGTTTCACAAGGAGTACATCCAATCGCTCTTTTTGTTCTTTCACTATTATAACTCCTCACTGATTGCTCCTGCCACCGAAGCGGCATCCATTCCATATTTTTCATAGAGTTCCTCGGGTGCTCCGTGTTCGATAAAGGAATCCGGGAGACAAATGGCAAGACAGGAAATTTTACTCTTCATCCTCGTCTGTAAAAATGCCTGTACCTTTTCCGAAAAACCTCCACTGTAAACATGGTCCTCCATTGTCACCACCAAACAATGCCTTTTTGCCAGCCGTTCCACCAGATTCTTATCCCATGGTTTCACGAACCGCATATTGACAATTGTCGGTCTTATCTTCTTCTCATCCAGCAATCGTGCTGCCTGACACGCTTTTTCCACCATATTGCCCACCGCCAAAATCAGAACCTCTCTTCCCTCCTGCAAAATCTCCGCTTTCCCTTCCTGAAACGGCTCACGCTCTTTCCTTTGATATAGGAAAGCACTGCCTCTCGGATAACGAATGGCAACCGGTCCTTCCTTTTTCTGCAGTGCATAATTCAGGGAATCCACAAGCTCTGCTCCATCCATCGGTGACAGAATCGTCATATTCGGCATAGAAGACAAATAGGCAATGTCAAAAATACCCTGATGGGTTTCCCCATCTCTGCCGACAATTCCGCTGCGGTCCAGCGTAAAAATCACCGGAAGATTTCCTATACAGACATCATGCAGAACCTGATCATAGGCACGCTGCATAAAGGTGGAATACAAAGATACGACCGGACGCAGGCCACCGGACGCAAGTCCCGCTGCAAAAGTTACCGCATGCTCTTCTGCAATGCCAACATCAAAAAAGCGCTCCGGAAATTGTTCAGCAAATTCGGTAAGTCCTGTACCATCCGGCATAGCTGCACAGACAGACACCAGCTCCTCTCTTTTCTTTCCTACTTCACACATCCACTGACCGAATATTTTTGTATAGGTCAGTTCCGGCTCTGCTAATGGCACACCCTTTTTTACATTAAATTCACCCACTCCATGAAAAATCGATGGATTCTTCTCGGCCGGCTTGTACCCCTTTCCTTTCTTCGTCAGAACATGAACAAGAACCGGCTGGTCTTTCACTGTCATTGCCGTTTGAAATGCCGTCATCATTTCTTTTATATTATGCCCATCGACCGGTCCAATGTAAATAAGCCCCATATCTTCAAAAAGCATTCCCGGAATAAAGAGACGTTTCAGAGAATCCTTTGCCCTTTTTACCTTACTGGACAAAGGCCGTCCCAGATTCGGTATTTTATCCAGTGCATTTTCCACATTTGCTTTCAAATTCCGGTATTTGCTGTTAGCACGAATTTTACCGAGATAATTTGACATTCCCCCCACATTGGGAGCAATCGACATTTTATTATCATTTAAAACAATGACCAGATTGGATTTTAGGGCCGCCGCATTATTCAGTGCCTCAAATGCCATGCCGCCGGACAATGCACCATCTCCGATAACAGCAAAAATGTTCTCATCCGTACCTTTCAAATCCCTTGCTTTGGCAAGTCCCAATGCCACCGAGATGGATGTCGAACTATGACCGGTATCAAAAGTATCTGCCGGATTCTCTTTCACTTTTGGAAACCCGCTTAATCCCCCCATACACCGGAGTGTACCAAAGACGTCTCCTCTTCCCGTAAGAATTTTATGCACATAGGACTGATGTCCAACATCCCAGACCAGCTTATCCGTCGGAAAATCCAAACAGAGATGAAGAGCCATCGTCAACTCGACAGCGCCGAGATTGGAAGCTAAATGTCCACCCGTCCGGCTGATGCTCCGTACTAGTTTTATTCTTATTTCCTTTGCTAAATCCCGATAATCCTCCGGGTCAATGTTTTTGATATCATTTTCTTTCACAATCTGATTTAATAATTTACTCACGACCGTACCCCTTATTTTTCTCTTCCAACAAGGGATTCCATTAATTCCATCAAAAAGTCTCTGGAAACTTCTGCTTTGACTTCCAGTTCTTTCAATATCTGCAATCCCCTGTTTGTATACTCCCTTACCTTTTGTTCCGCTTGTGCTAATCCATAAATTGCCACATAGGTCGATTTATCATTTTTCTCATCACTATGTACCGGCTTTCCGATTACCTCTTCCTGACCGGTAACATCCAGTATATCATCCTGTATCTGAAATGCAATCCCTATGGATGTTCCCACCTCTTCTATTTTCTCAACCTGCTTTTCATTCGCACCGGCAAGAACTGCACCAACCATCAGGGCAGATTCAATGAGAGCAGAGGTCTTGTTTTTATATACAAACAGCAGTGTCTCTTCATCCACAAAGCGTCCATTGTTCTCCACATCAACGACTTGTCCACCTACCATTCCATAGATTCCCGCTTTATGCCCTAATATCTGCAGAGCCTTTCCGATCTGCTCTTTCGGGGTGTTACTGTCAAAAGCGCGGAATGCTGTTTCATAAGCAGCATTTAAAAGTGCATCGCCAGTTAGAATTCCCATATCCTCCCCATATTTTTTATGAGTCGTAAGTTTGCCGCGGCGGTAATCATCATTGTCCATAGCAGGCAAATCGTCATGAACAAGAGAATAGGTGTGAATCATTTCCAACGCTGCCATAAAAGGGCGGATTGCTTCTTCATCCTCCCCTCCGAACATCTGATATGTTTCCCGCATAAAAAGAGGACGAAGCCTTTTTCCTCCTGCCAGTAAACTGTAATTCATCGCCTCAAGAACCGTTTTCGGATACCCTTCTTCTTTTGACATATACGCCTGTAATCCCTGCTCGATATCCCGAACCTTATCGATTAATACTTCTTTATTCATCTTCCTCATCACTTTCCATTAAAATCTGAATCTTCTTCTCTACCTTGTCAATGGCCTGATTGCCTTCTTTGATATATTTCATTCCTTCAGAAAAGCATTGATAGGATTCTTCCAATGTCAGCTTTTCATTCTCCATTTTGTAAACGGTATCTTCCAGTTTATCCATAATTTCTTCTAAATCCATTGTTTGCCTCCACTCTGCAGCACCGCCTGTTATGACTCCCTTTTCTTCACACAATCTGCCGTACTTTCCACGATTCCATCCGCAAATGTCAGAAAAAGCTTGTCTCCCTCTTGAATCTTATTCACCGAATCCACCAGCCGATGGTCTCCGTCCGCTACATAAGCATAACCGGAAGACAGCCGTTTCAGCGGACTGACACCATCTAATCTGCCGGCAAGCAGAGCCAGCTGCTGTCGTGTATCGGAAAGGGACCGCTCTGCATAAAGAATCAGTTTTTCTTCCAGATCGATAAGCCGCTGCCTTTTTTCCCGCAGCTGATTTGCGGGATTTAAGCCCTTTAACTGTTTTTCCGAATAAAACAGCCGTTCCCGCCAGCCTTCTGTTCTCTGCAGCATACTTCTTGCCAGTCTGTCTTTATAATCCGATAGCGTTTCTATTATCTGCCGAACATCAAAAACAGCAAGTTCTGCTGCCGCCGATGGTGTAGGTGCCCGCAGATCTGCCACAAAATCTGCAATGGTAAAGTCGGTTTCATGGCCAACCGCAGAAATAACCGGAATCGGACAATGAAAAATCGCCTCTGCCACGATTTCTTCATTAAATGCCCACAGATCTTCCATCGAACCGCCGCCTCTTCCGACAATAATTACATCAACCGATTCGTCCGCCAGACACCGGATTCCCTTTGCAATGGTCTGTGCTGCTCCCTCTCCCTGCACTTTGGCAGGATATAGAACCAGCTGTACATAGGGATTTCGTCTGGCGGCGATATGAATAATATCCTGTATGGCTGCCCCGGTCTTTGCTGTAACAATCCCTACTCTCCTCGCATAAACCGGAATCGGTAATTTGCAATCCTTATCAAAATATCCGGCATCCTGTAACTTCTTCTTTAATTGTTCGTATCTTTCTGACAATAATCCATCGCCAGCCAATACAATTTTTTTGGCGTATAACTGATATTTTCCATCTCTTTCGTAAACACTGATGGAACCGCCCACAATAACTTCCTGTCCGTTCTCCATCTTAAAATCAAGCCCGCTCCGGTCTCCGCGGAACATAACACAGACAAGCTGGGAGTTTTCATCCTTGATAGAAAAATAAATATGCCCGGAACTATGGTATTTGCAATTTGAAATCTCTCCTCTCACAAATACAACCGACAGGGCATATTCTCTCGAAAACATATTCTTGATATATTGATTGACGGAAGAAACGGAAAAAATTTTTCCTCTATTCATTGACAATCTTTCCTAAAATTCCGTTCACAAAAGAAGGGCCGTTGTCTTCTCCATATTGCTTTGCCAATTCTACTGCTTCATTCACTGCTACCCCTACCGGTACCGCATCATCATAGAGGGCTTCATAAGAAGCAAGCCGTAAAATAGCTAATTCTGCTTTTGCAATACGTTCAATTTTCCATCCTTTGGAATACTTTGAAATCTTCTCATCAATATGAGGCAGACAGGCAATTAACTGCTCCAGTTTTGCCAATATCTCCTCACGTTCTTTGTCTGTTATTTTCTTTTCGCCAAGAAAATTATCCCGCTGCTCACCGAATTCATCTGTGGCATAAAAATCGTTTTGGAACAACAGACAGAACATACACTCTCTCATTTCATGTCGTGTCATACTTATCCTCATTTCCGTACCGGATTACTGCTCCCGTTCTAAACTTACACCAGCAATACGGACATTTACACTCTTTACCGTCAATCCGGTCATGGAATTTATTGCCTGTGCTACTTTCTCCTGAACCTGAGTACAGGTCCTTGGAATATTATATCCATATTTCATATGAAGAGCTAAATCTACCGTAACAAATTCATCTGCCATTTCCACTTTAACACCTTTTGACAAATTCTTTACACCAAACTTGCCTGCCAGCTCATTTGTAAAACCACCTGCCATGGAATCTACACCTTCCACCTCAGCAGCTGAAATACCCGCAATACTAGATACTACTTCATTCGCGATCTGAACTTCTCCAATGCCAGCATTCTTTTCTGTCATGACTTTGGTACCTCCTATATCTATGACCTTTGTGCCTTGTCATACCATTATTATGTTCTATTATAGCAGATTTATTTGTTTTTGCCAACAGGAGAAATAACAATTTTATCCGCACTGCATTCGGTCTTTCTTTTGACCACATCCTCAATCTGTGCGATCTGCTGTTCGGTCAATTTTTCCGCATTCACTACGACATCTACTCCATCTTCTAAAATAGTGACTACAGCCTCGGTAAAGCCTTTGGCTGCCAAAAGATTTTCTGCCGCTGTTTCCTTTTCACTGATTGTAGTCATTTTCATAATTTCATTCATTGCTTTTTCCTTTTGGGAATCCGTCACATTTTTATTGTTCACCAGATCCGTCAACGTCTCTTTGTTCTTTGCCCTTGTCTGTTCTCTGGAAAGCTTCGCTTCTTCAAAGTAGCTTTTGCCCACATTATTGCTTACCATAACGGCCTCACCGGCATTTTCCTTCGAGGAGACCTCATTGCTGCCAGTAACAGCCGAAACCGTTGCACCGCTGGCACTGTCCCCTCCATCCAGCACAATGTCCTCATCGGAAATATCTGCCACCTCTTCGTCTGCTACTGATTCATTCGTTCCTGTCATCTTGAGTTCTTTGGAATCTGTCATGCTCAAGTAACCGGCAATCGCCACCAAGGCCACTAATGCCGTAATCACAATTTGATTTTTACGCAATAAATTTTTCACTCCTTTTTTACCTCCTGTCAGGCACACTTTAATATTTTAATTTTATGACTCTCAATCTGAAATAATGCACGAACTGCTTCGGTTATTTCTCTTTTTATTGCTGCATCCTCACCTCCTTCACAAACAATAACGACCCCTTCCACTTCCGGTTCCTTCTCCTGCAGAATATAGGGGGAAGAATTCCTGTCACTGTCTTCAATCAGAACCGTTTCCTCTTCCGTATCCTCTCCTTTATAGGTACTGTCCTTTAAGGTCACCTTTTCATTGGAGCCTTTTAAGGTCAGCATCACCTCTGCCTTACCGACCCCATAGACCTTTTGCAGCAGCTCCTTTAACTCCTGCTCCCGTTTCAGCTTATACTGCTCCATTTCTGTCTGATTCACTGCCATTGGTGCTGTTCCTGTTTCTGACACACCCGCATCCTCCCCTTCCTTCTCCCCGATACTCCCATAAGATAAAAACAGCAGCAGGACACCACAAAGAACAACGACGCCCAATTTCATCGGCCCCGCTTTTTTAATTATTTTCTTTAACTCTTCCATCGGAATTCTCCTCCTCTGACTTATGCTGATAGCTTGACCACATTTCTCCCAGAAGTCTCATTTCCTCTTCCTTTTCTTCCACTTCCCTTGTCACCACTCTTTCATGAATCCAGTTTTCCATGTTCCAGTCCTTTTTCAGCAAAGAAATAACCGGTGTCAATACAAGCGCTATCACGATCAGACCGGCCGCATAACTGAAATATTTCCGATACTCTGTTCCGCCGAATAAGTTCGTAACAAGAGATGCAATCAGCAAAAAAACAGTGACCCGCTGAACCATAGATAATAATTCTGTCATATCCGCCCCTCCCTAGACAACATTGGTACTTACTAAAATAATGGTAATTGACAGTAAGAACATCAAGGCTCCGGCAAAAACATATCCGAGCAACAGCTTTCCGCTTTCTGCTGCTGCCTCCAATGCAGACACTATCCTTTTGTCGCTCACCGGCTGTACAAAAGCCCCCCCGATTTTATACATAAAAGCAAATACAAGGAGCTTTAAAATCGGATAAAAGCATAAAAGCAAAATACATACCAGACCCCCGACTCCTACGGCACTCTTAATCAACATCCCACTTCCGAACAATGTATCTGCTACACTTTCCATTGTGTTTCCCACCATGGGAATGCCTTTCGCCGTCTTTAGCATGGTATTATTCTTCACCTTATCCATAACAGGTAATAATAATCCCTGAATTCCCTGATATCCAATCAGAACACCAAAGAGAACACGAATTCCTGAGCGCAGGAAACTTCGGACCAAAGCAGTTATTTTCGAAAAATGATTATCCGCCAGCTGGTTCATCATACTCAAGAGAAAATACACCTGCACTCCCGGCAGAAAAACATATGCCATCACCATTTCAATCAGGGAAATTACGATCAGCATCGTTTCATAAAAAGCAATGGATGTGCCTGTCCCACCATCCAGACATAAAGACAGAGAAAAAGAGGGAATCAGTACCTTCATAAAAACAAGCAGATGATCCATGGATTCCTTTGCCACAGTAAAAGCCATATAAAAACTTGTGGCAATTGTCGTGAACAAAAGCGTATAAGTGATGTAGAACCCCGTTTCCCCCAAGCTTTTTTCCCCAACGGTATCTGAAAAATTCATAAAAATACCTGCCAGAACACCGAGAGCAATGATTCGGAATAATACACCTTTTTGCTGTTCGAACTGGGAAACAATGTGATTGATTCCCTGCTCTGCCAGTTCCGAGAACGAAAAATCTATTTTTCCGTTCTGTACATCTTCCACGTACTGGACAAGAGAAAAATCTCCCCCGCCCTCCTGCAGATCTCCAAATACATCTTCTGCCTCTTCTAATGATATACTGTCTTTCCAATCCAAGTTCTCTTTTGCAGCCGCCCTGCTGTCTGTTCCGAACACAAAAGTCAGGAAAAAGAAAAAAAGAAAAATTCCTCTGAGCCTTTTCATGATAATATTTCCCCTATCGTTTTTACAAGCCCTTCCAAAATGGGAAGGCTCACTAAGAGCATACTGATTTTTCCGGCAAAACTGACCTGTCCCGCTATCGCCCCTTGCCCCGCATCTTTACAAAGGCTGACGGCAAACTGGCTTAAATAAGCAATTCCTACCATTTTCAAAAGAATGGCAATATATTCACCGGGTAAATTTACCGCTTGTTCAAACTGTTCTATCTGGTCCGCAATCAATTGTATCCGGCTGATTCCATAAGAAAAAATTAAAAGAGCCGCACATAGTACAATCAAAAAAGCATATTCCTTTTTATGAGCTCCCGCCACCATCGCAAGAAACATAGCGGCGATACTGATCAAAACAATTTTTAGCATCGCATTTCCTTTCTGACCTTTCTTCCGATATGCCCGGATTTAAAAAGAAAACAAATCCTGCACCGTTTCAAACAATTCCGATATGTAGGGAATCACCCAGAATAACACAAGAATCAGTCCTGCCAGACTGACAATAAATGCCTGTTCATCCCGTCCCGATTGTTTCAAGATCTGATTTAATATCGTCACCAGTATACCAACTAATGCAATTTTAAAAATAATCGTTATTTCCATTGTTCTTCCTCTCACATCCATTACAGCATGATAATACAGAGTATGGCACCACACATTGTCCCGAGCATCGGATATAGCTTCATATATTTTTCCTTTTCCTGCTCCAGCCTTTGAATACTGATATGCAGGCGGTTCTGATAAAGTTCCAGCGATTTGATCTGCATGGCGGCATCCAAATATCCTATCGTCTTTCCCAAATTCATCAGTTCCCTTTTGTCATCATCTCTCATTTCACGCTCTGTAAAAAATTGATTGATCGTCTCTCTCCACAAAGTTTCGTAATCTGTTTTTCCCTCTTCCAGTAAATCTGCTATTGTCTTGAAAAATCCGGAAACCGTTCCGGTCGTCCGTCCTGCCATTTGCTCAAAGGCCTGTGGCAATGGTGTTCTCCCATAGGAAATCTCACCTTTTAAAATCATCATTCCTCTTTCCATTTCGCGCAAAATCTTAAAATGGGCAAGAAAAAGCATCCGATACCAGATACCAAGTCCACTGCACCCGATCACTACAAATCCACCACCAAGCCATTTTAGCCACATAGCACCTGTCCTTTCGCATCATAGATTTTTTGTATCTGTCCCGGAATACCATTCTTCTCTAAAAAAATAATCCGCTGGAACATTCTCTCGGCAAACATTTTATGTAAATATGGCTTTTCTTTTAATTGCCGGATTGAACTGCCATGAATCGTAGCAAGTAATGCACAGCCTGTTGTAAGTGCCATCTGCAGCACTTCAAAATCCTCTTCTGTACCGATTTCATCGACCGCAACGATTTCCGGCGCCATGGAACGAATCATCATACCGATTCCCTCTGCCTTTCCACAGGCATCCAGCACATCACAGTGAATTCCGACATCCTTTGTCGGTTTTCCCATATAGGAGCCGGCAATCTCTGAGCGCTCATCAATCACCGACACCGTTTTCTCAGTAAACATTTTCCCGCCGCTTGCCACTTGACGGATAATATCACGCAGCATCGTTGTTTTTCCCGCTCCCGGCGGAGAGGCAATCAGCGTAGAAAGAAATTCTCCTTTTTCAAACAGATAGGGCAGAACCGGATTGGCACAGCCTTTTATTTCATGGGCAATCCGAATATTTAAGAACGAAATATACTTCATTGTTTTTACTTTTCCGTTTTCCGCAACGACCTGTCCGGCCAGACCGATTCGATGTCCTCCGGGAATGGTAAGAAAACCTCTCCTTATCTCCTCTTCAAAGGCATAGAGAGAATATCGGCTTATATATTCTAATACCTCCCGGAACTCTTTTCTGCTGACGACCTGTCCATTCTGATTGGGGAGTCTTTTCATGCCTCTGATACATAATGCCATAGGCCCTTCCATGCGAAGCCTTATCTCCTGCAGCTGATTCCAATCGGACAGCTCCCCCTCAAGAATCTCCTGCAGCCGTTTCGGCAATATCTGCATAATCTCATCTTTTATCATCCTAATCCCCATTTCTCATTGATTTATCGCAGAGAACCACATCTCCTACTGTTACAATATATGCCTGTCCCTTTGTTTTATTCCTTGAATGGGATAACATTTTATGCTATACTTTGAACGAATCAAAAAACAGGATATTATATAGGAGGTACTTATGGATTACGGATTAATCGGTGAAAAGCTAGGTCATAGTTTTTCAAAAGAAATACATGAAAAGCTGGCAGATTATACTTATGACCTCTGCCCTCTTACGAAAGAAGAATTTAAAGATTTTATGGACAAAAAGGAATTCCGATCCATCAATGTCACAATTCCATACAAACGGGATGTAATTCCCTATTTAGCATCTATGGATGACAGTGCCCGTGCGATTGGTGCTGTAAATACCATTGTGAACCGGAACGGTAAATTATACGGCTACAATACAGATATGCCGGGATTTATCTATATGGTAAATAAAAACAACATTGTCATAAAAGGAAAAAAAGTTGTTGTTCTCGGAAATGGCGGTGCTGCACAGGCAATTAAAGCTGCCGTCCGAAAATTAGAAGCATCAGAAATGATCGTAGTCGACATCCTTTTAACAGAAGGGGTCATTTCCTATGAGGAATGCTTTGAAAAACATAAGGATGCTGAAATTATTATCAATACCAGTCCGGTCGGAATGTTCCCAAAAGTAGAGGCTTCTCCGGTCGACTTGACACATTTTCCGAAATGTGAAGCTGTATTGGATGTAATCTATAATCCTCTCACAACGAAATTAGTCGCTCAGGCAAGAGAGCTCGGTAAAATTGGTGTGACCGGGTTAGAAATGCTTGTTGCACAGGCCAAATATGCCGTTGAGATTTTTTTAGATACAAAAATTGACGAGAGTGAGATTGACCGTATTTACCGTGAAATGATTTAAACACGGAACCGCTCTCACCCATTATGTTTCTACCTCTATAAAAAGCGTCGTGAAAATCCGACGCTCCAGCTCCGCAAATGCCGGACTTTCCTATTAAATAAAAAACGTGCGCCGCTAGGCGCACTCAGAAAAGAGCCCTCTGTCAGAGGGCTCTTTTCCATGTAAGGCAATGAAATTATTTTACTTTGTAAGTCTTCGTCAAAGTTTTGTAATTTTTCTTTGTAACTTTAATTTTTACTTTTGTACCTTTTTTCAGTTTTGCACATTTCAAAGTAAATTTCTTTCCACTTACTTTTGCTTTTTTGTATTTTTTCTTTCCGATTTTAATTTTTACAGTTGCTTTCTTCTGAGAAACTGTACCAGTAATTTTCTTTTTATTCTTCTTAGCCTTTACTTTAGAAAGTTTCAAGGTTCCCTTTGCTGTCAAAGTCTTTGTAAGAGTAAGGTAACCCTCTTTCTCAATGGTAAGGGTAAGTTTTGTACCAGCTTTTACACCAGAAAGTTTTACAGTAAACGTTTTTCCTTTAATGGTACCATTGAATGTTTTGCTTCCGGCTTTTACTGTTACTTTTCCTGGAGCAACCATAAGTTCACCTGTAACTTTAGATGTAGTAGCAGAAGACTCCATCAAAGTCTGGGTTTTCTTTTTCCCTGTTTCTTGTTTCTGATCAGGCTCCGGAATCTGCACGTCACCTACTGTTTTTGCCACTTCATACTTTTTAAATTTCAAGTATGCATGATCAATTGTAAAAGCTACATAAACTTGATCATTATAAGTTTCATCACCTTTTGCCTTACCAACACTAACTGTTGTTGTTGTTGTAATTTTTTGGGTAGGATCAGCAATGTTAGTAATAACTTCTTTGATACTTACAAGATTCTTGACACGGCTCATCGTAACTACAACATTAGAATCTTTAACAATAGCTTTCCATGTATCCCAGTTTACATCAGAGGTAAATGCAATTTCCTTCTCGTCATAGGACATATTTACCTTGCCTGTCCAATCTCCGCCTACTGCATAATTATCGGCACGGACAATCGCCCACTCTTTATATGTTCCATCATCTCTCTGTGGAGTACCGTTTGACATATCCTCATGAGTCATAAAAGCAAAAGAATAGTTAAAATAATTTTCGCTATCATCACCATGATTCTCAAACTCAGCTGTAAGTGTCTGGCCATCATCTAATTTCAATCCATTTGTTACATCTTCCCAGAATGCAGATGTCCGGTCTTCCTTACCAATAATCGCTCCCTCTTTTGTTGTAATCATTGCTGCATCCACTGTTGCCGTATTAGCCGGAGCAACCTGTGCTACAGAAAAAACCATTGCCGTTGCCATAGCAACTGCTAGAATCTTTTTAAACATTTCTTATCGTCCTCCTTTTTGAATTTAATAATGTAAGATTCACAATATGCTCTCCCCTCCTTTACGTTCATTTTGCACAAATAGGGTAGAAACATATTTGTATACATTATATATTTTCCACAAAAGAAAGTCAATAGAGAATTCTAAAGAATTCTAAAAAAAGCGTCGTGAAATACCGACGCTCCAGCTCCGCAAATGCCGAACTTTCCTATACAATGAAAAAGAACTCCTGCTGCCAGGAGCTCTTTTTCGTACTTCTAAAAAATTATTATTTTTTTGATTTGTACAATTTCTTAACCTGTTTAGCTGTCAGAGCTTTGTTCCAAAGCTGTACTTCATCAAAGTATCCCTTGAATGGTGTATCCCATGCATTAATTCCCAAGAAGAACAGATTCTTGTTAGACATGGACTTCTTTGCAACTGTACCGTTACCATAGAGTGCACCATTTACATAGCACCATGCATGGTAGGATTTTACATAACCCTTTTCACCAGCTGTACCATACTCACAAGTGTCTTTTGTATCAACAACTAATGTAACATAAGTCCATTTACCTTTGTTGATAGCCATAGCTTTGGCATCATTCTTTGCACCCATCCACTCTCCTGCATCATTCTGATAAGAGAACCATGGGAAGTGCTGATCATCATTAGCCTTGTCAAGAGAAGCGTTATGTGACCAAATAGTCGGTGTATGTCCGCCATCTAACCAAGAAGCTTTTGTAATGGAAACCCATTTACTCTTTTTAACATTTGTAATATCGCTTCCTGTAAAGAACATAGCCATATAGTCTGTTACACTGTTATCCGGTTTAACCCAGAAAGAAACAGTCCAGGACTTGCTTCCCAGTTTAACGCCTTTTAACTGAGCACCATAAGAAGATTTTCTGTCAAGGTAAAGAGCTTTACCTTTTTTACCTTTCTTATATTTCAGTTTTACTTTTTTAGCGTTTTTTGCTTTCGGCAAAGAACCACCTTCATAACCCTTTTTCTTAGTGTCTACAGCATAGTTACTGTTCTCACCTTTACGAGCAACTGCAACTACTTTTTTGCTCTTTTTGTTCATGTTGAAGGTATATTTAGCCTTCGGCACTTTTGTAGCAGCATCAGCATCTGTTGAAGCAACACCTACAGAAGCAACAACTAAAGCTGTAGCCATAACGCCACATAAAAATCTTTTCATCATTTTTGTTTCCTCCTTTTTATTTTAAAAGATTTATGAGGTAATTTTAGCATTTTCATTTTCCTTTGTCAATAGTGTCGAAGAAAAATATGTCCAATTTACATATATTGTAAACTTTTACCACATTTTTGCCTAAAAAGTGCCATAATCTACGGATTATGACACTTTTTGGCGAGGAAAAAAGGTTATTTGATTTTTACTTTTACTGTTGTATATTTACTGTATTTTTTTACTCCGTTCACTGTGGAATAGGAACGAATGCTCATATAATAAGTCCGTCCTTTCTTTAACGTTTTCACAGACCTTTTATAAGCCGCCTTTTTTACACTCTGCTTCTTTGTTCCCAGTTTTTTGTGCTTCTTTTTCGTCTTGCCGTAACTTATTTCATATCTTTGGCCTTTTGCCTTCTTCCAGCTCATTTTGAGCGTTACCTTATTCTTTCTGACCGATACTTTTACTTTGAATTTTTTGACCTTAGAAGGTTTTACAATAATAGTTACCGGAACCGTGGTAGATTTTGTCACATTCCCCTCTTTATAAGTAACCGTAATCGTTTTTGCTCCCGTCTTTTTGGTGCTTACTTTTTTCGCATTGCTGGTGAAATTCGTTATTTTCTTTGTCTTTCCGTTCGCATAAAAGGCTTTTACGGTCACATTTTTTGTATTCAGCTTACTGCCCTGCAGAAACTGGCCCTTTTTTATTGTCGCTGCTATGGAGCGAAGGGAGCTGTCTCCGGCATCAATTCCCATATAGAACGTAGCGGCAACTTTATCTGCACCCTTTGTCAATTTCAGTGCTCCGTTTACGATCGTCATAAAATACCCCGGATATGCTACACTCTCAAAAGACACTCCTTTCGCATCCGAAAGTCCCTGTACGGTACGGAAGGTCTGCTTTTTCGCCATTGCAGCCGTCCCCGTATCATCCTGTGCCAAAGTAATTTTTTTAGACGTAGAATTTGCCGTCAGATATAAGCCCGGTTTATTTTCTGATTGAATAGATACATAAGAGCCTTTCTTTGCATCTGCTTTTCCCGGCGTCATTACCCACTGGAAATCGGCGGCATCTTTTCCCATTCCCGGTGCTGCTTTTACGGATTTATACGGATAATATCCATTGCTTCCCGCATTGACATAATTTTCATGTCCGAGCTTTGCACCCGAATTGGTATAAATTGTAGAAATTTTTCCATTCACTCCGGCAGTCGTTTCCGGAATTTCCTGAATACTGCCATCTTTATTAAAATGCAGTTCTGTAATACTCGCCACACGACGATGACCGCTTCCTCCCGGCAACATACCATTATGATATATAAAATAGGTTTTTCCTTTGAAATCAAACACTGCCATGTGATTGGTATCCGAAGTTGCCGTTGGCGGCATCAATACCTTTCCTGCTGTCAGTTTCCCATCCAGCAGATTATCCGTGGTCGCATATGCCATCTGCTCCCGAAAACCATAGGCATAGAACAAATAATATTTGCCATAGTATCTGCCATTCGCATCTGTACGGCGATACAGCCAGGGAGCCTCCGTATAGAAAAGTCCCGTAATCGTTTTTTCTATAATATCTGCATTTTTGGATGATTTTCCATCCTTCTCTTTTCCAAATGTTATTTTACCATCACCATTCACATCTTTTACAGAAACCATATCATCGTTCAATTCACAAACAAAATATTTGCCATTTCCCCATGCAAGGTAACGATGCTCTGCTCCTTTTTCATCGGTTTCAATCCATGCCGTCGGATCAATGTCATTCCATGCACTCGTTTCATTCGTTGTTGCAGAACCTTTTACAATAGGCTTTCCAATATCCACGAACGGTCCCGTTGCCTTGTCTGCCACAGCCACACCAATGGACTGTTTACCTCCGTCGGTTTTATCCCAGGAGCAGAAATAGAGATAATATCTATTGTTATGTTTCATCACCTGACCTGCCCATGCAGCATCCGAAGTCCCCCATTTTACATTTTTCATGTTAAGAACAACACCTTCATATTTCCACGTTTTTAAATCTTTCGTCGAATAACAGAGATATTCCGGAATATTATAGGCACTATTTGTAGAAACGTCATGGCCGACATATAAATATACCGTATCCCCGTCTACCAGTATAGAGGGATCACCTCCATATGTCAGTTTACCGGAAGCATCAAATCCAGCAATTGGATTGTGCCCCGTACTTTTCTCCATTTGAATTTCGGTTACTGTAGCAGCTGCCTTCACTTCTTTTCCCGCCTTTCCCTCGAAAGACAGAACCGGCAGAGCCAGACTGAGTGCCAGTACACCTGCCACTAATTTTTTTGTCCACATATTCATTGCTCCTTTCTGCTTTTGAACTTCTTGACAAAGAACGTAGCTTCTTCCTTGGATTCTCCATCTGTCAGACAGAGAAGCTCATCCTTTATCGTTAAATACATACTCGGCTCTGACACACTCTCAAAGGAAATCCCGTCCCGGTCTCCTAACCCCTCTATCGTACGGAATGTCTGTTTTTTCGCTGTTTCCTCCGCCGCATCTGCATCCTGTGCCAAAGTCACTGTGTTATCCTCATTTGCCGTGAGGTAAAGCCCTGGTTTGTTCTCTGACTGAATGGATACATAGGCATCTTTCTTCACGTCTGCCTTTCCTGCCACAAGAACCCACTGGGCATCCTGCTCTTGTTTGCTGAGATCTGTCCCCACTTTAATTTTGCTGTATGGATATGGCCCATCTCCACTGGCATTTACAAAATTAGCATGAGAGAGCCGTACCTCATCCTTGGTTTCTATCGCTGCAATTGTTCCATACAGGCCTGCCGCTGTTTCCGGAATCGTTTCAATACTTCCATCCTCCTTAAAGTGAAGTTCTGTGATACAGGCCGAACGGCGGTATCCGTTCCCTCCCGGCAAAGAGCCGTTGTGATATACAAAATAAGTCTTTCCTTTGAAATCGAAGACCGCCATATGATTCGTATTGGAAGTGGCCGTCGGCGGCATCAGGGTATTTCCAAAAGTATACTCTCCGGTCAGCAGATGCTCCGTGGTCGAATATGCCATTTTCTCATGCCAGCCACTGGCATAAAACAGGTAATACTTTCCATAATATTTTCCATTTTCATCCTGCCTGCGGTAGAACCACGGGGCTTCGGTAAAGTTATTTACCTCCCGCAATAGCACATCTCCTTGTTCCGGCGAGGTGCCGTATGTAATTTTACCATCGCCGTTCAGATCCTTTACGGATATCATATCTTCCTCCAATTCACAGACATAATTCCTGCTATTCCCCCAGCCAAGATAACGATGTTCCTCTCCGCTTTCATCCGTCTCGATCCATATGGTAGGATCAATGTCATCCCAATTACTGTTCTGCGGCTCTGTCAGCGTTCCCGGCACTAATGGTTCGCCGATATCCTGAAACGGTCCTGTGGGACTGTCTGCCACTGCTGCACCGATGGATTGTTTGCCCAATGAAGTTCTGTCCCAGCTGCAGAAATAAAGATAATATTTGTCCTTTCCCGTTTTCGGATCTTTATGCTTTGCCACCTGAGAGGCCCATGATGAAGAGGAATCCTGTGCCCATTCCACATCCTCGGTACTTACTTTAAAGACCGTTCCTTCTGATTTCCATGTTTTTAAATCCTTGGTCGAAAAGCAAATATATTCCTTTATCTGGTAAATCTTTCTGTCAACTTGTTCATCGGTAGCTTCATCATGCCCCATGTACAGATACACGGTATCACCATCCACTAACACAGATGGATCTGCTCCATAAGTAATTTCCGGCATTGTAATAGAGTTCCCCACGATCGGATTACCACCGGTACTTTTTTCCAATGCCACCTCTCCCTCTCCTGTGTTTCCATTCCCGCTCTTTAACACAAGTGAACTGTCAGCATCCCCACTGCTGCATGCAGTTAATGAAAAAGCCAGTAGAACACCGACTGCAATGCTTGTTAATCTGTTTCCTGTTTTCATGTAGCTCCCCCTTCGTATCCGTTATTCTGCCATTTTTTTATCACACTTATTCTTTTGACAATATGTACATATTGAATTATAATAGAAGATATTAAAATATGCAATATTAAGGAGGTTAATTCATGAAAAAGAATTTTATGAAGCTAACATCATGCGTGCTCGCCATGGCAGTGGCAGCAGCATCTGTACTGGCTCCTGGAAATGTGTATACATCCACAACTTCCAAGGCTGCCACATCTTTGAACAGGGTTTCTGTTCATGACCCTTCGATTGCGGTTTCCAAAGAAGGTACCTACTATGTATTCGGCTCCCATGCGGATGCTGCAAAATCTACGGACTTACAGAACTGGACCCTCTTTTCGAACGGTATCTTTTCTGTAAGCAATAACAAACTTTATGGAAATATGTCTGCTAATTTAAGTAAGGCTTTCAAATGGGCTGGGGAAAATGACGTTGACTCAAGAAACGGACACAGCGTATGGGCTCCGGATGTTTTCTGGAATCCGGATTATGTCAATAAAAATGGTACAAAAGGTGCTTATATGATTTATTTCTGTACCACTTCGACCGCCATCCGTTCTGTCATTGCCTATGGTGTTTCCCAGAACATCGAAGGTCCCTATGAATTTGTGGATACACTAGTTTATTCCGGTTTCACAA
This sequence comes from uncultured Lachnospiraceae bacterium, assembly GCA_947631505.1. Lineage (GTDB taxonomy): Bacteria > Bacillota > Clostridia > Lachnospirales > Lachnospiraceae > Eubacterium_F. The sequence continues at coordinate 75,030 of CANRLR010000003.1, read as the reverse complement.
AGACGAGTAAAAAGGATAACGGCAGTAAAATCGACAAGATCTATACCAATACAAACATTGATGAATTAATGAATGCCGGAACAATTGAAAAGGGCTTGAACAATGACTGGTTTACCGCAATGGGTGAGTTCAACAATTCATATGCTCCAAATGCGATTGACCCGACTGTTTTCTATGATAAAGAGGGTAAACTGTGGATGACCTACGGCTCCTGGTCCGGTGGAATCTTCATTTTACAGATTGACCCGGCAACCGGTAAAGCCATTTATCCGGGTAAAAATTCTACCAAAAACGGCTTAGTTGTTGACAAATATTTCGGAACCCGGATTGCCGGCGGATATAGGAACTCCGGCGAAGGACCATATATCTTGTACGATAAAACAAGTGACTATTACTATTTATATGTATCTTATGAAGGTCTTACTCAGACACGAGGCTACAATATGCGGCTCTTCCGCTCCAAAAACCCGGATGGTCCCTATACGGATGCTGCCGGACGCAATGCCGTCATTTCTTCAAGTACGGTAAGTCATAATAACATCGGTATTAAAGTAATGGGAAATTATACTCTTCCATATCTGTCCGGTGGATACATGGCTCCGGGACATAACTCTGCATTGATTGATGAGAAAGACGGGCAGCGATATTTAATTTATCATACCCGTTTTGAAAAATATGGAGAACTGCATCAAGTTCGTGTCCATCAGCAGTTCCTGAACGAAGCCGGATGGCCGGTAACGGCAGTATATGAAAACAATGGTGACAAAATCTCCGCAACCGGATATGCCAAAAATGATATTATCGGCGAATATGCCTTTGTAAACCACGGCACAGGCAATGATGGTTCTCAGGTGAAAAAACCTAAAACTTTAGTCCTTCACTCCAACGGAACCGTATCCGGTGATGTAACAGGAACATGGACTGCCAAGGATAACACTTACTATATGAGCATCAAGCTGGGGAACACGACCTACAGTGGTGTATTCTTCCGGCAGACTGCGGAAATGACTTCCAGCAAGGTTATGACCTTTACTGCTATCGGCACGAATAACCAGACAATCTGGGGAGTTAAAAAAGGTGTTTCGATGAGTGCTAAGAACAGTACGATTTACTATGGCGGCAACACCGGAAAAACAACGCAGATGAAATTAATTGGCGTTGCCGGACAGGCCTATACGGTTAAATATAAATCTTCCAAACCATCCGTTGCCACCGTAAACTCAAAAGGAAAAGTAACCGCTAAGAAAAAAGGTAGCACGAAAATTACTGCAACAGTAAAAATTGGAAACACGGTAAAAAATGTTACAAAAACCATTAAAGTAAAAAAAGCCTACCTCAAATTTTCCAAGAAGAAAGCAACTTTGAAGAAAGGAAAATCCTACACTTACAAAGTGAAAGCTTATGGAATTAAAAAATCTTCCGTAACCTTTAAATCTTCCAAGTCTTCCGTTCTCTCGATTAAGAAGAAAACAGGAAAAGCAAAAGCAAAGAAAAAAGGTAAGGTAACCATTACCGCCAGATATAAGAAAATCAAAGTAAAAACAAAAGTAAAAGTAAAATAGAAAGAAAAGAATAGGTTCATGTTACAAAAAGGGGCAATATAAATCGATTCGATTTATATTGCCCCTTTTCTCTCACCATCGTTTATGCGGACAATGCCCTGCTTTCGCCGCGGCCCGCAGCTCGACATAACAGCCACAGGCCATGCAGGTTCCTGCATTTAATCGGTTACATTCTTTACAGAGAGCAAGTCTTCTTTCATATTCCCGCTCCTCTGCCCGGTCTGCCTTCTTAATTGCTTCCCGGTATCTCTCAATCTGTTTGGCATCTTCTTCCGCCATTTCACGAAGAAGACACTTTTTACATACACGAGCCATTTATTTCTGTAACCGAATGGCAAGAACACTATTCATTGGAATCCGAACAGACAGACCTTGCTCTGTCATGCTATAATCCGTAAAATCTGCTTCTACCACTTCTTCCGGCTGTTCAAAAGTGTTCATGGCATGCATATCTTTGTTTGTAACAATTTTTGCCTCCACCAATTCATATCCTTGTCCTGCCAGTTGAATTTCAACTTGTTCTGCTGATTCGATGGAAAGATTATTCAGTGTAATGGTAATGACACCATCTGCTCCGAGCGATACCGATTCTGTAATCTTTGGCACTTTCCATTCCTCTGCACCAATTTCCTCTACGTCCGTCACAGCACTCTCCAGCAGCTCTGCTCCCTGATGATGCCGGTACATATGCATAACATGATAAGTCGGCGTTTTAATCATCTTCTCGCCCTCTGTCAGAAGAACCGCCTGCAGAACATTTACCATCTGTGCCAGTGCTGCAATTTTCACCCGGTCACAGTGCTTATTGAAAATATTTAACGTAATTCCTGCAATCAAGGCATCACGAACCGTATTCTGCTGATATAGAAATCCCGGATTGGTTCCCGGTTCACAAGTATACCAAGAGCCCCATTCATCTACACACAGCCCCACTTTTTTCTCCGGATCATACACATCCATAATCGCACCATGGCGGGTAATCAATTCATCCATATAAAGTGCCTTATTTAAAGTCTTATACCATACATTTTCATTAAAATCTGTTGCACTTCCTTTAACTTTCCAGCCCTCTGGATGAACATAATAGTGCAAAGACAAATAATCCATAAAACCATGGAACTGCTCTGCATGGGAAAAAGCTGTTTTCATAACACCTTCCGTCCAGAAATAATCATCTACATTGGCACCACAGCAGACCTTTTTTATCGGCTTCTTGGCATCATAATTTCTTACATAGGTCTGATATCGGCGATATTCATTCGCATAGTATTCTGGTGTCATATTGCCGCCACAGCCCCAGTTTTCATTTCCGACCCCAAAGAAATCAACGGTCCAAGGCTCTTCATGACCATTTTCTTTCCGCAGGTCTGCCATCGGAGAGATACCGGAAAATGTCATATATTCTACCCACTCCGACATTTCCTGAACCGTTCCACTTCCCAGATTGCCATTGATATATGTCTTACAGCCAATCTGACGGCATAGCTCCATAAACTCATGAGTACCGAAACTGTTATCTTCAACAACACCTCCCCAATGAGTGTTTACCATTTTCTTGCGTTTCTCTTTTGACCCAATCCCATCTTTCCAATGATACTCGTCCGCAAAACAGCCACCCGGCCATCGAAGCACCGGTACATTCAGTTCCTTTAATGCCTCAACTACATCTGTACGCATACCATTCACATTAGGAATATCCGAATTCTCACCAACATAAATTCCCTCATAAATACATCTTCCTAAATGCTCCGAAAAATGTCCATACACTTCCGGTTCAATTCGGCCTATTTTATGATTTTCATTAATGATTAGTTTTGCCATAACCAAATATCCTCCTATTTATCATTCGTCACCATATGAAAATACCGGACGTCCATCGTCGTCCCAGCGGACCTTCATAAGCATCGCATGCCGATTTGGGTTATAAAGAGGATCTCCGACAATTTCCGTTTCTTTTCTTGCATGATAAACCATAATATCATTTCCCTCTTCATCTACTGTAAAGGAATTATGTCCCGGACCATAAATCTCCAATTCTTCATTGGTCTGCAATACCGGATAACGCTCCTTTTTCCATGACAATGGATCCAGTAGATCTGAATTTTCATCTGCGGTCAACATACCCATACAATAATAAATTCCGGTTTCGCTTGCCGAATAAGTCAGGAAAATTTTCCCATTGCGCTTTATAACAGCCGGCCCTTCGTTTACCCAGAATCCATGACGTTCCCAATCATAATCCGGTGAAGTAAGAAGTACCTGAACGGTCTTCAGCTTATATGCACTTTCCATTTCAGCAATATACAAATTAGAGATCTGCGGGCCTACACTTACCTTTTCTGCCCAGACATAATAATATTTTCCTGCATTTTCAAAAATAGTGGCATCCAATGAAAATGCCTCAAAGGAGAAAATATCATCATCTGCTCGTCCCATTTTACCTTTTTCCACCCACTCATCATTGATTGGATCCATGCCCTGACATTCCAATACATAAGGACGGATATTCCATATATCTTCTTTCTCTCCACCTGCAAAATAAATATACCATTTGCCGAACAGAAAATGAATTTCCGGTGCCCAAATATGTTCACTCATTGGACCGCTTTCATGTTTGTGCCAGATCTCAACTTCTTCCGCTTCCGCTAATCCATTCAATGTTTTGGAACGGCGGAGTACAATTCCATCATAAGCAGGTACCGAAGCAGTAAAATAGTACCAGCCATCTTTACAATATACATATGGGTCGGCACGTTGTAAAATCCATGGTTCATTATATTTTATTTCATTTGATACTGACATAAAAGTCACACATCCTTTCCTTATTCTTTCTAGAAAAAAAGGGCAAGGCTATTGCCTTGCCCCTTTTCCTGTGTATCACGAAATATTTACACAAATCATTACTTATTCTCTTCCACCATCTGATTATACTTCTGAGTTTCCTCATCCGATAATACATTATATCCTTCTGAGCCAAAGTAGTCAATCATAGCCTTTGCATGAAAATAATTTGCTTTCTTTGTAGCCTCATCTGCATAATCAGCGGCCTTCTTTGTACCAGCATCTACTTTGTCATGAATACCGATACTATTGAAGTATTCATCACAGTAGTTCCAATATCCTGCGATATTCGTCCAACCATAAGGAATTGGCTGCAGGCAGCTCTTGAAGTACTCTTTCCAGTATTTAACATGCTCATCATCCATGCCCTTGCAGTACATATCTGTATATGAATTCCATACCTCTTCATCTGTTGTGATCGGAGCAGGCATAACATCATTCTTAAGTGGCAGTCCGGTTGCATTTACTTTTGTCTCATCATTATAAAGCTGGATTCTTGTCTTCCATCCGTCTTTACCAAAACTCATAAACTTAAGAAGCTCATATGCTTCACGAGGGTATTTACAAGCTGTTGTCAATCCACCGAAGTCAATTGTTGCAATCGTATGATGGTCTGCCGATGCATCTTCCTTGCTGACAGCAGGCACAACATAAGGTACAATGTCAAGATTGAACTCTTTTGAAGCTTCTGTATTCCAGCTTCCCTGAAAGGTCCAAAATGCTTCTGTAAAGAGTGCTACACGACCTGTAGTTCCACACCAGCCTTCAAAGTCACCACTCCAGTTTTCCATCTCAATTGTCTGTGTTGCAGGTGCAATATAACCACCCTGCTTCAAGCTGGCGAATTCCTGCTCACCAATCGCCCAAACACTTAAATCAAAGTCTGTTCCATCAAATCCGAACTCACCTTTGATATCCTGTGAAGCAGCAATTCCATAATAGGAATCAAGTCTGTTGTAGTAGCCACATCCAAAATAGGACATTCCACCATCTGGAGCATCTTTAACCGTTGCTTTCTTAATCAAATCAATCATTTCTTTCCATGTCCAGTTTCTGGATGGAATATCAATGTTCAACGTTTTAAGTACATTATGGTCAACATACATAATACCCGGGAAAAACTTAACCGGTACAGCAAATCTGTGTGTTGTACCAAACATACCGATTCCACAATCATTAATCGTGGATGCAATTTCTTTTGTTTCCGGATCTGAATTCCAAAGCTTTGTGATATCAGCCAACAATTTGTTGCTCAGAGCAAAATCTGCATCGGAGTACATAATTACGTCTGGTGACTCACCATTGGATACTAATGACAATAAAGTGTCATTATAAGTAGCTACGTTTTCATATACCGGATTTACCTTAATATTCGGATAAATCTTCATGAAACGTTCAGCCAGAGCTTTTACTGTCTCATCCTGATCAAAGTGAAAATATGTCAGTTCAATATCATCCGTTGTCAGGTCTTTTGCCTTTGAATATTTGATTCCGTCAATTTCCACCGTTTCTGTCTCGCCGGATACAGACATTTCGCCACTGTTACCACCGCCGCCACTGGACTTCTGACATGCTGTCATGCTAAATACCATGGTTACAGTAAGCATTAACGCTACTAATTTTTTCTTCATGATTTTCCTCCTTTAATAGACCTTCTATAAAAACATAGGTCGTTTTTTTATCATTTATAGTCAGATTATAACATAGCCTATCGGAAAGTTCCATAGTTTTTTGTAAAAAATGTATGAATTATTCTCCGGTAATACCCGTCCGGTCAATACTTTCAACAAAATATCTCTGCAGTACGAAGTACATTAACATCAACGGTAAAATACTCAACATTGTACCAGACATATTAATCGCCTCATTGATGCTTGTCGCACCACTTACCGCTGTATTGGCATAAGTACTATAATTTTTTGCAAAGTTATCCAGCTGAATAACGAGTGTCGTCCAGCCCGATGACTTCATAACACCGGACACATACATTTCTGTCAGATAGGATTCATTCCAATACCATACAAAGGAAAACAGGGCAACCGTAATAAATGCCGGTGCAGCAGATGGCAGGGAAATCCGGAAAAAGGATTTGAAGTATCCTGCACCATCAATCTGTGCTGCCTCAATCAATACCTTCGGAACCTGACGGAAGAACTGCCAGAAAATAAGGATAAAAATCGGAGCATTAATTCCCATTCCAAGCAGTGGTGGCAGTACATAAGGAATAATCGTTCCCAAAATTCCCATATTGGAATACAATACATAGGTCGGAATCATGGTTACCTGACTTGGCAGAATAAAGGTGAAAATAATAATCCCAAACACAGCCTTTTTGCAAGGAAATTCAAATCTTGCCAGTCCATAACCAATGACGGAGCATGCAATCAAATTGCAAATAGTAGGAACTCCGGCAACTACTACGCTCTTTCCGAGAGAAGCCCAAAAGTCCATACTGCTTGCCGCCTGTGCATAATTTGAAACATTAAAGGCACTAGGAATCCAGTTAATGGAAGAATCCAGCAGATCGTCCAAATCCATAAAACTGGTACTAAGCATATGAAGGATTGGATTCAAGTAAATAAAACCAATACAAATCAATAATGCGTAAATACAGAAAATCTTTATAAAACCCTGCTTTTCTTTGGAACCAAGCATAAATTTGCGAAACTTCTCTTTTGTAAATTTAGGTCCCGCTGCAGCAATTGCTTTTGCAGAATTATTTTGCTTTGCTTTCTTTTCTTTGTTGTCTCGCCGCATTTCTTGCACTCCTCCTTCTTATCTTCTTAATCTCACGCTGGTCTTTCCGCATCTGTCTCTTCGCTTTCTTGACCTGTTTCTCATAAACATCCTTTTTCGCAAAGAACAACAGTGCAAAGAGTCCGACAATTAACAGTACCACAATGGAATAGAGCCACGCCATCGCGGAGGCATATCCATAACCTTTTTCCTTTGTTCCTGAAAACATAGCATTCTTTATCAGTTCAATTATCGCATTCTGGTCATTATTGGAAATAAATACGACCGTATACACAATATTCAAAAGAATCATCGGCTTAATCGTCGGCAAGGTAATTTTCCAGAAACATTCCCAACCGGAACCGCCGTCAATCTTTGCGGCCTCATACATCGAAGGATCAATTTTCTGCAGGGCAGAAAGGAAAATCAAAATCTGAACACCAGAGTACCATAAAATAGTAATCATGTTCTCAAAGATTTCTGAAATCGGTGTTGCCAGTGCCGTCGGCAGCACTCCTTTTATTGCCGCTGTAATTGCCTGTGTATCAAGAGCTGTGATACTTCCCGCACCTTCCTCATTTAACATACCAAGAATCGGTCCACTTACGATAATAACCGGCAGGAAGAAAATCAGTCGGAAAACTCCTTTTCCCTTAATCGGCTGATTCAACATAATACCGATCATTAACGCAAATACCACAATAATCGGTACAGAAATCACGGTCGATACGACATAATCAATCAGCTGGGTCGGAAAATCCGCATCCGATAACAGAATCTGCGTAAAGTTTCCATATCCTACAAAATTAAAATCTATTCCCATTGGGGTAATACGCACATTATTCAATGCATATTGAAAAGAGGTAACTAACGGATAAAGCAGGAATAATAATGCTCCGGCAATCCAAGGTGAAATAAAGAGAATTCCCATTCTCGCATCCCGTTTTGCAAGACGTCCCGGTTTCATCTGTTTTAATAACTGTTTTTGTTCTTTTGTCAACTTTTTCTTTTTACTCATTCAGCCTCACCTGCCTTATAGGAGTAGGACATTCCTTCCACAGTCTCTCCATCGACTGTCTTAGACTCCTCTGTATAGTTGATGTATATTTTTACACCATTATTATAAGTTACGACTACCACACCGTCTGCCTGTTTTTCATGGTTCACGATATTCGCATCCCCAATGACTTCACTCAGTACACGAAACTCTTTATCATATTGAATAATAGAGTCTTTATAGGTGGTATATTTGGTACTGTACTTATCTGCTGAATTTGTGTAAATTAAGGCAGAAGAATCTTCTTCAGTCAAATAGAACGATGGGAATACTCCGGCTTCTACCATCTGAAGCACAAACTGCTGTTTATTCGCCTCAAAGTTTACATACTCCGAATACATCGGAACAATTCCTTTTAATACCATGGACAAAAACGGAATTTCCTCATCTACATACATATAATCGGAAGAACCGAGCGGCATGTCAAGAAATGCGTCCGCATGATTCCACAAGTAAGTACATGGCTGTTCTAATACCATATCCGTATTGGCATCTACCTCACTGAGCAATTTGGAATATGTGTCAGCCACACTATCTCTCGTGTAGTAATTACCCTGATAACTATAAGAGAACATATTATTGCTGATTCCGGCTACTGCGACCTGATTCACTCCATCCTCTGCTGCATCTTCAACAAAATTCTTAAAATGCTTCGATGATTTTCCCGGAGTAAGGAAATTGAACTCATCATAGACATCGGCCCAAATATCCTCATTATAAGTTCTCTTATTTACCTTTTTTATCATTTCATTACTAAAAGTATTCTCTGACGGATTCAAACGAAGTGCGTCATTGTAAAGATACATCTTGTAATTCTTATCCTTTGCACTCTGAATCAGATCGTTCAATTTGGATTTACCGCCAATGTGCCGGTCAACATCATAGTCACGAATCGGTACATTATACAATCCGCCATCCTGCCATCCTTTATAAACAGACAGTGCACTCTTTACACCAGCATCCTGAAGTTCTTTGTAGATCCGTTCGATATCTTCTGTTTTCGTCATCGTTACAGCCTTTGTCCCAAGAAGGAAAGACTCTCGGTCCGTACCAAGGAAGTCAACCCGGGTCTTGTAACTGCTGTCCTTTTTCGAAAGCATATTATTCTTTAAAAGATAATCACGATATTTATTTGCCATAGCAGAATAATTTGCATCGGATTTATCTAACAACATATAACGTACCTGAATATCCGAATGATTACGGTCTTTTTCCGGCTGAATCGTGGTACCGGAGTTACTGTTGTTCAATGGCTGTACATACAGGTCACGAAGTAAAAATTTTGCAAAACAACGGTTGTAATTTACCATAACACCATTTGGATGGGCTTCAACACTGGCACGGTTCTGACCCTTTTCCACAACAGCAATATATCCGGTCTTCTCATTCGTATGAGCCATTCCAAAAATAGGAGCTAATACTTTATTTGACTCCTGTGTCATGTCAATATCATCCCAAAGATAGCTCTTTGTTACATTATCCGAAAAACCAACATCACTGCCATAAATCATCTGAGAGAAACCGGTAGTATAACGGCCCTCCTTGTTATCCAGATTGATCAGGGCTCCATTTCCATCCGGAATCAGCATATACCCTTCTTCATCATCCAAAAATGTGTATCCCATCATTGGGAACAGGCTGATAAAGTTGATATAAGTTCCTTCTTTGTCCTCTTTAATCGAATCGTCCGGAATATTGATGACTACATCGCTTCCTTCCAAAGAAACATTTACCGTAAAACCAAATTTGTACGGTTCCCAATAAATCTCTGCCGAGAAGCCTTTATCATTTTTCGTAACCTTCAGCGTATTCTTTGTAACAACCAAATCCGCCTGATAGGAATTTTTGTTTCCGACAATGGCATTTACAACGACACCCGATTTCATATAGCCATTCCATGCCGCATTACTGTTACCATCATCCTTTTCATCACTTACCGTTGACTCAATAATTTTTCCTGTTGCCTTATCCTCGAGCAGAATAGAAAGTCTTGGCTCATAAAGATACATTTTATAAGTATCACTTTCTGCCACCAGCTGGTAGTCCTTTTTGGTAATCCATTTGGACTTATCTAGTTTTCCAACAGCACCGCTCTGAACGACTTCGCCATCCTCTCCAACATTCTGCTGTTCCTGTTCCTCTTCGTCTTTGCCGGCATCCTGAGAATCACCGGTGGCCGACGCATCTCCCGCTGCTGTATTTCCGTCTTCTGTATTTTCCGGAGCCGCCGACGCCATTTCAATCGTTCCCGGTGCTCCAGCCAGGACAACGGTAACAGCAAGGAACAGTGCAACAATCTTTTTCCAATGCTTAGTAACCAAGTCGATACACCACCTCTCCGAATACCGCACTGATGAACTCGAATACCTGTGCCCACAGTACATAAATAATAAAAATTAACAGTGCTACAATTAAAATGGTAAATAATGTCAGGCATATAATCTTAAATGTTTCCTTGCCCGTATAATTGTTGACTTCTTTCATTCCAAGAACTGCCAGCAAAAGTACCCATACATAAATCAAAAGATTCAATAATGTAATAATAAACTCTTCATTTGATGTCAGAACATGGGAAAGGACAAAATTTACCGGAGTAAATATAATATATGGAAGAAGACTATAACAGAAATAGGTATAGATCTTCTTTACGGTTCCTTCTCCTTCATTAATGGTACATACCAAATAGTTACATGCTGTCAGTGCCACAATAACAACTAAAATGCTGCCGATATCCGAAGGAATTTCATACCGTCCCTCGCGAACTGTTTTCTCAAGGAAACCACATAAATACTTATTCACAATATACTCAATCATGAAAATGACAAGCAGAATGGATGCGGAAGCCCAAGATGCTCTTCCCTCACGGGCAATTCCATAGGAACCGTCAATCGGATGCTTCATAAAATACTTCGCATATGCAAGATTCGACATCACTTTATTCTGTCCGATTCTTTCTTTTACTTTTCTCGGTCCATTCAGAATACCCTTCTTGCGGTCTAAAATACCAATTACTTTGCAAATAATATATAGCAGGACAATAAGTCCCAGTCCCATGACAATATTGTTTTTCAGCCATACATTTCGCATTTCCCAGAAGGCATCGGAGTATCCTTCTTTGTCTTTGGCAAGACGGGAATATTTTAATGCCTGCTCATAATTCTCTTCCTGAAAATACGCACGTCCCATTGCCTTATTCGCATAATCAAACATACTGTTCATTTTCAGAACCTCTGTCAGCGGTTCACGGCTTTCTGTATATCTACCCTTGGAATAGAGATACAGAGCGTTATGGAGCTTTTGGGTAAACTCCGATGGCTCATAGACCTGAATCTGACAACGGTCTGCGTCCAACACGTAAATATTATCATTCTTATCTACCTGAATGGAAGATACCAATGTTGAAAGACCCTCACGCTGCGTACCGTCATCCTGTCCGCCAAATACATAGAGCGGCTCGCCCGTGTTATTATACTCATAGATGTAACCCATCTGCGAAGCCACATAAATATTATCATGATTTCCAACTGCTACAGCGGCCGGTGCTTCATCATAAACTCCCTGTGTCTTACCACTGGCAATCATATTGGCACCAGCAATATTCAGACGTTTCAAACTGGTATCATCATCACCACGTGTTACCGTGTATATCAATCCCTTTTCATCAATTGCCAGATTATCCGGGGTAGACGGAATATTACTTACCATTTTTGCTCTCTGCTCTTTTGTCAGAATTGCACGGTATATAATTGTCTGTAAACTGGTGGAAGCATAGTTTGTACCGAAGTAACCAAGAAATGTTCCGCCCTCCGAAGGAGAAATCTCCACAATACCATTTGTATTGGACTCACATACAATAAACATAATTCCGGCATCGTTTACCACCACTTTTAATGGAAGAAAGCTCAAGCCGTCCCCATATAATGGATTATCCGGTTTACCATATTGATTTAGCACAGTGCCGTTCTCATCAAATTCAAATACAGCTTCTGCACCACGGTCTGCCACGTATACATGATTATTATCTGTTACAAAAATTCCCATTGGTGTCTTTAATACGCCCTCACCAATTTTACGGGTCAGCTTTCCATTTATGTCACCGACAATCACTCTGCTGTTTCCCGTGTCCGCAACATAGATGGTTCCATCATCTCTCACGACCATGTCGTTTGGATTTTTCAGGAATTCACTCCCGAATTTAATAATTGTCTTTTTTGCCAGATATGCTGTCTGGGTTTCAACCATATACTGTCCGTATCCGTCGATTGTATATGTCTTATACGGAGATGCCGCTGAAACGGTTACGGTACGGACTTCTGAAGTAATTCCGATTGCAAACAGAAGTACAGCTATCAGACTTAAAATTTTTCTTTTTCTCTTCATAATGCCTCTATCCTTCACTTTTTTGCAATAGTTTACTTGATACCAGAATGTGCCATTGTGTTCATTACTCCGTTCTGACAGAAAATGAACAATACAAGGTTTGGTACAAACAGAATCAACGTTGCCGCTGCAGACATACCCTGTCCGGACACAGCATTATTTACGTTAATCATAGAGTTCATATAAAATGTCAGAGTCTTCATACTATCTTCATTTACAAAGAAGTTCGAAGTTTCCACATTCGTCCAAACCTGCTGGAACGTCAAAATTGTCGCTGTGGCAATCGCCGGTTTTATCATCGGTATTATCAGCTTGATATACACCTTAAAATCGGTCGCGCCATCAATATATGCTGCTTCAATCAGTGCATCCGGCACCTGATCCACGAACTGCTTGACAAGGAACAATGCAACCGGATATGCTACAAGCGGTAAGATATGCGCCCACAAAGTATCAATCATACCAGTTGTTGCAATTACCAGATATCTCGGAATCAACACCGCCGTCGGCACAAACATCAGTGCGAACTGGTTAATGGACATCATCATGTTCCGGCCTTTGAACTTCAGTTTTGAAAGTGCAAAGGCAGACATTGTTGTAAACAATAATGAAAATCCTACTGTTGCCACCGTTACAACAATACTGTTAAATATGTAACGGCTCATCGGCACACCAGATGATCTACTGAATTTTGCCAGTTTTTCAAAGTTTTCAAATGTTGCATTCTTTACAAAGAATGTAGGTGGGAATGCAAACAACTCATCCATCGGCTTAAAAGCATGATTTGCAATATATACCAATGGCATCGCCATGAATATCAGCAGAGGAAGTAAGATAATCATGATTTTAATCTGACCTCTTTCAAACTTCTGCGGATTCATACGCTTTCCTTTATAAGCCATGATTCACCCTCCTTTTCGTTATTCATCTTTCTCTGTAAGCAGTGTATTACATACTTTTGAGAATAATTGTACAATTAACAGTAACACTACGGATACCGCCGCTGCATAACCCATTTCGAACCGGAGGAAACCATAATCCTCAATGTGGTTCACGATCAACTGTGCTGCATAGTTCGGTGACGGGTTACCAGTCAGCCAGGTGGAAATCATACCATTCTGGAATGCGTTTACAACAGCCATAACCGCCGCAAACAACATCTGCGGTTTCATCTGTGGAATTGTAATATAGATCATTTCCTGAAAACGGTTCTTTACACCGTCTATGGCAGCTGCCTCATACAGTTCTTCATCCGAGTTCAGAATACCGGATATCATAGAGAGGAAACCTACACCCATAGAGGACCACAATCCTACGATAATTACAATTGCCAGCAGATAGTCTGTACTAATCAACCAAAGAATCGGCTCATTGATTACTCCCAAGCTCATTAACCAGCTGTTCAGAAGTCCTGTCTGGTCACCGGAAAAAATCGTCTTCCACAATACCGTCATCGCAACACCGATCGTCATACTTGGGGAATATAAAATCAATGCAAATATTGTTCTTGGTAATTTAGTAAGGTTACAAAGTGCCCATGCGAGGATAAACGCGAGAACATATCCTCCAATACCTACTACTACTGCATACACTACCGTATTCGGCAATACATGCTGCATGAACACCTCATCACTTGTTATCAGGGTAATGTAGTTAAGAAAACCCGTAAAGGAAGGCATCTGAACTGCATTAAAGTTTGTAAATGACAGAATCACTGCCAAGGCTACCGGCACTAAAATAAATACGATAAAAACAAGTGCGTATGGTGCCATAAAGATATATCCATTTGGATTTGAATTCTCTCGCTTGCGAATATTGGTATTCTTTTTCTTTGTACTATTCGCCCGTACAATATTATCTTTGTTTTTTGCCATATTCCACTCCATCCAATCTTATTTGCCGAGTATCTTTTTAACAGATTCAATTGTCGGGATATTATATTCTTCTTTCACCGAACCGTCACTATCGTTATAACCGAACTCCTCCAGCTTGCGGTCAAACTCATGGTTGATACTCTTCACCGCCTTATCCACACGGCTCTGAACATCAACACCCTGTACGATTTCATTGAAAGCATTACTTACTTCACGCTCCAGCATATAAGTTCCCGGAACACGAGGAACATCCACAACATTTTTTGCAGTTGCTTCAATTACTTTCTTGTCTGCAGAATCCAATGGCAGCTGGTCAAGAGCAGCCATATTTGCAGTCGGCCAAATGTAATCATTACCATAGGAAGTCTGAAGTGTCTGTCCGTACTCTGCCTGAGTTTCGGTCGATGCCCACCATTTAATGAATTCCCATGCTTTTTTCTCTCGTTCTGAATCGCTCTTAAAGATAACACTTGCTTCTGCCTGACCACATACTGTACGGTCAATCGTTCCATCTTCCTTCTTTGTACCAGGTGCAAGAGCAATCTGCCATGAACCATCCAGCTCAGGAGCAGCATTCTTCAACATATTATAAGTTGCAAAATCGGCAACTCCAATTGGCATATCACCATTTCTGAAATGCTGATAGAAGTTATCAATATTTACCGGCAGATTATAAACAGTAAACAAGTCCGTCAGCTCGGTAAAACCTTTCACCGTTTCCTCTGAGCCGAAATTTGTGCCTTCTGCAGCTGTCGGATTATAAAGGGAACCACCGTTCTGCACAATCAAAGGTGTCGTACCATGGAAGTTTCTCATAAGCAGCATACCAGCTGTCGGATAATAGTAATTCAATCCGCGCATCTGCAGGGTAGGAAGCATATCAATCACATCCTGCTGTGTCTGAGGAACCGGAATATTAAGCTTTTCCATCACATCGGTACGATAGAACATTACCCAGAAGTTCATTGTCTCCGGCATGGAATAAACCTTATCACCGATTGTTCCTGTCAGGAAGAATCCCGGTTCATACGGAGCTGCCACTTCTTTGAAATCATCAAATTGTGCCATATCCACTAAAGCACCACGAATACCAAGCTCATACGGAACCGTGTAGTTCAGGCTGAGAGCAACATCCGGTGCATTGTTTGCCGAATTTGCCAATACCAGTTTATTCTGGTCCGGCATGACACTGATATCTACTGTGATACCGGTCTTTGGAGTAAACTTTTCATCAATCAGTTTCTGCATTGTCTGAATATACTGATTGGAACGGTTTACCCAGACCTGAAGATGCTCTTTATCTCCTGATTTTGTAGAGTAGGACTTATCCGTAAAGGAAGAAATGAAACGTTTGACATTCTTCGCCATTCCTTCAAAGAATCCTCCCTCTTCCGGAAGCTCTG
This sequence comes from uncultured Lachnospiraceae bacterium, assembly GCA_947631505.1. Taxonomy (GTDB): domain Bacteria; phylum Bacillota; class Clostridia; order Lachnospirales; family Lachnospiraceae; genus Eubacterium_F. Next base: position 59,177 of record CANRLR010000003.1, on the reverse strand, counting down.
CTCCGTCCTGATAAATCCACAAACGGTCAATTGCCAGATCATTCACCAAAAGGTCGTCGATCGTCTGTGCCAGATAATGATTGACAGAGTTCGTACTGGTAGACAGCTCAGCAATACGATACGGAATCTCATCCGTATTATTAGCCAGACTCTCCAACTGATTTGCAGCAATCAGCATAGATGACATTACTGCAACACGCTCATCACTGTCACTCCATTTAACCGCACTCTTCTCTAACTCTCTTAACTCTTTTGCATATCCTCTTAATTTTTCTTCCAGATTCGGAATATATCGTGTCAGTTTCAAATCACGGTATTTGTCTGCATTCGTTCCTGCTACTTTCGTGATCTCAAGAGACAGATCGTTCACATCTGACATGATAACATCCAATTTCTCAAAAATATACCGGATATTATCCATGCTGATCGTATAACTTACTGTGTGTTCTCCCGGTGTGAGATGTACCGTCATCGCATTGCCGCTCGTATCGGTCAATGTATGTCTCTGATAGCCCGTACCGTATGCCATGGAATAGGAGCGGAATGCTTCGTTCGGAATCTGGCCGTCTACTGCTATGTCCACAAACACCGGGAAGTCTGTCTTTTCAGACTGGCGGTAATTCATTCCGATTTTGTAATTACCCTCTTTTTCCACTTTAAATTTGTAAGTTACCCTTTGTCCCGCAGAGTTAAAGGAATCTGAATCCAGCGTATTCAGAACAGTCTCCCCTACCTCATAAGGCTCTACGTCCGCATCATATTCTGTTATACCATGAATTGCAGAGTCATTGGTCGTGTCGAAATGTTCACCCTGCACTTCAATTATCTCACTGCCATCCGCTTTTTCCGAACCGGTATATGCCGCCAGAGCTTTCTGTCCGCTCAAAGAAATATTTCCCAAAAGGAAGTATCCCTCTTGAATTTCCAAGGATATTGTATGTACACCCTTTTTCAGTTCAAACTTCAGTGGATCGGAATTTCGGTAACTGGAGTCCCCGACTGCTTTTGTTTCCCACTGATAGACCTTTTCTGGAATCGCTACCACTTCTTTATCATAACGGTCCTTGTTCGGTTCATCACTGAGCTTCCAGGTAGTCTCGAACTCAAGATTACGAGTTTCATAAAACGGATATTTCCCATCCACTTTCATTTCCAAAGAAACCGGAAGAATGGATTCATCATAGGAATAGTAATCCAGATTCATATAATAGAGACCATCCTGTGGGACATCAATTTTAAGCTCCGCCTTGTCTCCCGTAACCAGTTTTAATACTTTGTCACTCTTTTCGTACTCCTTCGTATCCGTTGTCAGTTTACTTTTCGTATCACTCTGGGCCATATTCCCTGCCTCAAAAGATACTTCTTTGCCCGTGTAATCTTTCAACGTATACTTCGCACTGGTCACAGTGTAGTTCGTTCCAATACGTTCACTGGAATACTCTTGTGTACCACTCGATGCTGAAGCCGCTTCGCTGGCAGCCGCCGCATTTCCATCTGTCGTCTCGGTGTCTGCATTAGAAACTGCACGCTGACCGACACAACCAACAATCAGCGCCGCTGCTAATCCGAGTACAACTGTTTTTTTGACTTTTTCTGTCATTTTTTTACGCCGCATAACATCCTCCTAACCATTTATTTCATCAATTTTGTCCTGCTTCGGGCAAAATAAAAGACTTTAGCACATATAATTTTACTATGATTATGCCTAAAAGTCAATATGATTTCCCTACTTTTATTGTCATTTTTTATAATAAAAAGCCTCTTTTTTTGAAAAGTTTTAGTAAAAATTATGCATATTGAACAAAAAAAAGCGTCGTGAGAAGCCGACGCTCTCAAAGTTTGCCTCTGGCAAACTTTTGCTCCGCAAATGAAGAACTTTCGTATACAGTCAAAAAAAGCGTCGTGAGAAGCCGACGCTCTGCAAAACAAGAACTTTCCTATACAATCAAAAAAGCGGTGTGAGATACCACCGCTCTCAAGAATTGCATGATTACCATGCAATTCTTGCTCCGCACAAGGCTGTAACCCTGCCGTTTCATAGAGCGGTGTGTAATACACCGCTCCCAAGAATTGCATAATTACCACGACTTTACTACTTTTCCTTCCATCGTCTGCGAAAAATCGTAATCATATATACAACGGATGTCACAATCATCAGTCCGATGGAATAGCGAACGATCTGCTCCCATGTCACATGCCATACATTTAATAAAAACAGTGAAATAAGCAGCAGCATCGCCACCCAGTAAACATAGGACAATCCTGTTACCACCACCCATGACACGACATCTTTTATAATGTCCACGGTATGCTGGTTCTCTTTATTATAGAAAAAATCTCTTATTTTACTCATTATATTTTACACCCCAGATACTCTGATTCTTTCCAACAGCAGAAAATGTCATAACTTTTGTTCCCGCCTCGTCATTCATTTCACAGAACACACCGCTGAAACTATCTTTATCCTTTTCGGTGTTCTTTTCATCATCCGATGACTCATCTTCACTTCCCTGTTCATCAATGCCAAATGTCAGATGCACATAATAACTATTTTCCTTCTGCTCCCATGTTCCGGTTACTTTCTTCCCTAACACATAACCGTTTTCTGTAAATACCCATTTCTCCGGCTCTGCAATATTGGCATCAATTTTGGTACCTTGGTTTACTACATAATACTCACCGGCAATCATAGATTTCTCATATCCTTTTTCCGAAATCGTTTCCCCATCGGTGGCATACGGAAGCATACAAGGCCAGCCCTCTTCATTCAGGAAATACTGGTGGACACGCGGCTCATGAACCTCCCCGCGGTTTTCAAAACGGGTATGCTCAACAATGTATCTTTTATTGTCAGAAGAGATAAATGCCGAATTATGTCCTGTCGCCATATATGCCTGCGTCAGACTCGGCAGCATATAGTTCCCTGACATTTTTAATCCGAAATAAGCCGGATTACCAGAACCCAGTTCCGGCTTCTTGCCATTCATATCTACATAATCACCGTCTACCGTCTTAGAGCGGTAAACACGAATCTGATATCCTCCGGTTCTTTCCAGACCGCCATCAGAAATATACAGATAATAATAATCGCTCGCTTTATCATATAAGATATATGGTCCCTCAATCGAAGTATGCCCGCCGCCGATCAGACGCTTTCCATAATAAGGATCCACATTCGGGTCACTGCCGTCTGCTTTCGGATGAATGACCTTACCGGTACTCTCATCAATTTCAAGCAGGAAAATTCCACCGGACCATGAGCCGTATACCATCCACATCCTGCCGTCCTTATCCCAAAAAATGGTCGGGTCAAGAGCATTCGGATATTCTTTATAATTATACGTTCCGCCTGCAGTCAGATAATGCTCTTTCACATAATCTTCATCTACATAATCAAGTACATCCGTGTCTTTGTAATCATCTACGCCCAGACCGGAATACAATAGATTTCCTTTCCATTCAAATGGTCCCTCCGGATTATCTGACGTTGCATAGCAGAGTGTAGACGCATTAAAGGATGACGTTGTACAGAAGTACATATAATACACTCCTGCTTTTTTACTGTATTTTACGTCCGGTGCCCAAATACGGGTTCCACCGCTCTTGTCTGTCGGAATAATACTGTCATCGCTTCCTGTATATTTTAACGCACCATCTTCGCTCTGATAGATCTTTCCATACACCGGATTTTCCTCCGTGTAACCATTTGCAGCACCCTCGTCAATGGTACTCACATATTCCCATGACCGCAAGTCCGTTGATTTCGCAGCAGACATATGGGAGCCATAAATATAATACGTATCGTCTACCTGTAAAATAGACGGATCATGTACACTAACACCTGCCTGAATCATTTTCGACTTTATACCATCATAGTTCACACTAAAATCCGTTTTTAATTTTGAACGCTCTGCCTCAGCTTCCTTTGCAATGTCTGCAGCACTTTTGGAACCGCACCCAACCAGTAATACTGCCGCCGTAGTCATTGCTACAACCTGTTTTACCCTTTTGTTCATAAGTTACCTCCTTAATTTTTCCTACTGACACATAATTATACTCTAATTTCCAGCAAGAAGCAACCTCTTTTTCCTCCTCCCATTTTACCCGTATATTTCTTTCTGCTGCATCATAAAGTATATCAATGATATTACTATGCATATGCAGGAGGTTAGTGTGAAAATCCCGCTAACACTCCGGAATGGAGGTTTTTATGTGCGGCATTTCCGGTTTTTATGATTCCACTGCACAATTCAGCAAAAATGCGGGTTATTATAACCATATTTTAGACAACATGAGAAAAAAACTTCACCACAGAGGACCAGATGGGAACGGAACACTACTATTCGACAATTGTGGACTGGCACATACCCGTCTTTCTATTATTGATTTAGCCGGCGGCAGCCAGCCGATGTCCCGCTATTATGATTCATATGGTTATCACATTGTCTACAACGGTGAGATATACAATTCCGATACACTGCGGGAAAATCTTAAAGCTCACAAGGTCATTCCGAAAACTCATTCTGACACAGAGCTTCTACTCCTTTCCTTTCTTACGTTCGGTGCCGATTTTGTAAAGGAGGTAGACGGAATTTTTGCTTTTGCCATTTATGATGAGAGACACCGTACCCTAACACTGTTCCGCGATTCCTTCGGTGTCAAGCCGCTTTTTTATACGGAAATTCATAATACAATTGTATTCTCTTCAGAACCTAAGGGAATTTTCTGCTTTCCGGGAATAAAAGCAGTTCTTGACCGGAACGGACTGAATGAAATTCTTGCCCTTGGCCCGGCAAGGACACCGGGAAACGGAATTTTCAAAGGCTTTCACGAATTGCTCCCCGGCACATATATGACTTGCAGCCGCCATGGGAATCACGTAACGAATTATTATCATTTAGAGAGCCGCCCACATTTTGATTCATACGATACAACAGTAGAAAAGACTTCGTTTCTTGTTCAGGATGCCATCCGGCGGCAAATGGTCTCCGATGTTCCCATCTGTACCTTTTTGTCCGGTGGTATTGACTCCAGTGTGGTTTCTGCAGTCTGTGCCCGCGAATTACAAAAAAAAGGAGAACAGCTCACGACTTTCTCCTTTGATTTTACGGAAAATGACAAATATTTCAAAGCAAATGCCTTCCAGCCTTCCCAAGACCGCCCTTTTGTAGATAAAATGGTCCAATTTCTACATTCAGAACACCAATATCTGGAATGCAGCAATACGGTTCAGGCAGATCTGCTCACCCGTTCGGTAGATGCCCATGATTTCCCTTGTATGGCAGACATTGACTCCTCGCTCCAATATTTCTGTCAGGAAGTGAGCCATTCCCATAAGGTGGTGCTGACCGGAGAATGTGCAGATGAAGTCTTTGGCGGATATCCATGGTTCCACCGGGAAGATATGCTGAAATCCGAGACCTTTCCCTGGACACCATCTCTGGAGCCGAGAAAAAAACTACTTTCCAAAGAACTGGTATCCGAACTTCATATGGAAGATTATGTTCAAAATAGTTATCATCATTCCATCAGTGAAATTAATGTTCTGCCGGAAGAGAATGAAATCGAAACAAACCGCCGCCGAATCGGATATCTCAATATCCGCTATTTCATGCAGACCCTTTTGAACCGCATGGACCGTACCAGTATGCACACCGGACTGGAAGCACGTGTCCCATTTGCCGACCGGGCATTAGTGGATTATGTTTTTAATATTCCTTGGGAAATGAAAGCAAGAGGCGGTGTTGTAAAGAACATTTTGCGACAAGCGTCGAAAGGACTTTTACCAGACGAAATTCTCTTTCGCCGGAAAAGTCCTTACCCAAAAACCTATAATCCCTATTATGAAAATCTTCTCGCCAAACGGCTGAGAGAAATACTCAATAATGAAAGTCCGCTTAAACCGCTTCTGAATCTCGCTGCCCTGCAGCCATTCTTAGACCGTCCCAAAAATTACGGTGCTCCCTGGTATGGCCAGTTGATGGCGGGCCCACAGATGATTGCTTATCTCTTGCAGATTGATTATTTTCTCCGAAAATATCAGGTAACCATTTCACTATAGTACAGTTCTATCGCTGTATTACTAAAATTTAAGATTGTATCGGAAAGGGCGATTGAATTACTGGCTGTAATTGACGCCCTTTTATTGCCTCTTCCATCGTTTCCGGTATCTTTTCTACATGGGCAATCATTGACTTTGGTTTCTTCACATGGTCATCCTGCCCGAACGGAACAAAATAAATATTCTTCATATTCATCAATTCCCCTATATTTTTCAAATTTGCACCGAGTGCATCATTGGTGGAAACAGAAATTACGACCGGCTTTTCGTTCCTCATGTGTGCTTTTGCTGCCATCAATACGGGCGAATCTGTAATACCGGCACACAGCTTTGCCATTGTATTTCCGGTACAGGGTGCTATGACAAGAACATCGAGAAAAGCCTTCGGTCCAATGGGTTCTGCCTCCTGAATCGAAAAAATTCCCCGTTCACCTGTTATCTCCTGTATATCTATTATAAAATCTCTTGCATTTCCAAATCGACAGTTAATTGTTTGGGCAGCTTGGGAGAAAATCGGTATTACCCGGTTGTTATCTTCTACCAGTCCACGTACTACCCCTTTCATTTTCTCATAGGTACAAAATGAACCGGTTATGGCAAAGCCAACGGTTCGCTTATTTTTGTTGCCCATGGTCTGTTTTTCTCCCTATAATGTTTTTTCTATTACTTCCATGAGTATTCCGGCCGAAGATTTTGGTGCATATTTTCCCGGCAATCCGAGACATAATTTTGCACATATCTCTTTTTTCTGACAATAGTCAAAATCTACACCGCCAGGTCTGGATGCTATATCAATAATCGTAACTCCCTTTTTGGTCCGTGATAAATATTCCTTTGTTATAACGGGTGCCGGAACGGTATTAAAGATAACATCATACTTCTCCATCTCCGTCATTCCCTCGTCAAAAGAAATACCGCGGCTTCCCATTGCCACGGCACGGCAGCGCTTTTCCTCTTTTCGGTCCATTACCGTTACTTTTGAATTCATGGCAAGTAATTTTTCTGCTAAAACTTCCCCGCACCGTCCATATCCGACAACTAACGTGTCATTCCCCTGTAAATTCACTTTGCTCTCTTGAATCGCTTCCGCAATCGCTCCTTCTGCCGTTGCAACGGCATTTTTACTTGCCACTCCATCCACTTTCATATAATCTACAAAACGGATTCCCTTCGCCTCTCCCAGTTCTACTGATTCCGCCGGAAAGTTGCACCCGTAAACGACCTGTCCCTTCTGCAGCTTTCCGATATTCCGTTCCAAATAAAGGGCTGTCTGCGGAACCGGCAGGAGTACGGCATCATGGTAGCCCGGCAGGTATTCCTCTGCCACCATAACTTCGTGTCCTGCCTCTTTCAAAAATTCTGCCAAATACTGTTGTCTCGGCTCCGTGCCAAGCACAAGAAAATGATACAAATTCATCTGACTACCTCCTTTGCCCTATTTTATGACAAATTACCTCCTGCTGTTACTCTGCCTTCCCCCTTTCCTCCTCATACGTATCTAGGAAATGATGCTTCACACCATTTTGTTTGTAGGCAATAATCGTGCTCAGATTAACATTTTCCACACTTCGGAAAATATTTTTTTCGATATAGGGACTTTTTTTTCTTAATTCACGAATCAGTTCTTTTACTTCATATCGTTTGGCCCCCTGTTCACGAGACTCTCCCTGCTCCAGTCCTGTTTCGTATTTTTCGGTAAACCGGCAGGCGCACCGGATAAATTCCAGCTCGTTATAATGGCACCAGTGTATAATATCCTCTTCCCGAATCAGATACATCGGACGAATCAGCTCCATTCCCTCAAAATTTGAGCTGTGAAGCTTCGGCATCATCGTCTGAATCTGTGCCCCATATAACATTCCCATCAGAATCGTTTCAATCACATCATCAAAATGATGTCCCAACGCAATTTTATTGCAGCCGAGTTCCTTTGCCCTGCTGTACAAATATCCGCGCCGCATTCTGGCACAGAGATAGCAGGGCGAATCCACATCGTTTGCCACTGCATCAAAAATCTGGGATTCAAAAACCTCAATTGGTACTCCCAACATCGAAGCATTTTCTGCAATCCTCTCATAATTAGCCTCATTGTATCCCGGATTCATAACAAGAAATACGGTTTCAAAGTTCTTCTGTCCATGACGATGTAACTCCTGAAAAAGTTTTGCCATCAGCATAGAATCTTTTCCCCCGGAAATGCACACGGCAATTTTGTCACCGTCCTGTATTAACTCATATTCATTGATTGCTTTTGTAAACTTGCACCAGATTTCTTTGCGGTATTTTTTTACAATACTCCGCTCTACTTCCTGCTGCCTTGTTAATTCTTTCTTTTTGCTCATTTAAATCCCTCATTTCTAACTTAAATGATATCCTTTATCACTTCCGAAGCGATGATTAATCCTGCCACCGACGGAACAAATGCCGTAGAACCCGGTGTACTTCGCCCCTCATCCGTTTTAGGCTGTATTGGCTGTTCTTTGGAATAAACAACCTTTAATTTTTTTATTCCTCTTTTTTTCAGTTCCCGCCGCATCACCTTTGCCAGCGGGCATACAGAGGTCTGATAAATATCCGCCACTTCAAATTCCGCCGGATTTAGTTTATTTCCCGCTCCCATACTGCTGATAATCGGTGTGTGGGACTTCTCTGCCTGCATGACCAGTTCAATTTTTGCTGTCACCGTATCCACGGCATCCACTACATAGGAATAGCGTGAGAAATCAAACACCTCTTTTGTTTCGGGCAAAAAAAAGCAATGATATACTTCTACTTTGCATTCTGGATTAATATCTAATATGCGCTCCCGCATCACATCGGTTTTATATCTGCCAATTGTACTGTGCAGTGCAATAATCTGCCGGTTAAGATTACTGAGGGCAACTGTGTCATTGTCAATCAGATCAATGGCACCCACCCCGCTCCGCACAAGAGCTTCCACTGCATAACCACCGACTCCGCCAATGCCAAAGACCGCAACATGAGCATTTTTTAATTTATTTATGGCCTCTTCCCCCAAGATAAGTTCAGTTCTTAAAAATTGCTCTTTCATTTTAATCCCTCATTTCTGAGCGATTTATCGTGAAGAACCGCACGAAAAATCTCGAAGAGTTTCTCGTGTCGGATCAAAGCTATTTGTTTTCGCTCAGAAACAAAATAGCCAACGTGAATAAATTTTTCTCTCCTTACCATTTATGAATCTTTTGGCAAAACCGTGCACGCCTGCTTTGGTCTGTAATTTTCTTCTTTTAATTCCATAATATCTGCCCGTTCACCGCAAACACGGCAATGAGGGGATTTACCGGAAAACGGTATCTTCCGAAATTGCATCGTAAGACCATCAAAAGTCAGCATATGTCCCGTCAGGAGTTCTCCTGTCCCGATGAGATATTTCTGCACCTCCAATGCCTGCAGACTTCCGATAATTCCCGGCAGCGTACCTAACACCCCCGCCTGAGAACAGCTGTCCACCTCACCGTCCGGTGGAATTTCTTCAAAAATGCAGCGGTAACACGGCCCCTCTCCCGGCACATATGTCATAAGCTGACCGGAAAACTCCCGGATTCCTCCGTGAGAAAACGGTTTCTGAGCCAGTACACAGGCATCATTAATTAAAAACTTGGAAGAAAAATTATCGACTCCATCTACAATAAAATCATATTGACTGATTATCTCCAGCAGATTTTCCGCCGCAGCACGCTCCTTATATATTACTGTTTTTATGTAAGGATTTATTTTCTCTATCCGCCCTGCCGCCGATTCTGCTTTGGAAAAACCAACCTGCCCCGTACTGTGAATGATCTGCCGCTGTAGATTCGATTTATCCACCACATCATCATCCATAATACCAATCGTACCCACACCGGAGGCTGCAAGATACATAAGAACTGGTGAACCTAGCCCACCGGCTCCAATTACTAATACTTTTCCGGCTGCCAGTTTCTTTTGTCCGGCAAGCCCTACTCCCTGCAATATAATATGTCTGGAATAACGTTCCAGTTCTTCTGCCGATAATGCCATATGAATCCTCTTTTCCTATCCTTCTTGTATCCGTTGAGAGTAAAAAGCGGTGTAAAAACACCGCTCTAAAAACATAGTATATCATATCCGTTTTTCCCTGTAAACAGTGAACGTTGGCGAATAAATTTCGCTGTAAACATTTTCACCGAAGGCGGGGGCGCAGACTGTGCCGATTCGTACACGCTTCCGCTTTCTGCGGTCCTGTTACCGCGTATTTAATTCTTCTATGCATACAGCCGTGACAGCCCTTCCGTAATCCCTGCTTCTATTTTCGCTTTCGCCAATGTCAGGCTTACCAAAAAGGCATAAATTTCAGATGTGCCTACTTTTCCAGACACAAACCTTCTTCCCGTTACTGTTAAGGCAATCGCTTAAAATTTAATAAGGGACAACCGCCAAAATTTTCGCGGTTGTCCCTTATAATTTAATTTTATACGTTTGCCCTACATTACCGTACCGCCTGAAATGCCTCATCCAGATCCTCAATGATATCGTCTATATTTTCCGTTCCAATCGAAAGGCGAATCGTGTTCGGCTTAATTCCCTGCTCACTCAGTTCCTCCTCACTCAACTGTGAATGGGTCGTGGATGCCGGATGAATCACAAGAGATTTCACATCTGCCACATTGGCAAGCAGAGAGAACAATTCCAAATGATCAATAAATTCTTTTGCTTTTTTAGCATCTCCTTTTATTTCAAAGGTGAAAATAGAACCTCCTCCGTTCGGAAAATATTTGGCATAAAGTGCCTGTTGTCCCGAGTCCTCTGTCACCGCCGGATGATTTACTTTCTCTACCTGCGGATGGTCATTTAGATATTTTACTACTTTCAATGCATTCTCTACATGCCGCTCTACCCGGAGCGATAACGTTTCTAAGCCCTGCAAAAATAGAAACGCATGAAAAGGGGAAAGAGTCGCTCCGGTATCACGCAGCAGAATCGCACGAATTTTCGTAACAAAAGCGGCTGCCCCTACCGCCTTCGTGAAACTGATGCCATGATAACTTGGATTTGGCTTTGTAAGGGAATCAAATTTACCGCTCGCCTCCCAGTCAAATTTGCCACTGTCTACAATGACACCGCCAATGGCAGTTCCATGTCCTCCGATAAACTTCGTTGCCGAGTGAACCACAAGATCCGCACCGTATTCAATCGGACGGACAAGATAAGGTGTCGCAAAAGTATTGTCAATGACAAGCGGAATCTTGTGCTTATGGGCAATCTCTGCCAGTCTTTCAATATCTGCCACATCGGAATTCGGATTTCCAAGCGTTTCCACATAGACCGCCTTGGTATTGTCCTGAATCGCATGTTCCACTTCTTCATAATCAAATGGATTGACAAAGGTTGTTGTAATACCATAGTCAACTAACGTATGTGCCAGCAGATTATATGTTCCTCCATATATATTTTTTGCCGCCACAATATGGTCCCCTGCCTGTGCCAGATTTTGAATCGTGTAAGAAATGGCAGCCGCTCCGGAAGCTACTGCCAAAGCAGCAGCACCGCCTTCTAATGCCGCAATTCTCTGTTCAAACACATCCTCGGTCGGATTGGTAAGACGGCCATAAATATTTCCCGCATCCGTCAGACCGAATCTTGCTGCGGCATGCTCACTATTATGAAAAACATAAGAGGAAGTTGCATAAATCGGTACTGCCCTTGCATCCGTAACTGCATCGGCCTGTTCTTGTCCGACATGCAGCTGCAATGTCTCAAACTTTAATTTTCTATCTGCATAATTCTTCTTACTCATAATTTCTACCTCTCTTTCTTCCTTTCACGCACACCTGCAATTTTCGTGCTGTCCTTTTTGTATACTAATCCTATCATATTACTATGAAATTGTAAAGTGAAAAATAATAAGAACTGGTTATAAGTTTTCCCTATAACCAGTTCTTTTATAATTATTCTCAAAAGATTTCTCTTAAAAAACATCTATTCCACTGAAACTACAGTATAATCTTTCTCCTCTACTGCCTTTTTTAATTCCTCATCGGATATCTCGGCATTGAGTGTTATAACTGCGGTTCCATCCTTGTGGCTTACCTCTGCCTCTTTCACCTGTTCCAGACTCTCCAGTGCCTTCTTTACCGTTGCCTCACAATGTCCGCACATCATTCCCTCGATTTTCATTACTTTATTCATTTTCATTTCCTCACTTTCCTTTTTTAATCTTTCCTTTTTCACATTTCCTGCTCTGTTCTTTTTTTTCTTATCCCGGCCCGCATCATGAATCTTCAGAAAATTCAACCGGAGAGCATTCGTTACGACGCAAAAGCTGGATAAACTCATTGCGGCTGCACCGAACATCGGGTTCAGCTGCCACCCAAATATCGGTATCCATATTCCTGCCGCCAGCGGAATTCCTATGACATTATAAATAAATGCCCAAAATAAATTCTCATGAATATTTTTAAGTGTGCCACGGCTCAGTCTCAGAGCTGCCGGTACATCGCTGAGCTTACTCTTCATCAGCACAACATCCGCCGCATCAATGGCAATATCGGTTCCTGCACCTATCGCAATTCCGATATCTGCCCTTGTCAATGCCGGAGCATCGTTAATACCGTCACCAACCATCGCTACTTTTCCACTTTGCTTCAGCTGTGAAATAACCTGCTCTTTCCCCTCCGGCAGCACACCGGCAATGACTTCATCAACTCCTGCCTGTGCTCCGATTGCCTTTGCCGTCCGCTCATTATCTCCTGTCAGCATAACAACACGGATTCCCATGTTCTGTAACTCCTTTACTGCCCGCGGACTGTCTTCCTTGATTCCATCCGCCACCGCAATAATCCCAAGAAGCTTTCCCTTTCTTGCAAAAAACAGCGGCGTTTTCCCCTGTTCCGAAAGCTTTTCCGAACATTCCTTCCATGGTCCGGTTACTTCTGCCTGTTCACTCGTATAACGGAAACTACCACCGAGAATTAAGTCACCTTCATACACCGCCTTCAGCCCATTCCCCGGCAATGCTTGAAATTCCTCGACTTCTTTTGCTGTTACTCCCCGTTCTTCCCCATACAGCAGCACTGCTTTTGCCAGCGGGTGCTCACTTTTCTGTTCCAGACTATACGCAAGGGTGAGCAGTTCTTCTTCACTCACGTTTTCTGCCGGCAGCACATCCGTTACCTTCGGTTCTCCCGTTGTAATTGTGCCTGTTTTATCGAATGCAATGATATCCATTTTCCCCGTTTCTTCCAAAGAAACTGCCGTCTTAAACATAATTCCGTTTTTCGCGCCCACACCGTTTCCTACCATAATTGCTACTGGTGTTGCCAGACCAAGGGCACATGGGCAGCTGATAACCAGAACAGAGATGGCCCTTGCCAGTGCATATCCCACACCATTTCCTGTCAAAAGCCAGATTATCATCGTAATAACGGCAATACCGATTACCGCAGGAACAAAAACTCCCGAAACCTTATCTGCCACTTTGGCAATCGGTGCCTTCGTTGCGGCAGCATCACTGACCATACGAATAATCTGTGACAAAGTAGTGTCTTCACCGACTCTCGTTGCCTCACAGGTCAAAAACCCGGACTGATTTACCGTAGCAGCCGAAACCTTATCTCCCTGCTCCTTATCTACCGGAATACTCTCACCAGTCAGGGCTGCTTCGTTCACGGCACTATTGCCCTCTACAACGACACCATCGACCGGAATATGTTCTCCGGGACGCACAACGAATATGTCCCCTTTCCTCACCTCTTCTATCGATACCGTCACTTCTTCTCCCTGACGCAATAGAACGGCTGTCTTTGGCGATAGCTTCATAAGTCCCTTGAGGGCATCCGTCGTCCTTCCTTTCGAGCGGGCTTCCAGCATTTTGCCGAGCGTTATTAAGGTCAGTATCATGGCTGCCGACTCAAAGTAGAATTCATGCATATACGCCATACTTGCCATGGAATCCCCCCGCATCTGTGCATCGGTCATAGCAAACAGTGCATAGGTACTATAGACAAACGCTGCACTCGCCCCTAAGGCAACAAGAGTATCCATATTGGGAGCACGATGCCACAGGCTCTTAAAACCGCTGATAAAGAACTTCTGGTTGATTACCATAATTATAATCGTGAGAAGTAACTGCAGCAGTCCCATTGCCACATGATTGTCTGCCATGACCGCAGGAAGCGGCCAGTTCCACATCATATGTCCCATCGAAAAATACATCAGGACGAAGAGAAAAACAAGGGAAGTAAGGAGCCGTTTTTTTAGAACCGGTGTATCTTTATCCCTCAGTGCCTCCTCTCCGCCAAAATCTCTGCTCTGGCTCAGAGCCGCACGGTTCTCTTCTTTTGTAACAGCACTGTAACCGGCATCCTCCACAGCCTTTATAATATCCGAATCCGATGCCGTTCCCTCTACGCCCATAGAATTTGTTAATAGACTAACCGAACAAGAGGTGACACCCTCTACCCTGCTTACCGCCTTTTCCACCCGGGCACTACAGGCAGCACAGCTCATGCCCGTTACGCGATATTGTTTCATACAGACCTCCTTTCCAAAGGTTTATGCGAAATGGCTCGCGTTGCCTCCATTTTATTTCATCAGCTTCTGTAAAATTGTTACCAATTCGTCCACTGCCTCCTCTCTTCCCTCCCGAATATCCTTTGTCACACAGGTTTTGATATGATTTGCCAGCAAGACCTTATTAAAACTGTTTAATGCCGCATTTACTGCCGCGACCTGCACTAAAATATCCGGGCAATAACTATCCTTTTCTACCATACCGCGGATTCCCCGGATTTGTCCTTCTATACGGTTCAGTCGGTGAATCAAGTCCTTATACTCTTTTTCGGAACGCTCCTTTTTCCGGTGACAGCACATTGTCAGCTCGTCTCCGACATGATTTTCGTCCTTATTTCTTTCCACAGAAAACCTCCTTTCTTTTGCTCGTGACAACTTTATTATATACCCCCATGGGGTATAATGCAAGTGCTGTTCAAGAAAAATTTTCGCAAAAAAAAGACCATGCAGCATATTGTTAGCATATGTCACACAGTCCTTTTTATACAATAAGAATCTTCTCTTTCTTATAATCTCTTTAAGTACTCACCTGTTCTTGTATCAATCTGAATTTTATCACCCTGATTTACAAAAATCGGCACAGCAACCTGTGCTCCGGTTTCCACAATAGCCGGTTTTGTTACGTTCGTCGCTGTATCGCCTTTTACACCTGGCTCTGTTTCTGTAACTTCCAGCTCGGCAAACATCGGCGGCTCGATTGCAAAAATGTTTCCCTTATAGGAGACCATCTTAACATTATCATTCTCTTTTACAAACTTCATAGAATCACCCACTGCTTCCTCAGTCAGAGCAATCTGCTCATAGGTTTCATTATCCATGAAATTATACATCTCCCCATCGTTGTAAAGATACTGCATTTCCTTTTTATCAATATGTGCCTGCGGATATTTCTCGGTCGGACGGAAGGTTTTCTCTACCACACCACCATCAACTACATTTTTTAATTTTGTACGCACAAATGCAGCTCCCTTACCAGGCTTAACGTGCTGAAATTCAATAATCTGATAAACGGTTCCTTCGATTTCCACTGTAAGACCGTTTCTAAAATCTCCTGCTGATACCATAATTTCCTCTCTTTCCGTCGCTGTGCGACATTAAATTCGTACACATCTTTTTTTATTTTATTATATTTAACAGCATTTTTCAAGTATTTCTTTTGCAATCTCATCTACTCTTCTGCCGTCGGTACGGATCGTCACGGTTGCTGCCTTTTCATAAAATGGTCTTCGTTTCTCCATCAATTCGGAGATAAATTCCACGTTCATATTGCCATTCAAAATCGGTCGGTTGGTGCTGTACCGAACCCGCTCAAATATTGTTTCCGGTCTTGCCGTAAGTAATACCACCTCACCGAGTGCCTGTAATTTGCGAACATTCATCTCCCGGAGTGCCATTCCTCCACCACAGGAAACAATCGAAGCTTTCATTGTTCCCAGCTCATCAATCATTGCTGTTTCCTGCTGCCGGAAATATTCTTCTCCCTCTGCTGCAAATATATCGGATATCCTTCGTCCTTCCTTTTCTTCAATCCATGCATCGGTATCTACCTCCGGGCGATTGGAAAGGTACTTCAATTCTTTGGAAATCGTAGATTTTCCCACCCCCATAAAGCCTATCAATGCAATGTGACGTTTTCCGCTGTATATTTTATCGAAGGTTTCTTTGAGCTTTTCAAAAGGAATCTGCCCCGGTGCCGAGCCTTCTCCCACACATCCGAAAGATACCCCGGAACCATACAGACCGCCATATAATCTTGATTTCTCGCCTAATTTTCCCATGGACATTGTAATAATCGGATACTGGGGATACATCTCCTTCATTTTGGCAGTAGCACGCAACAGAATATCCACCTCTTCCTCCGCCGATGGCATACATGCCAGTTTTCCGATATCACAGCCCCTTTCCTTTGCCTCTGTCAGCTTGGCAATGATTTCATCTTCTTTTGGAGTTGCCTGAAAATTATGATAGGAACCAATGAGTTTCGTATGCCTCTTCTGCTGCACCAGTTCAGGCATCCGATCAAGCTCTACGTCAATATAATCTGCCACATCCTGCTCCAGCAGAGTGCCTAACAATTTTTCATAATGAAAACGTCCTCCATTCGGTTCACCGCCCTCTGCTTCCGAACGGAGCGTCACAAGCAGTTCTTTGTCTTTCAACAATACCTTTAACTCTTCCACAATGCTTGGCAGCTCTTTTTCATAACCAGCATAAAAATCCACACGCCATTCTACCATATCTGCAGAAAGTCCCGCATACTCTCTCGCTTGATTCAGAATACTGTCCCGCATTGGTGCAATAATTGGTACACATATCTTTGGTCTGTTCATCGTAATCCCCATTATCCTCCAATTTCGATTAATCGCTTTGGTGACTGCGTCATATTCTCACAGCCATCTTCTGTTACTACCACTACATCTTCAATCCGGACACCGCCAAACCCTTCCACATAAATACCCGGTTCTACTGTTATCACCATCCCCGGCTGAAGTACGGTTTCATCCTTCGGTGCAAAACAGGGTTTTTCGTGAATACATAATCCTACGGAATGTCCAAGAGAATGTACAAAATAGTTTCCATAACCAGCTTCTTCAATCACCTGTCTTGCCAGAGAATCAATTTCACACCCTCTCACACCAGGCCGGATTCCTGCCATTGCCTGCTTTTGGGCTACAAGTACCGTATAATAAATCTCATGCTGCTTTTGATTTGCTCTGTCAATTATAACTGTTCTCGTCATATCCGAACAATATCCCTCGTACAGACAGCCAAAATCCATCGTAAGAAAATCACCGGCTTCCAGCTTCTTATCCGTCGGAACTGCATGAGGCATTGCCGAATGAATACCGGAGGCTGCAATCGTATCAAAACTTAATCCGTCAGCCCCCTCTTCTTTCATGTAAAATTCCAATCTTGCTGCCACCTGCTTTTCTGTCATACCGGCCCTTAATTGCGGCAGTAATCTGGCATAAGCACGGTCACCGATTGCTTCTGCCGTGCGGATTTTATCAATTTCTTCCCGCGATTTTACAGAACGCCATTTTGTTATCTGTTCCCCTAATGGTTCCAATGTCATTAAATGTGATGGCAGCATTTCCTGAAGCTTATGAAGTTCGGATACCGTCATTTCCTCCTCTTCAAAGCCAAGTGTTTCTATTTTATCCTTTTCTGCATACCTCTTCAGTATTTCGTAATATGGCTTTCCATTCCAGACCTCTATGGTAAAACCCTTACACTCTGCTCTGGCTGCAATTGTGTACCGGGAATCCGTCACCACAACAGCACTCTGCTCTGACAGATAAACATATCCCTCACCGGTAAAGCCTGCCAAGTACCGCATATTAGCAGCACCTGTTAAAAGAAACGCTTCTACGGAGCTGGCGTGAAGTATTTCTTGTCCTTTTTCTTTTCCCATTTCAGATTCCTCTTTTCTTTCCGCTTTTTCATGCGATACTCTTTTAACACAATACGCTCCAGTTTCCTTTTCAATACAATCTGTATTTCCTCACGTTCATTAATCGGTTTGACAAGAAAATTTTTCAATCCGATTCTTTTTGCTCCGAATATGTCGGTAAATAACTGGTCACCAACAAACACTGTCGTCTCCGGTCTGGTATTCATCAGTTCCATAGCATAATAATACCCTTTCTTTGCCGGCTTGTGAGCATTAAAAACAGTATGAACGCCAATTGCTTCATTAAATGTATGCACTCGTTTCTTTTTATTATTAGAAATGAGGCAGCACTCAAAACCAAGTTTTTTAAGATAGGCAAAAAGCTCTTTTGCCTTTTGATTTGCCTCCATGCCATGTTCCACTAATGTATTATCAATATCAAATAAAATACCACGGTAGCCATCCTCATATAATTTCTTATAATCAATTGCATATGTTGAGGTCACAGTCGTATCTGGAAAAAAACGTTCAAACATCAGAGTTTTCCCTTTCTATCAATTTTAATGTTCCTTTGCAACAGATTTTAAATGAATGATAAATTGTTCTGCTACCCTGCCGGAATAACCCCCATTTCGTATGCTCCACGCATTTGCCTGCATCAGAAGTTCTTCCTCACTGAGTGTAATATCGGGATTTTCTTTCGCCAGACCGAGAATAATGGAATCAAACTCCTTTTTCTGGGGACGGCTGAAATTAATGCTGACACCGAACCGGGCAACCAAGGATAGTTTTTCCTGCATCGTGTCAGAACGATGTAATTCATCCTGAGACATATCGGAACGGTCGCTCCAAGTCTCCCGAATAAGATGCCGGCGGTTCGAGGTGGCATAAATCAGAACATTGTCCGGTTTCACTTCCAGACCGCCCTCAATAACCGCTTTCAAATATTTATACTCAATTTCAAATTCCTCAAAGGATAAATCATCCATATAAATAATAAATTTGTAATTCCGGTTCTTTACCTGTTCAATAATGCCGGATAGATCCTGAAACTGATGTTTATATACTTCAATCAGCCGCAGTCCCTTTTCATAATACTGGTTCAGAATTGCCTTGATACAAGTGGATTTTCCTGTGCCGCTGTCACCGAACAAAAGACAGTTATTTGCCTTCCGTCCCTCCACAAATGCTTCGGTATTGTCCACCAGCTGCTGTTTTTGCAGTTCATAACCAATCAAATGGGATAATACTACATCACTGGTATGGGTAATGGGCGAAAGAATCATTTCCTCTCCCTTATGTGTAACACGAAATGCCTTGTTGAGACCAAATTTTCCTACTCCATATCGTCTGTAAAAGTCAGTCACAATAGTAAAAAATGCTTCTCCGTCTTCCGCCTTTGTCAATTCCTCTGCCAGTGCCCGGACCTTTTCACTCACACTTTTGTTGTAGGTATTCTCTGCCTTGGCCATAGAATGATAATTGCTTATTGTTGTAAAACAATCAATGCCCAGTTTATCTTCCACCTCGGAAAAGTCATAATGAAACAACCGGTAAAAAACACCCATATCCTGTTTTACGATCTGATTTACACTTCCATCTCCGGAAGCCCCTACTGTTTCACAAAGCATACTAAAGGGATTTTCATCCATAGCGAGAATATAAGCAATATAACACTGCCAAAGATTTTCATCAAAACCATACCGGGTCGATAATTCGAGCAAATGATAGATCTCATCATAGATATCACTGACAAGAGATTCTTTTTCCGCTGTATGATCGGCATCCTGTTCACAAGTCACAAGCTGCATTACCTTTTTCAGTATTCCGCTTTCTTCTCCTCTACCATACATAATCAATCTCATTGCGAATGCATCTCCTTTACATCTGCTCCATATCAATGCACTGTATATTATTCATATTCTGTGCCATCGCTGCAAGTTCCGTTGTAAATCCCTCTTTTGAGAACAGATAGTAATAATCTGCTTCTTTTCCCGTCTGCTCCATATCTTTTAGCAGCTGTTCAAATTCCTGCATCCCCATTGGTCTATTGCTCCATTTGCAGCTGCCTATCAATAACTCACCTTTGTCATTCCCCGCAATCAGCGGAATAAATCCGCTCTTTCCATACAGGCTGCCAAAATTACCGAATTTGGAAGGCAGCCGGTCAAACCGGTTCATTAACTCCATAAACTCTTTGCATACTTTTATATAGGCTTTTTCCATGACCTCATCTAACTGCTTTTTCATATATTTCGCATAAAATTCTTCCGGTTCCATTATTTGAAGTTCTGACAGATACGGATAGATCAGTTTATAATAAAACTGTAAAAAGGCATCTGTAATACCATACAGTCCTTTCTGAATATTTGCCTTTTTCGCTGTTTCGTAGGAAAAAATTTTCGCTGCCACGTCAATCTGAATCAAGTTTTTAATATAGACCGAAATTTTCGCCCGGCTGAATCCGGTACGGTTATACAAATAATTCAGTTTCGGCTCATCTTCTGCCAGCACAGACAATATTGTATTATAATACGGCAGTTCACGAAGTGACGTTCTGAGGAAACGCCCTGCCTCTTTGTACATAGCCCCCCGCTTATCCAAGATGTTGCGGATGATATTTTTGCGAACCGTTTCTTTCGGATTCCACAAATCAAGGTATGCCGGCACGCCACCGAAGATTCCATAAATGATAATGCATTCTTCCGTTGAACTATTGGGAAAACGGTCCACCATTTCCATAAAAGTAAATTCTTTTAATTTGATAAAAGCGTTTATATTGGCAGCAAGCTCTCCCATATCTTCCACCATGGTATTTTCTACCCATTGCACGGAGGAACTGCTCAAAATCAAAAACACTCTTCCTTTTTGAAAGCTTTTTACATATTGCGTAAAATCCGCAAAAAAGTTTTTGTATCCCTTCTGCATCAAATCAAATTCATCTACAATAAAGCAGACTTTCTTGTCTGTCTGTGCCAGTTCTGTCAGGAGTTCTTCTTTCTTCTCAGCAAAACAGCGGTTCTGTTCTGCCTCGGACCACTCCCTTGCCTGATAGTAAACAAAGGGCTTATCCTCAACAAATCTTTTAATGAAAGAAGTTTTTCCGATTCCCTCTCTGCCATATAGTATAACAATACCATTTTCAGGCAGCTGGTACTGCTGTCTCATCATAGCTAATTCTTTTTCACGACCCACGAACACGCAATCACAACCTTTCAACTACATCTTATCCGGTGCTTCAAATCCAAGAAGTTCAATGCACTGCTCTAAAATCTTTTGAACCAGTCCAATCAATGTAAGATAGGAAATTTTTCTCTCTTCATTTTCCTCTGTTAATATTTTGGTCTCATGATAAAAATGGTTAAACGCTTCCGATAATTCATACACATACTGACAGATCTTATGTGGTGCCAATTCCTGATACGCATTTTCCATCATATCCGCAAATTTGCTTAATGTCAGAAAAACCTCTGTCTCACTGGTGCTGATCGGTGCCAGCAGCAAATTCTCTCCGGAAAACTGCCCGCCATTCTCCCTGTATTTTTGTAATAAGGATTTTATACGGACAATCGTATACAGAATATACGGACCGGTATTTCCTTCAAAGGATGAAAAGCGCTCAACATCAAAAATATAATCCTTGGAAGCCTGATTCGACAAATCTCCATACTTTAATGCAGCAAGTCCTACCTTCTCCGCAATTTCCCTCGCCTCTTCGTCACTATAATCCCGGTTCTCCCGAATTCTTTTATAGACCTCTTCATTAATTTTCTCACGCAATACCTGTAAACGGAGCACACCGCCATCTCTTGTTTTAAACGGCTTTCCATCCTTTCCATTCATGGTACCGAAGCCAATAAAATCCAATGAAATGTCACGGCTGGCAATTCCGGTCTTTTTAATCACACGGAAGATCTGGGTAAAATGCAAAGACTGTCTCTTATCTGCCAGATAGATAATCTGTGCCGGATGAAATAATTTTTCCCGTTCTACAATTGTTGCCAGATCTGTTGTGGCATACAGGGTAGCTCCATTTGACTTTACAATGATACACGGCGGCATTTCCTTTTTATCTGTTTCCTCTGCCACATCTACCACAAGAGCACCTTCACTCTCATGAGCAAATCCGGCCCTCTTCAATTCGTCTACCATTTCCGGAATATAAGCCTGCACATCACTTTCCTTTTTCCACAGATCAAATTCTACGTTTAACTTATCATAATTTTTCTTTAAATCAGCAATGGATACTTTGAGAATATGTTCCCACAGAGCACGATAGCCGCGAACACCGCTCTGTAATTTGGCAGTGGCTTCCTGTGCTTCCTTTCGATAATCTTCATGCTCCTTGGAATAACTGCTGGCATAAGGATAGATCTCCTCCAGATCACTAATCGTAAAAGGTGCTTCCTTCGGATATTCTCCCTCATAGTTTTCATCAAAATAAACAAGCTCAGGCTGACGTTTCTTTAACTCTGTAATAATCAGGCCAATCTGCAGCCCCCAGTCACCAAGATGTGCATCACCGATTACCTCATTTCCCATAAAACGGCAGATTCTTTTTATGCTCTCCCCGATTATTGCGGAACGCAAATGACCGACATGAAGCGGTTTCGCAACATTTGGTCCGCCGTAATCAATCACGATTGTCTTCTTCGGCAGCTCTTCGACCCCAAAATGCTTTTCCGTTATCATTTTTTCGACATATCCTGCTAAAAACGCACCGCTTACGGTAATATTGATAAATCCGGGATTGACAGCTTCGATCTTCTCAAAAACTTCATCTCCCGCCAATTTTTCCGTCACGTCACCGGCAATCATAATCGGAGCTTTTTTGTATTCCTTTGCCGCTGCCATGGCACCGTTGCACTGATATTGACATAAATCAGGGCGATTGGAAACTGAAATCATACCGTATTTGGCATCATATCCTGCCGCCGCAAATCCCTCTGTCATTTTTTCTTTCAAAATATCCATTATCTTTTTCATCTTGTCATTTCCTCCATAACGTAGTGACAACTTTTTCTATCTATCATTCTAAACTTAAATCTAGATTTGTCAACACTTCAAAATAATTTTCAAAGGTTTTCCGACAGCATAGAGGATTATCAATGGTAATCCCCCATAGTTTTGAACCAATGACAGAAAATGCCATAGCCATACGATGGTCATCATAAGTCTCAAAGGTTACGGTTCTTTTTCCCTCTTCATATTCAGTAAGCACCTTTTCATCCGGAACAATACGTAATCCCTCCTCTCTTTCCTCACAAATTATCCCCATACGGTTCAATTCTGTTGCAATGCCGTGGATACGGTCAGATTCCTGTCCACGGATATGTCCCACTCCCTCTATCACGGTCTCGCCCTCTGCAAAAATCGCCGTCACCGCTAATGTCATTGTCTGGTCAGAAAAATTGCTCATATTTATCGTAATTCCTCTTAATTTTCCACGTTCCGGTGCTTCTAAAAGCACTCCATCCGCTGTTTCTTTCAAACGGCAGCCCATTTTCTCTAATGCGCGCAAAAACTGGATATCTCCCTGACTAATTGAAAAATCAACATTTTTTACAACGGCACTTCCACCGTTTATCGCTGCCATAGCATAAAAATAGCAGGCGGCGGAAACATCCGGTTCAATCTGATATTCTCTTGCCTGATAATGGGACCCCGCTGATATTTCATATTCCTGCTCACTGAGCCGGCGTACATAGGTACCAAATTGTTTCATCATTTTCATTGATATTTCCACATAAGCTTTCGCATCCCGTTCCCCCGTCAGCTCAATGATAAATCCCTCTTTCACCATTACCCCGCTAAGCAAAAGGGCACTCAAGAACTGGCTGCTTTTATCTATATTAAGAGGAATCTTCTGACACGCCACTGATTTTCTACCTTTGATAACAAAAGGAAATGCGTAAGGCTCCTCCTTATATTCAAACATTACACCTAATTGCTCCAATGCCTCCAAGAGAGGACGCATTGGTCTTTTCTTCATCTGCTCTGAAGATGTCATCTCATAAGTTCCACCGGACAGGGCAAGCATCGCCGTAAGAAAGCGTGCTGCTGTTCCGGCACTTCCCACATAGACACTCCCGCTCTTTTGGGGAACTTCTCCATTCCACCCGTGAATCTGTACTTCCTTTTTCTCCTCTTCTATTTTCACATCAAATCCCACTGTCTGTAACGCTTTCATAAACACCCGTGAATCATCGCTGAACAGTACACCTTTTAACCGGCTGACTCCATCCGCCAGTGCCGCCAGCAAAAGAGCACGGTTCGTCATGCTCTTTGAACCGGGTACACAGACAAACAATTTTGGTTTGTCTGAAAAGGGTTTCAAGTGAAATTGTTTCATTGATAAATCCTCCGTCTGATATACAAGATGCCCCGCACTTTCGTACGGGGCACAGATAAATTGCTTCAAAGGGCCGCTGCATTATTTAGCAAATTCTTTTACTTTTGCATAAATGCTGTCCGCATCCAAACCGTATTTCTTAACCAGCTCTACTGCCGGTCCAGATTCACCGAAAACATCATTTACACCAATTTTGCAAACTGGTGTAGGTGCTTTCTCAGAAAGTAAGTCACAAACAGCACTTCCCAATCCGCCAATTACGGAATGTTCTTCTACTGTTACAACTCTTCCTGTCTCTTTGGCTGCTGCCAAAATCAATTCCTCATCAAGAGGTTTAATTGTATGGATATTGATTACTTTTGCATCAATTCCATCTGCCGCCAGCTTTTCAGCAGCTTCCAAACAGTTAGATACCGGAAGCCCGGAAGCAACAATTGTCACATCCTTACCATCACGAAGTACAACACCTTTTCCAAGTTCAAATTTATAATCCGGCTTGTCATTGATAACCGGAACCGCTAATCTTCCAAAACGAAGATAACAAGGACCCTCATGGAGATAGGCTGCGCGAACAGCAGCTTTTGCTTCTACATCATCCGAAGGAACGATTACCGTCATTCCCGGAATGGCACGCATCAGGGCAATATCTTCATTACACTGATGAGTAGCACCATCTTCACCAACAGAGATACCTGCATGGGTAGCACCAATCTTTACATTTAACTGTGGATATGCAATGGAGTTACGAACCTGTTCGAACGCACGTCCTGCTGCAAACATAGCAAAAGAACTGGCAAATGGAACTTTTCCTGTTGTCGCGATTCCTGCTGCAATTCCCATCATGTTACACTCCGCAATACCGCAGTCAATGTGCCGCTCTGGAAAAGCTTTCTTGAAAGTGCCAGTCTTTGTGGCAGCTGCAAGGTCTGCATCCAGTACGACAAGGTTTTCAAATTCTGCACCAAGTTCTGCAAGAGCATTACCATAGCTTTCACGAGTAGCTATCTTTTTTACTTCTGACATAAAGACTCACCTGCTTTCTTCAAATCTTCCATGGCCTGTGCGTACTGCTCATCATTTGGAGCGGTACCATGCCAGCTTGCCTGACCTTCCATAAAGGAAACACCTTTTCCTTTCAGCGTCTTGGCAATAATTGCGGTCGGCTGACCTTTGGTTGCTTTTGCTTCATCAAAAGCAGCTTTTAATGCTTGGAAGTCATGTCCATCCACATTGATGACATGGAATCCGAACGCTTCAAACTTCTCATCAATTGGATATGGGGAACAGACTTCATCTACCGGGCCGTCAATCTGTAATCCGTTGTTGTCCACAATGGCAACAAAGTTATCCAATTTTCTATGTCCGGCAAACATAGCAGCCTCCCAGACCTGACCTTCCTGAATTTCACCATCACCAAGTAATGTATATACACGGTAAGAATCATTACTCAATTTGGCAGAAAGAGCCATGCCGACTGCGGCAGAAATTCCCTGTCCCAAAGAACCACTGGACATGTCAACGCCCGGAATATGCTTTCTGTCCGGATGTCCCTGAAGATAAGAACCTACATGACGTAATGTAGGCAGATCTTCCACCGGGAAAAATCCCCGGTTAGCGAGAACCGAGTAATATCCCGGTGCGGTATGTCCTTTACTCAGAACAAAACGGTCACGGTCTGCCTTGTCCGGATTTTCCGGATCAATATTCAGTTCCTCGAAGAAAAGATAAGTATAAATGTCAGCTGCTGACAATGAGCCGCCCGGATGTCCTGACTTCGCACTATGTACAGCGGTCACAACACCTTTACGAACTTCAACAGCCATTTTCTGAAGCTCTAATTCATTCATAAAAATATTCTCCTTATATTCTTTTAATATAATTCCCTGTACTTACTGCATTAGTTTCCGAATACAGCAATATAATCTTTCTGGAATTTCTCAATACCAATATCCGTCAACGGATGTTTTGTCATCTGCTCAATGACACCGTATGGTACGGTTGCAATGTCAGCTCCTGCCAATGCACAGTCCGTTACATGGATCGGATTGCGGACACTTGCTGCAATAATCTCAGTTTCAATGCCATGAATAGAGAAGATTTCCGCAATATCACGAATCAAATCAATACCCGGCTGGGAAATATCATCCAGACGTCCCAGGAATGGAGATACAAATGCTGCTCCTGCTCTTGCTGCAAGAAGTGCCTGATTCGCACTGAAGATTAATGTTACATTACATTTAATTCCCTCGGAAGCAAGTACCTTGGTTGCTTTTAATCCCTCAACGGTCATAGGAATTTTAACAACCATATTTTCATGAAGTTTCGCAATTTCTCTACCCTCTGCAATCATTCCTTCTGCGTCAACTGTTGTAGCCTTAACCTCACCACTGATCGGTCCGTCTACAATGGATGCGATTTCTTTCAGTACATCTTCCTGACTTCTGCCACCTTCTTTTGCGATAAGGGATGGGTTTGTTGTAACTCCACAAATTACCCCCATTTCATTTGCTTTTTTAATGTCCTCAATTTTCGCTGTGTCGACAAAAAATTTCATTGTTTATACCCTCCTAAAAATTAATTTATATCATATGCTTATTATACAACTTTATTGTATAGAATCTCAACTGTTTTTTTGAAAAATGACAAATAATTTGTATTTTTTTTAAGTTTTTTATTGAAAATTACCAAAAAATCATCTAACCGGCATAAAAACAGATTCCCTCTAATGAAACCTTTGTTACACTGTCCAGTGTTTTTCCGAATTTAAAACGTCTCGTCACCAGTCCGCCAATATCATACTCGGTATACACTCCTTCCTCCCGGTTCGTAATAATAAAATGTCCCTTGTAGACCTCACCGGTACATCTGCCATTCTCTCCGACCGGATAAGCATTCACGATCTCGACCGATTTTTTCCTGCTGTCTACAGTAAATTGAACACCGGTTCCCTTTTTGCCATCCAGAACATAAGCAGATATGGAATCCTGATTGTCTTTTGTCCCCCGTTCATCCGTATATAATACAGCTCCTGCCAAATTCCAGCGGGGTACTGTACTGTCCTTGGAAACTTTTTTCTTCCATTTTGTTTTTTTCCAATCCGTATCCTTTCCGAGAACAAAGGATACCTTTGGCTTTTTGCTCGTCAAAGACTCCAGTTTCACAATTCCAGAAGGAGAAGAACATGACACATAAACGCTGCCGCCGGATGGTGTCGTAAGCGAGGCCGGGACAATTCCCTTTGGAAATTGATAGAGCGCTGTTGTCTTTCCCGTCTGAAAGGATGTTCCAAGCAAATAGTAAATTCCCTTTTTCCTGCCGAGAGAATATATGTTATCATAGCCATCATAACTAAAATCCATGATATTACCATAGCCATTTACCTGTGCCAGCGCCATCACCTGTCCGGTTCCTGATACTTTTGCCACCTTTGTCCCGGACACTTGGTACAGCACCGAATTTCCCACCTGATAAAAACGGCTTCCATGTGCGGATTCTGTCTGAATTGTACTCCGCAGCACTCCGGAATTATCATAAAGATATATTTTTTTATCTCCCGATGGCATTACAACAAACAATCCGTTCTTTGGCTCCTCAGAATTTTTTGTTTCCTCGTGCAGAACTGCTTTAGCAGCCTGAGAAGCCGGGGCATTATATTTGTAGACCTTTTTTTCAAGAGACCTCCCTTTTTTATCTAGAACCTCAAGAATCAAATAGTTTTCCATTCCCGGAACAAAACCGCTTACTGCAAATTCATGTTTCTTTGACATATTATTTTCTTTTCCATTATTTACATAACGGACAAAATCCGGTACGGAGCTGTCAGCAACGGTTATCGTGTAACGGATCATTCCGGCCTTTGCAGTTTGGAAAGAAAAAAACATAGCCCCCTCACAGGTTCCAAAAGGATTCAATACAATCACAGGTTCATTCAAAGACGGACTGGTCCGCTGAATCAAATGTTCCAGCCGTCCTTTTGCCTCCGCCGGGGTATTTGCCTGATAGGCATTTTGGGTCTTAAAATCTGACACATTTTTTCCCGCACCTGTTGTTTTTAACTCCACGGCACTTTGTTCCAAATCAATCTGATAGGCTTTATCCATTAACAAGTCACTTTGTTGCTGTTGTATCTGTGTCGTCAGGCTTCCTTCTGTACCGCTGCCCTTTGTCAGCAAAAAGTATCCTGCTGCTGTCAAACCGGTCATAAGCATTAATGTCAGGATTACTGGCTTTCGTATTTTCTTCACGTTCCCATCTCCTCATCTAGCAGCTTTTCAAATTCGCACATAGGCATTGGTCTGGCATAAAGATACCCCTGTGCTACATCACATTGAATTCCTCGCAGATAGTCCGCCTGAGATTCGGTCTCCACTCCCTCGCAGACTACGCTTTTGGAAAGTTCCTGCGTCAATTCCACGGTCTTGCGTATGATAATCTTACTTGTCTCTGAAGTTTCTGTCTCATCCAAAAAGGACTTGTCCAGCTTAATAATATCAACGGGCAGTTCTTTCAGCAGGTTCAGAGAAGAATATCCGGTTCCGAAATCATCAATGGACCACTGAATCCCCAGTTCTTTCAATTTCCCCATGATCCGCGCCATCTCAGATAAATCCTCTTTGAATATCCTCTCGGTCAGCTCTAATTCAATATATTCAGCCGGAATTGCAAATTGTTGAAGCGTTTTAGCAAACCGTTTCGGGTAGTCTTCATCATTTAAAAGAACACGGGACTGATTTATGGAAATCGGAACACATTTCTTCTCTGCCTGCAGCCGCCTTCTTAACATTTCACAGACATTTTCCAGCATATAAAAATCTAAATCCACAATAAACCCGTTTTTCTCAAAAATCGGTATAAATTCGTCCGGATATTCCATGGTTCCGTCATCATGAATCCAGCGGCTCAACGCTTCTGCCCCAACGATTTCCCCGGATTCCAAATTGTACTTCGGCTGAAGATATACTTTAAATTCCCGGTTTCCCATTGCATATCTCATGGAGTTCTCAATTTCTTTGACTCTCTCCATGCGAAGGAACACATCGGCATCATACATCGCAACATTTTCCTTCTTTTGAAACCGAAGACTCTTTCTTGCAATATTGGCACACTCAACCATCCGCTCTACTTCACCCGTTTTATCCACAATACGGTATACCCCTATTCCCAGTCTCGGTCTTGCATCTGGATATCGGATTTTCATTTTATGCCCAAAATCATCACAGAGCCTTGCCAAGGTCTCTTTTAATTCCGATTCACTGTCATATGATACCAGAGCCAGAAAATGGTCTGCCACACTGCGGCAGCTGACTTTTACCTGCAGGCTGCAGGACGTAATCATATTTGCAAGATCGGACAAGATCTGGTCCGCCCTCTTCAGACCGTACATGTTATTTACCCGTTCAAAATGGCTGACATTCGTACAGATCAATGCAAAGTGCTGGCTGTCATTCTCTTCCAGAACTTTCTTTACTTCTTTTTTAAAGTAATCAATCGTATAAAGTCCGGTCAGGGTATCATGCTGATTCTGATTATAGATATCCTCTGCCATAAAGTAAACGGATTTTCCCTTATCCGACACTGTATTCCCAATAGGATTCACGCCGTGATAAGAAGTATGTATGGAAACAATAGAATATTGTTCTTCTTCCGACACAATTACCATGGTAAAACAGAGAAACGCATATTGTACTTCTTTTTCCTGCGGAATGCGTAGTTCCAATATTCCATTTACGGAATAACTCTGTTCATCTACCTGTACAGTCTCTGCTGACACTACCTTCATGGCACATCCCACCGGAACATATTCCAGTTCTTTTTTCAGAACAGAGCGAAAACCCTCTTTATTGCGGGCAATAAAATGCTCCTTAGAACCAATCCAGCGAACATCCGGATCCACGTGGTCAAGCATATCGGTCATATTCCTCTGAACATAGAAAGAATAAAAATGATGCACTACAATCTCTTTTAGCCGTTCTTTTGTCATTTCATCCACTGATGTCTTCTGTTGCAATCTTTTTTCCTCCACATTCCTTTGTACTATTTATCCCTGTCCCATTTATCACAAAGTGCGTGTATCTGGGCTGTAAATTTCGCCGTATCCTTATTGCTTAATCCCTCATTCTTGCGAATTACCCCTATGAGCCGCTGTCCTGCCGTTATCAGACGCTGGAACATATCATCCGCACGTTTCTTCGCCGCCGTCTTTTTCTTCAATGCCACTGGTTCTGCCTGCGTCAGAAATTCACCACGGATCACATCAAATACCGTTCCGCTATATGGTGCTGAAGCAATATAACCGGAATCCGTTAATGTTCTGGCAAATTCATCACACACTCTGTCATCACCGTGCACGACAAATACTCTCTTCGGCGGTTTCTCTGTAAAACTATTGATCCATTTTAATAACCCCTTTTTGTCTGCATGGCCGCTGATACCGGAAATTTTAACGATCTTCGCCTTTACCTCAATTGTCTCACCGAATAACCTGACCTCTTCTGCCCCTTCCAAAAGAGAGCGTCCCAAAGTTCCCCTCGTCTGGTATCCCACAAATACAATCGTGCTCTCCGGCCGCCAAAGATTATGTTTTAAATGATGGCGGATTCGTCCTGCCTCACACATACCGGAAGCGGACAGAATAACTTTTGGCTGCATATCAAAGTTAATCGCTTTACTGTCATCGCTTGTAATAGAAAGCTTTAATCCCGGA
This sequence comes from uncultured Lachnospiraceae bacterium, assembly GCA_947631505.1. Lineage (GTDB taxonomy): Bacteria > Bacillota > Clostridia > Lachnospirales > Lachnospiraceae > Eubacterium_F. Next base: position 28,117 of record CANRLR010000003.1, on the reverse strand, counting down.
AATCCAATGGGATTCACTCCCCGTTCTACTAAAGCACGGGCTTCCTCATCAAAACACTCCTGTACATTTCTGCCGAATATATTGGTTGCTTCTACAGCGAGCGGGCTGTCTACATATACCTCAAAATCAGGGTGAATCGTAACTAATTTCTGCTCTTTGATCTGCCGTAAAAAATAGAGCATCTCCTGTGTTCTTCCCACAGCAAAACATGGCACAACGACATTTCCGCCCCTTGAGAACGTATCCTGAATAATCGCCGCTAATTCTCCGGTATAATCCGGTATACTGTCTCCGTGAATCCGGTCTCCGTAAGTAGATTCCATCACAACGTAATCGGCTGCTTTTGTATAAATAGGATTTCGCAGGATCGGCTTATTTTCATTTCCCAGATCACCGGAAAATACAACCGTCCTCTCCTGTCCATCCTCTGTGGCAAATACTTCTATGGATGAAGAGCCCAGCAGATGTCCTACATCCGTAAATCGAACCGTCACTTCATCACAAATATGTATTTTCGTATTATAGACACATGGCACCAAAAGACGAATTGCCCCTAATGCATCCTCCATCGTATATAATGGCTCATAAATCTGTCCTCCAGAGCGTTTTGCTTTACGATTCCGCCACTCTGCCTCAAATTGCTGAATATGTGCACTGTCCCGCAGCATAATCTGACTTAATTGTACCGTAGCCTTTGTGGCATACACCTGACCACGAAAACCTCTTGCATACAACATAGGAAGTAATCCTGTATGATCAATATGGGCATGAGTCAGTAAAATAAAATCAATTTCCGATGGATTCACCGGGATCTCCTGTTTTTCAAACAGATTCTGTCCCTGCTCCATACCGATATCAATACAGAATCTCTGATTTCCCACCTCCATGAAATGACAGCTTCCTGTCACTTCATGGTCTGCCCCAATAAACTCCAGCTTCATACTGTTCCTCCAATCCCGCAACAACCGCATAACCCCATTTTTCTCTTCATGTAAGCACTCATCACGTATCTTTTATTATACTGTATTTCCCCTTCTCCGTCAATAAATTTCCCTGTTGAATCTGCCACTTTCTTTTGCTATAATGGAATTATTCAAGTACAGTAAGGAATATCTCTTATTTCGATAAAAGGAAGAATGGAGGTTATTATGAATAAGGAACGAATTGTTGTTGCCCTCGGTCGTAATGCCTTTGGCGAAACGTTTCCCGAGCAGCAGAAAAATGTAAAAAAAGCAGCAGAATCCATTGCCGATTTAGTAGAACAGAAATATCAGATCGTAATCACTCACAGCAATGGACCACAGGTCGGTATGATTCAGACTGCCATGACCGAATTTGCCCGTTTGGACCACCGGTACACCGTAGCACCCATGTCCCTGTGCGGTGCGATGAGTCAGGGATACATTGGATATGATCTGCAGAATGCCATCCGGACAGAACTGTTGAACCGCGGCATTTTCAAACCAGTTTCTACTATTATTACACAAGTACGGGTAGACCCTTTCGACAAGGCCTTTCATCATCCGACCAAAGTCATCGGACGTGTAATGACGAAAGAAGAAGCAGAAAAAGAAGAGGACAAGGGAAATTATGTAGTGGAAGAAAACGGCGGTTATCGCCGAATCATCGCTTCCCCTCATCCGGTTGATATTTATGAAATTGATGCCATTACCGCTCTATTAGATGCCGGTCAGCTTGTAATCGCTGCCGGAGGCGGCGGTATTCCTGTTATGGAGCAGGGAACTAAATTAAAGGGAGCCAGTGCCGTCATCGAAAAAGATTATACAGCCGCAAAGCTGGCCGATATGATAGAGGCCTCCCATCTCCTGATTCTGACCTCGAAAGAACATTTGACAATTGATAACGGAGCAACACCTTTGGGAACACTTACGGTAGAAGAGGCAATTCAGTTGATAGAGGAAGGACATTTTGAACCAATTACCACTCTCCCAAAAATAGATGCCTGCGTATCTTTTGTTTCGTCCGGTGAGGGAAGAACTGCTATTATAACCAAATTGGAAAATGCTTACCAAGGAATGAAAGGACGAACCGGAACCATTATCCGTCCCAATTTCCCCGGTAATAAAATATAAGGGAAAGTATCATGGAAATTATCCATCCTACCGGCCACGCGATCCATATTCCCACGCTCCCCCACAGAGCAGAAAAAGCAAATGCAAGAACCACACGTAATATCAGATCAGAAAAGGTTGTTGCCATAAAGCTCTTCATCGCAGAACCGCCCCGGAGCACGCCATCGGCAATCAGTTTAATCGGAATTGCCAAATAGAACGGTGACAGTATTTTTAAATACAAAATTCCGGTTGCCATCGCCTCTCCCTCTGGATTCGTTAAAAATAACCGCATGACCAAAGAGCCAAAAAAGAAATACGCAACCAGAAACGGAACCGCAATGCACCATACCATGCGGCAGCCGGAACGGAATCCTGCTTTTACACGTTCCGGCTTATCCGCTCCCAAATTCTGTGCGGTAAAGTTTGAAATACCGTTACTCATCGTCGAGAAAGATGTTATCGCAAAATTATTTAATTTGACTGCTGCTGAATATCCCGCCAACACACCGGAACCATAACTGTTCACCAGACCTTGAATAAACAGATTTCCCACTGACACAAAACTCTGCTGTAAAATACTCGGAACTGCTATCCGGCAGATCTTCAAAAACATATCCTGAGAATAAAGTGAAATCTTTCCGCCGGATACCGGAATCTCCCTCACTCTTTTATATAATGCAATCAGTACAAATACACAGGCAATTCCCTGAGCAATAAAGGTTGCCCATGCAACACCGCCTACCCCCCACCGGAAGACTGCGACAAAGAGCCAGTCCAAAAATATATTGCCAAGGGAAGAACCGATAAGAAAATAAAGTGGTGTTTTAGAATCTCCTAATGATGTAAATATTCCTGTTGACACATTGTACAGAAACAAAAACAGAAGTCCGGCTATATAGACTTTCAGATAATAATCTCCCTGCGTGAAAATACTATCCGGTGTATTCAACAGCCGCATGAGCGGTGCCGAAGACAATAACCCCAGCACCGTCAGCACAAGAGCGAGCACACCACTGGAAATCAACGTGGTGGAGATGGCCGTTTTCATTTTCCGAACCATCCCGCTGCCAAAAAGCCGGGAAATAACAACAGAGCACCCTACATTACTTCCCACGGCAATCGCCATAAAGATCATTGTAATCGGATAGGATGCTCCCACTGCTGCTAAAGCATTTTCACCAGCGAAAATTCCTGCAATTGCACTGTCAGAAATATTGTACATCTGCTGAAATATCACACTGACAAACATCGGCATGGTAAATTGCCACAGAACAGAACTTACTTTCCCTTCTGTCAGATTTTTAACCATATCGACACGCCTCTTTTCTTTTAATTTTGTTTCCTCACAATTTTGTATTCATCATCTGTCTGATAATAGGGACACGCCTGATAAGAACTGCTTAAAAATCTTGCCATTTCATCTTCATCCAAATTTACTTCACATTCTGCGTACCCATCTTCATCATAAACATAAAATGAACAGAACTCACAATTCGTTATCATGGCTTTTTCCAAAATCTCCTTTTTTTATTATATCCTCTGTCAACAATTTGTCAAATCCAAGCTCCCAGAACTTTGCTGTCGCATGAAACAGCATTTCCATTCTCAGTTCATCTGTTATTTCTGCGGCTCTGATCTCTTCCCCCTCCGGTTTCTCCCACTTGTAATCCAACACCCTTTTTTGTACATCTGCAGCCATGGTAAGAACCACTTCATCACCTATATTAACAGAAATGTCATCCAAAATATAATGAATGGATTCCCCTTCCACAATATCCTTCACCGAACCGTCCATCACAAGCTGTGCCACCTTTGTTCCATGCCACTTAATGGATGTTTCCAAATTATAACTATGATCATTTGAGTCAATGACCTGTATCGTATTTACTGCCAGCGATGTCTTAGCTGTCTGAATTACTATATCCAATGTTTTTTCATATACATCTGATTTTTTATTCTGTTCCGTTATTTCCCACTTACTGCTTCCTTCATTTTCTGCTCTCTCATATGTGAATTTAACTGTATTATCATTTTCTTTTTCTGACACAGATACTGTCAGCATGACCGGAAGCACTACCTCTTCTGACGATGTGCCAAAGGATACAGAAGTCAGCTCTCCCTCCGAACCCTTCACACAAAATTGATACTCTGCTGTCTCTTTCGAAAGCTGATCTGCCAGAGCAGTCAGCACAGATAGACCATCCTTTTCCCCTGTCTGACCGTCCAATTTTCCAATGTAATTGATAATGCCGGAAAACTCCGGCTCTTTCTTCACAAATCCTGCAAAATCATTGATCCATATCGACAGTGTCTTCGAGGAAAGAATAAATTTATAAGTCTCTGCTGTCTCTCTTGATTTTTTACATGATATATCATCCTTTGTTTTTTCGTATTCACTTAAAAGAAACTCCGTAATTTTCTTTTGCCGCTGTTTCCGGCTCATATTTGCAAAAATGTGTCTTTCCTGCACAATCACTTTTCCCGGCAGAATCTCCGGCAGAACATATTGAACGGTATCCCCCTCTATATAGGCATCTGCACAAAGTTTCACATTACCCTTTGATAAAGAACCTGTTACCTTGCGAATATCCTGCTGTTCATCCGAAGCAATATCAATGGAACAGGTACATTCCTCCGTTGCTTTCAGAGCCATGAAGGCATTTCGCAAAGATGGGACGATACTGCTGATACGGTCGGATGCTTCTTTATTCACTTTTATATCTGAGATTTTGATACTGGCTGCACTGCCTTTTTCCTGACTATTTTTTTCTAATGCTCTCAATCCTAAAAATTCATCCTCATAAGACTTTGATACTTTATCCGGCAATTGAGCCAAAAGAGCCATTGCTTCCGCTTCCGGATTTTTGAAAAAACCAGTCACTTTCCAAACTCCTGCCACTACAAAAACAACTGCCAGCAGTCCCAGCAGAATTGCCCCCCGTAATCCTTTCTTGTTCATCTCTCTAATCCTTCCTCTGTTTTCCCTTTTGCCTTACGAAAAACCCCTCAACAATTCCCCGTGCCACAAAAGCCAGTAAAACACCAATCACAAATCCGGCCGCCACATCCGTTGGATAATGTACATAAAAATACAACCTTGATAACGAAATAAGGACAGCTCCTGATAATGCCGGAATCCCCCATCTTTTGTCCCACAGAAAAATGCTCACGGCGGCAGCAAAAGAAGACATGGTATGTCCCGAGGGAAAAGAATAGTCCCTTGGAACGGAAATAAGCAATTCCACTTCAGGATGTCTCCAGCAAGGTCTTGGTCTTGCCACAATATTCTTTAACAATGCATTTCCGGTAATCAGACAGAACAGTAATGCCAAAAGAACAACTATTCCTGTCTTTCGCGTATGCTTTGGAAACAACAATAAGATCCCAATCGCGATCCATACAATTCCGGCTTCTCCCATCATCGTGAACCAATGGAATATATGAGACAGCACTGGTGTATGAATCGTCTGAAACCAGTCTAAAATTCTATAATCAAACCACTCAATCAATGAATGTTCTCCTTACTTTCCTCTTTTCTTAGATGATTTTTTCGGTATTACCTTAATTTTACATATCTTCTTTCTCGAACCATAATAGGCCGTAATTTTCACGGTTCCCTTCTTCTTCGCTTTCACAGTCCCTTTTGCCGTCACTGTGGCAATTTTTTTATTTCCGGATTTAAACCGTATTCCTTTTACTATTCGGGAAGGTGTTGCCGATACCACCTTCAATTTATACTTTTTCCCGGCCCGGAGAGTCTTTTTCGTCTTGTTGAGCCGAATTGTGCTAATGGAAGCCAGTACATTTTTTATTTCTTTCCATGCATTGCTCCGGTACAGATCGGAATACTGAAACAGCACATAACCTTCTGAATTTCCTTTCCGGATCTGCTTTAACTGATTGGCAAGATTGTTCGATTTTTTCTTCCAGCCCGGGTCCTCCTTTATTTTCTCCCCGGCCTTGTACGCTGCCAGTCCGATATACATAGGAACATCTCTTTTGTTCAGGGAACGCCATTCTGCCAAAGTATCTTTGAACAGAGCCGTTTTTTTGCCCTCCTGAATATACTGGTCTGACCAATATATCTGAGGAACAATATAATCTACATACCCCTTCACAGACATCCATGTCGTGACGTCCGCTCCGATTTTTTCACAATATTCAATATTGCCGGCCGGACTAATGCCGAATTTCAAGCTCTTCTTTTTCTTCTTCACTGTCTGATATACCTTTTTCACCATGGCATTGACATTTTTCATTTTCTCTTCTTGTGAGACCCGGTTATATTTTTTCTCATTGGTCGGATAAAAATAATCGTCAAAATGAATTCCATCCACCTTATAGTGATAGATAATCTCCTTCACCTGTGAAACAATCCGTTCGGTAGTCTTGGCATCTCCCGGATTCAGAACTTTTTTCTGAGTCACACGGTAAGGATTCATCCATGCATGAAATTTAAGACCATATTTGTGAGCATAAGAAATCAGTATTTTTAAAGGATCATAAGATGGCACAGTTCCTTTTGTCATTCTTTTACTCCACCCCGTCACTTTCGATGGATAAATTGCATCATCATAGGAACGCACATGAAAATATACGGTGTTACATCCATTTGCCTTAATATTATAAAACAATCGATTGGCATTTTTACGAAATTCGGCCTCACTTTTTCCTGCCAGTCCAATATCCTCATATTCAAAGCAGGACACCCAGACCCCGCGGGTACTTAAACTTCCTGCCTTCACTTCTTCACTCTGTGCTGTCATAACTCCTACTGCCAAAAAACAATACAATACAAATCCTGCGATTCTATACTTCATGCCATTATACTCTCCTTTTTCCATTCTTTGGGTTTTCACTTATCCTTATAAAAGTCCTGTGCTGAAGTATCTTTCCATGCGGTCTGCCAGAACCGTAGCCACAATTTTGTCTTCTCCGTATTTTTTCACAATTTCCTTTGCTGCCCATACATTTGCTCCGGAAGAGGTCCCGCATAATAATCCCTGAACTTTTGCCAGCTCCCTCGTAGTAGCAATCGCGTCTTCGTCGGTCACTTCGATTATATCATCAATTAATTCCCGGTCCAGAACAGCTGGTACAAATCCGTCACCGATTCCTTGAATACTGTGAAGCCCCGGTTCGTGTCCAAGAAGTGCTGACACATTCTTAGGCTCTACGGCAACTACTTTTAAATATGGATTTTTCTCCTTTAAATATTTACCAACGCCCTGTAAGGTTCCTCCACTTCCCAGACCGGAAACAAATATATCGACTTTGCCATCCAGTTGTTCATAGAGTTCTCTTGCTGTTGTCTGATAATGTATATCGGGATTATTCGGATTTTCAAACTGCTGGGGCATATAGCAGTTTCCCAGTTCTTTCACTAATTCCTCTGCCTTTGCCACAGAACCGCCAATGCTGAGTTTCGGCGGTGTAAGCACCAGCTCCGCCCCTAAAGAGCGAATAATCTTCTTGCGTTCATCACTCATATTTTCCGGCATTACAATAATAACACGGTATCCTTTCCGAACACCAACAAAAGCAAGACCAATTCCGGTATTCCCGGAGGTCGGTTCTACAATCGTCATGCCTGGTCTTAACAATCCCTGTCTTTCTGCCTGTTCCACCATGTTCTTTGCCACACGGTCTTTGATACTGCCGCCGGGATTCAAAAACTCTGCCTTTGCGAAAATATTAAGTCCTGTTGTAGACTTCAAGCTGACTAATGGTGTATTTCCAATTAAATCAATTACATTTTCATAATAATTCATCATTCTTTACTTCCCTTTTTCTTCTCTCTATACAGTCTATGATACAATATCATAAAACGAACTAATTATACTACAAATTCTCAAAGGATGCAACTTTCCACAAAATAATATTTGTGCCATTATAATTGGCTGGAGTTAAAAACCCCAGCCAATTATAGTATTTAATAAACCGTATTCTTTTTTCGTTATTAAAATAGTTCTTTACGCTTCTTCTTTCAAATAATTCACATGCAAAAGCTCATGACTTCTTCCCTTCAGCACACCGTTCTCGTACAACTGGCTGACTACCGGGTTCTCACCGGAGCGCTTGATAATAGCAGATCTATCTGCCTTATACATACCGTTTGCACGCTGATTCTTTATCGTCTGATATCCGAAAGGCTGACCGGCTCCGCCGATACATCCATATGGACATGCCATTACTTCTACAAAGTCAAAATGCTCTTCACCTGAACGGATTTTTTCTAAGAGGTTATCAGCATTTCCAAGACCATTCACCACTGCGATACGAAGTTCTCTCCCGCTGATTTCCACTTCTGCCACCTTTACTCCCTCCAAGCCACGGATTCCGGTGTATTGCAGCTGGCGCATTGTCTCATTGTCCTGTGCCGCCACATGACGAAGTGCTGCCTCTGTCACACCGCCTGTTACTCCAAAAATAACACCCGCTCCGGAATAAATACTAAATGGCATATCCGGGGAACTTGGCTCAATATCTGTAAACTGAATACCGAGCTCCTTGATCATATTAATCAGCTCTTTTGTTGTAATAACATAGTCCACATCCGGTACATGATTTCGTCTGAACTCCTCCCGGTCTGCCTCATACTTTTTCGCCACACAAGGCATAACTGCAACCGATATCGTTTCAAATCCCGTCTCTTTGTCTGCCGGTTTATAATACTCCTTTAATACGGCTCCGAACATTTCCATTGGAGATTTGCAGGTGGAAACATAAGGAATCATATCCGGATGTTTCGTTTCTACATAGCGGACCCATGCCGGACAGCAGGATGTAAACAATGGATATTGATTACCCTGTGGATATGTCTTATCACCATTTTCCAGCTTACGAACCAGCTCTGCTGCTTCTTCCACTATCGTTAGATCAGCACCTACGCTCGTATCAAAAACATTGTCAAATCCAAGCATACGGAGTGCGGTAAATATTTTTCCAATCGTGTTTTTGCCCGGTTCCAGACCAAACTCTTCTCCTATCGCCACACGGACTGCCGGTGCCACCTGAACTACGACCCGTTTGTTCGGTTCATAGAGAGCTTTCCACACCTCTTTTAAATCCTTTTTTATTGTAATTGCCGCCGTTGGACATACCGCGGCACATTGACCGCAATTCACACAATCTGTCTCTGCAATTTTCTTATTAAATGCCGGTGTCACAATCATATCTGCACCACGATTGGCAAAATCAATGGCACCAACGTGCTGGACTTCATTGCACATACGGACGCAATCACCGCAAAGAATACATTTGCTTGGATCTCTCACAATGGATTTAGAGGAATCGTCAATCATCCGTTCCGGATGAGTGTTAGGAAAGCGGACATCGGTCAGCTGAAATCTTGCCGCCAGCATCTGCAGCCGGCAGTTGCCGTTTTTATCACATGTCGTACAGTCTCTGCAATGAGATGCCAGCAAAAGTTCCAAAATCATTTTCCGGTAATCATGCAATTTCCCGGTATTCGTACGAATTACCATTCTGTCCTTAGGCGGAGTAGAACAAGATGCTATCACATTTCCTCTCTCATCTTCCACCACACACATACGGCATGCCCCGTAAATAGACATATCGGAATAATAGCAGAAGGTCGGCACATGGATTCCCACTTTGTGGATGACCTGCAAAATATTTTTTTCATCGGTAAATTCTGCACGAATACCATCTATCACCATATATTTACTATCCTTTGCCATGTTCTTACACCTCCTGTACCGCATTAAAGTTACAGCCCTCTTTACAAGCACCGCACTTAATACATTTTGTCGTATCAATTACATGAGGTTTCTTCACCTCGCCGGAAATTGCCCCCACCGGGCACATACGGGCACATTTTGTACAGCCCTTGCACAATTCCGGATTAATCTGTAAGATGGTCAATGCCTTACACTGTCCTGCCGGACATTTTTTATCTACTACATGAGCAATATACTCATCACGGAAATACTTCAGGGTAGAAACCACCGGTGATGCCGCCGTCTTACCAAGACCGCACAATGCGGTTGCTGAAATTGTATCCGCCAGCTTTTCCAACAGTTCAATGTGCTCCATCGTCCCTCTTCCCTCAGTAATATCCGTAAGAAGCTCTAACATCCGCTTTGTTCCCTCACGGCATGGCACACACTTTCCACAGGATTCATTCTGGGTAAAGTTCATGAAAAATCTTGCCACTTCTACCATACAGCTCTTGTCATTCATGACAACAAGACCGCCGGAGCCAATCATGGCTCCCACTTTTTTCAGGGAGTCAAAATCCAGTTTCATATCCAAATGGTCCTGTGTGGCACTGATGCACAGACATCCGCCGGACGGCCCGCCAATCTGCACCGCTTTAAACTCACCGCCCTTGACACCACCGCCAATATCGAAAATAACTTCCCGCAATGTTGTACCCATCGGTACTTCGATCAAACCTGTATTCTGAACATTTCCCGTCAGAGCAAAGGCCTTTGTTCCATGATTGTTTGCCGGACCATAGCCCTGATACCACTTGGCACCATTTAATATAATCGGCGGAACATTACAAAATGTCTCCACATTATTTAATACGGTCGGTTTGTCAAACAGGCCATGTTCCACCGTCCGGGGCGGCTTTACCCGGGGCATGCCGCGGTTTCCCTCGATAGAGGTGGTCAATGCACTTCCCTCTCCGCAGACAAAAGCTCCTGCTCCCTGACTGATATGTAAATCAAAATCAAATCCCGAGCCCAAAATATCTTTGCCAAGAAGTCCACGGTCTTTCGCCTTATCAATGGCCTTCTGCAATCTCTCCACTGCCAGCGGATACTCCGCCCGAACATAGATGTAACCATAATGTGCCCCTGTGGCAATACCTGCAATCAACATACCCTCAATAACGCGGTGAGGCTCTCCCTCCATCATGGAGCGGTCCATAAATGCCCCCGGATCTCCTTCATCGCCGTTACATACAATATACTTTTCTTCACAATCCTGATCCAGCACCTGCTGCCATTTCCGGCCTGCCGGGAAACCACCGCCTCCCCGGCCACGGAGACAGGATTCTGTAATCTCATCTACAACCTCCTGCGGTTTCATATCGAACAGAGCTTTTGCCACGGCACTATAACCGCCTAACGCCATATATTCTGCAATACTTTCTGCGTTAATCCTTCCACAGTATTCCAAAGCAATACGCGTCTGTTGTTTGTAGAACGGAATTTCCTCCTGTTTGACAAAAGCATTTCCCTCGGCATCTTTGTAGACAAGACGGTCAATGACTTCATCATTGATAATTGATTTTTCTATAATTTCCTCACAATCTTCTACTTTTACTTTCAAATAAAGCCACCCCATCGGTTCGATCCGAAGCAGCGGCCCCATTTCACAAAAGCCGTGACATCCGCTTTTCTTCAGTCCGATGCTGTCACCATGAGGCTCCTTTTCCAGCTTGAGAGCACACTTTAATCCCTTGCTCTCAATAATCTCTTTCATTTTATCATAAATTTTCAGGGAGCCGCCTGCCACACAACCGGTACCGGCACAGATCAAAATCTGTTTTTTCTGACTATTTAAAGAAGCTCTGTATTTCTCCTGTTTCTTTATCAACTCTTCACGGTTCTTAATTTTCATGGGCGGCCTCCTCTCTGAGCTGTTCAATCAGTGCCTTTGCCTTTTCCGGCGTCATTGCCGGATGAACAACATCATTTACCGTACAGACCGGTGCTAATCCACAAGCCCCTAGACAGGATACGGTCTCAACCGTAAATATCATGTCCTCTGTCGTTGGTTTGTCCTCTGTCACTCCAAGAGTATTGCGGAATTCTTCCAATATCGGCACTGATTTCCGCACATGACACGCTGTTCCATCACATATTTTTATCACATATTTTCCCTTTGGCTCCAAGGAAAAATTCTCATAAAAAGTAGCCACGCCATATATTTTTGCCTCGCTCATTTTCAGCTTTCTGGCAATATAGCACAGCACTTCTTCAGGAAGATAATGATACTCTTTCTGCACTTCCTGCATTATGGCAATTACAAGAGTTTTATCATAGTTGTGTGCCTGTAAAATACCATCCAATTTGATTTGTTCCTGTTCCTTCATTGTAACCTCCAAACATTATTTCTTTTCTCCGCAAATGCCGGACTTTCCTATTCGATAAAAATCCAGCACAATCCACAAAGATTGTACTGGATTTTGATATATTTTAACATATTTCACAAAAAAGGTAAATAGAAAGTGATAAATTTTTTCAGCATTTTCAAATTCCCAGCCCCCGATACCCACAAATCCAGTTTATATCTTCTGATACAAAATCTTTATCTGTTTCCTTTCTCCAGTTTTTCCATGAATCCGCTCCACGTTCAGAAAATTGTGGAAAATTTTCTCTTTTAGCAGTAGTTTTGTAAAAAGCAAACCGGTCCACATAATGAATGTTTCCTTTCGCATAAATTGTTTTTAACTTAGTACACTGCCGGAATGCTGACTCACATATTTGAGTCGTACTCTTTGGCAGAACAACCTTTTTTAATTTATTGGCACACATAAACGCACCACTGGCTATATACTTTACACCATCGGGCACCTGAAAGGTTTCATCCTTTTTTCCTGATGGATAAGCAACCAGAACTTTCTTGCCTTTCGTATACAAGACACCATCTTCCGATTCATAATATGGATTATTTTTCGAAACTTTAATTTCCGTACAATTCTGCATATTTCCAAAAGCCGCATCGCCAATTCCACGAACGGACTTTGGAACCAGCACAGAAGTAATCTCAGCACAGCTATTGAAGGCACAGCTCCATATCAGAGTTGTGTCCTCTGGAATTAAAATTTCTCCGCTTTTCATGAGAGGACAGGCATACAATCCTTTTCTCTTCTGTTTCCCGAACTTATATAAAATTCCATCTTGTGAGAAAAGTGTCTGATTGCCTGACTCTACCTGAATTTCAGTAAGTAATGGGCAGCCAGAAACATTCGAACTATAATGTGATACTTCACTTTCCAAATCCGATTCCACCCATTTAAGATGAACCTCTTTTTTAATCAACATCTTTTTAGCATTTCCAGATTTCACATACCATGGAACAACTCCCAGAACCTCTGTGGAATGAGAATCAAAATCCATATCAGATATATCGGTATCTCCATATACAATAACATCTGTCCCATTATCTTTCCATGCAGAATTCGCTTTACTTTGATGTTCCGACTTCGGCGTAGATGTTATGATAGATGTGGTCTGCCCCTTATCTTCCTTGTTTTGACATGCAGTCATACCAACTGGTATAATACAGCACATAAAAATTACTATGGTCTTTATTCGATTTAATTTCATTGACTTCTACCTCCACTCAAAATACCCTTACAGATCTTTTTCACAATCCCCTACGACCACTGTGCCTCAAACAGCATTTTATAAAAACCACCTTTTGCCAACAGCTCGTCATGATTCCCCTGTTCCACAATGTGTCCGTCCTTCATAACAAGAATCACATCTGCCTCCTGAATCGTCGAAAGCCTGTGTGCCACAATAAAACTGGTTCTCCCCTTCATCATCGTGGCAAAGGCTTTCTGAATCCGCATTTCTGTACGGGTATCAATCGAGGACGTCGCCTCATCCAGAATCAGCATCGGCGGCAGGCAGAGCATTACCCTCGTTATGCACAGCAGCTGTTTCTGTCCGGCGGAGAGACTTCCGCCATCCTCACCAATAACCGTATCATATCCCTTCGGCAGCCGCTTGATAAAACTGTGTGCGTGACTTGCCTTTGCTGCCCGGATAACCTCTTCCTCCGTTGCCTGCGGATATCCCATCACAAGATTGTCCCGCACCGTTCCACGCTTTAACCAAGTTTCCTGTAATACCATACCATAGTTTTTCCGCAGGCTCTTCCGCGTCACGTGGCGAATATCGTGTCCCGTCACTTGAATGGCGCCCTCTCTCACATCATAAAAACGCATCAAAAGATTAATCAATGTTGTCTTTCCACATCCTGTCGGCCCGACAATTGCCACCCGCTGTCCCGGCTTGACGTTCAGGGAGAATTGTTCAATCAGCTTCTGCTCCGGCTCATAGGAAAAGGATACATCCTGAAGTACAACACTTCCATCCACCTCTTTCAGCTCCACTGCATCCGCCGGCTCTTCCGGCTCCGGTTCTTCCTCAATTAATTCCAGTACCCGTCCGGCACAAGCGATAGCATTCTGCAGTTCCGTAACCACACCGGAAATTTCATTAAATGGTTTTGTGTACTGATTCGCATAACTTAAAAAACAAGATAACTGTCCTACCGTAATGCCGCCGCGTACGGCATAGATTGCTCCGAAAATTCCTACACTGGCATATACCAGACTGTTTACGAACCGGGTGGATGGATTCGTAATAGAAGAAAAGAAAATACCCCTCAAAGAACACTTCTGCAAGCGGTCATTGATTTCATCGAACCGCTCCATTACCCTTTCTTCCTGTCCAAAAGCCTGTACTACTTTCTGATTCCCTATCATTTCTTCCACCAGTGCTGTCTGTTCTCCCCTTGTTTCCGATTGCAGGCGGAACATCTGATAAGTTCTCTTCGCAATAAAACTGGCCACAAAGAGCGAGACCGGCGTGATAATAACGACTACGACCGTTATCGAAACATTGACACGAAGCATAAATCCTAATGTGCCAAGAATCGTAATAACGCCGGTAAACAACTGGGTAAATCCCATTAAGAGTCCGTCAGCAAACTGATCTGCATCTGCAATCACACGGCTGACGACCTCCCCATAGGAATGACTGTCAATATAACGTAATGGCAGCTGCTCAATTTTGATAAAAGCATCCGTCCGAATATCCCGTACCACACCATAGGTTATCATATTATTGCACACGTTCATAATCCACTGTGCAATCATGGTAATGCCAATGGCGAGAGCAATTTTTTTCAATACAGCAAATACACCATTGTAATCCACTTGTCCTTTTCCCACAATCAGATCAATGGCATCTCCGGTAAGAATCGGTATATACAAGGTAAATGCCACCGTGACAACAGCCAGTAAAAGCGATAAAATCAAATAGAACCAATACCGCCTGATATAACGGAGCACTTTCTGAATAGTTTCCTTTTGTGTCATATTAATTCCTCATTTCTGAGCGATTTATCGCGAAGAACCGCACGAGAAATCTCGAAGAGTTTCTCGTGTCGGATCAAAGCTATTTGTTTTCGCTCAGAAACAAATAGCCGTGTGAAAAATATGCTATCGAGCATATTTTTCACACTACCTCGCCCCCTTTCCATACTGGGATTCATAAATTTCCCGGTAAACCCCGCACGTATCAAGCAGTTCATCATGAGTACCGATTCCTGCAACACAGCCATCCTCTAACACGACAATCTTATCTGCATTTCTCACAGACGCTGCCCGCTGGGATACAACGAACACCGTTGTATCCAGAGATTCCCGTATTGCCTTACGGAGTCTGGCATCCGTAGCATAATCCAGTGCCGAAGCACTGTCATCCAAAATCAGAATTTCCGGTTTCCCCACGAGTGCTCTCGCAATCGCCAGCCTCTGCCTCTGTCCGCCGGAAAAATTCCGTCCCTCCTGCTCAACCGGTTCATCCAGACCCTTCTGCTTTTTCTTTACAATTTCATCCGCTTGGGCAATACGAAGTGCCTCCCACATCTCCTCTTCGGTAGCATCTTCTTTTCCCCAAAGAAGATTCGAGCGAATGGTCCCCTGAAAGAGAACCGACTTTTGCAGGACAACACCGACCCGCTCCCTTAACTGCTGGAGATTCCACTTTGACACCTCTTCACCGCCTAACGTGAGTGCTCCCTTTGTAATATCGTAAAAACGGGGAATAAGATGCACGAGAGAAGTCTTTCCGGAACCGGTGCCTCCAATCACACCTACCATTTCTCCCTTGTCCGCACAAAATGAAATATCCGTAAGTGATTCCTCGGCTGCCCCCGGATAAGTCAGACCCACCTTATCAAAAACAACCGGTGTCAGATTACAAGCACCGGATTCTGCTCTTTCATCCGATATCAGTCCCGGCTTCGTCTCAAACAGCTCCTGAATACGGTTTCCACATGCCACTGCCTTATTGACACTGACGATCAGATTTGCCAGCTTTACAAGTTCCACAAGAATCTGGGACATATAATTTACCAGTGCCACTACCTCACCCTGCGTCAGAATACCATTATCCACATGGACGGCCCCGAGCCAGATCAAGGCAATCACCGCTCCATTGATAATAACAAAAGTAATTGGATTCATAAGGGCAGAAATTCTTCCTACTGCCATCTGAACATGATTTAACGTATCATTCTCCGCAATAAATTTCTCCCGCTCCTCTTCCTCTTTATGAAATGCCCGCAACACTCTTGCGCCGGTCAGATTCTCTCTTGTCCGCCCCAGTATCGTATCCAAGGCCCCCTGCACCTTTTTATATAATGGTATACTGGCAATCATAACTCCAAATACAACGACAGACAAAAGGGGAATCGCCACAACAAAAACAAGAGCAGCCTTCACGTCAATGGTAAATGCCATCCCCATCGCTCCAAATACGATAAATGGCGAACGGAGGAACAGACGGAGAACAAGGTTCACTCCATTTTGTACCTGATTGACATCACTTGTCATCCGGGTAATCATCGTTGAAGTTCCGATTCTATCCATATCACCAAATGACAATTTCTGAATATGACCAAACAATTCATGCTTCAATTTTGTCGAGAAGCCAACTGCTGCCTTGGCAGCAAAGTATTGGGCAGTCAATGCCATAGCCAGCCCGACAATTGCCAGTAAAATA
The DNA here is from genome assembly GCA_947631505.1 of uncultured Lachnospiraceae bacterium. Classification (GTDB taxonomy): domain Bacteria; phylum Bacillota; class Clostridia; order Lachnospirales; family Lachnospiraceae; genus Eubacterium_F. The sequence continues at coordinate 11,259 of CANRLR010000003.1, read as the reverse complement.
AGAATTCCGCCCATTTTGGCAATATGGCTGTAATCCTCATTCACAATTCCCTTATCAATAATGGATGCCATGACAAGAGGTACAAAAAGCTCAAATGTTGCTTCTAACAATTTGAAAAGAGGTGCCAGCACACTCTCCTTTCGGTATTCTTTCATATATCGCAATAATTCTTTCATACTATCAATTCCTTCTATCGAATTTCCATTTTTCTTTCATATATCCATAAAGCCGTTCCGATGCCTTACCGTCCCATTTGTCATGAAACAGCTCCCTCTGCTGCACGAGGTCTGACAGCCAGAGATTCTCACCTGCTGCCACCGTTCTTATGAACTTTATCAAATCCTCTGTTGAATTTATATAGCAGCCCTTGATATATTCCGTTACATGTTCAAAAGCACAATCATATTTCTGAAAATATTCCTCTCGGTCCACCATTGTAAGACCAATCGGTCTCGTCAAAAGCAGAAAATCATAATATACGGAGGAATAGTCTGTAATAACCGCCTCTGCCTTTGCCATCCAATCATAGAGAGAACTACCCTTCTCCCTCAGAAAATCATCATCTGCTATTTTAATATGTTCCAGAGCTTCCTGTTTTATCAGCGTCAGTTCCTGCACCGGATGAGGCCGGAAATACATTGTCCGTCCCGTCTCTTTCAGAGCCCGGTCAATCGCAAGCAGGTCCTCTCTTGTTTCCACTGCCGGCATACCATAAGGAAAACGCGGTGCCAGTCCATCTTCTACATGCTTTTTATGCTGCCGGTAGGTTGGCAGCCAGAAAATAAAAGGCTCCTCCTGTTGTGCACAAGGGTTCTCTGCCATTCCCAGTACATCATCTCTCGGATAGCCAAGAGGAAGAAGCTGTTCTTCCCTCAGACCGATTTTCTCCGGCAAAATTTTTTTCCAGAAACGTCCCGTCACCAAATACCCATCCAGTTCACCGATCTCCTTTGCATTATGGTAATCCGGTGTTACCTTAATGAGCATACCATGTCCCAAATGAATGCGTACCTGCCCGGTTCTTCTTTTCTTTATATACGAATTACTGTCAAATATATAACGGGTACCATACAAAATCCGAAGCCTCTTCCACAAATCCCGGAAATTGTCTGTATTCAGATAAAAGGGTTCTACATTCTCCGGCAGATTCGGAATTTTCTGATTCTTATAATGAAGCGCCCAGTAGATCCGGTGGCGCTTTTCGAAATTCTTAGAAAGTAAAAATTGATAAAAGGCCCATGCATTATCTGAAAAATCCGGGTGGCTCTCCAGAATGATATCATTCCGAAGAGGCAACACCCGGAAAAAAGTAACCAGTATCTTTTTTATGATGTTTCCCATTCCGTTTCAATCTCCTGTCGATGAATAATGTCGCATATCACTCCATACAGCTCCAGTTTTAATTCTTCCAGATCAACCGGCTCCTGCATGAGGATTACGTTATGACAGGTGGAGTTTATCAGCTCTACAATCATATAAAGCATCAGTTCCGGATTTCGGAATTTCCGTGCCGATTGTTCCAGCAAGGCACAATAGCCATCATAGAACGTAAAGCCACTGTCATCTTCTCCACCAGTCACAAGCATATCATGAAATACGCCCCAACTCAAGTTCTTAGAGATAAAACGTAATAAAATTTTATTTTCGTTTAATTCATTGATCACATGGTCGGCAATAAAAATAACTTTATCTTCCAACGTATTCAGCTCTTCCTTACTTAAATCAAGGGAGGCCTTATCAAATAAGTTTTTCGCATGTTCCGCAATTAATTTGTCCCGCAGATCATACTTATCCTTGAAGTACAGATAAAAAGTCCCTTTTGCCATATGTGCTTCCGCTGCAATATCTGCAATTGAAGTTTCATGAATTCCTTTGGAAGTAAACAGGGAGAAGGCAGCTATCAGAAGTGCCTCTCTCTTCTGTTTTTTCTTTTGTTCCAGTTTACTCATTTTCAACCGCCTCAGTCTCGATTATAAATTTCACTTCACCGTCCATATTTTTACCGATTCCACTGTAACTCTTATACTCTTTTCCAACAGAGAGCACGGCATCCAAACGGTCCATGATTTCTTTTACATCTTCTTCATACACATTGTTTAATTTTTCAATTCCTTCGTTGTTGAATTTATTCAGATTATTATAAAGCTTATCCGCTCCGTTATCCAGCGTTGTGCTGGCATCCTCTAATTTAATAACACCATTCACTAACTTGGTCGTTGCCTTATTCAGGCTTTTACCGCCCTTTTGCAAGGTTTTCATTCCCTTGTTTAATTTCTTCACACTGGTATTCAGTTTTTTGCTGGATTTCTTTAATTTCTTTGCACCGGATTTTAACGTACCGTTATTCTTTTTCAGCGTTTCCGAACCATCCTTTAATTTCTTCACATTGCTGACAAGTACCGGAATATTTTTGTTCAACTGTGCTGTTGCTCCTGTCAGCTCCTGTGACTTACCGGAAAGTGTACTCAATCCGTCCATTACGGTATTGACACCGGTAGATAGAGCTTCTGCTCCCTTTTTCAAATCACTTTCTGCCCCTGTTCCTTCTTTTAAAGCGGCAATCGTTGCTTTCTGTGCAGCCGTCAGCTGCTCCAGTCCTTCCAGTGCAGCTTTTACTTCCGGACTTGTTTCCTTTAACGGCTTCAATGCTTCCAGCGCTGCTTCATTTTTCTCATAAGATGCTTCTAAAGAAGCTAATGTTGTATTCAATGTCGTTACACCATCGGATACCGCTCTGGCACCATTCTTCATTTTTGCAGCATTTTCCTTCGTTCCCATTTTATCTACTGCCGCGGTATAATTCTTCAGCCCGGTGCCAAAAGCAGTAAGCTGGGATGGAAGGTTCTTCACTGCCTCATATAAGGCAATATTACCATCTGCAATCTGTGTTGCTCCGGTTACATAGGCGGTTGCTCCGTCTGCCAGAGAATCCGCTCCGTCTGTATATGCCTTGACTCCTTTTTTCAATGCCGGACCATTTTTTGACAAGGTGTTGATTCCGGATGTGATCTTCTTTACACCATTCTTTTGATAAGTCTTGATGGAAGATTTCAAATCACCCATCTTATCCGCAAATGCAGATGCTCCCTTAGAAAGAGTTTTAGAACCGTCAACCAGCTTTGCAGCCGCATCTGTCAGATCATTCAATTTTTCTTCCAGATCATTCAGGTCATCCAGCTCATCAATATTAAATTCATCTAACAGGCTCGGGCTTCCATAGGTAAACGTGTTTCCCAAAGAGAAATCTTTTACATCCGCTGTTACCGTAAATTCACTTTTTATGTCATCCGCATATTTTTTGTCAAGGTCAAGACTGTCTGCCAGTCCCGGTAACCCTACACCAACCACAATACTATTCGTTCCCTCATTGATAATCCGTCCGTTATCAATATTTACATTGGAAAATTTATCATTTTCCAAGATCATACCTGTTACCATAACAAACGGGGTATAAATGTCTACTTTCTTTCCGTTGATCTTTTTCGTTGTCTTGGAATTATTTTTATAAGATATTTTTATTTCAACTTTTCCGCTTTTTCCAATCAAGTCCTCTGCCTTTATTTCTGTTCCATCCAATGTATAGGTGATGTTCAAAGAAACAGGCAGATCCTTGGATGCCGTTCCCTGATAATAAATATCCTTATCGGACGTATCCCAGCGAATCGAATTTCCATTCTGGGTAAAAGTCTCATTTCCTTTTACATTTTTTATATCCGTCAGATTCGTTTTATCCTCTAATTGACCAGACACCGCTCCCGAATCCTTCAACCAGTTGGATACCGTAATCTGTGATACACTTCCGTCAGCTCCCGCATTGACATAAACAGATTCCTGTTTGGACACTTTTTTTGCCTCCACAAAGGAACCGTTGCATACTATCATACTCAATACAAGTGCCCCACAAACAGCAGTTTTCCCGATTTTCTTCACTTTCTTATTCATAATATGCCTCCTTATATCTATTTAATAATCAATTTTTCTCATATCCCACGTTGTTTTGCAGATAATCTTATCGAACAAGGTCAGCATCGCAGGAAGAATAACAATTACCACAATGGTACTTATAATCGCACCACGGAACAGCAGCGTACAGATTGATTGAATCATATCGATGCTGGATGTTATTGTCACACCGAAGGTTGAGGCAAACAAACACATACCGCTGATAATAATAGATTTTATGGATGTCTTGTGGGCAATCGCAATGGCCTCTTTTTTCGGCATCCTCCGCACTGTACGTTCCTTATGATACCGGCTCGTCATAAGAATCGCATAATCCACCGTTGCTCCCAGCTGAATCGCACCGATTACAATACCGGCTACAAACGGTAAGGATTCTCCTGAATAATAAGGAATACACATATTCAGGAATATCGCAAATTCAATAACCGATACTAATATGACCGGAATACTGATCGATTTAAACGTCAGCAGGATAATAATAAATATAGCAATAATGGAAACGGTATTTACATTTGCCAGATCAACATCCGTGACATCTGCCAAATCCTTTGTCAACGGAGCTTCCCCAATAATCATAGACTCCTTGCTATATTTTTTAACAATGTCATTAATGGAAGCGATCTGGGCATTCACTTCATCCGTTGCCGTCTTATAATCGGAACAGACAAATTGTAACTCATAATTGTCACTTTGCAGCATCTCCCGATACTCTGACGGAATCATGTCATCCGGGATAGCAGCTCCCACGAAGGAATTGATTCCCAATACCCACTTTACACCATCTACTTTCTCAATTTCTGACTGCATGGCATTTTTATCCTTCGTATCTATTCCATTTTTCAATAGTAGCACATGCATATTGTTCATATCAAATTTTTCATCCAATTTCTTATTGGCGATCGCAGAATCCAAATCCTGCGGAAGAGCCCCGGCTATATCATAATAAATATCATAATTCTTATTTCCATAATAAGCCGGTCCGATCAGAACAACAAAGATTGCAAGTGCCGCCGGCCACATTTTTACAATCCGTTTCGACAATCCATCCAAATTTGGCACAAGATTTTTATGACTGGTCTTGTCAATAACTTTATCCAGACAAAGAATCATTGCCGGCAAGAAGGTCAGACAGACAATAACTCCAAGAATAACTCCCTTTGCCATTACTAATCCTAAATCCATACCAAGTTTAAATGTCATAAAGCAGAGTGCGGCGAATCCGGCAATCGTTGTAACCGAGCTTCCCGTTACAGATTTGAAAGTATTCGATATGGCATGTGCCATTGCACGGTTCTTATCTCCCTCATAACGTTTCTTATTTGCCTCATAGCTTTCTAAAAGGAAAATGGAATAGTCCATCGTTACTCCTAACTGCAAAATCGCAGTCAATGCCTGAGTAATATAAGAAATTTCTCCAAAGATAATATTACTTCCCAGATTATACAAAATAGCCGTTCCGATACCTGCCAGAAAAATAAATGGCGTAACGAGAGAATCCATCGTCAACAGCAAAATAACCAAAGCGAGTATCGCTGCCACTGCCACATAAATCGGCATCTCCGAAAGTGCCAGATTTTTAATATCGGTGACAACACCGGACATACCGCTGATAAATGCCTGTTCACCAACCACCTTACGCATATCCGTAATGGCATCCATTGTCGTATCGGATGATGTCGTATTATCAAAAAGAACAATCATCATCGTGGCATCCCCATTGAATAATGCTTTCTGGTACTGGTCCGGCAGCATCTCCGTCGGAACACTGATATCCATTACATCATCATACCAGATAATCTTTTCTACATGTTCGACTTCTTTTAATTTCTCTTTCAGAGCTACTACATCTTTATTCTCCATTCCTTCCACAACAACCATGGAGAATGCTCCCATTCCAAACTCATCTACCATAGTGTCCTGACCGGATACCGTTTCCAATGAGCTTGGCAGGTAACTCAGCACATCATAATTGATTCTTGTTGAGATATACCCGATTCCAGACGGAATTAATAACAACACTGCGATTATGATAATCAGAACTTTGTGTTTGGCAACCCATTTGCCGAAGTTAATTACCACCTTGTATGCCTCCTTTTCTCCGTGCCTTCCTTAGGAACTGTTTAAAATTTATTTCTTAACAGTTCCATATTGATACATTTTTTCAAAAATGAACATTAGTCATTTTCTAATACAATATGCAGTGTATCACAAAAATGACCAACAGTCAACCTTTGTTTTTACTTTTTTTACCCTTTTTTTTAGAAGAAACAGACGGTCTGCACTGGCATAAAATAAACTAATAAATTCTTTCGGAGTTTTACCCATGAATCATGTCCGCACTGTTGTTCATTCTGCCTTTGCCCACAAACAGGGTATCTATGGGCAGGAAATCGGAATTGCCATTGTCGATACCGGACTCTCCCCTCATCCTGACTACCGTTCCCGCATCATTGGATGGTACGATACCATCCATAAAAGTGCCCACCCTTATGACGATAGTGGGCATGGTTCTCATGTAGCCGGAATTGCTGCCGGTAACGGCAGCCGTTCCAAAGGACTCTACACCGGAATTGCTCCTTCTGCCAATCTGATTGGTGTCAAAGTCCTCAATCAAAAGGGAAATGGTACCATCCCGGATATTATGAAAGGTTTGAACTGGATATTAAAAAATAAGGACCGTCTTGGCATCCGCATTGTCAATATTTCCATTGGTGCCAATGACCAGAACAGTTATGATGAAACCTGTGATTTTGTGAAGAAAGTAAATGAATTGTGGGACAACGGGATTGTTGTTGTTGCTGCTGCCGGAAATAAAGGACCGGAACGTCATACCATTAGTGCTCCCGGCAATTCACGCAAAATTATTACTGTAGGAAGCAGTGACATCTCCCGCTCTGACAATACTTCCGTGAGCAATCATTCCGGTGCCGGGCCGACTCTTTCCTGCATAAAAAAACCGGATGTTGTGGCACCCGGTTTCCGCATTATCAGTTGTTCTTCTTTGAATCGTGCCCGACGGGGAAGCTACTATTCGATCAAGAGCGGAACCTCCATGTCCACTCCGATCGTCAGCGGAGCCATTGCCCTTTTGCTGTCCTACTACCCTTTTATGACACCAAGAGAAGTAAAGATCCGGCTGAAGAACTCCAGCACGGATCTAAACCTGCCCCACGAAAAACAAGGGTGGGGACTTCTTAATATTGAAAAACTTTTATAAATGCCATATCTCTTCGTTGTACTGCTTAATCGTACGGTCTGAGGAGAAGTAGCCTGCTTTCGCAATATTCACAAGCATTTTCTGCGCCCATGCACGGCTATCCTCATAATCCCGATATGCTTTCTCTTTGGCTTTCACATACGCCGGAAAATCCGGGAACGTCATGAACCAGTCTTTATTGAGCAATTCCTCATACAAGCGGTTCAATTTTTTCTTACTTCCGATACGAAGCATTTTCTTACTGACGATAAAATCAACCGCTTCTTTTAAGTCCGGATTTTTGTCATAATAATCTTTGGAACAGTAGTCGCCTCTGTCATAACGGGCAATTACTGTATCGCTGTTCTCACCAAAGATATAAATATTTTCATCTCCGACCAGCTCATGAATTTCTACATTGGCACCATCATCGGTTCCCAATGTCACTGCACCATTCAGCATAAATTTCATATTACCGGTCCCGCTTGCCTCCTTGGAAGCCAAAGAAATCTGTTCACTGATGTCACAGGCAGGAATTAATTTTTCTGCGTTGGTCACATTATAATTTTCTACCATGACCACATTCAGATAAGGAGAAACCTTTTTATCCTTCGCAATTAATTTCTGCAGGCAGAGGATCAAATGAATAATATCCTTCGCAATCACATAGGCCGGTGCCGCTTTCGCTCCAAAGATAAGCGTAATCGGACGTTCTGGTTTTTTACCCGCCTTAATCTCCTTATACTTATGAATGGCATAAAGGGCATTTAACTGCTGCCTTTTATACTCATGCAGCCGTTTGATCTGAATATCAAAAATAGAGTTCTCATCTAAATGAATCTTCTGATTTTCTTTCAAATAAACGGCAAGAGCATGCTTATTTTCTTTCTTGATCTCAACCAAGCGTTTTAAAACGGCATCCTCTTCTTTATATGCCAGCAATTTTTCCAAAGCTGCTGCGTCCCTCTTAAACTCTTCTCCGATTGTTTCGGTGAGAAAATCCGTCAGCCCGTGATTACAGTGCAGAAGCCATCGGCGGAATGTAATTCCATTGGTCTTGTTATTAAACTTTTCCGGATACAGTTTGTAAAACTCATTTAATTCACTGTTTTTCAAAATCTCCGTATGAAGAAAAGCAACTCCATTGACACTATGTCCAAAGTGCATATCCATATGAGCCATATGTACCCTGTCTCCCTCGTCAATAATCGCCACTGCCGGATCAGCATACTTTTTCTTCATCTCTTCATCTAATCTGCGGATGATCGGCACAATTGCCGGAGCAACCTTCTCTAGAAAAGAAACGGGCCATTTTTCCAATGCCTCTGCTAAAATCGTATGATTGGTATAAGCACAGGTATCCGTAACAATCTGCACTGCCTCGTTCCACGGAATTCCCTCTGCCATCAAAAGACGGATCAGCTCCGGTATTACCATCGACGGATGTGTATCATTAATCTGGACTGCCACATAGTCCGCAAGGTCATACAGATTGCTCCCCCGTTCCTTTGCCTCCTCCAAAATCAGCTGTGCACCACAGCTTACCATAAAATACTGCTGATATACACGAAGAAGCCGTCCTTCCTCATCACTGTCATCCGGATAGAGGAACAGGGTAAGATTCTTCGGAATCTGTTCTTTGTCAAAATCAATTCCTTTTTTTACGATGGATTCATCGACCGAATCCAAGTCAAAAAGATGCAGACGGTTCGTTCCGTTATCATATCCCGTTACTAAAATATCATACATGGATGCTTTCACATCAAAATCCCCAAAGGAGACCGTATAAGATTTCTCGCTTCGAATCAACCAGCCTTCCTTTTCTATCCAAGGATTTGGCTTTTCCTTCTGTCTGCATTTTTTAAATTTCTGCCGGAATAAGCCGTAGTGGTAGTTCAGACCAATGCCATCCCCCGGCAGTCCCAGTGTGGCAATGGAGTCCAAAAAGCAGGCAGCAAGACGTCCCAGTCCACCGTTTCCCAACGATGGTTCCGGCTCTCTGTCTTCTAACTCCGTAATTTCTTTTCCGGCTGCCTTTAACTCTCCGGCAACCGTATCATAAATACCTAAATTAATGAGGTTGTTGCTTAACAGTTTTCCAATCAAAAATTCTGCGGAAATGTAATATAGCTTCTTTTTCTTTCCTGTAATCTCTTTTTCGGCCGCCATATCCTGTACCAGCTTTAACGTGGCATGATACAGCTCATCTACACTACACTTACGGATATTTTTTCCATACTCTCTTAAAACAATTTCCTCTAACATAATTTCCTACTTCCTTTTCTTAATTTGATTCTAATTCAAAATCAATCCGGCGTCCGCCGGTCGCAATAGCTATATTATACACGGAATCTTTCTTTTCTGCAAATTCTGCGTAAATATTGTAGGAACCTTCTGCCACATTTACTGTATAATTGCCTTTTTCATCTGTTGTCGTTTCAAAACAGGTTCCATCTGCTATGTCTTCACAAACAATTTTTGCTCCGGCAATTACTTTGTTATCCGTATTCACAACCGTTCCCGTCACCTTCTTTTGGTCAGCCACTCGGATTGTTGCCGTAAATACAGCCTTATTTTGTGCATTTTCACGGTCAACAGCCGTAACCGTTACCTTACTGGTACCGGCAGAAATCGTTGTTCCGGTTATGGTACCGTCTTCATATACTTTCAGTCCGCTCGGCATCCCTTCTGCAGAAAAACTATAATTTCCACTGCCGCCTAATGCACTGGCAAAAGATTTCTGTACAAGACGTTCCCCGGTAAGTATGGTAAGATCGGGAGCCGTTCCCACAAGATTCGTTTCATTTCCCACGGCAATTTCAATTTGCTGCTTCACAACATTCCCTGTCTCATCCGCAGCCTCTACAGTAATTGTTGCCCCCGGAACAACAGACTGGTAAATACCGGAGAACACAAGCATATTGTTCTTCTGCCTGCACGCAATTCCCGGCACACTTCCGGTCAGTCTATAGGAAATATTACCAATGCAATACTCACTTAAATCAACTGTCTTCTGACAGCTGTCACCGACAAGTGCAATCCATTTCTGATTTACAGGCGCTGCATTCTTAACAAAGACAGCCTGTGTTTCCATTGTTTTTGTGCCATTTCCCGGAAGCGTACTGATGGTTATTTTTACATAAGAATCTTTAGAAATACTATAATAATCTGTATTTAATGTTATATCATAGGTTTTATTATCATAATTGCGCAATTTGCGAATCGTGTATTTTGTATTGTACTTTCCATAGGAATATCTTTTCCCCTGAACAACAATCTGGCTCGGATTCAACGTCTTTGCACGGTCCAATGTCACGCGCACCGTATCTTCACTCAATACCGAGGCTTCTGCAATGCTGACAGCATCCGCAGACAGCACTTTCACCTTACAGCTGGCACTCTTGCTGCTTCCTTCCACCGATGTCGCCTTAATCGTTGCCGTTCCGGCAGCAACTCCCTTCACGACACCTGCACTTGATACCGTAGCTACTTTCTTATTGGAAGTCGTCCATTTCACGGCCTTATAGCTTCCTGCTGACGGAAGAACCGTCTTTTTCAATTTTTCCGAATTTCCGATCGGAATCGCCAGTGAACTTTCCGACAGGGCAATGGATGTTACTTTCTTAACTACCTTGACTTTTATTGTTTTTTTCTTCTTTTTATTTTTCTTAGATGTAACGGTAATCTTACAGCTTCCTGTCTTTTTCCCTTTGACATAGCCACCGGAAGAAACGGTAGCAATTTTTTTATTGGACGATTTGTAGGTTACCTTTTTGTTCGCCGATTTGTTCGGCGATACCTTGACCGTCGTTGTCAGCTTTACTTTCTTGCCGACGGCAACATGTACCATTTTTCCATAATTACTCTTTACCGTGACCTTTTTTACTTTTACTTTCGCTTTTGCATCTGCCCCGGTGGATGACAGATTTCCCAGCATTACTGCCGCAGCTAAAATCAATAGTACCTTTACAGAACTTTTCACTTTTTTTCCTCCTATTATGCCTTATTTTTCTATATAATATCAACTGATGTCCACGGATTGCTCCATTGCTTCGCAATTCCCGCAATCCTGCAAACATTCGAAATCCGCGCGTTTCCGT
>CANRLR010000002.1 GCA_947631505.1 uncultured Lachnospiraceae bacterium | reverse complement strand
TTCTCATGTTTGGCGGGTCAATAAGGTCAAACATTGCTTTCGTGCAAGCACGTGCAATGCTGACCTTTTGACCCTGACATCATGTAACTATAAATGGTAATTTTGTCAAAACCTTGCTATTGAATCCCATGAACGGAATTTAATAACCTTTTATCTTTGACTCAACTTCTTTTCTTCTCTCTTCTGTCACCTTCTGTCCTTTCAAAAGAGCATGGATAAAATCCCTTTTCATGCCTCTTTTCACATATATACTTTTTGACATCTGTTCCATTTCTGCCAGAGTATCTTCCGAAAAATCCCCATAAAATTCCGGCACGGCGCCCTCAAAATAAATATCACTGCTGACTTTATAAAATGCATTCCGGCTCATTTTCTGCACACCGGCAGGGATTACAATATTTTCTCCATCTATGGCATAATCGCCATCAATTCCATATAATGCATATCCATGAATATTTTTTACACTGTCCGGAATCTTAATACGATCACTGAAAGCGGTTGCATATAATTCCGTCATATCCTTTGAAAACAACCAGTCATCTTTATTATTTACAAAAAAATCCGAGTTCTCACCGGCAATCAGTATCGGCATTTCCCCGTTCGGTAAAATGGAATCCTCCTCAATTTCCTCCAGTTCATCCGATAATTTTATTGTACTTTCAAACCAGTCATCATCATACCAGTCACTGCCTATATTGCTGTCTCCCTGTTCCACAAAACCGATATCCGAGTTATGAAGAAAGACGAAATCACCCTTTTTTAACTTTTTCACTTTCTTAGGTATGCAGAACCTGCTGCTTTGTGTTTTCATATAAATAAGTATATGCTTAGGAAATGTGGTCATCATATTACCTCGATAAAGGTCCGCTCCCTCAACAACAGCTCCACACAGTGCATTCTCTTCCATTTCTTTTACATAACCGGCATTTTCCACAACAACAGGGGATTTTTTATGCTGCGTGATTCCCTTTACATAATCCGGCCAGCTCTGTGCCGCATCCATTTGGTTGAACGCATCTCTTTCCAACCGCTGAATCGACGTAGGCAGGGAAATCCGAACCCAGTTGGAGGTCGCCTCTGTTGCTTCATCTGACAGCAAATGGGCAAAGGTCCCCTCTTCAATTACCTTTCGTCCATTGAGTAATCGAATATGTAATCTTTTACAATTTGCAAAAGCACCTTTCTCAATCTCGACATTGGGAGGAATATCAATCGTTAATTCTCCCATCCCTTTATTCTGATTCACATCATTGCTTACCGAAAATGCTCCTGAAGCCAATTTTTTCGTATGTTCCGGCAGCGAAATTTTTGTGTCCTTCTGATAGGATCCCAGATACTTCATCACCGTATCCCCATACATCAAAAAATCCCCTTCACGTTTATTATTTTCCGTCTCACTCATACATTCAATCTGCGATACCAGCCCATATTGGTCGAACAGAACCGTGAATACCTGATTCTCTTTACGATAAACAACTTGCTTATATTGGGGATTTATTTGGGTGGATTCATGATTCTCTCCCCATCGGCTCTCACAATCTGTCTCAAAGCTGTACCGGTTAATACCGTCAAAACTATATTCATACTTATCTTTCGTCATTTCTGCATGAATAAACCAGTTTCTGCCTTCTGAATCTTGAAAGGAAATACAGGAATCCGGCACCTTCGCCGCTTGATTGAGATAAGAATCCAAAGATATTTTATTCTTTTTAGGAAGCGGCTCCTTTTTTGTCAATTTAACTGTAGATACCGTCTTTCCACCGGTTGTTGTCAGCTGAAGCTGAATAACACCTTCCTGCAGTGAAATTATGCCGTCCTTTTTATAATAGCCGTCATCACCAAAATAGTCTGTCATCGACCCCGCTGAAAAACGGTAACGATTCTCCTCATCCTCTACCGTAGCAGAAAAAAAATCCGTTTTCACCTCATTTGCTTTATCCCATATAGAAAATACCACATGGGCACTTGTGACACGCCTTATCTCTAACTTGTATTCCGTATCCGCCGCAGACCAGACTCCTTCGATCGAATTGTAATACTTTCTCATTTCCTCAATATTTTTATTCATGGAAAAATCTCCCAGAAAAAAACAAATCAGGCTAAGGAATACGGCTCCTGCTACCATAATTATTAAACGCTTTATTCGTTCTGACATTACTTATCCTCCCACTTGCATTTTATCCGATATATTCACACGCTGCCAGTGCTGCCACGGCACCGTCCGATGCCGCTGTCGCCAACTGGCGCACTGCTTTTGTCCGGCAGTCTCCCGCCGTATAAATTCCCGGCACTTTCGTTTCACAGTCCTCTGCTGCCTGAATATACCCTCTTTCGTCCATCTCCACCAAATCAACAAAGGCATCATTATCCGGTATCTGGCCGATTGCCACAAAAACACCGCTTACTGTTAATTCCTGCTCCTTTCCGGTTTTCACATCTTTCAGACGAATCCCTTCCAGCATCTTATCACCGAAAAGCTCTGTCACAACCGTATTTAATATAAATACGACATTCTCTTTTTCTTTCAGTTTCTGTACCAGTTTATCCTCCCCGCGGAACTCATCCCGACGGTGAATCACATAGACCTTTTTACAATATCCGCATAAAAATACGGCATCTTCCAAAGCCGTATTTCCGCCTCCTACAACTGCTACCTCCCTGCCCCGGAAAAACATACCGTCACAAGTGGCACAATAAGAGATTCCGGCACCGATAAATGCCTCTTCCCTCTCTACACCGAGCATACGCCGCTTAACTCCCGTTGCCAAAATTACAGTCTTCGTTTCATAGTTCTTTTCCTCACCGGAAACAGACTCCGTAATAACTTGCTTCTTCTCTTTTCCGTCTTTCACATGGACAACCCGCTCCTGCCGGTATTCTGCTCCCAGTTCCGTTGCCTGCTCATAGAGATTTTTTGCAAACTCAAAGCCGGAAATTTTTCGGATTCCCGGATAATTCTCCACCTCAGGAGAATTCACAATCTGTCCTCCATAATTTTTCTGTTCTAATATTAATACCTTCTTCCCGGCACGGACACCATAAATCGCAGCCGATAAGCCTGCTGTTCCGGCACCGATTATTATAATATCATACATGACGACCTCCATTCTGCATAAAATACGGTTTAAAAAGATTACCTATTACAATAATCCTAAGATCTCATCCTTTGTAATAACACCAATTGAACGATTCGTCTCCACACCATCTTTCATTACAACTAACATCGGTATCGACATCACCCGGAATTCCATGGCAAGGTACTCGTTCTGGTCCACATTTACTTTGCATACCTTAATATCTTCCCGCTCATCGGCAATTTCATCCACGACCGGTGAGAGCATCTGGCACGGACCGCACCATGCTGCCCAGAAATCAATTAATACCGGCTTGTCTGACTGCAGAACCTCTGCTTCATAATTATCTCTTGTTATCTCGATCACTGCCATATTATGATACCTCCATTCGATATATTCCTTTTCATTATAATCCTTCCTCGTTCGTTTGTATACATTTTTCTCTCAGTTCTTCTTCCACCTTTTTCACATCAGCGAGAAGCTCTCTTGCCGACATGAGACGGCAGCCTTCTCCCCGTATAATTATCTGCTCCATTCCGTCGGATGTCGCCACCGTAACATGATGTTTTTTCGCATTTTCATGGGCAAATTTCTCAATATACTGGTCTGCCGTCTCCGCTTCCTTTGTATACACGACCGCTATATTATGGTACTGTAACACTTCTGTCCGGTGGTTCTGAATCCGGTAAGCGTCAAATACAAGGATAAGATGACAATTTTTATACCCCTGATAATTGCACAAAATATCCATAAGCCGTCCTCTTGCCCCGTCAATACTAATTTTTGACAATTCGTTCAATTCGTCCCATGCAAAAATAATATTATATCCATCCACCAGCAGATAGAGTTCCCGGTTTTCCGGCTTCTTTGCCGGTTTGGAAAATCCCACCGGTTCTGCTTGTACCGAGCGGACTTTTTTAGCCGATATACCTTTGTGGGAAATCGGTTCTTTCTTTCGATTGGCATGGGAAGTACGCTCCAAAATAGCATCAATTTCTTCCACATCGATCCATTCCTCACGTCCGGTCACGCTCTGCTCTTTTGTTCTTTTTGTACTCTCTTCTTCCTCATATTTTTTTCCAAAATCTGTCTGAATATGCATATAATTTCTCACTTCATTCCATGGCACATAAAATCCCGCACCATGGGCACAAAATACGGAACCGCAAGGATTCTCTGTGTCCTGCTCCGGGCGATATTCTGTTTTTTGAATAACAGCCTCCGCCTCATGACAGGGACGGTATCCCGCCGGACTGCACAAAAGCCTCCCCTCGCCCTTTGTATACGCTGTAACTTCTGCGGCATAATCCCGCATCGTCACAACCGGAGCCTGTCCGGTCAGGACCGATACACCATTCCCCCTCTGTTCCATAGAAAATTCCGCTCCCATTCGATTCATATCAGTCATAGCACGTCCTACAGAACTTTCCGGGATTTCCAAACAAAATTGATAATAAGGCTCTAACAGTTCCGATTCTGCCTGCATCAGGCCCTGACGTACCGCCCGGTAGGTCGCCTGCCGGAAATCTCCTCCCTCGGTATGCTTTAAATGAGCCCGCCCCGCTATGAGCGTCACTTTTATATCGGTCAATGCCGCTCCCGTAAGAACCCCCCGGTGCTCCCGTTCCAAAAGGTGTGTAACAATCAAGCGCTGCCAGTTCTTATCCAGCATATCTTCACTGCAATCCACGGCAGCCTGGAACCCGCTCCCCGGCTCTCCCGGTTCCAGCCATAAATGAACTTCCGCATAGTGTCTTAACGGTTCAAAATGTCCCACGCCCTCTACTGCATTTTTTATCGTTTCTTTATATACAATATTTCCGGCATCAAAAGATACCCTGACGCCAAACCGCTCCTCAATCAGATGTTTTAATATTTCAATCTGAACTTCTCCCATGACCTGTGCCTGAATTTCCTGAACTTCCTCTCTCCATACAAGATGCAGCTCCGGCTCTTCCTCTTCCAGCATACGGAGTTTTGGCAGCATACTGGCGGCATCTGTGCCCTCCGGCAGTTGAATCTGATAAGTAAGCACCGGTTCCAATATCGGTGGTCTGGATTTTGCTTCCTTTCCCAGCCCCTCACCGGGATAAGTTCTTGTCAGACCGGTAATTGCACAGATCATTCCGGCCTTTGCTTCCTGAACCGTTTCGTATTTTCTGCCGGAATAAATGCGAATCTGATTTATCTTCTCCTGCCACTCACCATCCCCTCCCGTCAGCTCCATCCGTGCCGTAAGGACACCACCTGTTATCTTGACATAGGTGAGACGGTTTCCCTGTTCATCTCTCGCAATTTTGAACACCTTTGCTCCAAATTCATCCCCATATGCCGGAACTTCTATATAATCAAAAAACCCCTGAATAAATTCCTCAACTCCCTGCATTTTTAACGCAGAACCAAAAAAGCACGGAAATAGCATTCTCGCCCTGATCCGTTCGGATACAGCCGCCTTCTCGATCCTGCCATTTTTTAAAAACTCCTCCAGTAAAGTTTCATCCAGCAGGGCAATACTCTCCTGAAAATTCTCACTGTCTGGCTCCGTGAAATCAATTATATTGCTGTCAAGCCGCTCTCTCAGTTCTGCCAGCAGAGCGTCCTTCTCCGTCCCCGGCTGATCCATTTTATTCAGAAAAAGAAATGTCGGAATCTCATACTCCTGCAATAGTTTCCACAAAGTCTGAGTATGCCCCTGAACTCCATCCGCCCCGCTGATGACAAGAATGGCATAATCCAGCACCTGCAATGTACGTTCCATTTCTGCCGAAAAATCCACATGTCCCGGTGTGTCTAGAAGCGTCACACAGGTATCCTCCCAAGACAGCACTGCCTGCTTGGAAAATATCGTAATCCCCCGTTCCTTTTCCAATTCAAACGTATCTAAAAAAGCATCCCCATGATCCACTCTGCCCACTTTACGAATCTGTCCCGCCGTAAATAATAACCCCTCTGACAAAGTTGTCTTGCCCGCGTCCACATGGGCCAGAATTCCCGCACATATCTGTTTCTTCTCTTTATTTCCCGGCTTATTTTCTGATGTATTATGCATCAAAAATGCCCCTTTCTGTCGTTTTTCCTATAAGTTTAACACATATTTCAGTCAATTACTATAAATTTAACGGGATTCAATTTTGGTAACCTTAAAATCAAGCACCTCAATCGCACGGATTATTTCTTCCTCTGAAATTTCCCTGCTGTAACGGACACAGGCAATTTTCTTTCTCAAATTCACTTTTCCCACTGCTCCATCTATACGGTTTATGGCATGCTCCACACGATTTTTGCAGTTATCACAATGCATTCCTTCAATATGGACAATCTTTTCTCCCCTTACCGGAGCATCTAACTCCTTATATTCTTTCACCGTTCCTCCGCCTCCACAGCAGCCCCCTTCTCCCTTCATGTGCTTTCTGGAATTCCAAATCGCAAAGATAATAATCACTGCCAAACATAATAGAACGATTCCTGTTCCTACATTCATCTCCTAAAACCTCCCGTTACTAATAAATAGAATCAGTTAGTAGATACTAACTGATTCTATTTTAGATGATTGTTATTCAAAAGTAAAGTTCAAATTATGCACTTTCCGAATGTCTGACCAATTTCGCATAATATCCGCCCTTTTGCAGCAATTCACTGTGGGAGCCATCTTCCAGAATTCCTTTTTTGTCAATGTATAAAATACGGTCTGCATTGCGGATTGTGGAAAGGCGGTGAGCAATGATAAAACTGGTCTTTCCCTTTAACACAGTTGCAAACATCTTTTGAATCGCCTGCTCAGTCTGTGTATCAATATTACTGGTTGCCTCATCCAAAATAATAATCTGTGGTTCGGCAAGTAGCAATCTGGCAAAAGAAACTAACTGCTTTTCACCACCGGACAATTCACTGCCGTTATTGGAAAGCATCGTTTCATAGCCCGCTTCCTTTTTCATAATAAAATCATGGGCAAATGCCTTTTTCGCTGCCTCTATACACTCTTCATCCGCAGCATCCGGTTTGGAAAAACGGATATTGTCCATAATCGTTCCCCGGAACAAAAAGGTATCCTGCATCATAACGCCAACATGCTTTCGCAGAGATTCTAAGGTCATGTCACGGATATCCGTTCCATCAATTTTTATGCTTCCCGAATCAATGTCATAGAACCGGCTCAGCAAACTGACAATCGTCGTTTTTCCCGCTCCTGTCGGCCCAACCAGTGCAATCATCTGCCCCGGCTCTACATGCAGATCTACCTGTTCCAGTATCGGCACACCGGGTACATAGGAAAAATCTACTTCTTCCAGGTCCACCCTGCCTGTAACGGATTTTACATCCTTTGCTCCATTCTTGTTCACGATCTTAGGCGGTGTATCCATGACTTCAAAAATCCGTTCGATATTGGAAGTTACATTGGAAATAGACTGCAGTCTCTGGCATATAACAAATACCGCATTGGAAAACCGCTGCATATAGGTCGTAATCGTAATCAGAGCACCCAGCGTAAGCGGTGTACCAATATGATTGGTTGTTATGAACAGTGCTGTCACATATAACACAATATTGCAGAGCATTTGAATAATGAAATGGGAGAGCGGGAAAAACATTTCCCGATACCGGGTAGAGCCCATATAAGCATTCAGATATTTATCCGAAAGCTCTGTAAAAATCTCATCATTTAACGCTTCCCGGTTAAAAGCCTTAATAACCTCTAAACCGTTAATATCCTCTGCCACAAAGGCAGTACGGTTGCTCTGCTTATTCCGTTCCACACGCACCTTCCGGTGAAGTGCTCTGGCAAGAATCCACATCAGGAAAAAAATCGGGATGCTGACAGCAAATGTTACTGCTGCCATACGGATTTCAATAAAGGCAATACTGACAAAAGCAAGCACCATGAGAAATACATTACCAAGAACTCTCGTCATATCATTGATAAAAAAATTGGCAATCTCATCGGTATAATTCGTCACCCTGACAAGAATTTTTCCTGTCGGACGGTTGTCATAATACTCAAAACTAAGTTCCATCAAGTGGTCAAATAGATCTTTTCGTAAGTTACAGATAATCTGATTTCCCAGCTTTGTCGAAACCTTTGACGTAATATAATTGGAGACAACTCCACCAATACTCAGCGTGAACCAAAAACTTAACAGAATCGCCGAATCTGCTATTATATTATCCGGCACAGTACCATTTTGCGGCAATATCTCATTAATGATCTTCATATTAATGGCTGCCGGAATTAACGCTAATAAACTGGTCGCAACAGATAGAACAATTAATTTTATATACGTGGATTTTAACTCTCCGGCATAATGAACCAGACGTTTTAACATAAACCAGTTAAACTTCTCCTCCGTTATCTCATCTTCAAAATAAAGATTTTTCTTATTCACTGACATACACCTCCCGATCCATCTGCTGATGATAAATGTTGGCATAGGCACCGTTCTGCTCCATCAATTCATCAAAGGTTCCTCTCTCAATAATTTTTCCGTCATCCATAAAAAGAATCTCATCAAAATCTTTTAATGCCTTGGCACGATGCGTTGCCATAATTAATGTCTTTTCCTTGAAATGCCGTTCCAGATTCACGAAAATTTTACTTTCCGTATCCATATCCAGAGCACTGGTACAGTCATCCAGCACCGTTACCGGAGCATCCTTTAAGAGTGCCCTTGCAATGGCAACACGCTGCTTCTGTCCACCGGAAAGCCCAAAGCCCTTCTCCCCGATTATTGTTTCATAGTGGTCCGGGAAATATTGGGCAAATTCATCCACACAGGCAATTTCAGCAAACTTCTCAATTTCCTCCTCAGAGGCGTCCGGCCGGTAATAGGCAATGTTTGCCGCAATGGAATGGGAGAACAAAAATACATCCTGCATGGCATATCCATAAATTCTCGTTATCTCTCCCCGGTCATACTCATGAAACGGAACATCATTAATCTGAATCTCTCCTTCCTCATATTCCCGGAATGCCTGCATTACTTTTAAGAGCACCGACTTACCGCTGCCGGTCCGTCCCATAATTCCCACCTTCTTTCCATAAGGAATATCAAGGCTCACATCATCTACTAATTTCTTTTCTCTCTTGTCATTCTCATAAACGGTCACATGCTCTAGGCGGATATGTGGTTTCCCACCGACTTTTTTTGTTCCGTAGGAATCCAATACCGGATTTTCTTTTTCCAAAAATCCAAACATTCTCCTCACACTTACCTTTTCCCCCTGAATGTCAGTAGCGAAGAAAATCAAATCCACAAAAGAACCGATAATACCCAGTAAATAAATCAGGAAAGACGAATATTCCCCGCTGGTCATCTCAAACTTACTTGCCAGATAAATACTGACGATCATACTGAGAAGCATGACGATCTGGTCTGCCCCGTCAAAGGCAAGCATGTAACGGGCACGCTTAATTCCGAACATAGAAGAATAATCTCTTACATCCTCGCTCCTCTTATAAAAGCGTTTTTTTCTTATATCTTCGCGTCCGTATGATTTAATCGTGCGGATTCCATAAATACTTTCCTGCGTTTCTGTATTCAGCTCTGAGTTCTTCTGCCAGATTCCGTCATACAAGGTATCGAACAATTTCATCATACCTTTCGTTATAACAACAAATATTCCCACCGTAATAAATGGAATCAGCATAAGAAGCAGACTGATTCGGGATAAGAAATACAATGCAATTGCAATGTAAATAATACTGTCGACCATAAATGGTATCGTTGCCACATGAAAATCCCGTATTCTTTGAGAATCCGAGTTTACAATCGTAATCAGATCCCCGTTGCTGTACTCTTTCATAAGAGAAGGTCCAAACGAATGAATTTTTTTCATGACTGCCCCTCTCAATTTATTATCACATCGAATCGAGAAGTAGTGTGCCAGATTCCATCTCAGATAAAAAGTGAAAAAATACAATAACATGGTACCTGCTAAAAATAAAATCAACCGCCATAACATCCCCCACCAATCCGACTGCTCACATCCCGATATGACAAAGGAAAAAATGCTGCTGTTTGCCTCCGGTGCTTTCCCCAGTGCCGGATTGATCACGCTGTCCACAATAAGTGATATGATCTGTGGCTCAATGAGCATCAGCAATCCCTGCACCTGTCCCAACAGCGTACACAAAATCAATACACCGTAAATTTTACCGTAATAAGGATAGGTTTTTTTCAAAATCTGTAACATTTATATGTACCTCCTATATTTTTACAACAAAAAAGCGTCGTGAAAACCCGACGCTCTCAAAGTTTGCCTGTAGCAAACTTCGCTCCGCAAATGCCGGACTTTCCTATACAATAAAAAAAATGAACCGATTCATTCTCTGACAGAAATGAATCGATTCATTCTTATCTACATAATCCGATTTACTGATTCTAATTCGTAAGACTACCAAAAAGCCAGCGCAATCCAGCTATCGGAATATATACGGGAGCAATATCATTTCTGTTCATTGAATAATTATCATGTTTCAATCCTAATGTTGTTGTTCGAATCAATGTATGTTTCATCATATCGCTCACCGCCTTTCTTTTTATATTCAGTATGCATGCTGTTCCTACAATTTACCATAATCGTAAATATATGTCAACTATTTTTTTGAATTTTTCTTATCCGAACGCAGTTCCATCATTGCCCGCAGCATTGAGAACATCTCGGAACGCCAGTTCTCATTAAGCTCCGAAAGAGTTGTCGCCTCTCCGGCACTCAGAATAGAAAACAAAGTTTCAACGAACTCGCCCCTCTCTTCTTTGGACATTCCGGACAGCCATTTTTCAAGAGCTCCGTCAATTTTTTGCGCACCCTTTGTCAAATGCTCCAATTCATGAAAGGAGCCATTCTCCACAATCCATGAAAAGGGATTGTGCTGAAGAATCCCAATCGTACGGCTTTCGACTACCTTATATTCTTCCTGCTGTTCCAATAACATTCCCACAATGGAAGACTGTGGCAGAGATTTATGTACCCGGTCTACTATGTTTTCATAATGGCTGGCAGCAATGACCGCTTCGTTAAATCCGGGGCCATCATGGGAATAAACAGCTAAAATGCGGTTCTGAATCGTTTCCCTCACTGTCATGGCAGAATATACGGCAAGGTTTCCCCCTTTGGAATGTCCACCGAGAAATAAATCGCCGCTCCATTCCGCCGCCACCCGTTCGACGTATCCTCTGGCAGAAATCTGTGCCGGGACCGGACTGATATATGCCATATTAAAGTCCTCTTTCCACCCCACTAAGGTGCTGTCTGTCCCCCGAAATGCCAGAAAGACACTCTCTTCATCCAACACAATGGTAACAGCCGAAAACTGTTTTTCCATTTCCTCGTCCGTTTCATTTACGTAATATTTCAACTTCAGATCACGAAATCTCGGACTTGCTGCCATAGCATAAAACAGATCACGGTTATCTTCTTTGGAATTATTATTGGGGAACAAATCCCTGAAATATTCGGCCCGGAACAGGTCCTTAACGGTCACAGATCGATACTCTACTTCAAAGCCTCCTACGATTCCGTCAAATTGAAGATAGGAAAACTGGGAAAGTACCAGACTGTCTACCTCCGTCAGAGGTAAGTCCGCAAATGTCCTGAATTCATTTTCCACATAAGTAATTATATTGTTTTTTACCATTGCGTTCCCTCAATCAATATGGCTCTCCTACTACATGTACGTTAATCAAATTCGTAGTGCCTGACATACCGAGCGGAATTCCTGCTGTAATCACGGCAATGTCACCTTTCTTCAATAACCCCTGCTGTACCGCCTCTTCCAACGAATGTTCAAATAATTCAAAAGTGTCCTCTTCCTCTTTTGTCTGCACCGGAACGACCCCCCAGCGAAGATTCAGCTGGCGGCATACTTTCACGTTCGTAGAACAGCCAATAATAGGACAGGCCGGACGGTATTTGGAAATCATATGTGCCGTACTTCCCGATTTTGTCACGGTAATAATAGCCGCTGCATTTAAGTCATGTGCGGTAGAACAGGTGGCATGGGAAATCGCATCGGTTATATTACAGCTCTTCTCACAAGACTCATGCTGACAGAACCGCTGCACGTAATCAATATCCTGTTCCGTGTGGAGGGCAATCCGAATCATAGTAGCAAGACTCTCTACCGGATATTTGCCCGCTGCCGTTTCACCCGATAACATAATCGCACTGGTACCATCGTAAATGGCATTTGCCACATCCGTAGCTTCTGCCCTCGTTGGACGCGGATGCTGCACCATGGATTCTAACATCTGGGTTGCCGTAATTGCCACCTTACCGGAAGCATAGCATTTCTGAATTAATTTCTTTTGAATTGCCGGAACATCCTCTAACGGAATCTCCACTCCCATATCGCCTCTGGCAATCATAATACCGTCAGACACCGCCAAAATTTCATCTATATTGTCAACGCCCTGTTTATTTTCAATTTTAGAAATAATCTGTACTGCCTCGCCACCATGAGAATTCAACAGTTCCCGGATTTCCTGCACATCTTTTGCCGTGCGTACAAAGGATGCCGCCACAAAATCAAACCCCAGTTCCGAGCCGAACAGCAGATCCTCCCGGTCTTTCTCACTGATATAAGGTAAGCTGAGAAAAATTCCCGGCACATTCACCCCTTTATGATTGGACAGAACACCGCCAATAATTACTTCGCAGTGAATATCGGTATCGGTCACCTCGCTTACCTGCAGCTCCAGCAGCCCATCATCCAGCAATATCCGGTCACCGGCTGTCACATCCCTTACCAGACCTGCATAAGTAACAGAAACCTCTTTTTCATTTCCCGTTATCTCTCTTGTCGTTAACGTAAAGGATTCACCCGCCTCAAGCACGACCTTTCCGGCTTCAAAATCCTTTACCCGGATTTCCGGCCCCCTTGTATCGAGCAATGCTGCCACCGGTCTTTTTAACTTATTGCGGAGCTTTTTCAATTCGTAATACCGTTTCCGATGGTCTTCCTGTTCGCCATGAGAAAAATTAAATCTTGCCACATCCATTCCCGTTTCAATTAACTGCTCCAGAATTCCATCCCTGTCGGTAGCAGGTCCGAGAGTACATATAATTTTTGTTTTGCGGAACATACGGTTCCTCCCTTCTTTCTGCTTTCTATCTATAAATTATTCCAATAAATGAATAAATTATTTGATGGCATCCAATGCCTGAGCTAAATCGGCGATCAAATCCTCTTTGTCTTCCAGCCCACAGGACATACGTACCAATCCTGCCGGAATTCCCGCTGCCATAAGCTGCTCATCATTCATCTGGCGATGCGTCGAGGTTGCCGGATTCAGGCAACAGGTTCTGGCATCTGCAACGTGTGTCTCAATTGCTGCCAATTTTAATTGTTTCATAAATGCTTCTGCTGCCGGCCGTCCTCCTGCCAGTTCAAAAGACACAACACCGCAGCCACCATCTGGCATATATTTCTTCGCCAAGTCATAATACTTGTCACTTTTTAGTCCCGAATAGCTTACTTTTGTTACCTTTGGATGGTTTTCCAGAAACTCTGCTACCGCAAGACCATTTTCTACATGACGGGGCATCCTCACGTGGAGAGACTCCAATCCGAGATTTAACAGAAAGGCATTTTGAGGTGACTGGATACATCCCAGATCACGCATGAGCTGTGCTGTACATTTTGTAATAAAAGCACCCGCCTGTCCGAATTTCTCTGCATAAGTAATACCATGATAAGAGTCATCCGGTGTACAAAGTCCCGGAAATTTATCGGCATGAGCCAGCCAGTCAAAATTGCCGGAGTCTACAATCACTCCGCCAACTGCTGCTCCATGTCCATCCATATACTTAGTAGTAGAATGCGTGACAATATCTGCCCCCCACTCAATCGGACGGCAGTTCACAGGCGTCGGAAATGTATTATCCACAATCAGCGGCACACCATGGGCATGAGCCACTTTGGCAAATTTCTCAATATCCAAGACCGTAAGTGCCGGATTCGCAATTGTTTCACCAAATACCGCGCGGGTATTTTCCTGAAAGGCAGCATGTAACTCCTCCTCGGAACAATCGGGAGATACAAAGGTCACATCTATGCCCATTTTTTTCATTGTTACCTCAATCAGATTAAAAGTACCACCATAAATGGAGGAAGATGAAACAATATGGCTCCCGTTCTGGCAAATGTTAAACAGGGCAAAAAAATTCGCTGCCTGTCCCGAAGATGTCAGCATTGCCGCCGTTCCGCCTTCTAACTCTGCAATCTTAGCAGCCACAAAGTCATTGGTCGGATTCTGCAAACGGGTATAAAAATATCCCTCTGCCTCCAAATCAAAAAGTCTCCCCATATCCTCACTGGTATCATACTTAAAAGTAGTAGACTGAATAATCGGGACCTGACGGGGTTCTCCATTTCCCGGCGTATATCCACCCTGTACACATTTTGTATTGATTTTGTAATCACTCATCCTAATCCTCCATCCCGAAGCTGTTTACTCCGTAAATTTTATTCAACAAAATAGTTGTCTGTTAAAAATTGGTACAAATATTCCGGTTCTTTGACCGTCAGTTTCTTTTCCTCTCTTGTTTCAAAGTCATAACAATAAGCTTGTTCTTGTTCCCTTTCCCCATCGGTGCCTGTATTTTGATATAGCAGTTTCCCTTCTACAAATCCAATATAATCCGTAACATATTGATTCTCTTTCTCCCGAACGGTTTCCGTTATTTCTTTTTCAAACTGAAGTTTCTCTTTTCCATTCAGATTCCAGCTCAAACAGCCATCTTCTCCTGCCTGATACAGATGGTCTTCGTATAGGAAGCAGAAATCACCAAAACCCATTTTCACGGAAATTCCATTCTCTTCCGCTGTCTTATTAAGTTCACTTTCCGAAAAAAGGTATTTTTTCTCTCCGCTTTTTATATCATAGCTCCACCATTCATATTCCTGATTTTCCGTTTCTTTTTCCGGTAATCTCTCATATATTATCCGGTTTCTGCTTTTGTCACAGACATACGATGCCGCTGTGAAACATTTGGAATCAATTCTTGTAACCTTTTTGTCTCCTAACCTGTAATAAGAAAAACCATATTGATTCTCCTTTTCCCCAAACGGTTTTGTATTAAATACAAAACAATCCCCTATCCGGTTGTCCATAATCGAGTTCCCTCCAAAAGTATGATTCGCCTGTGGATCGTTTTCAAGTTTAACAAAGGACTGTTTTTGGCGGTCAAACACTTTAAACTCATGGTCATTCGTTATATAGACAAGATACTCCGAATCGGCATACAGATTGCCGTCCCAAATGAGCTCATCTTTGTACTCCCCGACTCTGGTGATTTTTCTTTTCCTGTTCACATCCGGATAATCCATACCATCTATCTGCACAAAGGGAACGGAATACAGTATCCCGGTTCCGTCTTTATCATAATATTGTAAAATCAGCTCATCCTCATTGGCATAACAGAAAGTTCCGCCACGCAGATGTATGGTTCTTATGTAAGTTCCATCCGTTTTCCTTTCTTCTATGTTCCCGAACTGATTACTGATATAGAGATTGCGGTCATTGCAGCACGTATATTTGCTGTTTCCGTCCTGAACTGCCCGTTCCAATTTGTATTCCCGGTGATGAACCAGCTCCCTGATATCCTGTTCCAATCTTAGTTCTTTCGTATCCTCGTTATAAGAAATCACATGGACATTTCCGGCATAGCGGACTTCCATATATATTTTCCCCTCTGCCAGTTTTATCTCTTGAATCAAATCGCACACTGCCGGCGGCTGCTCAGGAAGAACTTTTTCTATCTGCTCTCTCGATAAAAGCTTTCTGACTTCATTCTTTTCACAGTCAAATACCCATAAATCATACAGACTTTGTTTCTCTTCATCCATCAGGCAGGTAAAATAAAATTTCCCATTTCCGGATACGATCAGTGTCCCTTCCGCATTATTCTCCGTCATCCGTTCTGCTGTTCTGGTCCCGGCTCTGTGGACATAAATCCCCTGCTCCCTGTCTCCGGTATAACGTGTGCATAATAGGTACTCTCCCGTACCGTAACTTTCTCCCTTATAATCATAAAAATAACCATATGCTTCCTTTTGGTCCGTTTCGATCGTCACCGGTTCATGAGTTTTACGGTTGTACTTAATACAATGCCCCTCTCCATCGTCACACAAAATATAATCTCCAACACATGAAAAAAAGTTAAGACACGTTATTTCATCCGAATTGCCTGTATAAACTTTTTCTTTCTTATCCCATAACACTTCTTCCTTCCCCTCTTTATAGGAGAGCGGAATACAGTATAATGCCCCCTTCTCATACTTTTCATCCTCTTCATCTATACAGATAATCTCATTGTCTGTCACTCCAAGAATCTCCACATATTCTCCTTTTGAGGATAATAGGGAAAGCTTGTCAAAATGAATTTTATTTACAACAGTTCCATCCGACTTTTTCTGCAGAAGAAAGCACTCGTCTTCCTCCTCCGATTCGTCACCATAGTCTACCTCATAAATAAAATGGCTGTTTACAAAACAATCTTCATCATAATCGCCTTCATCATCAAAAATCTCCGCCTCTGTCGTAATCGACTGTAGTTCTGTCCTTTTTGATGTATCTCCTGCTTCATTTCGGGTACAGCCGATAAACAGTCCTGCACTAAGAACCACTGCTGTCAAAGTGAAATACCCTTTTTTCATCAAAAATCCCCTTCCTACATCAACAATGCATGCCGGTAAATTCCATTACCATATCATTCTAGCATTATTCTGCCAATGTAACAAGGGGATATATATTTTATTTTTATTATATTATTGATACAGGCCCGGAACATTCATCCACATAAAATCTTCGCTGCCTTTGCCACCTCATCCTCCGTTGGCACTCTCACTCCCTCCAGCGGATAGGAAAGCCCCATGTTTTCCCATTTCATGAGTCCCAGTGTATGATAAGGCAAAACCTCCACACGGCTCACCGTATTCCAGCTGTCAATCTTTTTCCGAAGTTCTTTCAATCCCTCTTCCTCATCGGTCAGCTCTGGTACCAATACATGACGAATCCACATTTCCACACCATGTTCCGCTATATAATCCCCCATAGCAAGAATGTTCTGATTCGTATGTCCTGTCAGTTTCTTATGCTTATCCTCATTTATCTCCTTGATATCAAGCATGACCAGATCCGTTACTTCCAATAACCGGTCAAACTTCTTCTGAAATTCCGGTTCCGAAGAAAAAGGATTTCCACTGGTATCCAGTGTCGTATGCACTCCCTTTTCTTTTGCCATGCGGAACACCTCCGTCACAAAATCAATCTGCAGTAATGGCTCACCGCCACTTATGGTAATGCCGCCATTATCTCTCCAGTAAGGTTTGTACCGCATTGCTTTTTGGAATATTTCTTCTGCCGTAAATTCACCAGCACCCACGCCATTTTCAATTTCCATATTCCATGTCTCTGGATTATGGCAGTACTGGCAGCGCATCCGGCAGCCCTGCAGAAAAATGACGTAACGAACCCCCGGGCCGTCAACCAGCCCGAAGGTTTCTAAGGAGTGTACTTTACCTTTTATCCCGCTCATTACAAGCTGTTATGACAGGTTCTGGAGATAACATCATTCTGCTGCTCCTCTGTCAAGTCAATAAATTTAACCGCATAGCCGGATACACGGATCGTAAAGTTCGCATATTCTTCCTTTTCAGGATGTTTCTGTGCATCTAAAAGCTTATCCTTACCGAATACATTTACGTTCAAATGGTGTGCTCCCTGATCAAAGTAACCATCCAGAACCTGTTTCAGATTCGTGATACGTTCTTCTTCCGTGTATCCAAGAGCATCCGGATTCATTGTCTGGGTATTGGAAATACCGTCTAATGCCCAGTGATATGGTAATTTTGCCACAGAATTCAATCCGGCAACCAAACCGTTTTTCTCTGCTCCGTAACTTGGAGTAGCACCCGGTGCGAATGGTGTAAATGCCTTTCTTCCATCCGGCATTGCCCCTGTCGCTTTACCATATACTACATTAGAAGTAATGGTAAGAATCGATGTGGTCGGTTCCGAGTCACGGTAGGTGTGATATTTCTTAATTTTATTGATAAAGGTTTCCAGCAGCCATACTCCGATTTCATCGGCACGCTCATCATCATTTCCATAGCGTGGGAAATCGCCCTCTGTCTCAAAATCGACTACCACACCATCCTCATTACGAATGGTCTTAACTTTTGCATATTTAATCGCACTGAGCGAGTCAATGACATGAGAGAATCCTGCAATACCGGTTGCAAAAGTTCTTCTTACATCCGTATCGATCAATGCCATTTCCGCCGCTTCATAATAATACTTATCATGCATATACTGAATCAGGTTCAGGATATTGACATACAGACCGGCAAGCCATTCCAGCATATCATCATAGCGTTCCATTACTTCATCAAAATCCAGATATTCCGAAGTAATCGGACGGTAAGCAGGTCCTACCTGATTTAATTCTTTTTCATCCACACCACCGTTAATCGCATACAGCAGACATTTTGCAAGATTTGCTCTTGCTCCGAAGAACTGCATCTCTTTACCCGTCTGTGTGGCAGATACACAGCAGCAGATCGAATAGTCATCTCCCCATACCGGTTTCATGACATCATCATTCTCATACTGCACGGAACTTGTGCGGATAGAAATGTCAGACGCATATTTTTTGAAATTCTCCGGCAGGGCAGAAGAATATAATACCGTGAGGTTCGGTTCCGGAGATGGTCCCATGTTTTCCAGTGTATGAAGAAAACGGAAATCATTCTTCGTTACCATCGAACGTCCATCCATTCCAATACCTGCGACCTCCAGCGTTGCCCATACCGGATCACCGGAGAACAACTGGTTGTAAGATGGAATACGGGCAAATTTAACCATACGGAATTTCATGACCATGTGGTCAATCAGCTCCTGTGCCTCGGATTCCGTCAGAATACCTTTCTTTAAATCTCTTTCAATATAAATATCAAGAAATGTCGAAATACGTCCTACACTCATGGCCGCACCATTCTGTGTCTTAATCGCAGCTAAATATCCAAAATATAACCACTGCACTGCTTCCTTCGCATCCTTAGCCGGTCTTGAAATATCATAGCCATAAATGCGGGCCATTTCTTTCATACCCTTTAATGCCTTGATCTGCTCTGCAATCTCTTCACGAAGACGAATGATATCATCTGTCATCATTCCGCATCCGCAATTTGCTTTATCCTTCTCTTTTTCATCTATCAGAAAATCAATTCCGTAAAGAGCAATACGTCGGTAGTCACCGACAATTCGTCCGCGGCCATACGTATCTGGAAGACCAGTTACAATATGGCTGTGACGGGCTTTTTTCATTTCTGGTGTATAGGCATCAAATACCGCTGCATTATGAGTCTTATGGTACTCATTAAATATTTTATCGAATTTCGGATTCGGTGTATATCCATAGGTTGTACAGGCCTGCTGTGCCATCTTAATACCACCATATGGCATAAAGGCACGCTTCAATGGTTTATCCGTCTGCAAACCAACGATTTTCTCGAGGTCTTTCAGCTCTTCATTGATATAGCCGGGACCATATGCTGTCAAACCGGAAACAATTTCTGTCTCCATATCCAGAACGCCATCTTTCGCACGTTCTTCCTTCTGTAATTTCTGTAATTCTCCCCAAAGCTTATCCGTTGCTTCTGTTGGAGCTGCGAGGAAACTTTCATCTCCATCGTAAGGGGTATAGTTCTTCTGAATGAAGTCGCGGGTATTGATTTCCCGTTTCCACATTACACCTTCAAAACCTTCCCATTCTTTAAAATCTACCATTCTAAAGAAACCTCCTTTTTTATCTTAACATTTGTTACGTGTCGTCACCTATGGTAACACGTTATACTGGCTATTTCAAGATAAATAATTGAAAATTTTTCTCTCTTTACGATTTTTCGTTTCTATTAATTTTTTACATATTAGGAAAATTTTTTCAATAAACAAAAAAGGAACTGATTTTCACCAGTTCCTTTCGTAAAAACTTTTTTGCTACTGTAGTTTGAACTTATTTACTTCCTCACTCAACTGTTCCGACACGTCCATATTGGAATTTGCTTCACCGCCGATATCACCAATGCTGTTCGTAAGCCGGACTGACATCTCCGTAACACTGGTCACGCCCTGAGCACTTTCCTCTACTGCAATATTGACAGCCGAAACCGTATCTTTGATCTGATTCATATAATCTTTGATCTGACTGCTCTCTTTGGCAAACTGCCACATCATCTGATTCATATTTTCCACATCGCTCTGATAGTTCTCACTGGTAGCAAGTAGCTGCTCATACCCTTTCATCGCTGTTTCATTCATAAAGGAAAGCATTTTTTCTGACTCAGCTGCCAATTCATCCACTGCTTGAATAACATTCTTGCTCACCTGCTGTATCTGGCCTGCCGCCTGTGCAGAATCTGTTGCCAGCTGTCCGATTTCTCCTGCCACGACCGCAAAACCTTTACCGGCTTCTCCCGCTCTTGCTGCTTCAATACTGGCATTCAAGGACAGGAGATTGGTCTGTTCTGTTATATTAATAATTTCGTCGGTCAGTGCACTAATCTGCTCAACGGCTTTCGACTGTGCAATCTTTTCATTTACCGCCCCTGCCATCTCGGCAGCCAGTGCCAGAGCACTGTTCTGTTCCGACACCGCCTTTTCATGAATTCCGGCCGCTTTTTTCATAATATCATTAGAAGAATCTTTTCCTTCTTCCGAACTGCGGGTAATCGTTTCAATTGAGCCGAAAATTTCCTCAATTGAATCCGCGACCTGTCCCATCGAAGCACTTGTTTCCTCCATCGACGCACTCATTTCTTCCATCGTTGCTGACACATCCGAAATATTATCCCTCGCACTTGTCAGATTATCGAATACTGCTTTCGAAGAAACATTTAACTGAGAGGAATTCCCGGAAATATGAACCATGATCTTACGAATATGCTCTAACAGTTCATTGATATTCTTCCCGATCAGCTCCAGCTCATCTCCGGTCTTAATATCTACTTTCTGCGTCAGATCACCTTGGTTATGTACTAAATCATATACCTTACTGTTTACTAAACGCAGTCCTCTCATAATCTTCGCTGTAATCAGTCCAAGAAGAACCAGTGCCAGCACAAGGCAGATGCCTCCGATTTCCATCATATGAGTCAAGGTACTATTCACCCGTGCTACAATGCCATCCGCATTATAATCACAGCCTAGAACACCAACGATCTCATCATTGTTTCCTTTAATCGGCTTGAGAATCGTGATGAGATTACCGTACTCTGTACTCTCAATTTCATCCTGTAAATAGTCTTTTCCCTCAAAGGCCTGCTCAATTCCAACATTAAAATCGTCATATTCATCCCCAAAAGATTTTGCAGCCCCGGAATCATCCGTATCAATTCCATAATATAGTTTATCGCCGTCTTTATAAATCGTATAAAAGAAAGAAATATCGTACTTTTCCTGTTTACTGCGCAAGGATTTTAATAACGGCAGATAATATTCACTCTGCATCCCCTTTGCATTCAAGTCTGCCAGCTGCTCAGCATCTATGGAATCCGCCACTAAAGAGGCTATCGTATTGGCCTGCTCCATAGCCATTTCTACATATCCCTCTCTGCTTTCATAATAGACGCTCAGACCAATTACACAAGCCAATAATATCAGCATTAATCCCACCGGAACCAAAAGCTGATACCGAATACTGACTCTGCGCACTCTTTGTTTTTCTCTTTTGCTCTTTTCTTTTTTCGCACTGCTCTTTCCCAATTACTTATACCTCCTATCACACAATATTTCAAACATCTCTTATAAACTAGAATAGCACAAACAAAAAAGAATAACAACACGCATTGTACCTATAGCTGCTGATATATTTTTTTCACCATAAATACAGATACAACAGCAGCCATGCAGTCTGCCACCGGTCCTGCATACATAATACCGTCAATTCCAAAGAAAAGCGGGAAAATCAATAATAGCGGCAGCAAAAAAATAATCTGACGTGTCAATGCCAAAAAGCTTCCCTTTTTAGGCATTCCGACTGCCGTAAAGAAATTTGACGTAATTGGCTGCATAAAGTTCACAAAGGTAAAGAACAAAAAGATATGAAAATAACGAACAGCAAATTGATAATAAGCCTCCGAGCCCTCACCAAACAGTGAAATAATCTGTCTCGGAAAAATCTGGAACAATATAAATGCAGCGACAGACAGCCCTGCGCCAATTGCAATCGTCTTTCGATACCCCTCTTTTACGCGGTCATATTTTTTTGCCCCATAGTTAAAGCTGGCAATCGGCTGAAGTCCTTGGGAAATTCCAATAACAAAAGACATGAAGACCATATTCACTTTGGAAATAATCCCAGAACAGGCAATCGGTATGGATTCCCCATATACCGACCGGGCCCCATAATATTTTAGTGACTGGTTCATAATAATCTGTACCACCATCATTGCCACCTGATTGCTGCAAGGCGCCATTCCCAGAACGGAAATTCTCTTCACATTTTTTAAAGAAACCCTCAAATTCTCCCATTTTAAATGCACGGTCTGGCCATGAGCCAAAAACCATACCGCCATACAACCGGCAACCACTTGTCCGATTACCGTGGCACCGGCTGCACCTGTCATTCCCAAATTCAATCCGAAAACAAAAAATGCATCCAAGACCGTATTGATGACAGCTCCCGTCAAATTGCAGAGCATCGTTATTTTAGGCCTGCCATCTGCCCGGATGAGATGTCCTCCACCGGTAGACAGTAAAAGAAAAGGAAATCCAATCGATGTAATTCTTGTATATTCCATGGCATAAGCAAGAACATTATCCGGTGAACCAAACAAATGCATGAGCGGACGCAGAAAAATCTGCGTAACACCGCAGAGAAAAATGCCACTGACCGCAAGCATGACTGCCGCATTTCCCATAATATTCCCGGCTCTTTCTGCATCTCCGCTTCCCATAGCAAGGTTAAAAGCTGACGCACCGCCAATACCACAGAGCAGGGCGATCGCAAGGCAGGCTGTCGATAACGGAAAAGCAATATTCGTAGCAGCATTTCCTAATTCTCCTACCCGTTGTCCGATAAAAAACTGGTCAACAATATTATATAGAGAACCAACTAACATAGATATAATGCTCGGCACGGCAAACTGCCGCAGCAGCTTTCCGATTCGTTCCTCCCCCAAAGGGTTCTTTTGTAGCACATCTGTCATGAAAACATCTCCTTATATTGATAAATTTTATCACTTTTAGTATTCCCTTTCTGTCAAAACAAAACCAGTATCCTTCCGAGCAAGAAGAATACTAGTCTGTATTTGTATATTGGTTCAGGAATCAATATTTTTCATTTATATTTTTTATCACTACGGATTTGGCCTTTCCCGCTTTTCCATGCCGCCCTTTCCTCCCTGCGGACGGTCTCCGAACCCTCTTCCCATTCCGCTTCCTTTTCCATTGGATTGTGAATTGGATTCCATTGTAATGGTTTCCTTTTGTTCTCCGGCCAGAACCGTATAGGTCTCACCCTTTTTCAAATCCGGCGAGCTGAAAACAATCGAGTTCCCTGTCTTAATTGCCGTATGGCTGCATAATTCATTTCCCGCAGAATCTGAAATAACTATCTTATCCCCTTCCTGATAGGAGGACGATAAATTGTGTAAGAACGAACTTTGGGAAGAAGTTTCTTCAAAGGTTTCTGCCATACCGGAGCTTCCCAATGCCAAAATCGTTCCGCCGCTTATCGTACATTTACCACCGCTTTCTGAGCCGGAATCCAATGCTCCGTTCCCGCTATTCGTCGGACCATTCACAAGAATCGTGCCACCCTCAATGGTAAGATTTCCATTTGAATCCAAGCCATCACCGCCGGCATCCACAGTAACCGTACCACCAGAGATCATAAGATTTGGCATATCTGCCGTCTCTTTTTTATCTGCTGCATCCTCTCCCGGCTTTTGTCCTGTCCGGTCGAATCCCCTGCCCATATTGGAATTACCACCGCAGGCATTCATCCCATCATCCGCACTGGTAACATTTACTTCACCGTCTCTTATTGTGATCTGATTTGCCTCTAACCCCTCACAGGAGTTCGCAATGGTAATTTTACCCCCGGATATATCCAGTGACTGGTCTGCATGAATTCCATCATCACCACTTTTTATCGTCAGTTCTCCCCCTGAAACAGCGATTGTTCCATTGGAATGAAAAGCATCATCATAAGAATCCACATTATATTCCCCGCTGGAAATAACCATCGTATTTCCGCTTTTGAACCCTTTCACACTCTCCTTTCCCTGATTCTCCATATCCCAATCCGTATCGAAATCCGAATCCGGACGTCCACCCTTCTCATTCGTCAGCATTTCCGCAGCATCACTGCCTTCACCGGACTTTACTGAAATTTTACCCCCGGATAGCAATAAATTCTCTTCT
Source organism: uncultured Lachnospiraceae bacterium (assembly GCA_947631505.1). Classification (GTDB taxonomy): domain Bacteria; phylum Bacillota; class Clostridia; order Lachnospirales; family Lachnospiraceae; genus Eubacterium_F. The sequence continues at coordinate 199,292 of CANRLR010000002.1, read as the reverse complement.
GCCTGAACCGCATCATGTGTGCTCTCAATGGTGAGACTGCTACCGGCAATACGCAGCGATTGTTTTCCCTTTATCCCATCATTGCGGTACCCATTTACCGTTAATTCACCTTCTCCTGCAACTGACATTTCTTCCACTGCATAGATTGCTGCACCACTTACCGAATTTTCAGGACCTGCCGTCTCTTCCTTCGCAGTGCTTCCTTTCTCACCGCTCTGGACAACATTTTTCGTACCCTCTTTTACTTGAATAGACGTATGGGCTGCTTTCAATGATTCGATTGCTTTTCCCGTAGGATTCGTAATTTCCACACCACTTAACAGCAAGATTACCGTTGCATTCTCATCCGCTTCCACTTCGATTTTACCATCGGATAACTTTCCACTTAACACATAAGTTCCCGACTGACTGATCTTAATTTTATTTTTTTCAACCAGCGCACCCTTTCCTGAAATTTGGGAACGATTCTGTGCAAGGGTAATTTTCGTTGCATTCGCTTCATCCGGTACGGGAATCTCAATGGCTGCCGCTGCCGTTTTTTCCTCTGTTTTCTTGGATGATTCCGTTTCATTTCCAAAGAAAACAGCAAGGAATATGCCTCCTGCTGCTACAAGCAGCCCTAATCCAAGAATAAGAATCTGAGCCCCTTTTAATTGCTTCACTTTCACCCAAACCTCCATTCTGGAACGTTTACATCATTTCCCGTTCCATGACATCATCAATAACTACATTCAAATTACCATTCCTTGTACGGATTTCATCAATAAAATCCTTTGGCACTCCAGCATCGGAGAATACAATATAATAAGACAGTTCAAACAAAGTGCCCATATTTGTTGTACGAATTCTATGTAAACGAACCCTCTTTGCATATTTTTCAAATAAGTCGTCAAATAGTCCATCATAATCAAAATTTTCCGGAATGGTAATTCTCAATTCTTTTTCAGGTTTCTGAATCGCACCGAACCGAACACAGGTCAGCACCAGTGTCAGTACAGCGGCAAACACAAAAAATACAACGGCTATTCCAACAAACCCCATTCCTAAAGCAAGTCCAATCGCAACTGCTGTAAATACAGCGGCTATTTCTCTTGCCGTTCCCGGTACACTGCGGAAACGCACCAATGCAAATGCTCCTGCAACGGCTATTCCGGTTCCGATATTACCATTTACAAGCATAATTACCAAACACACTACCATCGGTAGAAGTGCCAGTGCAATGGCATAACTGGAACTATGCTCACACTTATACATAAATACCAAAGAAGTTAATACACCCAATACCATAGCTACCGCCATGCACACAAGCAGCGTGGAAAGCTGAATTGGATTTGTCATTATACTGTTCATCATACTACTGTTTTTCCTTTCTGTAAAAATTGTTTGGATAAGAACTTTTGATAGCAGGTCCCATATTTGGAAAAAGAACCAGAAAATATTTGATTATCACTGAGTGCCCTGACCAGCCATAGAGGAATTGCCTTTGGCACTTTTACTTCCATAATAATAAAATCCCCCGCAAGAACCGGAGTACCGTAATCTCCGTCACGCAAATCTAACTCCGTCACACGATAGCGGATATTTTCATCAAAAGTCACCCGGATATCCTCTCCGTCCTTCCCAGCGAAAGCAATGCGGTCATATCCAATAAACACTTTCGCTTCCGGTTCATACATCTGCAGGAACCATTGGATTTCATTTTGTATCTGCCGGTCCGCAGGAAGTATCTTTTTCTCTTTCATAAAAGATTGTACTTCTTCATAAGTGTCTGCAATCCGACGCTTATACACAATTCCTTTATATTTTTTCTTAATCTCTGCAAATACTTTGTCCTCTGGTTTTGGTACCCCATAACTGCGAACTCTGAATTTTTCTTTATAAATCGGTTTTTCAATCGAACGCCGTATTAAGTCAAATACCGGAGTATCATAATACAGATTACAGATCGTATACTGTCCATAGATATCCCTGTCCATATCTGCTTCGATTACCGGCAGTATCCTTTCATACTGCTCTCTCGTCAATATAAATTTTTTCTCAACCCGCTGAAATGTATACTGCACGTCAGCCACATAACCCCTCCTTTTACCTTATTCTCTCCCTGTTTTATTATAACACAGACAGTAAATTTTGTACATACAGATTAGAGTTCTAACACAAAATTTTCACATTTCACAGCATCAAACGAAATATCCCTTTTGTGTATTTCCATACCTCAAAAAAGTGCCGTAAAAAACCGGCACTCTAGAAGTTTGGCGAAGCCAAACTTCGCTCCGCACAGGACGGACTTTCCTATAAAATCAAAAAGCAGTGGTTCCCAATGAACCACTGCTCATTATATATCAGATAAAAATAACCTTATTACTAGTCGTTCAACTCATGAATGGTTGTTGTCAGTTCATTTAACTCTGTTGTAATTTCTTTGCTGACAACTGCCATTCCTTCTGCCAGCTTCTGAACTTCTGTAGCAACTACGGCAAATCCCTTTCCGCTCTCACCGGCACGTGCCGCCTCAATGGAAGCATTCAAGGCAAGCATATTCTGTTTTCTACTGTAATCCGCAATCTTTGATGTGCTGGCATTGGCAGAATCAATCTGCTCTGCTGCTTTCGTAATTCCATCTCTTTGCTTGGTAATAAGCAGTTCATTTTGTTTTTCCTGAAAACTGGCACGAACAAACATATTAATTACATCGCCTAACAGAACTGCAGCCGCTTCAATCTGCTTCTTTGTCCGAACATTCACCTTATGTAATGCTTCTATATACAAATCCTCATTAATTCCCAATTCACGAGCCGTTGCACGAAACTTTTCATCATCTGGATTTTCCGGAAGAACCTGCCCGCCAATCACACTTCCTAACACAGTACCATCATTCAAGGTAATCGGAATACCAAAATCAACAAGTCCTGCATGACAATCATATACACCATTGCCTTCCCTGTCACATTTCTCACAGCGGCGGCAGCCTTCCTCACTTCCCCTTGTTAATTTGATACAAAAATCCGTAAAATTATAACATTCACTAATATATTGTCCGTCCTCACCTACTGCAACCGTTGCCAGCCCTGTACATTGAGCCCAATTATCCATAATACTCTCAAATTTTTTCATGTCACAGAAATCTTGAATCTTCATAAGCATGCTTCCTCCCCGTTGTTCTGAACCAATTCCTATACCATCCAGATGTCTTCATTAATATAATAATTATACGTGCTGAATGCCCATCTGTCAAGAGAAAAAGCTTTCTTAATAACCTATTTCTGCACAAAAAAAAATTCACCATTTTTTCATGATAAGCCACTGTAGGCATCAATTATTTCGGCGATACCAACTCCCCTGCTGACCAATTCAATGAGAGTTTCCTTCGCCATTTCATACCGTTGGAACAATGCCAGCTTGGGCGGAACATTATAATAAACTTTCCAATATCCCGGGTACAGGAAATTTTTACCGGCATTTTGAATAAATCCCTGTACATCTTCTAACGGATAACCAAGCAGCAGGCCAAGCTCATGAGGAAATAAATTTTTGCGTTCCTCCACCGGATAATAATTATGGTAAATCTCATAGCGCTTTCTCAATTTACGAAACATAGCTTCCAGTTCAAATTCTTCGTACCCGGATTCCACCAGAAATTGATGAATTCTTTTCCCTGATACATAATACTCCAGTTTCTTCCGGTCATAGAGCAGGACGGTTGACTTTTCCCCTGACACATATAGTACATAATAACTGATTTTACTGTGCGAAAGAAGTTTACAGATCTGGCGTAAATGTTTATTTTGAATGATAAGTAAGTTGGACATTTTCATGCCTACAATAACCGGTGCACACTGTAATATCAATTGGTTCTCCATCTTTTCAGTGTCCATGTTCTGAAGAATATCAATTATATCCTGACTCACGGGGAATGTTCCTCCTGCTTTGTAGTTAGTTTTATCTAATACAAGTTAATAATAATGAATTCTTATCCTCCCGTCGAGAGGGATTATTGATAGTTTTCCTCATTTACAAGGTTCTATTACAAGATTTTTCATATTTCGATGATCATCTAATTCAATTTTACATTTGCCTTTCCGATTACAATCTTCTTTACAGGCAATCTGATACATCGTATTACGGCTGATTGCTCCAATAAAAAAATGAACTACAAACAAGACAGATAAGAAGCAGAACCGGAAAAATGATTGCCGCTAATATTCCAAGCTTCAGATTATCCTGAAATACCCCGGACACCATTCCCACAAGAGTCGGCCCACCAGAGCATCCCAAATCGCCACCTAATGCCAGCAGGGCAAACATAGCCGTTCCTCCCGTTCGCAGAGAGGCAGCAGCCTTGCTGAAACTTCCCGGCCACATAATACCGACGGACAGCCCACAAATACCACAGGAAATAAGACTGAGCACCGGAGAAGGGCATAACGAAATTCCGAGATAGGACAAAATACATAAAATACTGCTTCCCATCATAAATTGGTCCAAATGGATACGGTCTCCGTATTTTCCATAAAATGCTCTTGCACTTCCCATAAGAAGTGCAAATGCCATCGGTCCCATAATATCCCCGAACGTTTTGCTCACTCCCAGTCCCTGTTCCGCAAAGGTAGACGCCCACTGACTGACCGCCTGCTCACTGGCACCGGCAGCCACCATCATAACCATAAGAAGCCAAAATATTTTACTGCGGAACAATTCCCCCGGCTTCATGCCGCTTTCTTCTTCGCCTATCAAGGAGGCGAGCGGAGCTTTCACAAAAACAAGAGCATTTATCATCGGTACAACTGCCCAGACAACTGCCAGTATTTTCCAGTTCTCTATCCCAAAAATACGGAAAAACAATGTCGAAACAAGAACAACCACGACATGTCCCCAACAGTAAAACGAATGCAGTAAACTCATTGCCTTTTCTTTCTGTTTCGTCGGGCAGCTTTCCATAATCGGACTGACCAGCACTTCAATCAGACCGCCCCCTATGGCATATATAATGACCGCTATCAATAAGCCCTGAAAGGCACTTGGCATGATCTCCGGCAAAATAACCAGTCCGAGCAGCCCTGCGGCAGAAAAAATATGGGCGGAAACAATGGATATCCGGTATCCGATCCGGTCCACAAAATAGGCGGATAATAAATCAACTAACAACTGAATTCCGAAATTGATCGTCACCAGCATTGTAATTTCACGGAGCGGTATCTGATAATTCTTTTGAAAGGTAAGAAACAATAGCGGAATAAAGTTGTTAATAATCGCCTGCACCACGTATCCCGTGAAGCAGGCGTATATTGTTTTTTGAAATTTATCTTTCATTTAATTTCCCGTTGGGAAAAACGGACGCAGTGTATCTGCCATCTGATTTACCGGCATTGTCTGAAGGTAAATTTTACCCGGTCCGGTAACAACCGTATTAAAGAATCCCTCTCCGCCCAGAAGCTTATTCTTTAATCCCTTAACGGTGACAATATCCATCGTACATGTACTCTCCATAGCAGCGAGATAACCCGTGTCAACCACCATGGACTGTCCTGCTTCCAATATGTACTCCTTTACATGTCCGTCAATTTCTACAAACGCCGTACCATTGCCGGAAAGGCGCTGCATAATAAATCCTTCTCCGCCAAAAAAACCGCTTCCCAGCTTTTTCTGAAATGCTACGGATAACTGTACTCCTGCCTCAGAAGCTAAAAATGCACTTTTCTGGCAGATCATCTCTTTTCCCGGTGCAATTTCAAAGGCCAGAATAGAACCGGGAAAACTGGATGCATAAGCAATCTGTCCCGGTCCGCCCTGTGCCGTATAACGGTTCTGGAACAAATTCTCCCCACTGAACATCCTGCCAAGCATTTTACCTGCTCCGCCGCCTGTTGTTTCCATGTTCATATTCGGTGTCATCCATGACATTGCACCCTTTTCCGTGATCATGGTTTCCCCTGCTTCCAAATCACATATTACGACCGGCAATGGTGCTCCTTCAATTGAATACTTCATTTTTCTTCTCCTTTTCTTTTATATATTTTTTGTTAAAATGATAACTAATGATGGAACAAACGGATTCCTGTAAAGCTCATCACCATATTGTGACGATTACAGGCATCAATACAATCCTGATCCCGAATTGAGCCGCCCGGCTGTGCAATATATTTAACACCACTGCGGTATGCCCTTTCGATATTATCATCAAATGGGAAAAATGCATCGGAACCAAGTGTCACATCTTTCGCATACTCTTTCAGCCATTTTTGCTTCTCCTCTTTGGTGAAGACCGGTGGTTTCTCTGTGAAATATTTCTCCCAGCAGCCATCCGCCAGCACATCCATATAGTCCTCACCGATATAATTGTCAATGGCATTATCACGCTCCGCACGTTTCATTCCTTCTTTAAATGGAAGACCTAATACCTGTGGAGACTGACGGAGCAGCCAGTTATCTGCTTTCTGTCCTGCAAGACGGGTACAATGAATACGGGACTGCTGTCCGGCACCGATACCAATTGCCTGACCGTTCTTTACAAAACAAACGGAATTGGACTGGGTATATTTCAGAGTAATCATAGAAATCGCCATATCAACTTTAGCAGAATCCGGCAATTCCTTATTATCCGTCACAATATTGCAAAAGAAATCTTTATCAATATTTAATTCGTTTCTTCCCTGTTCAAAGGTAATTCCAAATACTTCCTTATGTTCTATTTCTTCCGGAACATAATCTGCATCCATCTGAATGATGGCATAAGCACCCTTTTTCTTTTCTTTTAATATTTCAAGTGCCTCCGGTTCATATCCCGGTGCAATAATTCCATCGGAAAATTCTCTCTTAATCATTTTTGCCGCAGATACATCACAAACATCGGAAAGTGCAATAAAATCTCCATAAGAAGACATACGGTCTGCACCACGTGCTCTGGCATAAGCAGCCGCCAGCGGAGATAGTTCTCCCAAATCATCCACCCAGTAGATCTTTGCTTCTACATCACTTAACGGCAGTCCCACTGCTGCCCCGGCAGGAGATACATGTTTAAAAGAAGTGGCGGCCGGAAGTCCGGTTGCTTTCTTTAATTCACTGACTAACTGCCAGCCATTCAAGGCATCTAAAAAATTAATATATCCCGGTTTACCATTGAGCACCTGAATCGGCAGTTCGCCATTTTCCCGATAAATTTTAGATGGCTTCTGATTCGGGTTACATCCGTATTTTAATTCCAATTCTTTCACTTTGATTTCCTCCTTACTGGTTTTTGTTCACAATCTTAGAAGTATATTCACCGGTTTCAATATCAATATAACGCACAAATAAGGATACTTTATTTTCCTCATTCAAGCTATTCCAGAGCATATCCGTAAAGGCATCCATATCATCCATGATCTGGACTGATTTTGGCTCACCCTCAAAGCTTGGCAGTGGATTTCCATCGCACATATAAGTATGAATGAAGTGACCTTCTCCCGCTGCCGGATTGCTATAAGCAAAAGTGTAACGATTGCAGGAATCCGGATTGCCATTGTTGCTCTTTAAAATCGACATGGCATAGTTGTACTCTCCCTTTTCCACATGCATAATACCCGAAATTCTTGGCGTATAATTAGGACCATCCGGCTCAAATTCTCTTGTTCGGAGTGCCTGCTCAAACGTCTGCTGCTTATCCATTAATTCATAAATCGTATCTGTCTGGTCACCATTTGTTACAATTGTTTTATTGCCAAGGACACGGACAGGTGCATAAATAATCAGACTTGGGTCACTCAATTTGGACTCATCAAATGCCTGTGTCCGGATTCCCTCTCCTTCTTCTACAAAGATACGGTTCCGGCTATTCTCGCTGCGTCCCATAATAAAATATGCGGTCACTGCTTTTTTCCCATCCGGTGTTTTTCCGATTACAATTCCTCTGCCCGGATAGGCATTATTTTTCAGTTCGTTTTCCATAGAAATCATTTGCATAATTGAATTTTCCTCCTTTATTCCAGCCCCGGTACTTTCGGTAATTTCGCAATACTTGCTGCAATTTCCTCATCACTCAGGGTGTAATTTTCCATTTTTCCATCATGAAACTTCTCATACGCGTACATATCAAAATAACCGGTTCCGGTAAGACCAAAGAGAATTGTCTTTTCCTCACCTGTTTCTTTGCATTTCAACGCTTCATCCATAGCGACCTTAATCGCATGGCTGCTCTCCGGAGCCGGAAGAATTCCCTCAACACGGGCAAATTTCTCCGCAGCCTCAAATACCTCTGTCTGTGTTACACTCGTGGCTTCCATTAATCTATCATCATATAACTGGGAAAGTACGGAACTCATACCATGATAACGAAGTCCTCCCGCATGATTCGGTGCCGGCATAAAACTGCTTCCAAGAGTATACATTTTCGCTAATGGGCAAATCGCTCCCGTATCACAGAAATCATAAGCATAGGTTCCCCTTGTCAGGCTCGGACAAGAAGACGGCTCTACTGCAATAATCCGGTAATCGGCCTCACCACGGAGCTTCTCACCCATAAATGGAGAAATAAGACCTCCCAGATTTGAGCCTCCCCCTGCACAGCCGATTATAATATCTGCTTTCTCATTATATTTTTCCAGTGCTGCCTTTGCCTCCAGACCAATCACCGACTGATGAAGTAATACCTGAGATAATACCGAACCAAGTACATAGCGGTATCCCTCCTGACTCACAGCTGCTTCAACGGCCTCCGAAATCGCACAGCCAAGACTGCCGTTCGTTCCCGGAAATTCTGCCAGAATTTTTCTTCCGACCTCAGTTGTGTCCGAAGGAGAAGGTGTCACATTCGCACCATAAGTACGCATCACTTCACGGCGGAACGGCTTCTGCTCATACGAAACCTTTACCATATAGACCTGACAGTCCAGATCAAAGAAAGAACAGGCCATGGACAGGGCAGTTCCCCACTGTCCGGCTCCTGTCTCTGTTGTCACGCCCTTTAAGCCCTGCTCTTTTGCATAATAAGCCTGAGCAATCGCAGAGTTTAATTTGTGGCTTCCCGATGTATTATTTCCCTCAAATTTGTAATAAATTTTAGCTGGAGTATCCAGATACTTTTCTAAATAATAAGCACGCACCAAAGGTGCCGGACGATACATTTTATAAAATGTATGTATTTCCTCCGGAATATCAATATAAGCATTGGTGTCATCCAATTCCTGCTTTGCCAGTTCCTCACAGAAAATTCCGCTTAACTCTTCCAAGGTTACCGGTTTCCCTGTTGCCGGATTCAATAACGGTGCCGGTTTATTTTTCATATCGGCACGAACATTGTACCACTGTTTTGGCAGTTCACTCTCCTCTAGATAAATTTTGTAAGGAATGTTTTTCTTATCACTCATTTTTATACCTCTTTCCGGTCTTTTCAAAAAAGACCATTACTCTTTTTTGCTCACATTCATACCCGATTCATTTTCCTTATACTTTTTGCGTTCCCTGACAAGTTCCGGATACAGCCGTCCGACCGTCCAGTACCGGTTTGTTTCCGTAAGCACCGCTTTATAATCGATGGAAATTCCTTTTGTGCGGAATTCAAATAATAATTTGTTAAGATGTTTTTCGCTGATATTACAAAACACCATTAAACTTGTATCCGGTAAGATTTCATTTTCTCCCGGTACCGCCCTGCTGGGAATTCCTGCCAGATCACCGAGAGATCTATGGTATTCCTCCGGAGCAACACAAATCGTACGAATTTTCTTATTTTCTGCCAGTTTCCGTATTTTCTGTATTGTCATTTGTTCTGCGTGAAACAGTAATATTTTTTCCGGCATCCCTTTTCCCTCCACTACAATTTTCCCATCTCAAATTATTCATTTTTAAAACGGACATTATTATTGTACCGAAAATCAGACAAAAAAACAATACTTTTTCCATCTCATCCTCGATTTTCTATCTTGGGAGCAAAATATCTTTTGACCCCGGTCCCGTATCTGGCAATAAAAATATAAGTGGAATGTAAGAGATGTGCGTGGTATAATAGGAAGTGAAATATGAATTTGATGAAGAGGTAGACATGAGTATACGAACAATAATGATATTTCCAAAGTTTGAAAATATGGAAGTTATAGATAATATACGAACCCAATATGACCCATTAGCTCAATTGGTTCGACCGCATATTACGCTAGTTTTTCCGTTTGAGAATGATATGAGTAATGAGGAAATCAAAAGTATTTTAAATGGACGATTACAGAATGTTAAGCCTTTTGAAATTGTATTAAACGGAATTAGTAAACAGGAAGATAAGTTTGGAAATTATCTATTTTTAGATGTTAAAAAGGGTGTAGATGATATATGTGCTATTCATGAAATCTTATATAAAAATGAATTTAAGCAGTTTGATTCAGGACTTGGATATAAGCCACATATAACGATAGGAAAGCTACAAACTGTAGATGCGTTAAATATAGCGTATAATAAATTAAAGAATATGGATGAGACATTTACAACAATGGTTAACAAGATATCTGTGGAAATGATTGGAGAAAATGAAGAATCTATAATTGTTATAGAGAAGCAATTATAGGAAACAAAAATTTCAGTAATACGCTTTGTTGATTCAACAATTGTTCTGCGATATACTCCTTCAAAAAGTATGCAGGTACAGAGAATGAGGCAAGATTTAGGAGGTTTTATGAATCGAATTTTTCAAAATATAACTGCCATCACAACAACACTTCTTCTTTTCTTCAGTACATCTTCTTACAGCTATGCCTACGGAGAAATCCCCATAACGGGCGAATCCTCCCTGCTTGACAGGACCATATCGGATTCGGATTTTATACGCTGGCAAAACAGCTGGTCAGCAACAGGAAGTACACATACCGGAGATGTCGTCCTGACACCGGGTGACACTCCCGCTGACCTTAATTTCTCATGGTATGCTGAAGTTTCCGGAACTCCGGCAGTTCTTCTCAGTACCGCCCCTGACTTTCAACATTCTCATGTCGTTTTGGGAACAGGAACAGCTATAAACCGGACAAACGGAATACATTCTTACACGTCATCGGATCAAGTAAGTGTTTCCGGTCTTTTCGAGGAGAATAAAACTTATTATTACCGCATCACCGATGACTATTACGCCCCTTCCGTCAATTGGTCGAAATGCTATACCTATCAGACGAAAAACACAGAAGAATTTGAGGCACTCGTCATATCCGATGCCCAAATCGGTGCCTCCGGCTCTATGGATGTGGATGCCTATAACTGGAATCGTACGCTGATTCAGGCAGAAAAAACCGCTCCTGACGCTGCTCTTCTTCTATCTGCGGGTGACCAGATCAACGAAAAGACAAACGAAGATACACTCCAAAGAGAATATGAATATGCCGGTTTTCTTGCACCGGACCTTCTCCGGCACCTCCCTCTTGCCGCCACGATAGGGAATCACGATACAAAAGTAAGCGATTACAGCGAACATTTCAATAATCCCAACCGCGATGGTAATTATGGTGCCACTCCAGCGGGCTGCGACTACTATTTTCGATATGGAAATGCCCTATTTATCGTATTGAACAGTAACAGCCGTGCCGTCTCATCTCATCGCACGCTAATGAAACAGGCGGTTACCGAAAACCCGGATGCCGCATGGCGCATTGTGATGATGCATCATGACATATACGGCTCCGGTGCCACTCACTCCAACCGCACCTCTGCCAATTTGAGAATAATTCTGGCCCCCCTGATGGATGAATTCCAAATTGACCTTGTCTTATCCGGTCATGACCACTCCTACAGCCGGTCTTATTCCCTTTTGAACGGAACCGCTTTTATCGACTGCAATACTGTCCAGAAAAATCCTCTGGGAACGACCTATGTTTCCCTCGGAACGGCAAGCGGCTGTAAAATGTACGGGCTGGCGTCACCGGAACAATATTACATTGCCGAGCGTTCAAACAATACTGTGCCGACTTATTCCATTCTTCAGGTCAGACCGAACACCTTATCGTTGCAGACCTATGATTACACCGGGAAACCATACGCCGACCCACTGACCATTGAGAAAACGAAGCCGAAGACAGACCCACTCTCTTTTTTGACCTCCATTGAAGCAAAAAAGAAAGTAAATTACACAAAGAGCAGCTACAACAAATTACTGAAAGCATTATCTTCTTTTCAAAAATCCTTTGCGAAGACAAAGACGGATAAAGGTGCCCAGAAAATAGAAAAATATTATAAAAAATCAAAGGATCCTCTCAGCTATTACGGATACGCCGCCGGCACGACCGACGTATTGCCCGTCGGCTTTTCCACCTTGTTAGACAAGACTTTGTATGGAAGTGCATTTATGCTTTCATCAGACTTTACCGCCAAAAAGACTACAATAAAAACAGCAGATACTAATTTAAAAAAGACTTCATTAACCGTAAAAAAAGGGAAAAAGAAAATCAGGAACAATCAGACAATAAAAATCAGAAAAGGGAAAAAAGTTTCGCTAAAAATACAAAAAAAACCTGCCAAATACAAAGTGACATACTCCTCGGGGGGAAAGAAGTATGTCACGATTAGCAGAAAAGGAAAAATTTCCGTAAAAAAATATCGAAAAAAACCCATTAAACTGAAAGTGAAATTCGAGAACCGCACGTTAACTTTTTATGTGCAGCCAATCAAGATAAAATGACGTTCCGAATCTGTTCTCTTACCGGCAGTACCATAGATGGTGTGACTGACAGCTCATCAAATCCCATCTTTAAGAAAGTTTCAGTCAGGGTAGTGTCTGCTCCCAGTTCACCGCAGATTCCTACCCAGCAATTTTCTTTATGACCGTTATCTACAACCATCTGTAACAGACGGAGTATCGCCTCGTGGTGGGAATCATAAATGGAATCCAGTTTGGGATTCTGCCTGTCAATTGCCAAAGTATACTGGGTCAAATCATTCGTTCCGATACTAAAGAAATCCACCTCTTTGGCAAGCAGATCGCTGATCAGGGCTGCTGCCGGTGTCTCAATCATAATTCCCAGTTCTACTTCACCGTACAAAATTCCCTGTTCATCCAGCTCCGCCTTTACTTCCTCTACAATTTCTTTGATTCTTTTCACTTCATTGACGGAAATAATCATTGGAAACATAATGCCGATACTGCCGTAATAGCTGGCACGGTAAATGGCACGGAGCTGTGTTTTAAAGATTTCGACCCGGTCAAGGCAAATGCGGATAGCACGATATCCCATGGCAGGATTTTCTTCCTTTTCCATTTGAAAGTAATCCACCTGTTTATCTGCTCCGATATCTAACGTACGGATAATGACCTTCTTGCCGGCCATTGTCTCCGCCACGGTTTTATACGCCTTGAACTGCTCTTCTTCCGTCGGATATGTGTCGGATTCCAAGTATAAAAATTCACTTCGGAACAATCCGATTCCTCCGGCATCATTTGCCAGAACACTGGCAATATCTCCCACTCCTCCGATATTCGCATATAGGTTTATTTTTTTACCGTCTTTTGTTATATTTTCTTTTCCCTTCAGGTTCTGAAGAAGCTCCCTTTTCTTATCTTCTTTTGCTTTTTTCTCTCTGTAATCGGACAAAATATCCTCTTCCGGTTCCACATAAAGCTTTCCGGCAAAACCATCTACAACCGCCATTTTCCCTTCCATGGATTTGTCCAGATCCACACCGATTAAAGCCGGAATATTCATCGTTCTTGCCAATATCGCCGTGTGCGAATTGGTAGAACCAAGGTGGGTCACAAAGGATAATACCTTGCTTTTATCCAACTGTACCGTCTCACTTGGTGCCAGATCCTCTGCCGCCAAAATAACTGGTTCCCCGCTATCCAATCCTCCGGTTTCCCTGCCTTGTAAAATCCGAATAATCCGGTTGGAAATATCTTTTACATCAGCGGCACGCTCTTTCATATAATCATCTTCCATGGAAGAAAATATCTGCGAGAAATTATCCCCGGTATGTGCCACGGCAAACTCCGCATTGATTTTTTGTGTCTCAATCATATTGGTAACTGATTCCACATAGTCTAAGTCATCCAACATCATCTGATGCACTTCAAAAATCATCGCACTTGCTTCGCCCACCTCCTGCAGGGCTTTCTCATATAAGCCCTGCAGCTCTGTCTTTGCCTGTTCCCTTGCCTCTTCAAATCTTGTCAATTCTGCCTGCGAATCTTCAATATGCCTGCGTACTACCTGACTCTCTCCCCGGTCAAAAAAGGAGATTCTACCAATGGCAATTCCGCCAAAGACACTTTTTCCCTCCAATACCTTCATCTGCACTCACTCCTTACCGCACGATTCTTTACAGATTTTCTTTTAAAAATGTGCTTAATTTCTCCATTGCCGCTTCTTCGTCCGCACCATCCGTTTTCAAAACGATCTCCTGTCCTTTCTTGACACCAAGTCCCATAACACCAAGGATTCTTTTAGCATCTACCTCTTTGCCATCCTTACTGATTGTTACACTGCATTGAAAAGCGGCTGCCTCTTTGACAAACATTCCTGCCGGTCTTGCGTGAATCCCCTGCTCATCGGTAATTACATAATTAAATTCTTTCATTGTTCTGATCTCCTTTCAAATTAAATATTATGATTCTGCTCTTTTCTTAATAAATCCCAGCATAATGGCAGTTACTGCCGAACCGATCAGCCATGCCAAAATGTATAAGAACGGCTGCCCTACTGTCGCAAATACGAAAATTCCACCATGCGGTGCCATCAGCGTACAACCAAAGAGCGCGGATAAAAATCCGGCCACACCGGCTCCTACCATCGTACAAGGAATCACATGAATCGGATCCGAGGCTGCAAACGGAATCGCACCTTCCGTAATAAAGGAACATCCCATGACAATATTGGATACTGCAGAACCCCTCTCTGTCCTCGTAAATTTTTTCGGGAACAGGTAACATGCTACAGCAATTCCAATTGGCGGCACCATACCACCTACCATAATGGATGCCATTGCGATATAACAGGCCTGAACAGCTGGATCGGATGCCTGAGCACCGTTGTTCATCAGCTGAGTTGCCGTTGCCAGCATTCCCGTTCCGAAAACATATGCAGCCTTGTTAATCGGGCCGCCCATATCAATAGCCATCATTGCTCCCAGAATCAGACCTAACACCGTTATCATTCCCGCATCGGCGATACCGGTCAGCATATTGCTGAGTCCCGTATTGATCAGACCGATCAACGGATTGAAAATCATGCACATCAAAATTCCTTCCAGAAAAATTCCAACGAGTGGATAAATTAACGTCGGCTTAATGCCATCCAGAGCATCCGGTAATTTCTCACACAGTTTCTTCAAAAGTAATACAATATATCCGGCCAAAAATCCTGCTACAATTCCGCCCAAAAATCCTGACACGGTATTTCCACCGCTCTCACTGGCAAAGGCAAAATTCGTGAGGAATCTGGAAAAACCGCCCAAAGAATCCATATTACCTGCAAATGGCATATTTTCAATCATGGCATTTCCATTCGCCGCCAAAAGTCCTCCGGCAAATCCTACGGCAAGTCCCGGACGGTCTGCAATGGAGTATGCAATATATCCCGCCAATACCGGAACCATCATATTCATGGCAAGTCCGCCGATATACTTAATCAATGCGGATAATGGAATACAGGAACCAAAGTTTCCACCACCGGAAGAGCCATAGCCGGCCAACGTATCTATCAGGAAAGCAATCGCTGTCAGAATACCACCGCCAATGACGAAAGGCAGCATATGGGATACTCCATTCATCAAGTGAGTGTATATGGAATGTCCAAAGGATTCTTTTCCCTCACTCTGCTTCTCCTCTGTCTCCCCGCCTCCCTCAAAAACAGGTGCGGTTCCACTCAGTGCATCTTGAATTAATTTTTCTGATTTATTAATGCCATCCGCCACTTTTGTAATAACGACACGTTTTCCCTGAAAGCGTTCCATCGGAACCTTCGTATCTGCTGCTACAATGATACCGTCTGCCCGATTGATTTCATCTGCCGTCAATACGTTCTTTGCACCACCAGAGCCCCTTGTTTCTACCTTGATATTGTATCCGAGCTCTACTGCCTTTTTTTCGAGTGCCTCCGCAGCCATATAAGTATGGGCAATTCCGGTCGGGCATCCTGTAACGGCAAGAATCAGCTTATTCCCCGTATTGGTTCTGGCCGTACTCTCTTCCTCTGCTGCCTGTGCCCGCTCCGCATCATCAATAACCTTTATAAATTCATCGACTGATTTTGCTTTTCTCAGCTTTGAAGTAAAATCGCTGTCCATTAACAGCACAGACAATTTGCTGAGCACATCCAAGTGTACATTGTCCTCGGTATCCGGTGCTGCAATGAGAAATATAAGAGTTGCCGGCTCGCCGTCCAAGGAATCATAATCTACTCCCTCCGGCAGTATCATTGCTGCCAGCCCCGGCTTAATTACAGCATCTGACTTGCAATGAGGAATAGCAATTCCTTCCCCGATTCCGGTCGTACTTTCCTCTTCTCTGGCAAATACTCCTTTCCGGTACGTTTCTACATCCTTGATTTTTCCACCCTTTGACATGAGGGCTATCATTTGGTTCAGTACATCTTCTTTGCTTGACGCACTTCCGTTTAACTGAATACTTTTCTTATCCAGTAAATCTGTGATTCTCATATTCATACCTCCTTTAAAAGTTAAATGAATGTCTGCTTTTTAATTGCTCTACTTCTTCTCTCGTGGCAAGCCGTTCGGAAAATGCACTGGCACTTCCGGTGCAAAGTCCCATTTTAAATGCCTCCTTGTAATCTCCTGTCTCCAAAAAGCCCGCTAAGAAGCCTGCTACCATAGAGTCTCCGGCACCGACAGAGTTCACTACTTTTCCTTTTGGTGCTTCACTTTGATACACCTCACCATGCTCTGTCAGCAATACCGCTCCCTCTCCCGCCATGGATACCAGCACATTTCTTGCGCCCTTTTCCTGTAATCTTTTGGCATAGGGAACAACTTCTTCCTTTTTTTTCAATTCCACATTAAATATCTCGCCCAGCTCGTGGTTGTTCGGTTTAATGAGAAATGGCTCGTATTCCAGTACATTCATCAGCAGGTCATTGGTTGCATCGACCACAATATCAATTTTTTTATGCTGTAACTTTTCCATTATGTTACGATACATGGATTCTGGCATAATAGAGGGAATGCTTCCCGCGAGAACTAAGATATCTCCATCCTGTAAATGATTTAATTTTTCATACAGTTTTTCAATATCCGATTCTTCAATTGCCGGTCCCGTTCCATTGATTTCACTCTCCTCATCGGAACGGAGTTTCAAATTAATTCGGGAAATTCCTCTCCCTACTTCAATAAAATCTGCATGAATACCCTGTTTTTTCATCAGCCTCTTAATCTCTTCTCCGGTAAATCCGGCCAAAAATCCCAGAGCCGTACTGTCAAATCCCAGATTTTTAAGGACAATGGATACATTGATTCCCTTTCCTCCGGCATAAATGACTTCTTCCTTTGTGCGGTTTACCTGTCCCAGTTTAAAATGCTCGACCCGGACGATATAATCTAAAGATGGATTAAAGGTAACTGTATAGATCACAACTGCTTCACCTCCAATACATTGTCACATGCAGCATATTCTTCATATGCCCTGCCTAACTCCTCTGACAGTTTTGTCGTGATAATGTCAGCATTTGCAAAATCAGCAAAATTTACACAGGATATTTGGGAAAACTTACTGGCATCGCTTACTATATAACATCTTCTGCATCGGCTCATGGAAGCTTTTTTAATCATTGCCTCCTTTACATCCGGTGTACTAAAACCCTCCGTTTGGCTAATTCCATTGGTTCCCCAAAAACCTTTTGTGAAATTATACTTCTGCAGACCAGCGACTGCTTCATCTCCCACAATCGCCTCTGTTGTTCCCTTGAACTCTCCCCCTAATATATAGGTCGTATAGCCGGCTTGGGAAAGTTTCCTCGCATGGGAAACAGCATTTGTCACGAACACAACTTGTTTCTCTGTCAGATAATCAATCATAAGTTCTGTCGTTGTACCTGCGTCCAGATAAACGAAATCATTTGGCTCGATCAGTGCTGCCGCATATTTTGCGATCTGGCGTTTTGCTTCCAGATTTTTATCCTTTCGCTCTGATACCGTATCATCTTTTGTACTGTATCTCGCACTCTTTACCATGGCACCGCCACGCACTTTGCAGATTCTCCCCTGATTTGCTAAAACAGTCAGATCTCTTCTTGCTGTGGATTCTGATATATCTAATGTTTCCATCAGCTCCTGAGTTGATACACTCTTTTTTTCCTCCACCAGTTCCTGAATCTTTTGTAAGCGTTCTTCTGTCAGCACGTCATCACCTCATTTCTTATGTTGTTTTAAGTATAACGCCACAATCAGTCATTGTCAATCATTTCCAGTCATAAACGTTCACAAACATCCAGATTCTTTTTTGTATAAATTGCACAATTACACAAAAAAAATGAACTTTATTTTGACATCTTCATTATATTTTGCCAAAACACAGCTCATTTCATACAACAGTAATTCATTTTCCGTCAACTTCAGTCACTACCGGATAATCGCATATGCGGTGTAAGCCACATACATAGAAATCATAATTCCGCCCTCTATGCGGTTGACCGTTCTGCCGGAACAGACAAACCCATAAGCAATCAGGCTGATACCGAATAGGATTCCCAGATCCACAAAGGAATCTACCCCGATCTGGATCGGGTGCAGCATACTGGACACACCAAGAATCAGCAGCAAATTGAAAATATTGGAACCCACCACATTGCCGATTGCCATACCATTCTGCCCTTTCGCGGACGCAACAACAGAAGTCACTAATTCCGGTAAACTGGTTCCGATTGCCACAACGGTAAGTCCTACTAATGTCTCGCTCATGCCAAAACTGAGTGCCAGTGCTCTCGCACTGTTTACCACGAGCTGGCCTCCTATAATAATCGCAGCCAGACCACCGGCAATGAACAGGACGCTTTTCCAGGCCGGCAGTGGTTCCTCCTGATGCTCCCCGTCCACCCGGTTCTTTTTCGCCATATATATGGTAAAAGAAACATAAGCCAAAAAACATACCATAAGCAGCAGACCATTCCACAGGAACAAAGTTCCTGCCGGTGCCGCCATATCATGAATGTCCGAGCATTTTCCTGACAGAATCAAATTGCCCGCCAGCAGAAATACAAAGAGCGTAGCAACGAGGGAAATCGGAAAATCTCTCCTCTGAATTCCTCTTTCCACCGGTAATGGTCTCAAGACGGCACAAACACCAAGTACCCCGAGCAGATTAAAAATATTGGAACCTACTACGTTACTTACCGCAATTGCATTCGAGCCGGAAAGCCCCGCTGAAATGCTGACTGCCAATTCCGGTGCACTTGTTCCCATTGCCACTATCGTGAGTCCGATTATGACCCCCGGAACCTTTAGGGCTCTTGCCACCGAAGCACTTCCTTCCACAAAGAAATCTGCTCCTTTTATCAATGCCACAAACCCAATGAGTAAAACAAAGATGTCAAGTAAAATGTCCATAAATAACCTCCATTCTTTATCTGCTATGTTACCCAAATAACTCCGGCATATACTGCTCCAGTGCAAAGGCAATACCATCTTCCGTATTTTTCTTTGTCACGTAGTCAGCTGCCTCCAAAGCAATCCTTTCCGCATTGCCCATGGCGACACCAATACCGGCAAACTGCAGCATGTCCACATCATTGCCGCTGTCTCCGAAAGCAATGATCTCTTCCTTCCGAATTCCCAATTTGTGAGACAGCCAGCAAAGACCGCTGCCTTTGGAAATTCCCTTTCGCGTCACCTCAATGTTGTGCATTCCTCCCGATACCGCATTAAATTCCGGGAAGTCTTTCAATATTTCTACGACGCGCTCATAATCCCGCATGCTGCCATCGGGATTCGGTACAAAATTAATGGTCAGCTTCTCTATATCTTCGCCCATTTCTCTTAAATATTCCGTCTGATTCACCACACAGGTCCGCGAATTCCGAATATAGCGTTTGACTTCTTCTGAAACATTCATTTCATCCACCAGTTTCCGGTTTTTCTCACTCATGTAAGAACCGCCCTTCACAAAGGCATCGGACATCACCTCCAAGGGCTCCAGCCGTTCTAACATCGGCAGAAACTGCTCCAGCGGCATACTGTCCTCATAAATACACCGTCCCGTTGTCCTCTCATAAATTCCGGCACCATTCGTCGTCAATATGTAGGTTATCCCTTTTAGACCTTCCAGTTCCTCTGCCACGCCGCAAAAAGGTCTGCCCGTTGCAGGCACAAGGACTACGCCCCGGTCTGCTGCCCGCTCTAAGACCTCTTTTGTCTTTGCTGTAATTTTCTTTTGTTCATTTAACAATGTCCCATCTAAGTCAAAGGCAATCAGTTTAATCATAAACGCTCTCCCTTTCTCTCAAAACATGCTTCTTCAAGTGACGGATAACAAGAAAATAGGCAGGAATCAAAAAGGCATCCGCCAAAATCCATGCAACCGGACTGGCAAGACAGGCGGCACCGAATCCAAAGAGGGGAACAAAGTAAAATCCCACAACACTTCTCGCCACCATTTCACATACACCAGCAAGAATGGCCAGCTTGCCAAATCCAAGTCCCTGTATCGTAAAACGCACAATATTTACCAGAGCCAGTGGGAAATAGAACAAGCTGTTCCAGAACAAAAATCTGGCTATCATCGCAATCAATTGAATTTCTTCCGGTTCTACAAACAAAAGAGCAAGATATTTTCCCGTAACAATTAAAATCACTGCAGCCACAACAGAATAAACCAATGCCAGTCCGCTGCTGGCAAAAATTCCCCTGTCCACCCGCTTTAATTTCCTTGCCCCAAGATTCTGCCCGGTATAAGTTGCCATCGTAGAGCCCATGGCATCATACGGACAGCAGAAAAACATTCCCATACGGCTGCCGGAAGAAATCGCAGCCACCGCCGAAGAACCCAGATCATTGACCGCTGTCTGCAGAATAACACTGCCAATCGCCGTAATGGAATACTGTAATCCCATCGGAATTCCCATGCCGCAAAGACGTGCCACACAAAAACCGTTCCATTTTCTCTCTTCTTTTGTCATTTTCAAAATGCTATATTTTTTCTTCATAAAAACAAGACAGCAGATTCCGGAAATCAGCTGGGCAAGTACGGTTGCCAGAGCAGCCCCCTCTACACCCATATGAAATACCAGAATTGCCACAAGATCAAAAACAATATTCAGCACCGAGGATATAATAAGAAAAATAAGGGGATTTCTGCTATCCCCCATGGCACGCATAATACCAGATAATAAATTGTACAGATAAGTAACCGGAATGCCAAGGAATATCACAAAAATGTAATCATATGCCCGGTCGATAATGTCTGCCGGCGTCCGCATCCACACCATAATATTCCGGCAGAGAAAACAGACCGTGATTGTCATAATAACAGCAAAAATAATCGACAGCCATATACTATTTGCCACAAATTTTCTCATACCGCTCTCATCTTTCGCACCAAATTTCTGTGCAATCGGAATTGCAAATCCATTACATACTCCCATGCAAAAACCAAGTATTAAAAAATTCACGGAACCGGTAGCACCTACTGCGGCCAGATTATCTGAACCCAGTGTCTTACCTACGATTGCCATATCCACCAAATTATAAAACTGCTGAAACAACATCCCAAATAAAAGGGGAACAAAAAATTTCAGAATCAAAGTAATGGGTCTTCCCACTGTCATATCCTGTGTTATACTTCGATTTGTCATAACATGTCTCCTCAATTCCTTTTCACTCTCATGTTTTTTATACGAAATCGGCTGTTACCATGCATCGTGGCTTTCCCTGTAAATAGGCTTCTATGCTTTTTTCCACGTCCTGCACAAGCCTTGCTCTTGCCTCTGCCGCTGCCCATGCAATATGTGGTGTCATGAACAGCTTATCCCTGTTCTGTATTTTTCGCAGCGGACTGCTGTCCGGCATCGGTTCTGTTTCAAAAACATCTAAGCCTGCAGCCTGAATTTTCCCATTCTCCAACGCTTCTGCCAATGCCGCTTCCTCTACGATCGGGCCTCTTCCAACATTTATGAAAATAGCCGTCTTTTTCATCATATCAAAAGAAGCCTTATTCATCAACCCTTTTGTTCTGTGATTCAGCGGAGCATGGCAGCTCACTACATCGGAAGTGGAGAGAAGTGTAGACAGGTCTACCGCTTCATACGGCACATCATAAGTTCGTCCGCTGGCAGAATAATAGACTGCTTCCATTCCGAATGCCGTAGCAATTTCCGCCACACGCCGTCCGATACTGCCCAAACCTATAATTCCCATTCTCATGCCATTTAACTCATGAAAGACCGGGCCCATTACCGTAAAAGATTCCCCTGTTCCGTATTCACCGGATTCAATCGTATTGGCATAAAAATTTAATTTCTCTAAAATCTGCAGCAGCAGGGCAAAGGTATGCTGCACAACGGATTCCGTCGAATAAGCCCTTACATTTGTGACCAGAATTCTGCGTTTTTCACAATAGGCAAGGTCTATGTTATTATACCCTGTCGCCGCTTCACAGATCAGTTTCAGCTTTTTGGCCTCTTTCATCGTGTGTTCACACAATCTGCATTTATTGGGAATTACCACATCCGCATCCCAGATCCGTTCTGCAATCTGCTCATCTCTTGTTGTCCCATAAGTCACGAGCTCGCCAAATTTGGCGAGCCCTTCCCAGCTGACATCTTTTCCTACGGAATCTGCTTCTAATACAACAATTTTCAAAGCAATCACTCCTCGATTTCTTTCATCAGATTTACCATTTCAATCGCAGAACATGCCACATCATAACCTTTGTTTCCGGCCTTTGTTCCGGCACGCTCAATGGCCTGTTCAATATTGTCGGTTGTAAGAATACCAAACAAGGTCGGTACTCCGGTATTCATTCCGACCAGTGCCACCCCTTTACTCACTTCGGCACACACATAATCATAGTGAGAGGTAGAACCTTTGATTACCGCTCCCAGACAGAGAATGGCATCGTATTTCCCACTCTGTGCCATCTTCTGTGCCACAACAGGAATTTCAAAAGCGCCCGGCACCCATGCCAGATCCACATCTTCGGTATCCACACCGTGACGGACTAACGCATCCTCCGCACCGCCGATTAATTTACTCACAATAAACTCGTTAAAACGGGATGCTACAATACCGATCTTTAAGTTACTTCCGATTACATTTCCTTCTAATAAATTCATAATAAAATCCTCCATATTTTTATTTTGATCTTATGATACTACAGATGCTGCACGTGCAATGTTGACCTTATGACCCTGACATCATCATATTTTATAATGCGTCATATGCTGCATTTTTTCCTGTTTCGTGACCAGATACTTATAATCCTCCGGTTTTGCTTCGATCTCAATCGGCACACGTTCTTCAATACTGATTCCATAACCAGATAATCCCGAAATTTTAGTCGGATTATTGGTGAGAAGCCGCAAGCGTTTTGCCCCCAGATCATATAAAATCTGGGCACCGATTCCATACTCCCTCAGATCCGGGGCAAATCCCAGCTTTACATTGGCTTCTACCGTATCGTATCCCTGTTCCTGAAGTTCATATGCCTTTAATTTATTGAGAAGTCCGATTCCTCTTCCCTCCTGTCTCATGTAAAGAAGAATTCCTCTCCCCTCTTTGGCAATCATCTTCATCGCACTATCTAACTGCTCCCCGCAGTCACAACGCTTGGATCCAAAAATATCCCCGGTGAGACATTCCGAATGAACACGGCAGAGCACCGGCTCTCCATCTGCCACATCTCCCATCGTCAATGCCACGTGATGCTCTCCATTCGTTATATTCTCATATCCATGAATCATAAAATTACCATATTTGGTCGGTAATTTCGCCTCTGCTTCCTTTTTTACGAGACTTTCCTGTTCCAGCCTCTTTTCAATTAACTGGGCAATGGTAATAATTTTGAACTGATGCTCTTTGGCAAATTCCAAAAGTTCTGTTGTCCGCATCATCGTACCATCTTCCCGCATGATCTCACAGCAGAGACCGCACGGTTTTAATCCTGCCAGTTTCATTAAATCAACGGTTGCCTCCGTATGTCCGGCACGCTTTAACACACCGCCTTCCCTTGCCTCTAACGGAAACATATGGCCCGGTCTTCTAAAATCCTCCGGTTTTACCTTATCCTCCACACATTTCATCGCAGTCAGGGAACGCTCCACCGCAGAAATTCCCGTTGTCGTATCTACATGGTCAATGGATACGGTAAAGGCAGTAGCGTGATTGTCCGTGTTGACGGAGACCATCTGCTCCAATCCGAGCTTCTTTGTCAGCTCCTTGTTCATTGGCATACAGATCAGCCCTTTTGCATAGGTCGCCATAAGATTTACGTTTTCTGTCGTGGCATATTCTGCCGCACAAATCATATCCCCCTCATTTTCCCGATCCGGATCATCAATTACTAATATAATTTTACCTTGCCGTAAATCCTCCAATGCTTCTTCTATTGTTGCAAATTGTGTTGCCATATTTTTAGCCTTCTTTCTATTTTAATCTCCATGCATATTTTTCACACTATATTCCAAATATCAAAAACCATGCTCCGCCAAAAATTCCATCGTAATTTTACTTTCCTTCTTTTCAGATTCCTGAGGCTGTAATAGCTTCTCAACATATTTTCCTATCATATCTGTTTCCAAATTCACAATATCCCCCACCCGGCGGTCTGCCAGCACCGTATTCTGCTGCGTATGAGGAATAATCGAAACGGAAAAATCCGAATCCGTCACGTGAGCCACCGTAAGGCTGATGCCGTCTATCGTGATGGAGCCCTTTTCTACAATATACCGAAGAATCTCTGGTTCCGCCGCTATTGTATACCATACTGCCGTCTCATCCCGGCTGATTTTTGACACCGTTCCGGTTCCGTCTATGTGGCCTGCCACGATATGTCCACCGAACCTTCCATCCGCTGCCATGGCACGTTCCAGATTCACCCGGCTTCCCCGTCTGAGCGAGCCAAGGGAACTGCGCTCCAATGTTTCCGCCATAACATCTGCGGTGTAACCATCCTCTGTCATCGCTGTCACCGTCAGACAGACACCATTGACCGCAATACTATCCCCTACCTTTGTACCCGGCAGCACCTTCTCACACCGGATATGGAGAACTGCGGATTGACTGCCCCGTTCAATATTCCGAATCTGTCCCATTTCTTCTACAATACCGGTAAACATTTCTCTTCCCTCTATTCTTTCTTATCTTTACAAACTTTTCCGGTGATACAGATATCCTGCCCTACTTTCAGTATCTCTGTATCATAAATTTCAATTGCTTCTTTCATGAGAGAAAATCCACTTCCCTCTACCGGAGATTTTGCTTCCTTTCCTCCAATCAGTTTTGGTGCCATGTAACAGTAGATTCGGTCTACCAGTCCACTTTTCAGCACGGTTCCGTGGAATGTTCCGCCACCTTCTATTAATATGCTGTCAATTCCCTGCTTTGCCAGTTCTTTCACCAGCCCCCGGAAATCTACCATTCCGTTTTCATCATTGTGAATCAGCTGAACACCAGCCTCCCGCAATTGCTTCTCTTTTTCTTCCTGTCCCACAGCGTAAGCAACAATCGTTGGAATGCTTTTTGCCGTCTTTACAATCTGGCTGTCCATTGGAATGCGAAGATGAGAATCACAGATTACCCGCACCGGATCAACACCATTCTCAATCCGGCAATTAAGCATCGGATCATCCATTAACACGGTACCGATTCCAATCATAATGGCACTATAACGCTTTCGCAGCTGATGCACATGCCGTCTTGCCTCTTCTCCTGTCACCCATTTGGAATCTCCGGTAAAGGTGGCAATTTTACCATCCATTGTCATCGCATATTTCATTGCAATATATGGTATATTTTTCGTCATATAATGAAAAAACGCTTCGTTCAGCTCCAGACATTCTTTTTCCAAAATGCCCGTTTCTACTTCAATTCCATGATTTCTGAGAATCTCTGCTCCCTTTCCTGCCACTTTCGGATTCGGGTCCATGGCTCCGATAAAAACCCTGCCGATTCCACGTTCCATAATAATATCGGTACATGGCGGAGTCTTGCCATGATGACAGCACGGTTCCAGTGTTACATACATATCCGCCCCGGTCAGATCCTCATCACACTTTATCAAAGCATTTCTCTCGGCATGAAAATCACCATACTGCTGGTGATAGCCCTCTGTCATAATTTTCCCGTCTTTCACAACAACACAACCGACCATTGGGTTCGGGGATGTATGTCCCAAACCCTTTTTGGCTAATTCCAGTGCCAGTTTCATATATTCATATTTTGTCATATCTTATACTGCCTCCCATTCTAAAAAAAGCGTCGTGAAAAACCGACGCTCCAACTCCGCAAATGCCGGACTTTCCTATACAATAAAAAAGCAAAAATGCCCTAAATAACGTTCGCTACTTAGGGCATACCGACACCATTTCATCCTTGTTTTCTCTCATCCAGACTTTACTGTCGGCTTCGGAATCACACCGAATCAGCAGCTCTTTTTGCATTTCATGAACCGCTCGCGGGCTATACCGCCGGTGAGGAATTGCACCCCGCCCTGAAAACGAATGTTACATTGGGTATTATCATATCACATTGTTAAATAAATGACAAGAGAAAACTCCACATTTCTTACCGATAATTGATTTTTATCCAAATCCGATATATAATTTTTAAAATAGCTTTTATGACTTTTTACAAAGAAGGGTACACAGAACATGACAAAAATATTTTTAGTGGAAGACGATGTTCTAATCGTCGAAAATTTAAAAGAGTTTCTTACGGATGAGGGATTTCATGTAACGGCAGTTTCCGGACAGAAGGAGGCACTGGAAGCCTTAGGGCAGGAAACTTTTGATTTAGTACTTCTGGATATTTCTCTCAGTGACGGAAATGGGTTTGCTGTATGCTCATACATCAAGCAGAATACAGGCATTCCGGTTATTTTCCTAACAGCTTCCGGAGATGAATATAGTGTTGTATCCGGCTTGGATATGGGTGCCGATGATTACATCAGTAAGCCCTTCCGTCCGAGAGAACTCATTTCCCGGATCAACAGTGTCCTCCGCCGTTCCGGTAGGGCACAGACTATATTGGAATCCGGCGGCGTTTCCGTCGACACGGCAAAAGCAATTGTACGGAAAGGTGACAGAGAGATTTTTTTGTCCGCACTGGAATACCGGATTCTTCTTGTACTATTCCAAAATAAAGGGATGGTTCTGACAAGAGAACGGCTGTTAGAGGAAATATGGGATGCCGCCGGTGAATTTGTAAATGATAATACACTGACGGTATATATTAAACGCCTTCGGGATAAGGTAGAAGAAGAACCGGCAAGACCGGCGATTATCAAAACCGTACGGGGAATGGGATACCGTGTTGATTAAGGAGAGGTAAGATTTCGCTTCAGAATGGAGGAAACCATGGAATATTTTCGTAATCCAGAAATAAAAAAAGAATTTACTGCACTATTTTTTTTAGAGATTCTATTTGGCATAACAGCCGGATTTCTATTTGGATATTCCGGATTTATTTTTGAAGCAGTTCTTTTTCTCATATTTACTTTCTTTCACTTTGGAACCTCCTATCGCCGTTATAACAAAATTGCGGAACTGGCAAAAGAAATCAATGGTTTTCTACATGGCTATGACTTACTTACCATAAGCAGACAACAGGAAGGTGAATTGTCAATTCTGGAAACAGAAATTGCCAAACTGGTACGAAAGCTGAAACTGCAGGCGGAACAGCTGCAGACAGATAAAATTTATCTGCTGGATTCCATTGCTGACATTTCCCATCAGATTCGTACCCCACTGACTTCATTAAATCTGATTGTATCCAGACTATCCCAAAAAGAATTATCCGAAGAAAAAAAGCGGCAGCTTGTCCACGAGCTGGAAGTTCTGCTGCGGCATATTGACTGGCTGATTCAGACTCTTTTAAAAATTTCCAAGCTGGATGCCGGAACTATTCAAATGAAACAGGAACCGGTCTCTGTCCGAAAACTGCTTCAGATCATTGTCCGGGAGCTTGCCATCCCGATGGAACTGCGAAATCAGAATCTTACCATGGACTGTCCCGAACATGTTTTTTTCATGGGCGATTTACCATGGATGCAGGAGGCTTTGGGGAATGTTGTAAAAAATTGTGTCGAACATACCCCGGAAGGCGGCAGTTTGTGGCTGGAAGCCAGTGAGAATGCGGTTTACACCCAAATTATAATAAGAGATAATGGTCCCGGAATTTCCAGAACGGATTTACCTCATTTATTTGAACGTTTCTATAAAGGAAAAAATGCCTCCGAGAAAAGCGTCGGAATCGGACTGGCTCTGGCACGAATGATTATTGAAAAACAAGGCGGCATCATCTCAGCAGAAAATGACCGTCAGGGCGGTGCCCGGTTCGAAATCCGTTTTTATAAGTCCGTCGTATAAAAAACACCTCTCTTATAATCTTACAAAACTGTCACATACCAGTCATGGCACTGTCACGCAAGACTGTTAAGATAGCTTTGTAGTCCGTTAATGTGAGATAGGGAATACGATATTATTCAACAACTGTCTTATTATGAGAAGTGTGCTGCACTTCGGAATGGAGGGAATATGGAAATACTAAAAGTGGAGCATTTATCTAAGATTTATGGGAAAGGGGAAAATCAGGTCATTGCGTTAAATGATGTTTCTTTTTCCGTAAATAAGGGGGAATTCATTGCAATTATAGGTCCGAGCGGATCCGGCAAATCAACACTGCTGCATATTCTGGGTGGAGTAGACCGTCCAACAGGCGGAAAGGTTTTTATGAATGGGCAGAATGTGTATCAGCAGAATGAAGAACAGCTGGCAATTTTCCGCCGGCGTCAGGTCGGATTGATTTATCAGTTCTACAATCTGATTCCCATTCTCAATGTAACAGAAAATCTTACACTGCCTCTTCTAATGGATGGCCGGAAAGTGGATCATCAATATCTGGATGAGCTTTTAGATACGCTGGGACTGAGAGGCCGGGAAAAAGACCTGCCGAATCAACTATCCGGGGGACAGCAGCAGCGTGTATCCATCGGACGGGCATTAATGACATCCCCTGCCGTTGTATTAGCCGATGAGCCGACCGGAAATCTGGATTCTAAAAATAGTCAGGAAATTATCCAGCTGCTGAAGTCGTCCAATGAAAAATATGACCAGACTCTGATTGTCATTACCCATGACGAAAAAATTGCGTTACAGGCAAACCGTATTATCGCGATTGAAGACGGAAACATCGTGAAAGATGAGGTGATCCGCTCATGAATATTTTCAGACGATACACACTGAAATCTTTACAAAAAAACAGATCCCGAACAATTGTTACCATTATTGGTATTATCTTATCTGTGGCCATGTTCACTGCTGTCACAACAACCGTCAGCAGTATTCACAACTTTTTACTGGAGACAACAGTCCGTCGCGATGGCTGCTGGCACGCTAATATTTTTAATCTGGAAGAGAAGCAGATCAAAGAAGCTGCCTCAAGTGATAAAATCGAACAAAGTGCCTTCTTATGGAATATTTCCTATGCAAAGCTGGATACAGTAAAAAGAGAAACGGCACCTTATCTGTATATTGGCGGTTATCAGGGCGACTTTCCCGAATTATTATCCGTACAAGTGATAAAGGGGCGGCTTCCAAACAATTCCTCTGAACTTATTATACCTGTTAAAATGGCAGAATTATCCGGGATTTCCTTGGAACCGGGACAGACCGTGGAACTGGAAACCGGGATTCGTAAAGAGACAGAGTCCGGTGAGATCATGTGGCAAGACTATCCTTACGAGAAAGGAAAAGAATCTTTTACCAGCAGCGGGAAAAAAACATATCATATTGTAGGAATATATGAAAGTGCCGATTTTGGTGCATGGGGTTATTATTTGAACACACCGGGCTATACGGCACTCACTAAAAAAGAGGATGCTGTTTCTGCAGATCTGTTTATGGCTTATATGACTCTGAAAGACCCGGATTATGCCTACAACTTAGTGACAGACTGGGGAAAAAAATTTGGCGACCAAGCTGGCATAAATATAAACAGCTATTATCTGAAATTGAAGGGTGCAGCCATCGGAGAAAGCCTTGGCAAAATGTTATTAGGCCTGATGCTGATTCTCATTGGCATTATCATGTTCGGTTCGGTTGCCCTCATTTACAATTCCTTTTCGATTTCTGTCAATGAGAGGAAAAAACAATATGGTCTTTTATCTTCGATCGGTGCCACGAAAAAACAACTGCGGAAAAGCGTAATCTTTGAAGCTGTTGTAGTCAGTCTGATTGGTATTCCTTTCGGTATTTTAGCAGGAATCGGTGGAATGTCTGTTACCTTTTATTGCCTAAAAGATAATTTTTCTGTGTTCTTAGGTAATTCCGAAGGCATCACTCTTCATATGACCGCTGCTCTCTGGGCTGTGGCACTGGCAGCAGGCATTAGTTTTATTACCGTATTAATTTCTGCTTATCTGCCGGCAAGAAAGGCACTAAAGCTCAATACCATTGAAGCAATTCGCCAGAACACAGACATTGTTGCCAATCCTAAAAAACTAAAGACCTCCCGCTTAACACTTCATCTGTTCGGACTGGAAGGTGTGCTGTCATCCAAAAATTATAAACGGAACAAGCGAAAATACCGTGCCACTGTATTTTCTCTGTTTATTAGTATCGTGTTATTCATCTCTGCCAGCAGTTTTTGTGATTATCTAAATAAAGGTCTGAGTGACATTTTGATGGATTATGAATGTGATTTACGTTTCAGTTGTACAGGTATAGAACCAGGCAATGAGGCAAAAAAACTGTATCAAAAAATACAGAATGCTGCGGATGTTACGTCACACACTTCCCACTATGTTCTCTGGAATACGGAGGCCATGATTCCCGGTAAATATTTATCTGAACTTTTTTACCGAAATGAAACGGGAAAACCAAAGCCGACGGAAGAAAAGGAACTGGAAAAAATGGTCCAGTCCCAAAATGTGAAGCTTGTTTTTGTCGAGGATGACCTGTTTGCCGAATATCTAAAGAAAAATAAACTCGACACGAAACGTTACATGAACCCCGACAAACCTATTGCTGTTGCATATGATAAGGGCAAACTTTATAATACAGAAAAGCAGTGCTATCAGATCACTCATACCTTTACCGATAAACCTGAAACTTTTTCCCTGTGCTTTCTTAAATGGAACGATTATCTGGAACAATACGAAGATAACGGAGATACCGTGGTCACAGCTGATGAAGAAGAGGGACTTGAACGGTTGGGAAAAACATCTATTACCATTGGAGAATTTTGCGAGAATACACCGGAAGGAGTAGCTTACGAAAGAGAATATTCCCCTCTGTTATTGTACCCGGTATGTGCAATGAATACCATCTGTCCGCCTGATATTCAAAAGCAACTGACCCGTGACATTGAGTATGTCGTTACTTTAAATTCGGATAATCCCGATAAGACATATGAAAGTATGGATAGCATAATAGCAGAACCACTTTCATCTTCTGCCGGCTCCTATAACCTTTATAATGTAGCAGAAGAAATCCGAAATACCCGTGCACTCATGACGATATTGAATATTTTCTCATATGGATTTATTCTTCTCATCTCTCTTATTGCCGTAGCAAATGTGTTCAACACAATTTCTACGAATGTATTTCTGAGAAAACGGGAATTTGCCATGTTACGTTCTGTGGGAATGACTCAGAAAGGCTTCCACAAAATGACTTGTTTTGAGTGTCTGCTCTATGGTGTAAAGGGACTGGTCTATGGACTTCCTGTAGCGATTGGTATCACCGTACTCATCTGGCATGCACTTGATATGGAAATAGAAATGGGCTTTTACATCCCCTGGTACAGTATCGTAATTGCCATAGGAAGTGTATTTACCGTAGTTTTTGCTACGATGCTGTATTCCACAAGCAAGATTCGGAAAGATAATGTAATTGACACATTAAAAGAAGAAAATTACTGACCCGCAATCCGTGGACATCAGTTGGGGGCAAAATACCTTTTGCCCCCAACATCATTTGATTTCAACTCCTTTTCTATTTCCCACATATAACAAATGCTGTTGCCAATTCTTTCGAATCGGTCAGGGAAATAAAAATTTCCGATACACCCTTTTCTTCCGCGATTCTTTTTGCTCCCCCGTGTAACCGGACATAAGGAGCACCATTTTCCTGTCTCAATATTTCCACTTCCTTTGGCTCAATTCCAACGAATCCGGTCCCCAATGCTTTTACTACTGCTTCTTTTCCCGCAAAATTTGTAGCTACACAGCTTTTTCTCTGCCCTATAATTTCCTGTTCCTTTTCCGAATAGTATTTTTTTCTAAAATGCTCTCTTTCGGCCGCCTTTAAAACACGGCTGATCTCAATATTATCTACTCCGACTCCGATAATCTGTTCCATGTTACCCTCCATTCCTTAATTCTGCAATTCATCCAAAGTCAGCGAATATGCCGGCAGGAACTCTTCCATAAATATTTGAACTTCTTCCATATGCATTTCTTCCAATGCTTTCTGTGTCGTCTGCTCCGCTGTTTTAAATTCCTGATTCCCCATCCTCAATTCCTCCATACATTTCATAAGTGCAGACAGCTTATCTGCCGCCTTTACAATTTTCCACTCATATTCAAAATCCTTTTTGGGGAAAAATACCGGTTCATAATATTTCTTCATATAATCCGGCAGTTTATTCAGCATTGTATGGCTTGCCACATCCTCAACCCGCTTATAGGCTTCCTTGATATCCTCGTTATAATATTTTACCGGTGTCGGCATATCCCCGGTAATGATTTCATTGGCATCATGATACAGACCCATAAGAGCAATCTGGTTGACATCTACTCTTTTCCCGCACCGCTCATTAGCAATAATCCCCAATCCATGGGAAAGCATTGCCACCTCTAAAGAATGTTCACTCACATTTTCTTTATTAGCATTCCGCATCAATGCCCAGCGTTCAATATATTTCATCCGTGCCATCATAGCAAAAAACGAGTACATAAGCTACCTCTCTCCTAACATCTTTTTCATGTAATATCCTGTGTAAGACTGTTCACACCGGGCAATCTGTTCCGGCGTTCCCTGTACCACAACCGTACCGCCCTTCTCTCCACCTTCCGGTCCCATATCAATAATATAGTCTGCTGTCTTTATAACATCCAG
Organism: uncultured Lachnospiraceae bacterium; assembly: GCA_947631505.1. Classification (GTDB taxonomy): domain Bacteria; phylum Bacillota; class Clostridia; order Lachnospirales; family Lachnospiraceae; genus Eubacterium_F. The sequence continues at coordinate 166,077 of CANRLR010000002.1, read as the reverse complement.
ATTATGCTCGATGACAACGACGGAATTTCCACCTTCTGTCAGACGTTGTAAAATCTCAATAAGTTTGTGGACGTCGGCAAAATGCAGCCCTGTTGTCGGCTCATCCAAAATATAAATGGTCTTTCCGGTACTCCGCTTGCTCAATTCGGTTGCCAGCTTGATACGCTGTGCCTCTCCACCAGATAATGTAGTCGATGGCTGCCCAAGTTTGACATAGGAGAGCCCTACATCATACAACGTCTGAATTTTTCGGTGAATACTCGGAATATGCCTGAAAAAGTCTAATGCCTCTTCTACGGTCATATCCAATACATCAAAAATGCTTTTCCCTTTATATTTCACATCCAGCGTTTCCCGGTTATACCGTCTGCCCTCGCAGACCTCGCATGGCACATAAATATCCGGCAGAAAATTCATTTCAATTTTTAAAATTCCATCTCCGGAGCAGGCTTCACACCGTCCTCCTTTTACATTGAAACTGAACCGGCCCTTTTTATATCCTTTGGCCTTAGCATCTGGTGTGGAAGCAAACAGATCACGTATCATATCAAAAACTCCGGTATAGGTTGCCGGATTGGAGCGTGGTGTTCTTCCGATTGGGGACTGGTCAATATTAATTACTTTATCTAATTGTTCCACCCCCTCAATCGTTCTGTGCCTGCCCGGTATACATCGGGCACGGTTCAATGTCCTTGTAAGACTTTTGCACAAAATCTCGTTGACCAGAGAACTTTTACCTGAGCCGGAAACTCCCGTTACACATGTCATCACTCCAAGAGGAATTTTTACATTTATTTTCTTTAAATTATTTTCCTCCGCTCCTTTCACTGACAGATACCCTGAAGGTTTCCGCCGCTTGGACGGAATCGGAATTTCAATTTTTTTACTTAAATACTGTCCTGTAATAGATTCCGGCACTTTCATAATCTCTTCCGCGGTTCCCTCAGCCACGACCTCTCCACCATTTTTTCCTGCCCCCGGACCAATATCTACCACGTAATCCGCCGCAAGCATCGTGTCCTCATCATGCTCTACAACAATCAGGGTATTGCCAAGGTCACGCAATTTTTTCAGGGTAGCAATTAATTTATCATTATCTCTTTGATGAAGTCCAATACTCGGCTCATCCAAAATATAAGCAACTCCTACCAACCCTGAACCAATCTGAGTGGCGAGCCGGATACGCTGTGCCTCTCCACCGGACAAACTCGCTGTCGCTCTCGCAAGACTTAAATAATCCAGCCCGACGTCAACCAGAAATCCCAGACGGGATTTGATTTCTTTTAAAACCAATCGTCCAATCTGCTGCTGGCGTTTGGAGAGTTCCATATTGTCCATAAAAGTCTTCAGATCTAAAATAGGCATATTACAGATTTCCCATATATTTTTATCTGCCACCGTCACTGCCAACGATTCTTTTTTCAGTCGCCTTCCCCCGCATTCACTACAAGGAGTAATACGCATAAAGGATTCATATTCCTGTTTGGACAATTCTGAACCGGTCTCCCGGTAACGCTTCTGTAAATTGCCCAGCAGTCCTTCAAAGGCAACATGATAAACACCCTTCCCATGCTGTCCTGTGTAATGGACTTCTACACGCTGTCCTCCTGTTCCCAGCCAAATTAAATCATGAATGTCCTGCGGATACTCCTGATATGGTGTATCCAGACAAAATCCATAAAAATCTGCCATGGCATCTAAAATAGAACGGCTATAACTTCCGGGCTTCACCACGGACTGCCAGCCCGGTGCTGCAATAGCCCCTTCTGCAATCGACAGACTCTTATCAGGAATAATTAAATCCTCATCAAATTCCATTTTGTAACCAATTCCATGACATACCGGACAGGCACCGAACGGATTATTAAAAGAAAAACTTCGCGGTTCGATTTCATCTATACTGATTCCGCAATCCGGACAGGAAAAACTCTGACTGAAGTTCATTGGCTCTCCTCCAACAACATCCACAATCATCAGGCCATCCGCTAATTTTAATACATTTTCAATGGAATCCGTCATACGCTTTTCGATTCCCTCCCGAATCATCAGACGGTCTACCACAATTTCAATGTTATGCTTTTTATTTTTTTCCAGTTTGATCTCTTCACTTAAATCATACTGGTTACCATCCACAACTACCCGGACATACCCGCTCTTCTTTGCCTTGTCCAGAACTTTGACATGCTCCCCCTTCCGTCCACGGACAACAGGCGCCAACAGCATAATTTTCGTTCTTTCCGGCAGTTTCATAATTTCATCTACCATTTGGTCTACCGTCTGTTTCTTTATTTCCTTTCCACAGCTTGGACAATGAGGAATTCCCACACGGGCATAGAGCAGACGATAATAATCATAAATCTCCGTCACAGTGCCTACGGTAGAACGAGGATTCCGATTGGTCGATTTTTGGTCAATTGAAATTGCCGGCGGCAGTCCCTCCAGACTCTCCACATCCGGTTTTTCCATCTGACCAAGAAATTGCCTGGCATAAGAGGACAATGACTCCATATATCTTCTCTGCCCCTCCGCATAGATTGTGTCGAAAGCGAGTGAAGACTTACCGGAACCGCTCAGCCCCGTCAATACAACAAACTGATCCCTCGGAATATCTAAGCTTATATCCTTCAAATTATGCTCCTTCGCACCACGAATGCGAATCATACGTTTTTTATCCATGTTATCTTTCATGTCTGTTTCCTTCCTTTATTCGTCTATCTCCTGCAAATGCTTTTTATATACTAACATCTGGTCACGCAGTTCGGCTGCCAGCTCAAAATTCAGTTCTGCTGCCGCCTGATTCATTTTTTTCATTCTCTTTTTGATAGCCGTTTCCAGTTCTTCCCGGCTCATAGATTCCGGGGATTTCTCTTCTTCTGTAATATCCGTCTCTGCTTTTCTGGAAATACGGATCAAATCTCTTACTGCTTTTTTAATTGTCTGTGGCATTATACCATGCTCATCATTATATTGCTGCTGGATTTTGCGTCTCCGGTTTGTTTCACCAATTGCTTTTTTCATAGAATCCGTCTCCGAATCAGCATACATAATGACCCGGCCTTCCGCATTACGTGCCGCCCGTCCTATCGTCTGTATTAATGAGGTCTCGGAACGAAGAAAGCCTTCCTTGTCTGCATCTAAAATTGCCACAAGCTGAATTTCGGGAATATCCAGTCCTTCCCGCAGAAGATTGATTCCGACAAGCACATCAAAAACATCCATCCGCATATCACGAATTATCTCAGAACGCTCCAATGTGTCAATGTCTGAATGAAGATAGCGAACCCGAATCCCTACTTCTTTCAAATACTTCGTCAAATCCTCCGCCATCCGCTTTGTCAAAGTTGTCACAAGAACCTTTCCTTTTTTATCCGTAACTTTCCGTATTTCTCCCAACAGATCATCCACTTGCCCTTTCACCGGACGAACTTCCACCTCGGGATCCAAAAGTCCCGTAGGACGAATGATCTGCTCCGTCCGAAGCAGCTCATGCCCGGATTCATAGTCGGATGGAGTAGCCGATACAAAAAGCATCTGATTAATATGTCCTTCAAATTCTTCAAAATTCAGTGGCCGGTTACTTTTGGCAGACGGCAGACGAAAGCCAAACTCTACCAGCGTATTTTTTCGTGACTGGTCACCGGCATACATCCCCCGGACCTGAGGAATTGTAATATGGGACTCGTCCACTAAAATCAGAAAGTCATCCGGAAAATAATCCAGCAGTGTCATAGGGGTCTCCATTGGCTGAAGTCCGTTCAAATGCATGGAATAATTCTCAATACCGGAACAGAAACCGGTTTCCCGGAGCATTTCAATATCAAAATGAGTTCGTTCTGAAATTCGTTGTGCTTCAATTAATTTATCTTCACTCTTAAAATATTTTACCCGTTCTTTTAATTCTTTTTCAATACCAACAATCGCCTTTTCCATTTTATCTGGTGCAACCACATAATGGGATGCCGGAAATACTACCATATGTTCCAGATCCGCAGTTGCATTTCCGGTCAATACGTCAATCTCCTGAATTCGGTCTACTTCATCCCCAAAAAATTCTACCCGGATTGCCTTGTCCGTAGCAGATGCAGGAAAAATTTCTACTACATCCCCCCGCACGCGGAACGTACCGCGGTGAAAATCCATATCATTCCGGGTATACTGGATATCCACCAGCCGCCGGATTACTTCATCCCGGTCTTTCTCCATTCCCGGACGCAGTGAAACGGTCATATTCTGATAATCAATCGGACTTCCCAAACCATATATGCAGGAAACACTGGCGATAATAATAACATCCCGCCGCTCGGTCAATGCTGCTGTAGCAGAATGACGAAGTTTATCAATTTCATCATTAATGGCAGAATCTTTCTCGATATAAGTATCTGTGGATGGTACATAGGCCTCCGGCTGATAGTAATCGTAGTAGGAGACAAAGTATTCCACTGCGTTCTCAGGGAAGAACTCCTTGAACTCGCCGTAAAGCTGTGCCGCGAGGGTTTTATTATGCGCGATTACCAATGTGGGTTTGTTCAGCTGCTGGATGACATTCGCCATCGTGAAGGTCTTGCCGGAACCTGTGACACCTAGTAAAGTCTGGAACTGATTGCCCTCCTGAAATCCTTTCACAAGAGCTTCTATCGCTTCCGGCTGGTCGCCGGTAGGTTTGTATTCGCTGTGAAGTTTGAACTCTGCCATATGAAAACCACTCCTTACTTTGACTGCTATAAGCAGTATAACACCTCTATCAAAAAAAGTACAGAACAAAATTGAACATTTGTTCTGTGCTTTTTCATTTTCTTACGATACATTATACCATATATGCCTCCAGACAATCCTCTATAATTTCTGCGGTATCCCCATATACTCTATCGTAATGATTTCTCTCGCCTGCCAATCAGACACTTAAGATTACTGCCAATATTCTTTTTAGCAATATTCATGACTTTTCATCACTATCCGAAAGTATGTTTTGTGCAGTTTTTTCCTGATTATTATAATTCCTACTTTTGACACCCAAATCAATTTTCTCCATTTAAATCTTCCTCCTTCCTCATTCTCAAAATTCAACTAAAAGATATCACATCAGCAAAGAGATACAATCCATACCTCCAAAAATGCAATCCGTTCCAAACTACTTTACATTCCGCAAAAAATCCTATAAAATCAATCCACACAGGACAGGCATGGTATGTGCCTGCGTCTGCAAAAAAAAAAAACAAAAGGAGGTGAAAACAATGACGAACGGACAAAAGAACACAGCTTTTTGCAGAATGACAGCCATATCGGTCTTCTGTCTGCTGATGCTTCTGATGCTTTTTGCAGGTTCTTCCACGGCTTATGCTGCGGAGTATGACCTGTATATTGGCAGCACCCGCGTCACCAGCGAAAACGCCGGCAACATATTTGGCGAGAACGGCTCGAACGGAGAACCCACTGCAAGGTATGATGTATCCACAAATACCCTGTACCTGAACGGCGTCCACATTGATAAGGACCACTACCACGAGGTTCGTAAGAATAATGAAGAATACCCAGAGCAGCCGATAGCCCGTTATTCTCTGTTCGCCGGCGAGAATACAGTGAGGCATCTGGTCATCACCGGCAATAACAGCTTTGACTCCGAAGGAGTGGCTGTCTATTACTATTATAAGGATGGAAGCGAATTCGTTCCCGACGATATCCTCCCGTCAGAGACAGGGATGAGCGGAATCTGCTTCATATCAACGTGGGGGGGAAGTGATGACAAATCCTTTACTATTACCGGAGACGGAACGCTTACCTCTACATCCACAAAGGGTACAGCCTATGATTATAATCTGTCTGACGGCAGCCACATTGACGGCTCTGTCAGAGAGGCGAATCTCGGGACGGGAATGACCATACAAGGCAGAAACAATGTCTATATCGGGAATAAAGATGGGACAGGTCCTACGCTGAACCTTACCGGATGGAATACCGGGGCTGACTTCTACGACACCGGAAAATTTGCCATGCAGGGAGGAACCGTAACAGCTAAGGCGCTCAGTTCAGAGGCAGGTACCGGAGTATATCTTTCCGATGCGACTAGTGTCTTTGATGGTGGTACGATAGCCGGATATGGCATTGCCCCTAACGATGAGGGGGACTATGGGCCATTCTCTTACGCTACTGGTATCTCGTTTAATACTACAATCAGCAAAACTCACATGATGCAGCGTGTGTACCCGGAAACCGTCGAAAATGATAGTACAAATCCTATCGATCATAGAAAAATTAAGATACGCGAACTGTCCGGCTGGTGCGTTGTCGGCATGACTGCCGATGAATACAAAAAAAGCACCGATGCGGTTCTGAAGGAGCTCGGCCTTGACGGATCAGGCGGCGGCACGGAACCATCCAATCCGGATCATCCCGGCGAAGACGATGGAAAGAGCGGCAGCTACCACACGGACGCCCTCCCGGATTCTGACACAGAGATTGACGTACAGGGCTTTACCAGAGACGGCAAAGTATACTCAGTAGACGTGGAATGGGGCGCCATGACGTTCCAGTATGAGAATACCTCATGGGACGCAGAAGAACACAAGACCAAAGAAGGCAGAGGCTGGCTTATCTATGACAATGTACACGGCAAAGCTCTTGCTGACAAGCAGGCTGACATCAACCGCATTACGGTTACCAACCATTCCAATGCAGAGGTATATGCCACCCTGTCTTTCGCTGGAACAGACAGCTATACGGACGTCACAGGAGAATTTACGGCAAACGCAGACGATGCAGATACAGATTTTACGGCGGCTGCCGGCTCTGCGCCCGCCTACCTGGCACTTGCCACTGCGGATAACAACAAAGGCGCAGAGGAAGGGCAGGGGAAGGAAACTGCCGGAACGGCATACTTCCTGCCAAATGGCATCAGTAAAACCGGGAATACGGCAGACGACATAACCCGCTGGACCAAAATCGGCAGGATTACCGTAGGCCTGCTTACCGAAGAGCCGTAAGCATTTTCACAAAGACATTTTGAATCAACAGAAAGGAGAACAACGCTATGTATAAGAAAAAATTAGCTAAAATTTATGCAGGCTGTGCACTGGCAATGGCTCTTTCGTTAGCTGCCGCACCAAGTGCATTTGCCGCAAACACGGAAGTAAACACGGTCAGTCCGGGTACCGACGATACCGGAAAGACAGCAAAAGCAGATGACCCGACCAAGCGTGAGAAACTTGACCCGACTGCGGAAGATGATCCTTCGACAGATGACAAGAATGAAGCCTATACGGACACAGACATTGATGTATGGGGCTTTACCAAGGACGGCACTGTCTATTCCGTAGACGTGGAATGGGGCGCCATGACCTTCATGTATGAGAAAAGCAGCTGGGATCCTGAAACCCATAAGGCAAAAGACGGCGCCGGCTGGCAGGTGTATGACAATGCCAATGACAAGGAGCTTGGCGATGTGCAGAACGCTATCAACCGCGTGACCGTTACGAACCACTCGAATGCCTCTGTATATGCCAAGATGGCTTATGCAGGCGAAACAGACTATGCAGACACAACAGGCACATTTGCCGCCAGTGAAAAGGCAGCTGACGAGGACGTCAAAGCCACATGGAACACAAGTGACAACTACCTCTCACTGAAGACGGCTGCCACCGATAAAGAGGACAATGCCGTTGCCGCAGATGCAGCAGGAACACCGTCTGTGGGAAATGTATACTTTAAGCCGGCCGGCATCGCTGATTCCGTAAAGACATCAGGCATTGCCAAATGGACCAAAATCGGCAAGATTACCGTATCGCTCCTGACCGAGGAACCGACAGCAGCTACTCCGTAATAAAACCTATTACATACTTCTTAAACAGGATAACAACACCAAGGTCAGTTACAGGAAAGCCTCCGGCTTTCCTGTATTTATGCGAAGGCAAAGTGAGGGCGCCGGATGTCCAGGTGTCAATGCCAATGCCAACGCAATTGGCTGTGCGAACTCCGGTCAGTCCTGCAAAACGTAGCGTCTGGAGTTAAAAACGAAAAAACGAGGTGCATCATGGGAAAAAGAAATCGGATGGAGGGCGGCTTTGCCTGGCTGAACAGCAGCGAAGGCAGGCTTGAAAACTGCTATGCAGCCGTCCGGATTAACAAAAGGAAACGGGAAAACGCCGGATTCATCTATGATAACAGGGGAACCGTTTCCCACTGCTTTACAAGAAGCCGCACCAGCCGGTGGAAACAAAACCGGCATGGGGACGGCAAGAAGAAGGATGGCTTCTGCAGCTTTAACAGCGGTACCATCCACAAAAGTTTTTTTCTGGAAAAGAAGGAAAAGCATCTGAAGGATTACCGGGACAGCGCAATGGGGCTTGCTGTCAAAGACGCTGACTGCCCGCTTTTACAGGAGCGCTTTGACTGGGATTTGAGCATATTTGAAGAAGAAAATGCCGCAAAGATGGACTTCCTTTCGGAAAACTGGCATTACGAACTCCCAGAACAAGCCGCAGAAATGGAAAACAGAACGCTTATCCGCACAGAAAAGGAGCTTACAGACATCATTGACAGCATCAACCGGGGCAGCCAAAGCGCCGCATGCGGATGGTACGAGCTTGCCGCCGACCTTAATTTTCATGGCAGAGAACTTACGCCGATTGGATGCGACGCAGTCCATCCCTTTGAAGGGGTGTTTGACGGAAACGGGCATACCATACGCGGTTTTGTCCTGAAGGGAAAAGATAGGCCGGCACTTGGGCTTTTCGGCTATCTGAAAGGGACCGTGGCAAATCTGCGCACAGACGGAATCGTAAAAGGGAAAAACTGCCGGATGGCGGCTTCCTTCTGCGGCATAAATGAAGGGGAAATCCACTGCTGCGAAGCGGTTTTTGAAATACAGGCAAAATATAACACGGGAATGTTTGCGGGGGAAAACCACGGACTGATTGAACGGTGCAGCATAGACGGAAAAAGCCGCGGCGTCTTTTTTGCCCTGCTCCCGCTGTTTCCGCTGCTTCCGCTGCTTGCGCTGACACTTTTACTTGCCCTGAATCCGCCCAAGCCGTCGCCGGATTACGAGCCGATCCCGGAGGACCACTCCATCGTGCCAAACCCAGAAAACAATACCGGCAAACGTTCTAACGAAAATAAGGCAAGCTATGAGGTGCCAAAAATCCTTGAGGCAGACGCCGACACCCTTACCGTGTCGGATAAGCGATATGTCATTAAAAACCCAAACAGAAAGGCAAATTATGATTTTGTGGCAGTCATTACCATGACAGACAGCCACGGGAATCCGGTAGAGGTATACAAGTCAGGGCGCATCCCGACAGGATACCATATCACTTCCCTGACGCTGAAGCCGCCAAAGGGCATTCGGCTCTCCAAGGGCAGCTATGACGCACAAATTGCTTTTGCCTTTTACCATAAGGATACTGGTGAAAAAGGAATGGTCGATTCTACCGTTCCCATCCAAATAAAAATCAAATAAAATAGTAGTGGAGGTTACCATGAAACAAAAGAAATGCCGGACCACCGGACGGCAGAAGAAAATCATTGGAATTGCCACAAGCCTGCTCCTGATTCTCTGCATTTTCGCAGGATACTTCTATCTTCGTTATGCAGAAGGCTATCGCACCTTCCATGCCCCAGAGCATGAAGAGGGCGCTGCGAAAGGGAATCCATCCGGGAGCCATGCAGGGCATTATGAGGAGCTTCCTGTCAGGGATGGCTATGTGGTAGGCATCGACACCTCTCCCCTTTACCATGACGGCAGCCTGTACTTACATGTCGCCAACCGGAAGGACAATACTGTCTGGCTCATGGCACAGGTATACAAAGAGGAGGAGCAGATTGCCAAAACGGGGATTTTCTACCCAGATGAGTATGTAAAAAAAATCCCCTGCAGCCAAAAACTCTCTGCCGGTGACAAGCTGTTAATCCGGGTTCTTGCTTATGAGCCTGATACATACCACAGCGAGGGCGTGGCGCAGATTTCCACCACAGTGGCGGGGGAATGACCATTTTCCTCACAAGCAAAAAAAGCGTCGTGATAGACCGACGCTCTTGAAGTTTGCCAAAGGCAAACTTCGCTCCGCAAATGCCGGACTTTCCTATATAAAAAAGTGTCTTCGACACTTCAACTCCCCTATCCTCTCACTCATGAGGGGAATTAGGGGTTTCTTTTTTTACCTTTTTCCTTCATAATAGTCTTATGAATATACTGCAAAATATTTTTAATGACCATTACGAAGAAATGATATATTTACTCCATCCTCGTCAGACCGTTATCCCTGCCATAGCCGTTTTTGCCCTACTTGTGGTAATAAGTACTCCATCGACAGAACTACTGCTATGTCTTTTAAGGTCATTGACGTTCAACATCGTCATTGCGTTTTTACCATTGCAAAAGAACTCCGTCCACTATTTCTTCAAGATCGTTCCCTTCTTAACTGCCTCTTTTCTGCTGTCCGCAGTGTTATCCTTCGCATGTTCCACAAAGACAATAAATCTGAATTATTTACTCCCGGATTCATTTGTGTGCTCCATACCTTTGGCAGAGATCTGAAATGGAATCCTCATATTCACTGTCTAATGGTTACTTTTATTTAAAATCTGGATTTTTCGAAGTCTGGGTTTTGTGTTTTTGAGGTGGCTGATACAATAAGAAACGTCATATAAAAAGAAGGAACTACAAATCAGCGAGAAACATTATTCGCAATGCGAATACCCCGTTTCGAGTCGATTTGTAGTTTCTTCTTTTCATTTTAGGACTTTCTTAGTGCGACAGCTCCTTTTCATTCTATCTCTTTTTTACTCTCACTGTGATGCCTGCCCGGCTATACAATTTATGAAGGATCCATATACTTCTGCAGCAATTCCATCAATACGGATATATCAATTGGTTTCGCCATATGCTCATTCATGCCGCTTTCCAGCGCCAATTTACGATCCTCCTCAAAAGCATTCGCTGTCATGGCAATAATCGGTACATTCGCCCGTTCCGGATCCGGAAGCTTCCTGATCTCGCGGGTTGCCTCATATCCATCCATAACCGGCATCTGAATGTCCATCAGAACTAAATCATAATATCCGGGATCTGCGTTACTTACGCATTCTACGGCAATCTGCCCATCTTCGGCTTCTTCCACAAGCAATCCCACTTCTGTTAATACTTCTGTTGCGATTTCGCGGTTCAGCTCATTATCCTCTACCAGAAGAATCCGCCGCCCCTTAAATACAAGTTTCATCTCTTCTTCCGAATCATCTTCTGCCTTCTCCTCTGGATAGCAGGACTGAATCAGGCATTTCCGCAGCTCTGACATAAACAATGGTTTGCTGCAAAATGCTGTCACACCAGCCTCTTTCGCCTCATCTTCAATATCTGCCCAATCATAAGCCGTCAATATAATAATCGGTGTTTCTTCTCCTACCTCCTGACGTATGCGGCGGGCAGCTTCTACGCCGTTCATATCCGGTATGAGCCAGTCAAGAATATACACAAAATAACTGTCATTTCTTTCAATCGCCTGCTTCGTCCGAAGCACCGCCTCCTTGCCGGACAATGTCCACTCGGCCCGCATCCCGATCTGTATCAGCATATTGGTAACACTGTCACAAGTATTAAAATCATCATCCACGACTAAGGCACGCATTCCTTCGAGTGCCGGAATCTTCTCCGGTTTTTTCGCAGCAGTCTGCAGACGGAACTGCAGATTAAAAACAAACTCTGTCCCCTTACCCTTTTCACTCGTAACCGAAATTGTGCCTCCCATCATATCCACAATACTTTTAGTAATTGGCATGCCAAGTCCCGTTCCGGGGATTTTACTGACGGTAGAGTTCCGCTCCCTTTCAAATGGTTCAAATATATTCTTCAAAAATCCCGGACTCATACCAATCCCCGTATCCTTGATTCTGAATTCATAAGAAGCATACCCATCCGGTGCATCCCTTTTCTCGATAATGCGGACACTGATCGTACCACCGGGAGGAGTAAATTTCATCGCATTTCCTAATAAATTCAGGAATACCTGATTTAGCCTGAGTCTGTCACAATACACATCTTCATCCAGTACATCCACTGTATCAATAAATAATTCCAGCTGTTTGGAGCGAATATCGGTCTGGATAATGTTCTTGAGATCATGCATCACCTCTGCAAGATTGCATTCGGATTCATCCAGCTTCATTCTTCCACTCTCAATACGGCTCATATCCAGAACATCATTAATCAATGACAGCAAATGGTTGCCCGATGTCATAATCTTGCCCAGATAATCCTTCACACGGTCTGTATCATTGATATGTGTCGTAGCCAAAGCAGTAAACCCAATAATCGCATTCATCGGTGTACGAATATCATGTGACATATTGGATAAAAAGGTTGTCTTGGCACGATTCGCCTGCTCTGCCCGAACCAGAGCATCTTCCAACAACTGTTTTTGATGCAGTTCCCGCTCCACAATCTTATTCACATAACGGAATCCGAGAACGACAATATACTTATCCTTATTTTTCATTACATTGGCAAAATTCATCTGACAATGATCTACTTTTCCCTCAGTGTGACGTTCATAATTGACCGAATAAATCCCACGTTCCGGAATTGATTTTGCAAGCTGTTCTAATTTAATCTGCTGCTTGAGATTCTCTCTTTCTTCCTCTTTTACATATTGGTCAATATATTGCCCCATTGCAATACCATAATTAGATGAAAGTGTCATCGGAATCCTCAGCTTTTTCGGCTCATTTACCGCATGAAGATACAGCCGGAGATCTTCCGAATTCATATCCAGCAAAAAGAGGGCAAAATATTCAGAGGCAAGTCCGTCAATAACCGCCATCTGCTCTTCGATCAGACTCTTCTGTCTTGCCATCTCCGCATTTTTAGTCTTTAACATTTTTTCTGACCGGGTCTTAAACACATAACGGACAAAAAATGCGACTACCAGTACAATAAAAAGAACCAGAGCAATAGCTACCCATGGGTATTTTACTAAAAACCGGCCCGGCGTCATGGAAGGCCGGATGTCCGAAAGGTATTGGTCAACAATCGGCTGGACATCATTTCGTTTTACCCGATAGACACATTTACTCAAAACCGAGGCAAGTGCATAATTTTGGTTTTTCTCAATCCCTACTCCCATCTCATATTCACTTCCGGTAAGTGTCGTATAAGTAAGAGTATCTGTTGCATCTTCTCCTACACAAGTCTCTGCCACATAAAGCAAAAGATAGGTCGCATCTGCTTCCTTATTGCGGATGGCATCGAAGCATTCCCAATAAGTATCATAATACTTTAGTTTACAACGCTGATTATCCTCCTTTGCCGCTACGATCTGGTATTCTGAAGCCTGTATTGCCGCTATCGTCTTAATATCCTCTCCGGAAAGATCCTTGTGCTGCAACCGGCATAAACTGGTCGTAAGATATGGTATCGTCTGTAAATATCCCAGATTTTCTGCTTTCCCGGCATCAATCTGCTGGTCCATAACGATATCAATACCTCCGGATTCGATAGCCTCATGATATTCTTTTCTTGTCGATGTCTGAACGACCTCGTATTTCAAACCAGCTTTTGTCATAATCTGGGAAAAAATATCCGGCACGATTCCTTTCGCTTTTCCATCCTCAAAATAAGAATATGGATACCGGTCCGGATTACAGATCACCTTAAACACTTTGTTTTCTTTCTGACACTGTTTAATAAAAGCATTTTCTTCATCTGTTAAATGCAGTACCGCCGTATCCTCAAGGGAATATTTATCATTCAGCTCAATACGCCAGTTACTTTCATACGTATCCATTTCACCTATCGCAGCATCCAACCGCTCCAGAAGTTTTTCATTCCCCTTGCGTGCCATTGCATAAAACTTTACTTCATCAAAACTATCTAAAAGTACCTCATTGCTATATTTGCGAAAATTATTGGTGACAATGGTATCCACTTCCCCCTTTTGCATCGCATCTGCTGCTTCATAATCTGAATTATAATAGACCGGTTTATAATTAAATTTGTGTTTTTGTGCAAAGTCTGCAAAACCATCATTACGTCCACTTTTCCGCACTAATCCAACCTTCATGCCGCGATAGGTATCATAATCCCCTGCTTTGATCTTTTTATTTCCTTTTTTAGCCGTAAGAATCGAATAGCTGGTTCCCAGATAATTTTTTGAAAAACAGAACTTTTTTTCCCGTTCCTCTGTTTTTCTGGCAAATGATAAAATTTCTATCTCTCCGCTTTCCAGCATATCTATCATTTGTTCCCATGTATCATTGTATCCCTCATAGGAAAAATTCATATTACAATATTTGGATACTCTCGCAAAAAGCTCATAGCCGTATCCACTTCGATTCCCGTTATCATCCATTTCATGATAACCATCCATCTTAAAAAAGCCGACTTTCACTTTTTGGTTCATAGTTTCTTCTGCATTTGTCACAATACTGTCAGACCAGAAAGACAAGCAGCACAATATAGACATTATCCAAACAAGTGCCAAAGAAGATTACGTATTCGGAGTGGAGTAGAAAGCACAATATAGACATTATCCAAACAAGTGTAACTCTTTTTCCCCGTTTTTTCATTGTCCTTCCTCTCCTTCTCTGTAAATAATCCCGTCTTCTTTAACATCACTTTGGTCTTAATTTTACCACTTTTTCATCCATAAAGCAATGTCAATATACCTTTATTATTCACCTTGTCTTTTGTCCCTGTGGGGATGGACGTTGTGTATTGGTATGATGTAGAGTATGATGATGTAAATGCAATAGATATACATACCACAGCGAGGGCGTAGCGAAGATCACCACCGTGGTGGGAAGGGAATAGAAAAAGGGGGACTCCCCCCTTATCTTCTCCTGTCTATTCCTGCCGTCTTATAATAAGCGGATTTATCCTCGTACATCCGTTTTTCTGACTCAGTCAGAAGTCTGTCAATATTTTTCTTGCCCTCCTTTTGCCAGACGGCCCCAACTGCCAATGTAATAGAATTTTCCTGTAAATCTTTCTTCAATTCTTCCACTTTTTCTTTAAACTCAGCTTCCCCTATTCCGGGACACAAGGTCAAAAATTCATCACCACCGATGCGGAACATTTCATAATCGGAAAAAGTTCTCCTTAAACTTTCGCATGCACAGAGTATCAGTTGATCTCCTGCCCTATGTCCCTCCGTATCATTGATCCTTTTTAATCCTGTCACATCACAGAACATAACACCTATGCTTTCCCCATCCGGTATATTCTCTATATGTTCATTCATCGCATATCTGTTACCTAATCTTGTAAGCTGGTCTGAATAGCTCATTTGCTGCAACATCGTTACAAGATTTCGCCTTTTCAGAGATGAAGAGATAAAATGTCCCATGATCTGGAGCATATCAGAAGTATAATCAAGAAATCCTGCAGGGGGATTATCAACACCATAAAACCCAATAACATTTTTATCATTATACAGAGGAACTACCACGAGCGAATGAATATTCTGCCGCTTTAAGGTATTATACAGCAGCGGATCCTCTTCACAAATATCTTCCAGATCCTCAATCACGATCTTTTTGTTTTCACTGAACTTCTGATACCAGCTTGCACAGACCTCGGGCGGTACCCCCTGCAGATTATCCTTTTCCGGTGTTATTCCATTTGATACCCATTCATAAGAATTGTCATCTCCGCCCGCTTCATTTTTTTCAAAAATATATGTTCTTTCTGCATTCAACGCTTTTCCAAGATATTCTAATATTATCTCAATTGTCCTGTCAGGTGTAGCTGCCTGCAGAGCAAGGCGAAGACCTTCGTTTACCAGTTCCTCCATATTCTTATAGCTGTGGAGCACACTGTTCCGCCACTCCGGTGTCTCTGCATCCAGTGCAAGCTCTATCCGGCAGCGTCTTTTGTCATCCTCTATCATAGTATCTTTCAGTACCAAATGCTTGCCGAGAATCGGATGATAATACCCCCACTCCTTGAAGCAGCCCGGTGATAATTCATGATTCGTACAAATCGCACAGGGTTTGGAACAATTATGAAGCACCTCATAACATTTCTTTCCGGAAATTTCCTCCAAAGAATGAAAACCATACAGTTCCAACAACTTCCTATTCATGTAAATCAATTCGTAACTGTCCATATCTGAAACATATAAAAATTCATTCATATTTTCAAAAAATTCCCAAATTTTATTCATAATCAGCTCCTTGTTCTCGTCAATAATATATGCTCTGCTCTTTCTATTTTCTTTCCCTGCAATAATAGCTAAAAAACTGTTCCCTTAATCCTTTGTAAGTACCTCTCGGCAGATAAATCTTCATTCCATTATCCATAATAAGTTCCTTTGCATTCAGACTGCCGATATATCCAAGATTAACGATAAAAGCAACCCCGATCCTTACAAACTCCTGATAGTTCGAAAGGAGTTCGTAAATCTCTGTCATAGTCATACGCAGCATATGCCGTGTACCATTTGTCAGATACAACCATTGTGTTTTCCCCTGTGCTTCACAGTACACAATATCATTTAGTGACACTCTCACAAGTCTTCCATCAATTTTAAACAGAATATATTTCTTTCGTTCCTCCTTTATCTCTTTCAGTATGTTATCAAGTACCAAGAACAATTTATCTTCCGATACCGGCTTTACCATATATTGAAATGCATCCACATCGAAAGCGTCCAAAGCAAACTCTTTGGACGTAGTAAGAAAAATAAGCTTTCCTTTGTAATTCATATTGCGAAGCTCCTTTGCTGCTTCCATTCCCAAAGGAGATGAATTTCTCTTTCCATCCGGCATATAAATATCCATAAATATGAAATCCGGCATATATTTCTCTTCTCTGACCATATAGAGCAGCTCATCTGTATTTTCAAAGTGCCGCGTCATAAAATTCAGATGAGGATGCTTTTTCTCATAGTCACTCAACAACTTTTCTATTTTCTCTATCTCCGCCAACTCGTCATCACAGAGTGCGATCAGATACATAAACTTTCCTCCTTTTGTCTGTGTCAAGATCTGACGGAATGTTCATAATCAGCCGGAACACGAACACTCCATTATCATTTTTAAAATCATATTCACCCCCATACTTTTCTGCCGCCCTGATAATACTCGAGACTCCGATGCCGCCCGTAAATTCCGTTTTCGGCTGCCCGTTCTTTAATTCGGTTTCTATTCTACAGGTATTGCTGCAAAAAATAATCAGCTTATTTTTTCTTTTATGAATCATTAAATAAATAAAACATTCCCTCTCATCCAAATGCTTCTTCACTTCCATGCAGGCATAAATCGCATTTTCGTAAGCATTGGCAATAATTGCTATCAGATCAATATTCGATACCATCAAATTCTTACCGATCTCGATATCAAGCGTAACCTTAATCTGCTCATTCCTCGCTTTTCTAGTATATGCAGAAATAATATTATTGACTGCGGCATTGGCACATATCATCTCTGCCATGCCCTGATCCAGCTCCTTATCATACTCCTTTAAGTATTGCTTCAGTTCCTCCCTTTGTCCCTGACGTACATACTCCGCGATTACTGCATTATGATGTCTTACATCATGCCGGATTTGTCTTCCTGACTCTACGGACTCTTCCAAAATCTCCAGCTGGCGTTCTAAAAGCCTGTGATTCATCTGTATCAACTGGTTTTCCTTCTCATATTCCTTTTCCTTACCGATATGCAGATAGAACCGGAACATAAGAAGCTGTAACGTGCCCGTCAGGACAAAATTCACAATAATCTGATAAAGGCGGTGAGTGGCTGCAACCTGAAGATTCGGATTTAAAATGAAGCCGATTCCAAAAAGAATGCTGATAATCATGACAGCAACGCTGAATTTATCCAGCTCTTTCTCCACATAAGCACTAAACCCATGAATCGAACTTTTCAGTTTTTTTTCTATAAACAATGCCATTAGCAGAATCAATAAAATACGTGTGATAATGTCTGCCCATATATTCCTGTGAAAGAAAATAATGGCAGTCTCCAGTCCACCGATCAGAAAAACCGCCAGCAGGTAAAAGGTCAGTGTCAGCTTATAAATTGACAGATAAACGGAATCTCTGCTCATGATCATGGAAAATACCGAAAAACACATATACATTACAAGTGCCGCTATCCTCACACAACTATCCCAGTCTGCCACATACCAGAGCGATGTCAAAACAAGCACGACCAAACTGAAACATCCATAACAGATGATTGTTTTTTTCCTGCCGAACCGTAATTCACTCATTCTGGTAAACAATAAGATTGCTCCTGCAAGGCTTACCGCAAAGCGAATGAATGCAATCCATACAGAACCACCTAACATATCTTGTATCTCCCTTTTCCTGATGTTTATACCCGAAAAGATGCCACGGTCCGGTTCAAAAGCTCACTTAACCGGAACAGTTCCTCCATCTGTTTCATGACTGCCACAGAATTTTCATTGGAATTCTCCGCCGATTGATTCATACTCTGCATGGATTCGGCTATCTCTCCCACAAGTTCTGTAATAACAGCAATTGACTCATTGATTTCTGTCATACTGGCACTCATTTCCTGTGAGGATGCTCCCAAATCACCGGAAATATCACTGTAAAACTCTGCATCCTTTTCATACATTCTGGCAAGCTCTGTCATTCCCTTATAATCCTCTATCACCTTACCCGTCATAAACTCCAGCAGTCTGCCTGAAGTTTTCGATAAAAAAGAAACGTTATTTACCACATCCTCTGTGACCTGACGAATCTTATCCACCGCCTGTCTTGAATTGTCTGCCAAATTGCTGATTTCTTCTGCTACAACGGCAAATCCCCTGCCTGCCTCACCGGCTCTTGCCGCTTCTATGGATGCATTCAGCGCCAAAAGATTCGTCTGCGAACTAATGGCAAGGATTTCCTCTGTCAAAGCATTGATTTCTCCTACCTTCTTACTGTCTTCAATCGCCTGCTCCATCTCTTCCTTGGTTTCCTGATAAATAGAAATGACTTCTTTGGCAGACTGTTTGGAAGTTTCATACTGCTTTCCTGCCCGATTCATAATGTCGCTTGACTGTCCTGCTGCTTCTCCTGCTTTCTTTGCTACATTTTCAATGGCATTTCCCAGTTCCTGACCGTTATTTTTAATACTTTCTGTCAGTTCCTTTGCCTGCACAGTCTGCTCCATGACCAGACTGGCGGAATCCGTAATACCGGAAATATCCTGATTGAGCACTGTCATTTTGGAAGAAGTCCCTTCAGCAATCGTACTGATATTTTTTGCTTCCTGCTTTGTATTTAAAATAATTTCCCGGATCTGCTTCTTTACCTCTACGGTAGCTTTCCTGATCTGTTCCGTCTCATTTTTATATTCTTTGGGAATTGTCCTTTCAACCACAGCATTTTCAGAAAAATCGCCGGAGGCAAACTGCTTCAGCATCTGCACCGGTGCCAGCATTCTTCCGATCAGACCTGTCATAAATACTGCTACGAACACAATAATTACAAATGCAGTCACAACCGCTATCACAAGCATTGTCACTAAAGAGCTCATAACATTTGCCGTTGGCACTACGACACCCAGCTTCCAGCCGCAGCCATCGATTTCCGTTAATGCAAAATAACTTGAACTGCCATCATAATCTTTCAGTTTTTTTACACTGTTGTCCGTTCCATCCAGCTTCTCTCCAAGCTCCGGAAGAATATCCTTCATCAGAACTGTCTTTTCTTCTGTCGGTTCGTATTCCTTGTTTTTGTGTGCTATGTATTGTCCGCTGCCGTCGACAAGAAAACCATAAACTCCCTCATCATAGTTAATGCTCCCCGTCAGATCTGTCACCGTTCCAAGGGTCACATCCAGGCCGATGACACCTACTAGATTACTATCTATGTATATCGGTGCAGCAATCGTCGCACACATCTGCCCCGTTATTGCATCACAATAAGGGTCCGTCACAATAACCGTTCCGGATTCTGCAGCCTGTTTGTACCATCCACGCTCTACCGGATCATACCCTTCCGGAATCTCAGCCTCTTTGTTGGACTGAATAAATCTGCTGTCCTTTGTCCCGCAGTATAAATTCAAAAGTTCTTTCCTGCCCGCCGCATGAGTTTCCACTACAGACTGAACATACTCCGTATTGATTGTTCTTCCGGCTGCTATACTTTTAGCTGCCCCATCTGCCAGCATTTTTTCATTTTCGATCCATGTATTAATTTCCTCCGCATACTTATCTGCACTCAATTGTAAAGCCTGTGTCTGATCCTGAATTGTCCGTTTCCCTGCTACTACTATAATTCCCACCGTAGTCAAGAGAATACTTACTACAACAATACCGATCATACTGACCGTAAGTCTTCCTTTAATTGTTTTTTTCATTCATAAAATCCTCCATTCCGAGAGCGTTTACATTCGAGGAACCGCCTTCTTAATCTTCATATGCTTCTTTCCAATCCACACTTATCCGCTTACCGATACTGTGATAATAAACAAGAACCACAAAAATCAAGGCAATTGCCGCCATCTTACGCAGTTTTCCGCCCTTTCTTCCCCATGCAATAATGGAGGCGGTTATTTCTTTCTTCTTCTGCTCTGTCATTCCTCTCTTCCGGTCTCCAAAGTACAGAAGCAGCCATGAAAAACCTGCTACCATTGACAATGTAGCATACATTTCAATCGGTGTAGTCTCTCCGGTTTTCGGCTCATTATCCTTCGCCGTATTGGCGGAACTTTTACCACTGCTTTTATCTTTTCCATTCCTGTTCTTACTATTGCTGCTCTTGCCATTACTTTTCTTACTGCTGTCGTCACTGCTATTATCACCGTTGCTGTTACTGTTACCGTTGCTGTCATTGTTATCATTGTTGTTATTGTTATTATTGCTGTTATTGTTATTGTTGTTATTGCTATTGTTATTATTGTTGTTATTGCTGTTATTGTCATTATTTCCTTTGTTATTATCGTCTCCGGCACTCTGAGCCGTATCATGGTACACCAGTGCATAAGTAGAGAATTTATCTGTTTCAATGGTTATCGTATCATCCACATCATCTAAATCGGAAAGTATCTCTGCCGCTCCATCATGCACCCGTACAATGGAATAGGTTCTTACTTTTCCGGTATCTGTATTTTTCAAACCATCCGGTATAGTAATGACAATTTTGATTTTTCCATTCGTCTGCGGTACGATTGTTCTGCTACTACCGATAACCTTGAACAGGCTGATGTCCAGATACTCTCCTACCGTATCGTTCCCTGCCTTATCCGTTACCAGCTGTTTGTCTGCTTCACTCACAGAATCGTCTATATCATGAATGGCAAGAACAATTTTAACATCAATTCCTTCTTCTATGCTGTTCTGTTCCTCCGTTGTCAATACCGCACGGATTAAATCCCCTTTCGAGGTTCCGAAATCTGTATCCGGTGCATTCGTTCCCTGTTCTGTATCTATCGTCAATATTCCGGTATCCGGAGTCTCTGTTCCACCACCTGTTTTATCAATCGTTTCCGTTCGCATTACATAACCGCAGACATTGCATTTATAAGTCTTAACGCCGTCTTCCGTCTCGGTCGGCCTCTTTGTCACCGTTCCGCCGTCTTCCGTATGGGCAGCCTTTTCTGACTTCTCCCCACAGGCACATTCCTTCCAGTGGTTATTTTCGTCCTTGCTCCACTTTGCTCCGTAGGTATGCTTATGCTCTGCTTTCGGAATCGTCTTGGTCTGCTCATAGCCGCATTCGGTACAGCTTCTTTCCTTTTGTCCTTCTTCCTCTTCCGTAGCAGGTTTTGTTTCCGTCCATGGTCCATAACTGTGGGCAGTCACATCTGACTTCTCCCCACAGGCACATTCCTTCCAGTGGCTATTTTCGTCCTTGCTCCACTCCGTCTCCCATCTGTGGATGTCGACCGTACACTCTTGTTTCGTAGCAGCACCGGAGGCAATATAATATTTCTTTTTACCTTCTTCCGTAAGTCTGAACTCCAGTGCCGACTTGTTTTCATCTGCGTTATAGCTCGCAGCCAGAGTATAATCCTGATCCTCCACAAGACCGTCAATACCTGATATTTCCGCTTCTTTTTTCACCTCGTCCAAAACAAGCTCAGAGGGGTCGGTATCCGAATCCGTATGTATAACCATGGATCCCGGCAGAGACAGTTCCGGAGTAATCTGCGTCTTTAACATAAGCTGTACAATATCGTCATCTGCTGAATTTTCTACTCTGTACTTCTCCGCATCACTGAAAAAGTATTCGCTGTAATCTGCTGTATTTGTTCCTGTAACAGCAATCGGAGTATCTTGCTTTACATTCGTCATCACTCCTACTTTCGCCCCCTCCGTGAGCGGACTTGAAATAGAAATTGTCCTTCCTCCGTTCAGGAAAACATTGTTCGGTGCTCCATTTTTATCTACATTTTCTGCAATAACAGGACTGCCGGAAAGTACCATTGAACCGTCATAAACAATAACGCCGCCACCTGCCCCCTCTAGCGTCTGGTTATTGTCTATTTTTCCACCGTTCATTTCAACAGTACCAAAACTAAGCATCGCACCACCATAACCCGTTGCCTGATTACCGTATATCCTGCCTCCTTCCATCGTCACTTTTGAATCACTATCGTCAACATAGATCGCACCACCATGTTTTGCCCGGTTTCCTTTAATCGTAACACCATCCTTTATGACAAGAGTTCCCTTGCTGTCATGACCGACCTTGACGGCTCCACCAACGTCACTAATATCACTGTTCTGCAGGGTCACTCCTGAATCAAGTATGAGCGTGGCATTGTTATACACCCAGAACAGATGTGCATTCGCACTTAACGATATTCCGGAATTAGTACGGGTCGCCGGGTCATCACTGCTCCACTTCGCACCGCCGTCTACGGTAATATTTTTCAACGTTATGGTGCTGCTGCCCATTGTAACAAACAACCCTTTGCACCCTGCCCCTCTCGTAATTGTATGGCCCTTCCCGTCGATTGTCCATGTACTCCCATTTTTCGTGCCGATCATCTGCTGATAATCGGCCCAGTTTCCTCCGCTGTTTCCAACCAATGTAATGTCACGCAACAGCTCAATCTGCACATTGTCTCCACCCGTAACTTCAGATTCCCATAAGGCATCCATCAGACTACTTTCCGTCCATGTGCTTCCGCCATCCGTACTATAACGCACCTCTTCCGTCGTTTGCGCATATATCCTTTCCGGAACTGCTCCTGACATCATCCCTACAATCAGCACTGCAGAGAGCAGCACCGCCATCCATCTCTTTTTCCTCATCTCAATCTTCACCTTGCTTTCTTTATTCATTGTTTCAATTCACTCCTCTTCTCTAATGTTACGTCCGCACCATCACATCCAGCACAAAACTCCTGTTATCCGTATAACAGAACATTTCTCCATCAAGCTGCTTCGCTGCTTCCTGTATGGTGAAAAGTCCAAAACCATGTCCCGCCTCTTTCTTATCCGTACTGGGAACTATACCTTTCTCCACAATCAGATCACGCCGGCATTTGTTCCTTATCCGAATAATCAGGTAATCCCTGCTGTACTTCATCTGCACGGAAGCCTCCCGCTCCTCAGCAGGAAGCTCTCTCACTGCCTCCCATGCATTCTCAAGTCCGTTGGAAAGAATCTGGCACAGCTCCATATAGGGAAGTGCCTCCTCACCAACCTGAATATCCAAGCTAAGTTCCGCTCCCAGTTTCTGAAATTTTTGATAATAATGACTGAGAACAGAATTTATGTAAGGATTAACACAAAAACGGCAAAGCACTGTTTCCATCCCAGATTCCATATTCTTGAGATAGAGGACTGCCTCCTCTGTTTTCCCGAACGATAAAAGTCCTGACAGCGTGACCGTATGCCCTTTTAAATCATGCTTCATCTTCCGTATCTGCTGCTGGCTCTCAAGCTGCATCTCCAACGAATGCTTCTGCTCCGACAGGACACGCTCGCTCTGTTGTTTTCTGTAGAGCAGGAGCTGCCGGTACAGGGCAGAGAAAATCGTGGCATATGTCATAGGCATTAACAATAATATCACAATAAAAGATGCAAGCTCCTGCGGCCGTCCCGTAATCAACACAGGAAAACTCGCTTTTACCAGAAGCAGAATATAATAAAGTGCTGTCATCCCCGCAAAAATACCCCATCCTTCTGCAACCGACTCCTGCAGCTCCAGATAAGGTTTTCGCAAATACCGGACCGTCCCCCATTCCACCAGAGGAAACAAAAGAAGCCTTCCGATCAGCATTACAATGTACTGTTGTCCACCCAAATAAAAATCCAGCAGATTCGTCACCAATAGAATCCACAGTGCGACCGTATTCGTTACACAGAAGGTAAAGAAAAACTTCCCCTTCTTATCTTTTGAAATAAACCAAAAAAACAGAAGACTTGGCAGGGTACCGGTCAATATAATCACCTTTGCCATAATCCCTGCCCCAAAAATGGTCATTCCTGCCACATTCAAAAGAGTTAACGGTCCCATTACAAGCCCCGTGAGAATTAAGGTTTTTCTTCTCTCGTAACGGGAACGGTATAACAGTATAAAAAGAATTAAAATGTGGAACAATGACCACAGCATCGATATATCCCGGAATACCGTCATTAATCCACCTCCTCAAAAAGAATCTCCTGATACCTCTTTTTTACGTCGGCATAATACCGTCTGGACACCGGAATCTGTTCTCCGGCAACTGTCAGGTCAGTGCCGCTCAGTCCCTCCACATGGTACATATTAACGATGAAGCTCTGATGGCAGCGCATAAAAGTATTCCCGCACACCTGATTCTCCAAATCGTTTAATTTACCTACACTTTCCTGTATTTTCCCATCCGTACAATAAATCGAAAGTGTATGTCCCCTGCTGCTGATATAATGAATTTTTCCATATGGAATCGCTCCGTTTTTCCCCCACCATAAATAAATAAATTTTTTCTCGCTGTCACGGGCAAGGGTCTTCTGTACTTTCCCAAGAAGCTTTTTTAAACTTTCTTCCTGTACGGGCTTGATCAGATATTGAACCGCATAAAGGTCATATGCCTCCCGGTAAAAATCATCACTGCTGGAGATAAAGCAAATAACTGCTTCTTCCTGTACTTTGCGCAGTCTACCCGCCAACTCGATTCCATTCATGGATTCCTCCATGAAAATATCCAGCAAATATAAATCATATTGTATCTTTTTATTTTCTACATCTGCCAAAAGACTATCTGCATCGGAGTAAACGCTGACTTCATGCCCTTCCAAAAATTTTTTAAGAATCAGAGCATCCTCCATGCAGTCATCACAAACTGCTATTCGCATAATCATCTCTCCTTTGTGGATTTAAACACCAAAAAAAGCAATTATTCACGGAAAGAAAATTCCCATAAATGACGGCTTTTATTCTTAGGCTGGCAATAAAAAAGAGCACACTCTACCCTTTGTCTGGCTCATGATCGTATTGTTTCCGCTCATTCTTTGTCAACCACTATCTTTTGATTTCTATCATGCTGACATCTGTCAGTTCTATAAACATAAAGTCCGTTAATTTTTACATCCAACATCATATATTAATTATATCACGTTTTGTTTTTTCCTCATGTGTTAATTTTGTTTCAAATCATGTTAATTTTGCATAATTATTTTTTTTAATAAAAAACAGTCTCTTCTCTTACATAAAATACATAAGAGAAAAGACTGCTCTTTCTAGGTCGTTATACATTATTGGTACTGCTGATGCGTTCCGGTTTTCAGCACTAAAAATTTTTCATCTCATTCATCCTCTTCTCCCCAGCTATGCGGCTTTGAAAAATAATACCCCTGTGAATGAGCAACACCAATATCCTCTACAATATCCTGTAACTGTTTATTCTCCACATATTCTGCAATGACCTCTTGGTTATTGTCAACACACCAGCCATTAATCAAACGGATAAATTCCAAGCAATGTGGATCTTCTGTTATCATACGAATAATTTCTCCATCAATCTTGATATAATCTGCCTCAATCTGCAATACATGGAGCAGATTGGAAAAACCACTTCCAAAATCATCGATTGCGATTTTCGCACCTAATTCGTGAACACGGTCGGCAAACATTCGAATGTATTCATAATCAGTAATCTCCTCACTCTCGACAATCTCAAAAACATAATTCTCTGGATGAGGTGCCTCCTGCATCCGCTCGAAAATCATCTGTATCATTTTCCGGTTATAAATATCCTGTACATTCAAATTGATCGTAACGATAACATTTCGGTTCCAGAACATATCGATTACTGTCTTTACCATGAACTCAGAGAGACTTTCATATAAATCATATTCCTTTGCAATCGGCAGAAATTGGTTGGGATAATAAATTTTCCCATCCTCATCCATAATTCTTATCAAGGATTCATACATCCTCTTTGACTTTCCTTTGTTGTTATGAATCTCCTGAAAGAACGGCACAACTCTGTGATTCAACAGTGCCTCTTTAATAACACGGACAATATGAATGGCTTCTAATTCTTTTCTCACTGCTGCATCTCCAATTTCATCTGCACAGACAAAAGACAACTTTTGCTTCATTGCATATCGCAATGTCGTTTCGATCCGTGAAATTGAATCCGTTCTGCCAAAAACAACAGCTACTGTATAAGATAAAAGCAAGTCCTCACAGGAAACACCATTCAAATAATTCTGTACCCGTTTTACTGTTTCTAAAAAATCGGGTTCTGCAATACTCTCACTGCCGGCAAGCAAAATAGAAGTATCCTCATAACTATAAAGATACAGTCCTCCCATCAGAAAATGTTTCTTTATCTTCTCATATTCCTTTTTTAGCAGAGCGTATGTTTTTGTCATTCCGGAAAAAAGTTTTAGCATACGTTCATTATTAAGGGAGAACAGTGCCAGCTTATCAAGCGCAAGCTGTTCCTTGTCGTACAGATATTTTAACTGGTTATCCACGCCAAAAGCCGGATTATAAAATACGGCATCCTGCATTTTCAACTGCTGTGCCTGCAATTCCTGATTCAAATGTTTATTGGCATTTACAAGCAGATAGTTCAACATCTGGACATTGTCCTGCTGCAATTCCGACATATTCTTCAATTGTTTCTCTCGTAAAAGCAAGTGAGAATCTTCATGTTCAGACAATGCGGTTATAACAAATGTATAATTTGCATAAATATTTCCGCCTTTTGAATAGGAAATCTCTCCCGATAACAGAGCACCACTAATATCTGTTGTACGGAAATTAGCAACCTCCCAGCTGGCACAATTATGTAAAAAATTCATCCTTGACTGACAATCATAAGAAAAAATCGTCTCTGTCGGCTCGGAACCAATATTCGTAAATAATTCTTTTACCTGATTATAAATTTTCTGTGGATGAAAATATCCCAATGACACGTTGCTTCCGCTTTTCAGCTCCGCATAAGATTTCAAAAAGTATTTATTATGTTCCGAACTGCTGTCTGTGTCCGGAACATAGTCCACATAATAAGCAATTCCTTTCTCATCCCTCTTTACAATCGGAAATACCTTAGAAAGTTCCGGATTTTCCTGAAGGGCCTCTCTCCCCAGATAATTTGCATACCACTCTGCTCCGTCAACGCCATCAATTTCATCAATAAAGCAGCCATGACTGGAAATCTCACACATCTTGCCGACAGTTTCGACTCCACATACATACTCACCGTAAATATGCAGTTCCTCTGCCGTAATCAGTGCCATGACAACATCTGTATCTGAAGTCTGCGTTCCCTCCAGTACATATGCTAAATCCGTACTGGAATTGCCGTTCTCATCCTCCAGACACGCAGCACCGCCCAACATTTTTATCTTGATACCCGACTCATTTACTGCATCTACAAAATTCTCTATCTTACTATATGCCAACGGAAAGAAAATAAGCAAAAAACCTTCCTGATTTCCAATAAAACCACGAATCATCTCCTGTGCCAGAGAGGTTCCCGTTTTCCACTCCCCACGTGCATCCACACAATTTATCCGTGTCGAAAAAATCTGTGCCTTTTCAAATACCGTAATTGAAATCAGGCACGATGACAAAAATAGTTTTCCCTCACAAATTACCTGCATTGTACTGCAGCCGATAATGTTAGCAGTTGGCAGAATTGCCTGTACTTCTTCTGCCAGATTCTTCATTTCCTCTTTTGAATGGATAGCACTATGAATTCGTATTAAAATATGTTCTGTATTAGACAAGGGTAGTTCATCTACAAATTCATTAAAAACCTGTATGTTTTCAAATAAATGATTATAAGTTTTCACGCACTAACCCCCTCTTTTTAAATGTAATTCCATTTTACCATTTAATTGACAAAAAAACAATAAAACGAATACGTAAAATGAAGAAAATTTTCTTACTTTATCTGTCCCTCTTGTCAATCCTTTTGTTCGGAAGTAAACTCCTTCATGTATTTCCGATACCGCAGGGGAAGCATTTGCCGTTGCAGATTCTTATTTACCCTCTCTTTTACCGCAATCGTATCCACAAACAATTTCCAAAGTTTTTGTAAATCCCTCTCTTCTTCCGAATAGTATAAGGTCAGCTCATCCAAATCCACTTCATCCATGGAAGCATAAATACACCCTTGGTTTTTCTGGTGAATTAATACATATTTGTGAACCGTATCAGCAATTATCCAGTCCTCTCCTGAAAAACGGTCCGAAAAATGCCCTGCCAGATAGGGCAGTATTTTATTCTTTGGATTGATCCGGGCAAACAGCATACCATTTTCCAATTCTTCGAACCTTAAAAATTCCACCCAGAAACGGGCTTCATGATTCGTATAGCGTTCCAATTCAAACATGGTCTGCATAAAAGGTGCCGTCAGATGACTCATGACCCGGTTTCCCACACTGAGTCCCTCTATAATAAAACGGTAAATGGCATCTGCCTTTTCAGAACGGCAGGATACTGCTGCCTTTTGCACAAACTCATAAGCTTGAACAGAAATCCTTTTCTGTATCGTATCTGCCACCTTCACCGCTTTCTCATAATCCGTGTCGACTACTCTGTATTCACAAAACAATTCTCTGTTAAATCCTTCCGTATTAATCATTAACCGGTTCCGACGGTGTCCGTGATGTTCCTCAAAAGCTTTGTACACCGCTGAGAAAATTCCTTCCATACTGTCTTCACAAAGATAGACAAATTTCTCCTCTGTCATTGTAGACCACCCTTCTTCTCCGGCATCATCAAATCAGTAAGTGACATCTGCCGGTATATTGTATCTCCTGTAATTCCAGCTGGCAGCTTCTCACCCAGACCGAGCAGATTTGTCAGAATAAATTCCCGGTTCAACCGTATTGGCATCATCATCTTTCCATTACATGTAATAAAGTACATAGCACGCTTCAGTACCACACCAAATTTCTTTAGCGAAGCAAAATCTAAGCGTCCCATGCGTCTGGCTTTTACGATTCGTCTGGCAGACTTTACCCCAACTCCCGGAATTCTTAACAGGGTATGATAATCCGCTGTCTGTACATCCACCGGAAAAAACTCAAGATGATTCAAAGCCCAGTTGCACTTTGGATCAATCTGCACATTCAGATGAGGGCTGTCTGCCGTAATAATTTCATCCGCCCGAAACTGATAAAAACGCAAGAGAAAATCTGCCTGATACAGCCGATGCTCTCTCAACAACGGCGGCCCGCTCTCTGTTGTATCCGGCAAAAGAGAATCTCCTGTCGTATTTATAAATGCCGAGTAAAAGACACGCTTCAGATCAAAACGCTGATAAAGTGCCTCCGCCACATGAACAATCTCATAGTCACTTTCGGGGGATGCCCCAATAATCATCTGGGTACTTTGTCCCGCGGGCACAAATCTTGAATCCGGATGGCTTTCCTCTAATTGATAGGAATGTCCGGTTTTCAGCTCCGGTAACTCTGCCGTGTGTTCTAGTGCTTTATACTCACTCCTGCCGGCATGATAGTCGGCAATCATTTGATTTTCTTTTCTCCCCATTTGAATCTGGCGCATAGGCGTCAGAATTTTTTTACGGTTCTTTTGGGGCGCCAGTGATTTTAATCCCTCTGCAGTAGGAAGTTCCAAATTCACGCTCATGCGGTCTGCGAGCCAGCCAGTCTTTTCAATAATCAGCGAATCGGCTCCCGGAATCGCCTTTACATGAATATAACCATTAAAGCGATACCGGTAACGCAGCAGATAGACAGCCTGATACAATTGCTCCATCGTGTAATCTGGATTATTTTTAATACCAGAACTTAAAAATAATCCTTCAATATAATTTCTTCGGTAAAATGATATGGTCAGTTCTGCAATCTCCTCCGGCGTAAACGTGGCACGGGGGATATCATTACTACAACGGTTCAGACAATATTTACAGTCATAGACACATTCATTCGTCTGCAATATTTTTAAAAGGGAAATACATCTGCCATCCGCGGCAAAACAATGACAGATTCCACCGGCGACCGTATTTCCCATCGTTCCCTTTATCCCCTGACGGCTCGAACCGCTGGAAGTACATGCTACATCGTACTTAGCTGCGTCGGTTAAAATTTCTAATTTTTCAAAAATTTCCTGAGACAGTGCCATGCTCCTTCTCCTTTCGCAGAACATTTGTTCGTTTTTCATTGTAGCATAAATTCGCACTGCACACAAGTCTTTTTTCCATCGCAAAAAAAATCCGGCTTTTTAAAATTCTATAGATCTATCTCGCCTCGGACAGATATTCCTCCCGGAATTTCTGTGCCTTTCTCCCTCCAATGGGAAGAATTTCCTCGGATTCTTTTAAATAAACTTCTTTATTACAAAAATCCACATGGTCAATATAATCGGGATTCACATAAGTTCCATAAGTCGGTTCCAAAAACTTCACATATCTTATTTTCTGTATAATACTCTTTGCTGTCACATGAGGAATTTCAATTTTTTCATTTCGTGTACATACACATAAACGGTTTCGATGAGAAGAAAAATAAATAATCTCATCCACATAGAACATATAACCGAGTCCATCATAATGAAGGACTAAACTCTCCCTTTCGGATATGCGATGGTTGGCAGAAATAGCATCAATTGCATCCTCCACTCTTTTTCGGACGATTTCCCCATCTCCGATCGGCTTTTCAATGTAATCATAACAATGGATACGCTTGAGTAATTTTACTTCCAATCCCTGCAGCGTTGTTATAATTATAATGGGAGTCAGCTTATACTCCGGCTGTTCCCGGATCTTATCGGCAAAATCAATCCCGGAATTGTCATTTCCATTGACTGGCTCCAGTATAATATCTACTAAAAACAAATCAATTAAATGATTCAGTGCACACAAATAGGCCTCTGCTTTTTTACCAAAAGCAAAGACCTCTATCCCACCGCTGCAAGATTTCACAATTTTCTCTAAATGCAATCTGCTTTTTTCATTATCTTCTAAAATTAATACTTTCATCTTTTGTCTTTGGGAAACTCTTCCATAATTTTCTGAAGCAATGCTTTCACATGTGGTTTCAGGGAATCATCCGTATTCCTGTAATAATCAATAATACGTTTTTCTTCAGATGTAACTTCTTGATCTTCTATTTCTAAAATATAATCGATGGAAACACCGAATTTTACAATAATATTTTCCAGCTCTTCATAGGGTATAATAGATTGTCCATTTTCATATCTGCTCAATGTCTGTTGTGAAATATTCAGCACGGAAGCAAATTCGCTCTGTGTCATATGATGTTCTTCCCGGATACAACGAAGTTTTCTTCCCATTGTCACACTATCAACTGCCATTCATAACACCTCATGGTTTTTTCTCTATTATAACGTCAACCATAAGCATTTTATACGTGTATATTGTGTGCGAATACTCTATTTCTGTGTTTTTTGTTCTAATACCTTCTCCTTCGGATTTACTTTTCCAGTTTTGCCTCCATGATCTCTAGGGCTTTTTTCAACTGATTATCATCTTCCGCTCCTAATTCATTGGAAGTTCCCGTATACTCAGATTCCACATCCGGTGTCAGCCCCTTCTCATGAATGGAACGCCCACTTGGCAGAAAATATTCTCCTGTTGTCAGTTTAATTCCACCGCCACAGGATTTCTCAAGCGAAAATATCGTCTGCACAATACCTTTTCCAAAACTTTTTACACCGACTAACGCAGCTGCTTCCCTATCCTGCAGGGTACCGGCAAAAACCTCAGACGCACTGGCACTGTTACCATTGATCAGCACAACCAGCGGTTTATCAAAATGTTCCTCATCCGTTGATTCATAACTCATATCACCTTTTGTTTTACTCTTTTCTGTAATCAGCTTCCCTGCCGGTAATAACCGGTCCAGAACGTCTACTACCGCTGAAAGGGAGCCGCCTCCATTGTCACGGACATCTACGATCATTCCCTTTTGTTTCTGTTCTTCTAATTTATCGACACCTGCTCTGAACTGTGCCGTCGTTTCATTATCAAAGTTTTTAATTTGCAGATAACCGATATTACCGGCCAGCATCTTAATTGAAACGGACTGATTTACAATCTTTTCACAAGTAACCGTGATTTCCTTTTGCACCGTTCTCTCATCTTCTGTTCTTGCAATGGTAAGAACAGAAGTCTTCCCCTCTTCCCCTTTTATCATCGAAACTGTATCCGATAAGCTTTTCCCTGCAACACTTTCTCCATTTATTTTCTGAATTTCATCGTTTACCTTTAAGCCCGCTTTTTCAGCCGGCTTTCCCTCCTGAATGGAAGTTATATACTTCTTATTCGTCGTGCGGTCCAGACTCACGGAGGCACCGATTCCGGCATAATCACCATTGACACCGCCCATCACTTCTTCCATTTCCTCTGTTGTATAATAAGCAGAATATTTATCCCCCAATGCCGAGATCATACCCTTTGCCGCATAAGAAGCAATCTTTTCATCCGATACATCACTTTTCCAGTAATATTTATCAATGTATTGTTCCACTACGGAAGCCTTTTCCTTAATATCATCCGCAAGTTCTGAAGACCACCATTTCGGAATCACTTGAAACACCTGCAACAGAAGTAAAATCAGCAGACACATTACAATACCGGAACTCATCCCCGCAAGATAAATCCTTCTGACCACTTTTCTATTCTTCCTGCTCATCGCAAAATTCCTCCCGAATATTAATTTATACTTTCTTTGCTTTATCAGCCGACGCAATTACTACGGCTGATTTACATATTTCAATGGATTTACATAGGTGCCGTTTTTAGAAACGCCAAAATGCAAATGGGAACCCGTTGATATTCCGGTAGAACCGACATAAGCAATCGTCTGTCCGCTCTCTACCGTATCCCCTGCCTTTACCGCCAGACGGGAACAGTGCATATAGACCGTATACAGACGGTCACCATGGGAAATCATAACATAATTACCAGCACTGGAACTATAGGCTGCTGTCACGACCGTTCCTGTTCCTGCTGCCACAATCGGAGTGCCCGATGAAACGGCAATATCAATTCCTTTATGATAAGAGCTTGCTCCTGCTGTCGGACTGTTTCGGTGTCCAAAGGAAGAGGAGATTCTTCCGGACACCTTTAACGGCCATCTTAAACTGCCGTCACCTCCGCCGGAGCCGCCGCCTCCGGCATCATTTGCCTTATTGATTTCATCCTGCTTTTGTTCCAGCAATTTCTCTACTTCTGCCTCTGCCTTTGCCGCTTGCTCGGCATACTCATTTGCTTTATCCTGCGATTCTTCCAAATTCTTATCGTATTGCTTTATCTCTTCCTTTTTCTTTTTCTTTAATTCTGTAAGTGCCTCCTTCTCTATGGTCTGGTCTTGTTTCAGCCCCTCCAGTTCCGACAGCTTTGTCTCAATCTCTGTTTTCTTCTGTTCCACTTTATGTTTCATTTCCTGATACTCTTGAAAAATACGTTTATCATAAGAGCTTATTTTTTCAACATACTCAGCACGGTTCAGCAGATCTCCCATACTTTGTGAATGAAACAGAATATCCATATAATCCTGATTCCCATTTTCATACATATACTTTATGCGTTTTTTCATTGTATCATACTGTTTTTTCTCTTCTGCTTCCGCTTTCTCTAATTCCTTATTCGCCGAGACAAGGTAGTTTTCTGTTTCCGCTATTTCCCCCTCAAGCCTTTCCAGATCCATTTCTACCTTTTCGGTCTTTTTATCCAATTTCTCAATATATGTCAATGTATCTTCTCTGGACTGCTCTAATTCCTCCATGTCCTTTTGAAGCTCCTCCGCTTTTTTTTCATATTCCTTTTCTTCCTGCTTCGCTTCTTCTATCTTTTTATCATAATTTACAGCCAGCGTATGTGTCCCGGTCGTAAATAAAAGTGCACTGCAGAGAAATACCGTAACAATCACATAAATCTTCTTCATTCTCTCAAATCCCTCCACCTAAACATACAGATTCCGTCGAACCGTTATATAACTTCCCAGAAATCCGATTCCCACTCCCACAAGCAGAGAGACCGGAATCAATACGGAAAATACTCCTCCCATACTTAAAAACGACAGATTCCCGGCAAACAGACTAAAATGATTCTTAATATAATCAATAATCCTTCCATACAGGACAGCCAATATAATCAATGGCAGTGCCGAACCAATCATCCCGATTACAATACCTTCCAAAATAAATGGTGCCCAGATAAAAAAATCCGAAGCCCCCATAAGCCGCATAATCGCAATCTCCGGTTTTCGCACTGCGATTCCGGTCGAAATGGTCGAATGGATCAAGAAAATAGATACCAACAGCAGCACAAGAATAAGAGCCGCAGAGCCGGCCCCTACTAAATGACTGATACTGGATAATCCCCCTGCCACTTCCGTGGAACGTTTCACTTCACGCACACCACTCACCGTTTCCAAATACTCTACGAAACGATCCTGTTCCTCAATATTTTTCAGATATACTTCATAGGATGCGGAATCTTTCAGAGGATTGTCCTCCCCAAAACTCTCCACCAATTCCTCCGAATCCTGAAAATTTTCTTTCTTAAAATTCTCCCATGCCTGTTCGGCAGAAATATACTCCATATGGTCCACTTCCGGTCTTGCCTGAATGACATCCCCGATGATCTGAATGCCTTCCGCCGTCATTCCCTCATCAAAGAAAACGGAAATTCCGACAGAACTCTCTGCAGTCTTTACTATATGCCTGAAATTGCTTAGAACAAAATAAAATAATCCAAATAAAAAAAGACACGCTGCCACCGTTCCAATGGAAGCTAACGTAAACATCCGGTTTTTACGCAGATTTTTCAAACCCTGTTTTATACTATATCCAATCACATTAATTTCTCTCATACTGATAACCGCCCTTTTGTTCATCACTGATCAGATTCCCCTTATGAAGAGTAATCACACGCTTTTGCATCATATCCACAATATCATTATTATGCGTTACAACGACAACTGTTGTCCCTATATTATTTACTTCCTGCAGCAGCATCATAATATCCCATGCCGTTTGAGGATCCAAATTCCCTGTCGGCTCATCGGCCAGCAGAATGGCGGGCTGGTTTATCAAGGCTCTGGCTATCGCCACACGCTGCTGCTCCCCACCGGATAATTCCCCCGGATAAACATTTTCTTTCCCCTTTAAACCTACCATCTCCAGCATAATCGAAACATTCCTTGCAATTTCCCGTCTATTCATTCCGATTATCTGCTGGGCAAAGGCTATATTCTCATAAACCGTTTTATTTTTCAAAAGCCGGAAATCCTGAAATACCACACCGATCTTCCGTCGGTATAACGACACATTTTTTCGTGTCAGCTCCGTTACCTGTCTTCCGCCCACGTAAATTTTTCCTGAAGATGGATTCAGCTCTTTTAACAATAACTTAATAAAAGTGGATTTTCCAGATCCACTTTTACCTACAACAAAAACAAATTCGCCTTTCTCTATCCGAATCGATATATCACGAAGAGCATCTACACCTGTAGAATAATGTTTTGAAATATGATCCATTAAAATCATGGGAATTGATTTTTTCTTCTCTTCCACGCTGTATCACACCTCTCAATAGTCAATTGTTTCCAAATAATTCATATATTTCACAACCATTAGCGCGATTTGGAATGTAATGGCATCTTCAAAAATGCGTAAATCTAATCCGGTACTTTTCTGCAATTTATCTAAACGATATACTAACGTATTTCTGTGAATATACAGTTGTCTTGAAGTTTCCGATACATTCAGATTATTCTCAAAAAATTTATTAATCGTTGTCAATGTTTCCTCGTCAAAATCATTTGGCGTCTGGTCCGCAAATATCTCTTTGATGAACATTTTACAGAGCGGCATGGGAAGCTGATAAATCAGCCGCCCGATACCAAGATTGCTGTACGCCATTACCTTTTTATCATTATAGAAAATTTTT
Organism: uncultured Lachnospiraceae bacterium; assembly: GCA_947631505.1. Lineage (GTDB taxonomy): Bacteria > Bacillota > Clostridia > Lachnospirales > Lachnospiraceae > Eubacterium_F. The sequence goes on along the minus strand of CANRLR010000002.1, from coordinate 129,795 downwards.
CCTACATCCAAGGCCATTTTGGCTTCCTTATAGGAACGGGAAACTTCTTTAATATCTTTTATAATTGTTCCGTAGGCTACATGTACACGTGCCATTGCCTCCGTATTTAACATATCCACAATAACCTGTGCGGTCTTATCCAGATCCTCATAAACTTCTTTACTGCCCAATTCTTTTACCAAAATAATATTTTTCTCATCCACTGCCGTTATAAAATCTTTATTTCCACCGGCAAACAGACTCCGTACGGTCTCTAAAGCCTCATTATCCTTTTCCTTGCTCGTCTCAATAATATACACGACACGTCTGGCATCCATTTCAATGTGAAGTTTTTTCGCACGATTAAAAATATCCACCATTAACAGATTATCTAACAGAAGATTTTTAATAAAATTATCCTTATCATACCGCTCTTTATAAGCAACTAAAAGATTCTGAATCTGAAATACCGTTATCTTTCCGTATGTATATGCTTCTTCAGAATCTCCCTTTGCCATTACCACATATTCAAGCTGGCTCTCATCATACACTTTAAAAAACTGATTTCCATGTAATGTCTGGGAATCCGCCGCCGAATTTACAAAATCGCGGGTGGCATTCTGATATTTCTCCGTATCAATACCGGTATCTGCCAACATATTTCCCTCTGTATCCATCACACACAAATCAATCTTTGTAATCCCCTTCAGGCCATCAATTGTATTTTGCAAAATCTGATTTGAAATCACCTGCTACACCTCCACTATCATGCTGCAACCACCAAATGTATCTGTCCGTACTATCCATTTTATTGTAGCATTTTTTTATAAAAATGTAAAGTTCGGTTCGTCCATAATATCGACATCTTCACCACGAAGAATTTTATTGATGTTGCGGACAGCACACATCTTACCACACATCGTACAGGTATCTTCTTTTTCCGGCTTGCTCTCTGCACGGTATCTACGTGCTTTTTCCGAATCCATTGCCAGCTCGAACTGTTTTTCCCAGTCTAAGTTCCTTCTCGCTTCACTCATTTCATAATCCCATTCCTTTGCCCCCGGAATTCCCTTTGCCACATCCGCTGCATGTGCTGCAATTTTGGAGGCAATAATCCCCTCTTTTACATCCTCAACAGTCGGAAGCCGGAGATGTTCTGCCGGCGTTACATAACAGAGGAAAGAAGCACCGTATGTAGCAGCAATCGCACCGCCGATTGCACTAGTAATATGGTCATAACCCGGTGCCACATCTGTCACTAATGGTCCCAATACATAAAAGGGAGCTCCTTTACATACTGTCTGCTCAATTTCCATATTCGCACGAATCTGATTTAATGGCATATGTCCCGGTCCCTCGATCATCACCTGAACATTATGCTCCCAGGCACGCTGTGTTAATTCTCCCAATGCCACCAGCTCAGAAATCTGGGAGATATCACCTGCATCTTCAATACTTCCCGGCCGGCAGGCATCTCCAAGACTAATTGTCACATCATACTGCTCACAAATATCCAGCAATTCGTCATAACGCTCATAGAACGGATTTTCATTTCCCGTGAGTTCCATCCATGCAAAAATAATGGAACCACCACGAGATACAATGTTTGTATGGCGAAGATTCTGTTTGAACCGCTCTGCGGTTGCACGGTTAATTCCACAGTGAATGGTCATAAAATCCACACCATCCTCTGCATGCATACGGACAACATCCATCCACTCATCAGATGTTATATCCTTCAATGCCTTGTTATAATAGACAACGGCATCATAAATAGGAACTGTACCAATTACTGCCGGGCACTCACTTGTCAGCTTCCGCCGGAATTTCTGCGTATCTCCGAAAGAGCTCAGATCCATTATAGCTTCGGCACCCATATCAATTGCCGCCTGCACCTTCTGCATCTCCACATCCATATCCAGACAATCCCTGCTTGTTCCCAGATTGACATTAATCTTCGTTTTCAACTTATTTCCAATTCCATAAGGTCTCAGACATTTATGGTTTTTATTGGCAGGAATGACAATTTGTCCTTTTCCCACGAATTCGCATAGAACTTCAACATCCATATTTTCGTATTCGCTTACTGCTTTCATTTCCGGTGTAATAATTCCCTTTCTTGCAGCATCCATCTGTGTTATGTATTCACTCATTTGTGTTACCTCCGATTTTTTTTGATATGATACGACAGTTTTTCCCTGCCGCCAAGCAGGCCCGGCGTTCGGGACAAGCGTTGACATTGTAACAAAAAAAGAACCACATTGTGATGTAATGCGGTTCTGGAGTTCACTTTATGATTCCTACGTTGGCATTACCCACATCAGGTCAGTGGGTCGAAGGTCACACCTTCCTCTCAGCCTGTTTACAAGCTCCCCAGTTACAATCAGTATAACTTAGTATTTCATTTTTGTAAACAATTTTCTTCCAAAAGGTGAAAAAGAGCAATTTTATAAATCAGAACAATTTTTACATCTTTATCACAATATCGGTTTTTCATATATTCTGCTAATTTATAGAAATAACAGATTCCAATCACACCAATTGCAGGAATGAGAACATAGAATGATAAACCAAGACACAATAAAAGTACAACGGCGACTAATGCCCCTATACTGATTGCCATGAAATTCCGGCTGATCCGCACAGATGTCTGTACCGATTCCAGTAAGCCCTTCAAGGATTCATTTAAGTAATCCGACGGCTGATTCCGAAGAGTTTCATAAATATCACAAAAAATATCCATACTTTCTTTTTTACTTAATTTATCTGAATAAATGCTATAGCGTTCTTTCCCAAATTCCCGCTGAATCAGTTTACCTAATACACTTTGCACCACCCGACACTCCTTTTCGTATTTCTATCCTGCAAAATCTGTCTGTCTCTATTTTGCAATCCTTTCTTTTATAGTATTCAACCATATCTTGTTTCGTTATTCCCTTCCTTTCTATAATGGCAGCCATATCATTTTAAAGGTTCGTTCATAATTATTTTACATTTTAGAAAAACTATACACATATATGAACAGTATACTAAATCTTGTAAAAGAGTTAACAAGATTCTTTTTTTCATAATTGTTTTGGTATGATATATGATATACCAAACTTTCTCCTCTTTTTAATAATAGAAAGGAAGATGGTACCCCGCCATCTTCCTTTTCTTTTTATTATTATTTCCAGCTAAACTTATAAACTGTTTTTGATGTAAATTCCTCTCCTGCTCTCAGCAGACTGCTCTTAAATTCCGGAATATGCATTGAGTTCGGAAATAACTGTGTTTCAAAACATACACCCGTACGGTTTTCATAAACAGTGCCGTTTTTGCCCGGTTCATGGCCGATAAAGTTCCCTGCATACATCTGCATGCCCGGCAAATCAGTAAATACTTCCATTTTACGCCCTGTTGTCTCTTCCGAAACTTCTGCCACTTTTTCAAAAACTCCCTCTGCCTTATCCAAAACAAAATTATGGTCATAACCATTTCCCTGCCGGAGCGGTTCATAATCTGCACCGATTTCTTTTCCGAGGGCTTTCTTTGTTCTAAAGTCCATCGGTGTACCTGTAACATCCACAATCGTTCCCGTTGGAATTAACTCATCATTCGTTTCGGTAAATCCATTTGCCTTCACATAAACTTCATGGTCAAGAATCGTTCCGCCATCATGACCTTTTAAATTGAAATAGCTGTGATTTGTCAGATTACAGAGCGTATCCTTATCGGAAACCGCTTTATAATCGATCTGCAGTTCATTATCCCCGGTTACCGTATAGGTAACTGAGACATTCAGATTTCCCGGAAAACCCTGTTCCCCGTCCGGGCTGACACGGGAAAAGGTTATACTGTTTTCAGATGTCTCCGCCTTGTACATCACGCGGTGAAATCCCGGATGACCACTATGAAGACAGTTATTCCCGTCATTTTTCTCAAGATGATACGTCTCCCCGTTAATGGTAAATGCTGCTCCTGCCACACGATTGCTCTGACGTCCCAAAAATGCACCATAGGAAGCACCATTTTCTTCATATTGTGCCACATTGTCATAACCAAGAACAATGTCATCCCGTTTTCCGTTTTTATCAGGAATGACCAAATTTACAATTACCGCTCCTAAGTCGAGAAAAGATACCGTCATCTGATTTTGATTCGTAATTTCATATAACGTTACTTCTTTTCCCTCTTTCGTCTTACCAAAAGGCTTTGTTACTACACTCATTTTTCTACCTCCATTCTTCTGGCTCTTCACCCAAAATATATTTGTTTCAAAAGGATGCCGGCAATTACAAGATGAATCATCAAAATCACAGGCATTCCAATGACAAATTTCGTATGCTTTGTCTTATGTCGAAACGTATACATTCCCACTATTGCTCCGATACTCCCCCCGGCAAAGGACAAAAGAAACAACGTCTTCTCCGGGATTCTCCACTTCCCTCTTTCCGCTTTTCTTTTGTCCATGCACATCGCTAAAAAAGCAGCTATATTCACAATTACCAAATATCCCAGTATTATTTTAACAATCACTCTTTATCCCCATCCTGTTCCTGTGGTGTGATTTCAATACCAAGTTCCTCCAGCTGAACAGGATCCACTACATTCGGTGCCTCCGTCATAAGACAGGATGCATCCTTGACCTTCGGAAAGGCAATGACTTCACGAATACTGTCTTCCTTTGTCATAAGCATGACCAAACGGTCAAGCCCATAGGCCAGACCTGCATGAGGCGGTACTCCGAATCTGAAGGCATCCAGCAAAAAGCCAAACTGGCTGTAAGCAGCCTCTTTTGTAAAGCCAAGTGCTTCAAACATTTTTTCCTGAATATCATTCTGGTGAATACGAATGGAACCACCACCGATTTCCGTACCATTTAACACAATATCATATGCCTGTGCACGAACACGGCCGGGGTCCGAATCCAAAAACGGCAGATCTTCCTCCATCGGCATAGTAAACGGATGATGCATCGCCTGATAACGTCCCAGTTCTTCATTGAACTCAAGCAGCGGGAACTCCGTCACCCAAAGGAATTTGTATACGTTCTTGTCTAATAAATCCATCTGACGGGCAAGTTCCAGACGCAGATTGCCAAGAACATCCCAGACCACTTTATTTTTATCCGCAGCGAAGAGAAGCAGGTCTCCTGATTCTCCCTCCATCGCTTTTACAAGGGCATTCATTTCTTCTTCTGTCATAAATTTTGCAAAAGAGGATTTATATGTGCCATCTTCCTGAATACATAGATAGGCAAGTCCTTTTGCCCCAAAATCCTTTGCGAAACCGACCAGTTTATCGATTTTTTTACGAGGCATCGCCCCCTGCCCTTTGGCATTAATACCACGGACAGAACCACCGTTTTCAATTGCTCCGGTAAACACACCGAATCCACAGCCTTTCACGACCTCTGTCACATCTTTTAATTCCATGCCAAAACGGGTATCTGGCTTATCTGAACCATACCGGTCCATCGCCTCCTGCCATGTCATTCGTGGAATCGGAAGCGGAACCTCCACATCAATGAGCCGGAACATCTTCTGCAGCAGACGCTCATTGACATCTATCACATCATCCACATCAACAAAGGAAAGCTCCATATCGATCTGCGTAAATTCCGGCTGACGGTCTGCACGCAGATCTTCATCACGGAAACATTTTGCAATCTGGAAATAACGGTCATAGCCGGAACACATCAACAACTGTTTGAACAGCTGCGGACTCTGTGGCAGGGCATAAAAACTGCCCGGATGCACCCGGCTCGGCACTAAATAATCTCTCGCCCCCTCCGGGGTACTCTTATTGAGAATCGGTGTCTCAATTTCCAAAAAGCCCTCCTCTGCAAGAAATTGTCTTGTCAGTGTCGCCACCTGACTGCGAAGAATCAGGTTACGCTGCAGATCCGGGCGGCGCAGATCCAAATAACGGTATTTCAAACGGAGCTCATCCTTTGTCTTGGAATTTTCCTCAATGGGAAACGGTGGTGTTTCCGACTCTGACAGAATACGAATATCCTTTGCCACAACTTCAATATCTCCCGTTTTCAGATTTTCATTTACTGCACCAGAACGTTCTGTCACCTCTCCGGTCACTGCCACGACAAACTCACTGCGAAGTTTCGCTGCTTTTTCAAAGCCCTCTGTCCCTACATTACTCTCCTCAAAAATCAACTGTATAATACCGGAACGGTCTCTTAGATCCACGAACACGATACCGCCCTTATTTCTGCTTTTCTGTACCCATCCCATAACGGTAACCGTCTGACCGATATGCTCCGCACTCAGCTCTGTGCAGCGACAGGTACGCTTTAATCCCTTCATTGATTCTGCCATGATATAGTATCCTCCTTGTTTCTAATCTGCAAAAAATTCCTGAATATCCATATACCCTTCCGCATTTAACTGCTCTTTTTGGAATTTCTTATTCTTCTTCATAATGCTGATATTCACTTGTACGCCCTGCTCACGCTCCGCCTTAGCTTTCTCAATTACTTCCTGCATAAGTTCCGGGGTCGCTTTCTTATCAATCAGGTACGCCTTTTTTTCTGCCGCTGTCGGCACTTGGTAATCCCGCTCCAAAAGAAGCATAACAATACGCTCAAATCCAATGGAAAAACCACAGGCACACGTATCGTTTCCGGTAAATTTTCCAATCATTTCATCATAACGTCCGCCGCCTCCCACAGAACCGCCGAACTCGTCCATGGCAATTTCAAAAATAGGACCGGTATAATAGGACATTCCCCGAACCAATGTCGGATCAAAAGAAATTTTAAAATCGGCACTCTTTACACATTCCACCGTGGAAATAATCGTTTCCAGATCCTCTGCAACGCCTTCCTCTAAGCAGTCTCCTAAAGTATCTTTCATATATTTCACACCGGTAATATCATTCGTCACCGTCTCAAATAACGCTTTACATTTTGCCACAGACTCTGCAGCATATCCGGCTTCCAGCAGTTCTGCCTCTACACCTGCCATCTCAATTTTATCCATCTTATCTAATATGATAAACACTTCATCATAGGATTCTTCTGGAAACCCACAATATTTTGCCATCCCCTTTAACATTTTACGGTTATTGATCCGGATAGTAAAATGCTTAAAATCGAGCTTGCCTAATAAAGTAGTGGTCGCAAGAATCAATTCAATTTCCGCCAGATAAGAAGGCTCCCCTAAAATATCAATATCACACTGCATAAATTGACGGAACCGTCCCCGCTGAGGGCGGTCAGCCCGCCATACATTTCCCATCTGCAGCGCCTTAAACGGAGATGGCAGATCATTGGCATTGTTTGCATAATATCGGGACAATGGCACCGTCAGATCATAACGAAGTCCACTGTCTGTCAAATCTGCTTCTGTCTCTGCCGTCTCCAGATTCAGCTTCTGTCCACGTTTCATAATTTTAAAAATCAGTTTTTCATTTTCACCGCCCTGCTTGCTGTTCAGGTTCTCTATATGCTCTACACAGGGGGTCTCAATGGACTGAAAACCAAACGTTTTATAAGTCTCTTTAATCTGACGAATCACATAATCGCGGATTTCCATCTCCTTTGGTAAAATATCTTTCATTCCTGTTGTCGGTTTCTTCTTTAACGCCATTTCAATTTTCTCCTTTTCTGAACCATTTCTCTGCTATTCTCGGTTGCCAAAAGCAATTCGCTTCCGCTGTATCATTTCATCAATCCGGTCTATATACTCCTCGACTCCTTTTACATTTTCCACCCGTTCCATCCGCTCTTCCCCTGCAAACACCTGCTTCGTAGAACCGCCGCTGCCTAGGGCAACAATCGTTTCCAGTTCCTCCATGATCAGAATGTTATACAGACATTCTTTACCGGGTCTGGCATACGCTACATTTTCCTGATTGGTATTCCTTGTTGTCCCCGCCTTATTTTTCTGGCGATACATATAGTAAGGAAAATACCCCTGCTCTCTCAAATACGCACCACTGGAATTTTGAAGAACCGGAATCAATGTATCTTCCGGCCGCAGTCCGCCTCCCTGTTCCATCTGTTCCCGCCGCATTCTTGATGCCCGCTTTATCACCAGCGTATGAACCGTTACACTATCCGGGTCCAGCCTTTGAATCTGATTGAGTGTATTCATAAAATCCACTTCATCCTCTTCCGGCAATCCGACAATCAAGTCCATATTAATATTATCAAATCCAGCTGCCCTTGCCATGCCAAATACTTCTTTGACTTGCTGCACCGTATGTCTCCGTCCTAATAAATCAAGCGTATGCTGCTTCATCGTCTGCGAATTGATTGATATCCGGGTTACCCCTGCTTCTTTCATAATTTCCAATTTTTCTCTTGTAATGCTGTCTGGTCTGCCCGCCTCCACCGTAAATTCCAGTGCATCCTCCACTGGCAGATGCCGGTGAATCATATCCATTAAGCACTTCAGCTCTCCTTCATCCAAAGAGGTCGGCGTCCCACCGCCTACATATATGGTATGTAATGTCTTTCCCGCAAAAAAGGTCCCAGTGAACTGCATCTCCTTTTCCAAAGCATCCAAATACCCGGAAACCTTTTTTTTATATTTGGCATAAGGAAAAGATGAAAAAGAGCAGTACTGGCAGATACTCGGACAAAATGGTATTCCGATGTAAATATTATACCCATCGGCATGATTCAAATCTTTCGTCAATTCCTGTTCCCGCTCTGCCACATCAATGGCAAGACGGATTTTATTTTCACTCAGCCGGTACACACTCCTCAGATTTTCTTCAATTTCCTCTCTTGAATATCCCTGCCAAAATAGCCGGAGAGGAATTTTAGCCGGGCGGATTCCCGTAAGGATTCCCCATGAGAGCTTATGTCCGCTCTTTTTCTCAAAGATATCATATAGAACGGTTTTAACCGTATTTTTATTATACCCCGGAGAAAAGGTCGTACGCAGCAGTTCTTCTCCATCCATCGTACAGACCAGAGGGTATCCCTCCTTCTCTGACCAGTCCTCCCGCTCTATAACACGACACGTCTTCTCTGGATAAAAATCGAGTGCCAGTGCTTTCAAGTCATAGGAGAACTCTCCCGGTCTCCCGGGGATTTTCTTTATCTCAAACTGAATCATAGTGTCTAAAACCTCTCAACCTCTATGCGTAAGGATTATTCTGTTTCTCATATCCTACTGTTGTTTCCGGTCCATGACCCGGATAAATCCGAACATCCTCTGGAAGAGCCAGCACCTTTTCCCGGACTGACTCAAGTAACTGCCTTCCATTTCCCGTCGGCAGATCCGTACGTCCTACGGATTCCATAAAAATCGTATCTCCGGCAAAAAGACACTTGTCCTCTTCATGATAAAAGCAACAGCCGCCACTGGTGTGTCCCGGTGTGTAAATCACTTTAAATTCTAATCCGGCGATCTCCAAAATCTGATTGTCTCTCAACAGAACTTCCGGTTCTATCGCCACTTGAATCCCAATCATAGAGCCACCGTTCAGCCGGGCGTCCATCATCAGTTCTTTTTCTCCCTCATAAGCATAGGTCTTCGCCCCTGTCAGGGATACTAATTCTGCCACACCTGTAATATGGTCAAAATGCCCATGGGTAAGAAGAATCCCTTTACATTCCAACCCTTTTTTTGTTATATACTCATAAATTTTCCCCGCCTCATCACCGGGGTCTATTACAACACACTCTCTGCTTCCTGCAGCACTTACCAGATAACAATTTGTCTGCACGGGTCCCACCGTTAAAACTACAATTTCCATTTTCTCTCTCCTGTCAGCCATTGGCACTTCGTTCAATATCTGTCACACTTTCCACATTTTTCAACTTACCGATCAACCGCCCCAGCTGCTCCACACTGGTAATTTCAAACCCAACCGTCAGTGTTGCCCTGCCCTGCTTTGTAGTGCGGACATTCATTGATTTTACATCGATTTTATTTTCCGTAAATATGCGGGATACATCCAATAACACACCGCTTCGGTTATAGCAGTAAATCACGATTTCAACAGCATAAGATTCTCCGCTCTCTCTCGCTTCCGGACTCCACTCCGCCTCAATCAGACGGTTCTTTTCGGACTCCGGCAGATGAATCATGTTCACACAATCGGTCCGGTGAATGGAAACTCCCCGCCCTCTCGTAACAAAACCTACAATTTCATCACCGGGAACCGGGCTGCAGCACTTAGAAAAACGTACTGCCAGATCATCCAGCCCCTCTACCATAATACCGCCTTTATTCTTACTTTTCTCATTCTGAGCGGAATGGGCTGTTACTTTAACTTCCTTGGCACTTTCTATCATTTCATGCACTTGTGCATCGGATACAATACGCTTGTGCTTTTTATCGTACTCACTCTGCAGTTTATTTACGACCTGCCCCTCTTTTAATCCTCCGTGTCCGATTGCTGCACAGACGGACTCCCAGTTCTTAAAGCCATACTTGCGGTTACAGGCAGATGTATATTCATTTTTCAGCAATGGCGCCAAATCAATCCCCTTATTCTTACAATAGGTATGAAGCAGCTCTTTTCCTTTTATTATATTATCTTCCTTGAATTCATTGCGGAACCACTGGTTAATTTTATTTTTTGCCTGCGTGCTTTTCACTACATTCAGCCAGTCCCTGCTCGGGCCGCGGCTGTTCTGGCTGGTAATAATGTCAATCCGGTCACCATTCTGAATTTCATAGTCCATTTTCACTATATTACCGTTCACTCTGGCTCCGACCATTTTATTTCCCACTGCACTATGTACGGCATAGGCAAAATCAATCGGGGTAGAGCCCGCAGGAAGATTCTTTACATCACCATTCGGTGTAAAACAGTAAATGCGGTCGGAAAATAAATCCAAATCGCTCTTAATGACACTCAAAAATTCTTTGTTGTCATCCATATCATGCTGCCACTCAAGAATCCGGCGAAGCCATGCCATCTTCTCTTCTTCACTCTGGCTGTCCGCCGCCTGACTTCCACCGGTCTCCTTATATTTCCAATGAGCTGCAATACCATATTCTGCCGTCCGGTGCATTTCATACGTACGAATCTGAATTTCAAAAGGCTGCCCGTTCGGGCCAATCAGAGTTGTGTGAAGGGATTGGTAATTATTCGGCTTTGGCATAGCAATATAATCTTTAAAGCGTCCCGGAATCGGTTTATACATCTCATGAATAATCCCCAGTGCGGTATAACACTCCTGATCGGTATCTACAATAATACGAATGGCAAAAAGGTCATAAATCTGGTCGAGTGTCTTATTCTGCTTCACCATTTTGCGATATATACTGAACAGATGCTTCACACGGCCATCAATCGTCGCCTGAATATCCTGTTCCACCAGCCGTCTGTCCACCTCTTCCATAATATCTTTAATAAAGTTCTCTTTCGTTGCTTTGATTTCATTAAAGCGTTCGCTTAAATCCTGATAAGCTTCCGGCTCCAAATACTGTAAAGACAGATCATCCAGTTCGACCTTCACCTTGGAAATACCCAGCCGTTCGGCAATCGGTGCGTAAATATCCATCGTTTCCCGGGATTTTTCCTTTTGTTTTTCCGGTTTCATATACTGCATCGTACGCATATTATGCAGCCGGTCTGCCAGCTTAATAATAATGACACGAATATCCTTTGCCATGGCAAGAAACATCTTCCGGAGATTTTCCGCCTGCATTTCCACTTTATCCGCATCATAATTTAACTGTGTCAATTTTGTAACACCATCCACCAGTGCGGATATCTCCTCGCTAAAAAGCTGGGTCAGATCTTCTGTCGTATACTTAGTATCTTCCACCACATCATGAAGAAGACCGCCAACTATCGTCTCCTTATCCATTTCCAGCTGTGCCAGTATAATGGCAACGCAGACCGGATGAATCAGGTAAGGTTCTCCTGATTTTCTTTTCTGTTCTTTGTGAGCATCTTTTGCCAGTTCATAAGCTTTCGTAATTATGTCTAAATCACTGGAAGGATGATAATTACTCACTGTTTTTTTCAAAATTTCAAATAATATATCTGGATCTGTAAAATCCGGAGGAATCATCTCTGTGGATAATTCACCGGTATCAAACGTAGGTATCAGCCCGCGATTCATCTCCTCCTTCATAATCATCCTCCTCTCGTTTTCTAACGCTGTTACTTATTATAATGGTGTTTGCCACAAAAATCAATCATTTCGTGGATATCGTCACATTTTCTCCGTTGGATCTGGCCGTAATCGTTCCCATCGTGTCAGTACGGTACACCTGAACATCCTCATCCTCCAGTCTGGAAATTACTTCTGCATGGGGATGACCATACGAATTATCCCTGCCACAGCTGATAATTCCATACGTGGGATTCACCCTTTGCAAAAATGCCTGACTGGTTGCTGTATAACTGCCGTGATGCCCCAGTTTCAACACATCACATTCTAAATCATATCCTTTCTGCAGCATATCCTCCTCTGCCGTTTCTTCCGCATCTCCCATGAACAGGAAACGGTTTTTTCCATAGGCAAGCTGAACAACCAGCGAATTGTCATTGGAATCGGAATATTTCTTTACGGGTGACAAAAAACGAACCACCACATTGGAATCATAGGTATAGGATTTTCCCATTTCCGGCATTTCCGCCTTTTTCCCTGCTTTTTTTAATGCCGTCAGCACATCTTGATAAGTCTTTGTCTTTTTCTGCATCTCCGGCATATAAACGGTATCCACAGAAACAGCGTAGATGACATCATCCAGACCACCGATATGATCACTGTCCGGATGTGTCCCGACCAGAACATCCAGTTTATTCACGCCTAATTTCTGCAGATCCCCGACAACAGTTTCACCTTTCTGATTGTTTCCGGCATCAATCAGCATATGAAAATCTCCCTTTGAAATCAAAGTAGCATCTCCCTGTCCCACATCCAGATAAGAAACAATCAGATCTCTGCCATCTGGTGCACCCGTATGAATGGTATCGGTTGCATTTTCGGAAAACAAGCCGATGACCGGACGGTATAAAACGGCTGCTATAATCAGAAAAACCGGTATCAGTAATTGTCGAATCACTGCTCTTTTCTGTTGTTTATTGACCATACACTCTCCCCTTTTCTTCTTTATTAAAGAGATGTCAGGGTCAAAAGATCAACATTGCACGTGCTTGCACGAAAGCAATGTTTGACCTTATTGACCCGCCAAACATGAGAAAGTAGCCGTTTCCTACGGAAACGTGCGGATTTCGAATGTTTGCAGGATTGCGGAAATTGCGAAGCAATGGAGCAATCCGTGGACATCAGTTGGGGGGCAAATTACCTTTTGACCCCAACATCATAAAATTACTCTATCATATCTGTGAAAAAAATACTAGGCGGAAAGTGGGAAATATGATAAAATGGAAATAACAATAGATATGTAACTGTATTTGGAATAAGAAAGGAGGCTTTATATGCTGCTAGACCGCGAATACAAAATTCCATCTAAGCTCAATCACAAAATTAATTTGAAAGTGGTACCGGGACATTTTGCCACTACCCACTCTCATATTAATTTTTATATGGATATGACCACACTGAAAGTTCGTCATACCGAAGCTGCTTTGCTGGCTAGAGAATTGGCAAAGGAGTATCAGTACAGCACACCGATTGATACGATTGTCTGTATGGACGGGTGCGAAATCATTGGTGCCTGTCTGGCGGAGGAATTGACGAAAAATGGAATTATGTCCTTAAATAAGCATAATAGTTTATATGTTATTACACCGGAATTTGACAGTAACGGACAGATGATTTTCCGTGATAACTTACAGCCAATGGTTCAGGGAAAAAATATTCTTCTTCTTTTGGCATCCGCTACAACCGGCCGCACGATTGCCCGCAGTATTGAATGCATCCGCTATTATGGTGGAACGATTCAAGGTATTTCTGCTATCTTCAGTGCTGCAAAAGAAATTTTTGGTGAACCAGTACATTGTGTCTTTTCCGCAGAGGATTTACCGGATTACCAGACCTTCAGCCCGGAAGAATGTCCACACTGTAAGAATAAAGAAAAAATTGATGCAATTGTAAATGGATTTGGATATTCGGAATTGTAAAAGAGCTTTCCTATGCAATATAAAAAAGGATGCTCCCATTAGCCGCCGCCAGATAAGGAAGTTTTTCGTCATCAAAAAGGTGTAGCACTGAAAGGGTGCTACACCTTTATTTTACCTTTGGAAACTGTCCATACAGTTTCCCTGCTCGCTCATGTCAAAGACAAACCGAAATTTATCTTACAACAGAGTTGGCTTAACAAAAAGCTGGTCGATTGAGCCATATACAGTTTCATAATTTCCCAGTTTCGTAAAACCATATTTTTCATAGAAACCAATTTCTCCGCTCATTATATATATTTTTTCATATCCCAACGCATGCGCATAGGAAATTGCGCTTTTAATCATCCATTCCGACAATCTTTTGCCACGATATTGTTCATCAACAAAAACGAACCCAATGAATGGAGTGAATTCATACTTTGAAGGCAGCTCGTCCTTTTCGGTCAATGTACAAAATCCTTCCACTTTTCCATCGACACAAGCAGCAAACACTCTTTCCCATTCAGCAAATTCATTATTCTTCATTTTTTCAGCCAAATAAGGACCCGCTTTCCATGAGCATTTTGCAGCCAGTGTAAGGGTTTCATTCCAATAATAATGCCCCTGCGTCATTGAGTAAATCTCTACCATACATTCTCCTTCTCTATAAATAGCAAATCCGTAATATGCTTCCAAATAATCTTATCCGAACTCATTGCTAAAAATGGCTTTGTCAATTCTTTCCACTTTTTTTTCGATACTTCAATATCATCATAATCATCAGGTGCATCAGCACCACCAGTACCAAAATAGTATTTATCTATCCCTTTTTTGGCACCTTTTGGAGGGCATGAAAATCCAACACACAAATACATCTCTCCCTTATCGTCAAGAAAATAATACCCATAATGGATACCGGTCGATTCTACTTTCTCAAGGATAACCCCGTTATTCAGTGGTCTGCAATGCCGGTCTCCCTCATACCATGTAACCAGTTGATTGTCCTGAATCGTATGAACAGAATAGGAAATATCTGTCAATACATGCAGTTCAGGCAGTCCATCACCTGTCATATCAAACAAGGCATAACTAATTTCAGCTCCTGCCTTCTCTGGAACAGCTATGTTACAAAAGTCTCTCAAAAACAAGGAACCATCTGATTTCGTTTCTGAGCTGATTTCCTCCTGCAGGAAAGCCTTGTACTGTTTTAACCGCTCACTTAATTCATCCGATTCCTCTGTTTTCTGTATACTAGCAGCCGTTACACTATTTGACGGACTATTTTCCTTTGTGGACTGACTGCTTTTTGATGAGCAGGCAGTCAACGAAAAACAAACGGCAAATGACAAAAAGAGCATGTATATATGTGATTTTTTCATTCGTGAACCTCCTTTCGATATTACAGTAGTTCTTAGTCATATTTCTACGTTATTGGGGGCATTCTTTTTTGAAATCCTAATTCATATTATGCCGTCCTTTCTACACATTATTTTAACATATTATATGCAGCAAATCAAATGGTTCCAGTTTTTAGTTTGTGTCAAGCGTACGTTGGCACTTTTTTTAATTTCCCGTACTTCACGCAGAAACAAATCACTCGAACAGCCGCTCTCGCTTAATCAATTACGTAGCACTAAGGGTGCACCGACCACGCGCACCTCTTAGCGACGCAATTGAAATACTGTTTTCATTGTTTTGTTTCTGTGTGAATACTGCGCAATTACAGTTGTGCCTACTTTACCAGACACAAACCTTCTTCCCTAAAAACATTGTTATCTGGTAACTATTATCGAACAACCAATTTACTTTGCAGATTCTATTATATTTTTTGTTTCTTCTACAGACAATTTCATTAAGCACAAATGCTGAATGTTAGTTTTTTCGGCAGATTTTTCTGCCATTTGTACCTTGAAAAAAAATAGACAATACATCTGCTTCTACTGTTAAGTCTTTACATAGCGGTACTATTTTTTCTCCAAACTCTTTTTTCAGTGCATGGAGCCGCTCTCCATTTCTTCCAATAACCCATATTTCATCAAGTGGTTCCTTTAGTTCACGAACAAATATCTGTCCTATTCCGCCGGCGGCGCCTGTTATAATTGCTATTTTTTTCATGTAAGCTCCTCCTGCCAATTTACAATGCATCCTTTGGACAATTCTTAACACACTCAAAACAAAAAATACATTCTGTGCCATTTTTTCGTTTTCTGGAATTATCTGTAACATCTACTTCCATCGGACATACTTTTTTGCATTTCCCGCAAGATATGCATTTGCTTTTATCACATTTAATTCGTAATAGCGAAAAATAACTCATAGGTTTCAAAAATACGGTAATTGGACATATGTATTTGCAAAATGCACGATTATCCTTAAAAGCAAATGCCAATATAATCCCGACAGTATAATACAATACATTTCCTATAATAAACGCCCAAAACATGATTTTTTCAAAGTTACCAACCTGTGCAAGAAACAATGCTGAAACAAATACAAGCGAAGTTGCGAACGTAAGATACCTTATCCATCCAATCTTTTTTCTTGGTGTTTCAGGAAATTTATATGGTAGGAAATCAAGTACCATTGCTGTCCAACAGGCATAACCGCACCAGCCTCTGCCAAAAAGTAAAGGTCCAAAAATTTTTGCAACCGCATAATGAATGGTTGCAGCTTCAAATACACCTGTAAAAAGATAATACCAGAATCCCTCAATCTGCATATTTTCATTGCTGATTAACCCCAAATATACCAGCATGTATAATCCAACCAGAAACTGTGTAATACGGCGAGCATACTTATACTTTTTAATAAACAGAAATACTCCAAGAGATATTGAGATTCCAATATAACTGAAATTGAACAGGTAAAACAAATTATCCATTGTCAACCACAAAGTAACTGCTATGATTTCAAATATTGTCAACATAATAATCGGTAACATATATTTTTTCATTTTGCTTTCTTTCTTCCCAACTACAATTTGTTTATTCATAGCGATAACCTTCTTTCTTCTAATAATTTCATTATTTGTTCCCCTTTTGTATAATTTTCAGCCTCTTTGGGATATTATGTTTACTTTCTAACAACTTTCCTCATACCCGAACCACAAAATTCGTGTGGAATGATTTTAAATCCTTTTCTAATGTAAAACTCTTCTTTTCCTTTTTCAGATATTAATTGTACACTGGCTCTTCCACCTTCCGGCAACTTACTATCGACATATTCCAAAAGCATATCTATTATCCTGCTTCCTATACCCTTTCCCTGAAACTCCGGTCTTACAACAGCATCAACAATTAAGTAATATAATCCGTCTCCTATTAATCGCCCCATAGCAATAGCTGTATCATCTTCCACAACTGTAACATCATATATACTATTGCCTATGGACGCAGATGCTTGTTCCTTTGAGTAATTCTTCCAGCCTACGGATTCCCTTAAAGAACTGTAATCATCAAGATTCAAACAATTTCCACGATATTCCATAAAACATTCTCCTGTTATTTATTCAGTACTAATAATGGTAGTGACATAAACATCCAAAATCTCATTTTACTCATAACAGCATCGCTATCGGTCCTTCTCCCAAATAATATGTATTATCTTATCCCCATTAACAATCTCATTTATATATTGCTTCATAAATGACGGCTTTATATCACTATCAGGAATTTCATCAATCGGTATCCAGACTAATTCTTCCCCTTCATCCGTTTCATTTTTATTGATATCCACACCATCTTCCTGTATTTTCATCAGATAATAAAATTCCATTGTATGGCAATCAAATCCGTCAATTGCTCCACCTACTCCTTTAAAAAAATTTTCACACACAACAGCAAGGCGATCTGCCTTCACCTGTAGCCCTGCTTCTTCAAATATCTCTCTTTCAATGCACTGTTCACTGGTTTCGCCCAGTTGCACTGCACCGCCAATCATATAATAATAATTTCCTATGTTACATTTTACAAACAGCATCTTATTATCTTTTATAATAATTCCACCGGTACGAAATCTAAATCTATGATTTCCTTTTGTAAATCCGCAATCGTACACTTTGTCCACCTCCGAATTTATCGCATTTTTGCACACTGTCTGAACGATACATATTTCTTCATTAAATTAACCTGTTCTTCCAGCGAAACAGGCATTTCTGTATTTGCCATGCTATCACTCCTTTAGGCAAAAAAAAGAATGGATATACCATTCTTAATCCCGCTAATGGGATATTTGGATTAAGGCATTACCCTTGCCTCCCTACGGCCTACAATTATACTATCATACGCTCGTAAAATTTCAACTGTTTTTTTAATTTTGTCTGTGTCAAGCGTTTTTTTAATTTCCCGTATTTCACACAGAAACAAATCAAAATATTTTAATGTAGGAATCGCACCAAATATCCCTTCGGCTTTACCGAGGGTGCAATAGCATTGAGGATAACAAAACAAAATACTATTTTCCGAAATGTATTCCAAACATGCGAATGATTCATTTTGATTAAATAAATCGACAAACTCACGTTTATTATTGGATTTGTTCCGATATTTAGCCATCTTGTTTGCAATCGACTTTCCATCATTACATCTACAGCTTTTTCTTATCTCAATTATCTTATCCTATGTAAAATGCTCCTCTAAGAAATGGTACGCATCGTCCGCCCATTCAAATTTCTTCTCAATCTTTGCACTTTTTGAAAAACGATGCCTATTTCCAAAGCTCATTTCCCCTGCTGTTTCCAATAATTCAGTTTTGGTAATTGTTCCTCATAATAGGCTCGTGCCTGCTCTGGCGGCCAGTCCTCATTGGACGTATGCCCGACAAGAAATTCCACCAATTCCTCAAGACTTGTATAGATGAATTTCCCATCTGAATAGCACCACTTGCAATATTCTTCATTGAATGTGCCGTCCGTCTCCTTACTAATGGAAGAATCATCAAGCGGCATGCCACAGCATTGGCAGATCAAGCGTCTTGGAGAACCCAAAAGAGTATTGATGGAAACATCGAATAACTTAGATAGTAGTTTCAATGTTTCTGTATTTGGTATGGTCTCCCCTGTTTCCCAACGCGAGACAGCCTGACGGGTAACACAGACTTTCTCAGCGAGTTCATCCTGAGATAATTCATTTTTCATGCGTAGTTCAAAAATAATCTCCTTCGTTTTCATATAAATCCTCCTTCCGAAGCATCACTATCACCTTCACAGATATTGTATCACTGCCACCTCATATTAACAAGCAACCCGCTGTTGCTATTGTGAACGGAGAAGCTCTTGTATTACTATTTACACGATCTGCGTTAATTCAATTGCGGCCCAATTCCTGTAACACTGCCAGTAAATACTCCCATGTTCTTTTTACACTCTCCGCATCCATGGATTCCTTCGGAGTATGAATGTCTTTCATGTCCGGGCCAAAGGATACACAATCTAACTCCGGTATTTTCCCAGCGAACAAACCGCACTCCACCCCTGCATGAATCACTTGTATTACCGGTCTTTTCCCATACAATTCCTCATACTTCTTTACCATAATCTGCCGCAGCGGAGAATCATTCCGATATTCCCATGCCGGATAATCTCCGATAAGAGATATCGTTCCACCAGCAAATTCAGTCAGACAACGGATACGATTCACTAATTCTTTCTTTTCGGTTTCAACACTGCTGCGTACAGAAAAAGTAAAAGAAACTTCTCCTTTCTTCGTCGACATTATACCTAGATTTAATGATGTCTGTACTAACTTCTCCATTTCATGGTTCATTGTCTGAACTCCCCCCGGCAGGCAGTATAAAGCTGTTATCACACGGCTCTTTGAATCCTCTTCCCACACTTCTCTCTCTTCCATGGCAAAATTTTTCTCACCGAAATTGGTTTTATCTACTTCCCATAAAATCTGTATTCCTCTGTCAGTGGCAT
The DNA here is from genome assembly GCA_947631505.1 of uncultured Lachnospiraceae bacterium. GTDB lineage: Bacteria > Bacillota > Clostridia > Lachnospirales > Lachnospiraceae > Eubacterium_F. The sequence continues at coordinate 109,913 of CANRLR010000002.1, read as the reverse complement.
GAAACTCATGTTGCAGAATTTTCTTCATTGTTTCTATTTCTTCCCGCAAGAGTGATAAATCTTCACTGTTCTCCAACAAAATCTCCGCTTTTGCCTCTCTTGGAATCGCATTATCTTTCAACCCGCCGTCTATCCGTGAAATAAAAATTATTAATTTTTGATTTAATTCATATAATATTCTCCCCAACAGCTGGCAGGCATTCCCCCTCCCTTTATCAATTTCCATACCGGAATGACCGCCTTGCAGTCCTGCTATAGAAAGAATAACCGGCAATCCTTTCTTTCTGACTTCCTTCACCGGGAACTGTGCTGTTACGGAAACACCACCGGCACAGCCTGCCAGCAAATAGCCCTCCTCTTCTGAATCAAGATTTAACATTTTTTTGGATTGTATATCGGAACACACGAAGGCATCCGCCCCCAGCATCCCAATCTCTTCATCGACTGTAAACACCACTTCCAATGGTGGATGAGGAATATCTTCGGCTTCGAGAAGAGCAAGACCATATGCTATGGCAATACCATCATCTCCTCCTAGCGTCGTACCTTTTGCAGATATTATATTACCCTTTAACTCCAATGTTAATCCCTGTCTGTCAAACGCTATTTCATATCCCTCTTCTTTTTCACAGACCATATCCAGATGTCCCTGAATCATAACCGGCTCGGAGTTTTCAAGTCCCATGGTTCCCGGTTTCCATATGATAACATTTCCCTTTTCATCCTGACGAAATTTCAGCCCTCTCTTCTGTGCCCATCTTACACAATAATCACTGAGTTCCTCTGTGTTTCCGGAACCATGAGGGATGCTGCATATCTCTTCAAAATAGTGAAATACCGCTTTCGGTTCTAATTCCGATAATATTGCCATTTTTGTCCCTTCTTTCCTCTTTCTATCTGCCACCTTGTTCCTTAGTATAGCACATTTCCATTGTATTTCATACTCAAAAGTGATACACTGATACATAGATTACAGCGTTTACAGGAGGTTTACCGTGAGACATTTAGAGTTGGGTTTTATTGGTTTTGGACTCATTGGAGGTTCCATTGCCCGTGCATTGAGAAAAAAAGAAGCAGATATTACCGTTCGGGTCTATACCAGAAGACAGAATCCCGATTTGGACGAGGGTCTTCGGGAGGGCATCATTGATTCCCTTCACTACGAGATCGACCAGAATTTTTGCACTTGTGATATCATTTTTTTGTGTGCACCAGTATTAAAGAATGTGGAATTTCTTCCTATTTTAAAAAATCTCATTTCCCCTCACTGTATTATAACAGACGTAGGAAGCGTAAAAAATAATATTTGTCAGGCTGCCAAAGACTTAGGTCTTGGAAACCAATTTCTTGGCGGACACCCCATGGCAGGTTCAGAAAAAACCGGTTATGCCAATTCCACCGATATTCTATTAGAAAATGCTTATTATCTGCTTACTCCAACAGAGGAGAACAGGCAGGAAGATATTGATTTATTAAAAGAACTGGTACTTATGACTGGGGCGGACTGCGTTGTCCTCCCACCGGATGAACATGATAAAATCACTGCTGCCATCAGTCATGTTCCCCATATCATTGCCGTTTCCCTTGTAAATATGGTTCGTCAAAATGATAACAAAGAAGAAAACATGAAATCCTTTGCCGCAGGAGGATTTAAAGATATAACACGTATCGCCTCCTCTTCACCTGCCATGTGGCAGGACATTTGTATTGCAAACAGGGAAAGCATTGAATATTTCCTGTCCTATTTTGAAAATCTGATTCAAGAGTTCCGCCGTTTCATTGCCGCAGAAAAAAAGTCTGACATCTATCACTCCTTTCAAAATGCCGGAGAATACCGCAGCTCAATTCCCACTAAAAAGAGCAGCGTTATTGCACGTTCTTATGAAGTATATGTCAATATTGATGACCGTGCCGGAGCCATTGCGACGATTGCAACCATTTTATCGGTTCACAGCATCAGCATAAAAAATATCGGCATTATCCACAATCGTGAATTTGCCGATGGTGTTCTCAAGATTGAATTGTACAACGAAGAAGATGCGGAACAATCCGCACATCTTTTAGAACTGAACCACTACGATATTGTCAAAAGGGATTAGCCGCGATAATAGGTAATGGCCTGCTTATGATTACGGATGAGAACATTTTTATGTTTTCCTCCGTTTTCTCCGTCTAAAGTATAGGCAATCTCTTCCATCGCATCAATTGAAATCTCTTTTCCACGTATAATATGCACTTGTTCATTTTCTGCTCCCGTCAGCAAAAAACTCATAACCTGATTTAACTCAATCGGATTTCTTGGTTTCTTAACAAAAATTCCATCCAAAAAACCATCATCCAATGCCACTTTCTTTTTACGATACAGTTTAAATCCCCCCACTGACTTCGCATTTGTCACCATACCAAGAATACACTCCTCCTCCCATCGTTCTCCATCTACACATACCGTCACACGGGTGCTCTTAATCGTATCTAACCGCGCCACGCCATCTAGAAGATAAGCAGTTCTTCCCAAAAGATTCTTCATCGCCTGCGGTGTTTCATAAGACACCGAGGTAAACGCACCAAATGCTACAATATAGGTAAAATAATTTCCATTCATCTCTCCCACATCATATGCCTGACACTTATCACCTACTGCAATTTCAGCTGCTTTCAATATCCGTTTCGGCAATTTGATTCCCGTGGCAAAATCATTGACGGTACCGGTAGGAATATAACCGCATTTTGGTCTTCCCATTACAGGCAAATCCATCAGTCCGTGTACCACCTCGTGAAGCGTTCCATCACCGCCGGAACAAATCACCCTGTCATAATGAATTCCCTGCTCCTTTACAATTTTCACGGCATCCCCCTGTGCCAAGGTAGGAAACACTGTTACCTCAAAATCTGCACGGCGAAAAATTTCCAGCACATCCGATAATTTATTTTTTAATGTTCCTTTTCCTGCGTGAGGATTATAAATAAAAAGCACCTTTTCCAAAAATAAAACCTCCCTTTAATCATCTAAAATAATCATGGCATCCCCAAAGGAAAAAAAGCGATACCGTTCTTTCACTGCTTCTTTATACGCTTCCATAATCCTTTCCTTTCCTGCCAGTGCGGAAACTAACATAAGCAATGTTGATTCTGGCAGATGAAAATTGGTAATAAGAACATCCAGCACTTTAAAATCATATCCAGGATAAATAAAAATATCCGTATCCCCTGCCCCCGGCTGCACCTGTCCGTTTTCATCCGATGCGGACTCAACCGTGCGACAGCTGGTTGTTCCTACACAGACAATTCTTCCTCCGTTTTTCTTTGCTTCATTTATTTTTGCAGCCTCTTCCGGCTCCACATGATAAAATTCTGAATGCATATGATGCTCCGCGACATCTTCCACTTTTACCGGACGGAACGTTCCCAGCCCCACATGCAGTGTTACATTGGCAACAAGAACTCCCTTTTCCTCTAATTTCCGAAACAGATCTTCCGTAAAATGCAGCCCTGCCGTCGGTGCAGCAGCAGAACCCTCATATTTCGCATAGACCGTCTGATAACGATTTTTATCTTTTAATTTATGGGTAATATACGGCGGTAATGGCATTTGTCCTAACTCATCCAGAATTTCCTCAAAAATTCCTTCATACCGGAACTGAATCAGACGGTTACCGTCTGCCAGTACATCCACGATTTCACCATGAAGTCTTCCCTCCCCAAAAGATATTTTTGCACCGGTCCGTGCTTTCTTACCCGGTTTTACAAGGGTTTCCCAAATATCTTTTTCCCTTCGCTTTAATAACAAAAATTCTATGGCGGCCCCCGTATCTTCCCGCATTCCGTACAGCCGTGCCGGAATCACCTTTGTATTATTCCGCACAAGACAATCTCCCGGCTTCAAATACTCTGCTATATCCGAAAAATGACGGTGTTCCATCTGCCCCGACTTCCGATGAATCACCATGAGCCGGGAAGAAATCCTATCCTCCAATGGATCCTGTGCAATTAATTCTTTCGGTAAATCATAATAAAAATCACTTGTTTTCAAAATCAATACCCCCTATGTTCTTACATCTTCAGTTTCATGCATAATCCATCGAATACATGTTCCATAATATCCTTGATTTCCTCATCCTGAAAGGTACAATGATTGGTAGCTAACATGGAGGCAATTCCATGAGCCGTATAAAAGGCTCCCAGATACAATTTGGTGGCCTTCTCAGGGGTGAGCCCCGTCAATGCTGCCATCGAATCAATAATCTCCTTATTGATTCCCACACTGGTAAATTCTTCCGTTTTATTCAATCCCAGCCGATCGGACATATGAAGAAGTCGAAAAAAATGTTTCTCCTCTCTGGCAAACCGGATATATGCCATCTCCAGCCCCACCAGCTTATCCTCTGGTGAAATGGAATTTCTTAAATATTCCACATAATACTCAGCGATATATTGAAAAACTGCCTGTTTTAATTCTCCCATAGAGGAAAATGCCCTAAAAACAGTCTGTACCGAACACCCAAGCTCCTTGGCAAGACTTCTCGCATTCAATTTCTCCATACCCTCATTCCGAACAATATCCACTGCTTTTTCAATTATGCTTTCCTTCGTAATGCGTATTTTCGGCGGCATTGCATTTCCTCCCTTTTTCGTTCAAGTCATGCTTCCTATTATAGTTTCTTTCTCAGCCACCGTCAAGCAGACAGTCCTACCTCTTACGTCTTATTTTACACAAAACTTACGGAAAATGTCTTTTATTTTTTACTGTTTCGAGTTAAAATAGAATTAAGTGAAAATGAGATATAATTGGAAAAAAGGGGGTGTTACCATGGCAATTTCCACTTACGCGGCAATTGATGTCGGTTCCAGTGAATTATCCATGAAAATTTACGAGATTTCTAAGGCAAAAGGAATTCATGAGCTTTCTCATATCCGGCACACACTGTCTCTTGGTTCGGAAACATACAGCAACGGATTAATTTCCTATCAGACGACAAAAGAAATCTGCACTACCTTAAATGATTTCAAACGAATCATGGCCGAATTTGATGTCACAGATTTACAAGTATGCGGCACAAGCGGCTTACGTGAAGCAACAAATTCCCTTGTAGTGCTGGACCAGATCGAAATTCAAACGGGATTCAAAGTTGAAATTTTAAGTAACAGCGAAGCACGGTTCCTCTATTATAAAGCATTGGCATTAAGGGAAAAAAATTTTGAAACCCTGATTGAGAATGGAACGCTGATTATTGATATTGGTGCCGGCAGCATACAACTGTCCTTATTTCATCAGGGATGCCTTTGTGTTACACAGAATCTTCTTCTTGGCTCCTCCCGGATTCAACAGCTGCTACAGGTCATGCAGGAGGAAGCTTATGATTTTCATGCTCTCATTGATGAATATATTGAGAAAGATTTATCGAACTTTGTAAAATTATATTTAGATTCAATACAAATAAAATCCATTATTGCCCTTGGCGATATGATACCAGAAATTTACTACCAGATGAACTACAAATGGGATGAGAGCAAATGCAATAAAATGTTGAACAACGGCAAAATTCTAAAAGAACTTGACAGCACCCACGCAAGACAGATCGCTCCTACTATTCTTCTCTGCCGGAAAATTTCCCAGCTGACCGGCTGCCCGAACATACACTTTAGTGCAATCGACTTCTGTGATGGTATTGCGGCTTCCTATGCTGAAAGGAAGTATAAACTACTCTCTTCGCACGATTTTACAAAAGATATCATATCCGCCTCAGAAAATATCGCCCGTAAGTACAAGGTCGATTGGGAGCACATACAGAATGTCCAGACTTTAGCATTACAAATTTTTGACAAGATCCGAAAATTGCACGGACTGGGAAAACGAGAGCGTCTTCTCTTACAGATCAGTGTTATACTGCATAGCTGCGGCTTGTATATTGACTCAATTGAGTCCAGAGAATGCTCCTATCGTATTATTATGTCCACGGAGATCATGGGGCTTTCCCACAAAGAACGTGTTATGGTCGCTCATATCGTACGGTACAACAGCACGGCCGTCCCCCCGCAAGATGAGTTAAAGGAGGATTTCAGCAAGGAAGATTATATAACAATGGTAAAATTAAATGCTATTTTAAGAACAGCGAATGTATTAGATAAAAGCAACCACCACAAAATTAAAAATGTCGGTGTTTCTCTGAAAGACGGAATTATGACCATTACTGCTGATACAATGGCAGATATCACTTTGGAAAAAGGACTGTTTCATCGCAAAGCAGATATTTTCCAAGAGGTATTTGGGATACGTCCCCGCATTAAACAAAAGCACAGCGGAAAAAGCAGCCATTCATAATCGAACAATAGATTCCATATATATATTGAATCGGAAAGGAGTTTCCCATGGATAAAATAGAAAAATTTAAAAATCGTGAATTAAGCTGGCTTGATTTTAACTATCGTGTTTTATCAGAAGCAAGAGATAAACAGATTCCTCTAATGGAACGCTTGAAATTTCTCAGTATTACCGCCTCGAACTTAGACGAATTTTTTATGATTCGTGTCGCCTCTTTAAAGGATCAGGTCAATGCAGGTTACAACAAACAGGATATTGCCGGAATGACGCCGGGTGAACAGATTACTGCGATTCTATCTGTCACGCATGATTTTGTGTCGACCCAGTATTGCACCTACAACCGTTCCTTTCTCCCGGCGTTAAAAAAAGAGGGGTTAAAAATTGTAACACAATACGAAAAATTAACACCGGAACAGGCGGAATATGTAGATAATTATTTTAAACAGGAGGTCTTTCCGGTACTGACGCCCATGGCAGTTGACTCTTCCCGCCCGTTTCCGTTAATTCGGAATAAATCACTTAATATCGGTGCACTTCTCCGAGATAAAAAGAAAAAGGATACCATAGATTTTGCAACGGTTCAGGTTCCTTCTGTTCTGCCAAGAATCGTCACCATTCCTTCGGACGAGGATAACTGTACAACCATTATTTTATTGGAACAGATTATTGAAAAAAATATTCAGAATCTTTTTATGAACTATAAAGTTCTCTGTGCGACACCATTCCGTGTTATGCGAAATGCTGATTTAACAATTGATGAAGATGAAGCAGCTGATTTACTCATTGAAATTGAAAAACAGCTCAAAAAACGGCAATGGGGAGAAGCGATTCGGCTGGAGGTAGAAGATACCATTGATAAGCGGCTTTTAAAAATTCTTCGTAAAGAAATGAACCTCGAAGAAGAATCTATTTTCCGATTAAATGGTCCTTTAGATTTAACTTTCCTGATGAAAGTATATAGTATGGAGGGATTTAACTGGCTAAAGGAGCCTTCCTATATTCCGCAGCAGCCGAAAATGTTAGATTCGTCCCGTGGTCTTTTTGAACAGATCCGGGAACATGATATCCTGTTGCATCATCCCTATGAAAGTTTTGATCCCGTTGTCAATTTCGTACGTCTTGCTGCCAAGGATCCTAATGTCCTCGCCATTAAACAGACACTCTATCGTGTCAGCAGCCATTCGCCGATTATTGCGTCTTTAGCAGAAGCCGCAGAGAACGGTAAACAGGTTTCTGTGCTCGTGGAATTAAAAGCACGTTTTGATGAAGAGAACAACATTGTATGGGCACGTAAACTGGAAAAAGCAGGCTGTCATGTAATCTACGGCTTAGTCGGATTAAAAACACACAGCAAGATCACCTTGGTAGTCCGGCGTGAAGAGGATGGTATCCGGCGTTATGTCCACCTCGGAACGGGCAATTACAATGATTCTACGGCCAAATTATATACAGATATGGGTATGTTCACGTGCAAACGCCAATATGGGGAGGACGCGACCGCTGTCTTTAATATGTTATCTGGTTATTCGGAACCGCTGGCATGGAACAAACTTGCCCTTGCTCCTCTCTGGTTACGGGATAAATTTATTTCCCTCATTCAACGGGAAAAAGAAAATGCAAAAAGAGGATATCCCGCAAGGATTATTGCAAAAATGAACTCCCTTTGCGACCCGGGTATTATCGAAGCATTATATGATGCTTCCTCCGCCGGGGTTAAAATTCACCTTATTGTCCGGGGAATCTGCTGCCTCCGTGCCGGAGTTCCGGGCCTGAGCGAAAACATACATGTCCGTTCCATTATAGGAACATTTTTAGAACACTCCCGAATTTTCTATTTTGAAAATAACGGAGACAGCGAATATTATATGGGCAGTGCTGACTGGATGCCGAGAAATCTGGACAAACGTGTCGAGATCCTTTTCCCTGTAGAAGACGAAGAATTAAAAAAGGAAATCTATCATATTTTGGAAATTCAGCTGGCCGACACAAAAAAAGCCCACATTCTCATGCCGGATGGTTCTTATGAGAAAGTGGACCAGCGAGGAAAAGAGCCGCTGAATTCCCAGATGTATTTTTGCGAGCATTCAAAAAATTAACTCTTTTGCCAGTTCATCTGCAAGGTCATTCCATGTATTACCGGAGTGACCTTTTACTTTGCAGAACACCACCTCCAATTTGCCCTGCATAGAATCATAGAACTCCTTATAAGCCCTTGTTCCCTCTTTGTTTGTTTTCCACTCACCAAGACACCAGGAAGCAATTCCTTGATAATCATGATAAAGAGTCAATTTGTTTAATCCTCTTTTAACAGCAAGTTCCATCGCACGTTGTGCTCCCAATAGCTCTCCTGCTACATTCCGCATTTGGGCAAGTTCTTCATCATTTCCGCTTTCGTTATAATGCTCTTCTCTATTATCACAGAAAAACACGATTCCACAAGCATACAATTTTGTTTCCGCATTATAGCTCCCATCCACATAGGCAATCGCTTCTCCCTCTTCTGGCTCTGGTATACTTGCCGATGCGAGATCCGGTTCCGCTTCCTTATTTTCCATAAAATTAAGGGCTTCCGCCTCTGTGGCAAATCCTTTATAAATTGCTCCCGAAAAACCGTCCACTTGCCTTTTACATTCCTCCCATGTCAGATATATTCCCGGTGTCCTTCCTTTCTTCACCGCATAAAATTTTTTCTTTGCCATAAGCAGCCTCCTGTAATTGTTCTAATTCCGATTCCGTTAATCTCCTGTATGCTCCCGGCTTCAATGTTTCATCCAGCACAATCCCAGCCATGGAAATTCGCTTCAAATAAGTTACCGTTCCACCGGCACCGGCAATCATTCGTTTTACCTGATGAAATTTTCCCTCCGAAATCGTAAGTTTACCCTTTCCCGGACCAATTTCTTCCCATTGTGCCGGCTTGGTAACACAGTTCCCACCAATGTCCATACCACATTTCAAAGCCTTTATTCCGCTTTCGGAAAGTGTTCCCTTATATTCTACATAATAGGTCTTGTCCACATGAAATCTGGGAGACAAGAGGCGATGGGCTAAAATACCGTCATCTGTCAAAAACAAAAGCCCCTCTGTGTCCTTATCCAGACGTCCTACGGGAAATATAGGATGCCCTGCTATTTCCTCTTGTTCAAATAACTCTACAACTGTCGTGTCAACGCGGTCTGATGTTGCTGATACAACACCGGATTGTTTATTCATCATATAATATAAATAAGCTTCTCCACAGACTTCTTCCCCATCCAGTTCAATTTCCATTCCCTTTTCCACCTTAAAGGCTTCATTTCGGACAATTTCCTGACCTGCCCGTACTCTTCCCTTATGAATTGCCTGTTTTGCCATTTTCCGGCTTAACCCTGTATAAGTGGCAAGATATTTATCCAGACGCATTTCTTTCACTTTTTCCACTCCTTTCCATATAATAAATACCAAGAGAGCAAACCGGAGGTTGTCTCATGGCAATTCGTATCTTTATCGACCAAGGACACAATCCCTATGGTTTCAATGCCGGAGCAGAAGGATTTGGTCTTCGGGAACAGGATATCACCTATCTCGTAGGTGCATACCTTTCCGATATATTAAATGCGGACCCGCGTTTTGAAGCCACTACTTCACGAAAGAACCCGGAGGAGGTTCTCGGCTACAGCAACAGTTCCAGTCTGCAGCAGCGGGTAGATATGGCCGCCGTATGGAATGCCGATTATTTCTTGAGCATTCACGTCAATGCCAACACAAATCCCGCGATTAACGGAACAGAAGCTTATGTTTACCGAACTGATTCCGAAGCCTACTATATGGGAATTGATATTGTCAATGCCATTGTAAGGCGGTTAGGTACAAAAAACAATGGTGTATTCGTCCGGCCATCCTTATATGTATTACGGCGGACTTCCATGCCCGCCGTACTCATTGAACTCGCCTATATTTCTAACTATGAGGATGCACTGCTTCTGGCCAACGAACAATACTCTTTTGCCTATGCCATTTATGCCGGTCTTTTAAACTATTTCAATCTGCCGCCACTGTAGGCACAGACTATGCCACCGAGGCACCCGACAATGTAAAGTACAAAATGACAACAATCCCCAGTGCAATCCGGTAATAACCAAAAAATTTGAAATCATGCTTTCGGATATAGCCTAACAGAAACCGAATGACAAATAATGACACGACAAATGCCACAATCATTCCGACCAAAAGCGTAACTGTTCCTGATACACCATAGTGAAATCCTCCTTTCGCAATTTTCAAAAGACTGGCTCCAAACATAACCGGAATCGCTAAATAGAACGTGTATTCAGCCGCTGCTCCTCTTGCCACACCAATGAGCAATGCCCCGAGTATGGTCGCTCCCGAACGGGAAGTCCCCGGCACAATCGCCGCCAAAAGTTGAAAGACACCAATGATAATTGCTGTATTATACCCGATTTCTGCCACATTCGTTATGGCAGGTCTTCTCCCTTTATTCCAATTTTCAATAAGAATAAACAGAACACCATAAATAATCAGTGCCCCGGCCACCACAATTTCATTATAGAACATCTCAACAATAATTTCGTCAAATAATACCCCGACAATCGCAGCAGGAAGACAGGATACGAGAATTTTAAACCACAACTGCATAATTTTCCAGTCAATCACCGCTTCTCCCTCTTTTCGATGACGAAAACGAAATGGCCAGATTCTGTCCCAGTACAACAGGACAACAGCAAGAATTGCCCCCAATTGCACAACAACCAGAAACATTTCCTGAAATCCGGCATCCGAAAAGTGCAAAAACTGGTTCACTAAAATCATATGTCCGGTACTGCTGATCGGGAGCCATTCGGTTATCCCCTCGACAATTCCTAAAATCACTGCTATAAAAATATCAAATATTCCCATTTGTTTCCTCCCGTCACATGAAAAACATACTCATTTCCATTCTTTTTGCAAGGTAATCTTATCATAAACCATGTTCCAAAACAATCATAAGTTGCAAATTCGTCAAAAATATTGTAAACTATACCATATATATTTTTAATATTCTTTTAGAAATATATTTTAATAAAAAAATAAGGATTTTATTATAATGTATAACTGGCTAAAAAAACGCATAGATTCCATCATACCTCTTTATGGAATTGTCCCATTGCTTGCCTGCTTTGCACTGAATATGATCGTGTACAGCGGTACTATGATTTTATGCAAAAATTGGGTTCATTATGATTTAACAACATCTCTGGATGAAAGCATACCGCTTGTCTCTTCCTGGATGTATATCTATTTTGGATGTTATATTTTTTGGATTGTAAACTATGTTATGGTAGCTAGAATTTACCGGGACGATAAAAAGCAGTTTTACCGCTTTGTCACCACTGACATGATGTCCCGTTTGGTATGTGCCGTGTTCTATATGGCATTTCCAACAACCAATCAGCGTCCGGAAATTGTGGGAGTTTCCTTAAGTGACAAATTACTGTCATTTCTTTACAGCATTGACCAGCCAACCAATTTATTTCCGTCCATTCACTGCCTTGTAAGCTGGCTCTGTTTTGTCGGTATCCGCAAAAGCGAAAAGGTTTCTTACTGGTACAAGGCTTTTTCTTGTATTATGGCTTTGCTTGTTGTTGCTTCCACACAATTTACAAAACAGCACTATTTTGTAGATGCAATTGCCGGCATTGCTCTGGCTGAATTTTTGTTCTGGCTAAACAAACAAATTTCTGTATATCAGTGGGTGGAGCAGTTTTTCACCCGCCTGAACAAAAAATTATGCCGAATACTAAAAGGAGAAACTTATGAGCAGTAAAGCAAGGAAAAATATACTGAACGCACTTTTTTTAATCGGTTTGCTGTCACTGACCTGTTGGGCAATTTTTAAAGATCAGGATATAGAGGCTATATTGAAACTATTGGTGGACATATCACCATTCTTCCTCATCACCTGTTTTATTCTGGTTATTGTGTATGTGTGCAGTGAATCAGTCATTATCAAGTACCTGCTGCATACGGTACACATTAAAGTTCCGCTCTTTAACTGTATACGCTATTCGTTTGTCGGTTTTTTTTACAGCTGCATCACGCCGTCTGCTACCGGCGGACAGCCCATGCAGATTTATTATATGAAGAAGCAAAAAATTGATATTCCGACAGCAACTATCATACTGATGCTGGTTACGATCGAATATAAATTTGTATTGGTATTTGTCGGTATGGCTCTTGTCATTTTTGGACAGGGACTTCTGCATACCCTTACGGGAGAAGTACAGTTCTACCTGTATCTGGGAATTGGATTGAATGTATTCTGCGTTTCCTTTATGAGCCTGCTCGTATTTATGCCGCACACAGCTAAATTTCTAATTACAAAGGGATTTTCCCTATTAAAGAAGCTGCACCTGATGAAAGAGAAAAACAACCGTGCGGAACGTTTAGAAAATTCCATGGAGGTTTACAAAGGAGCTTCTGTGTATTTGAAAAATAATAAAATGGCTATTTTTAATACTACCTTGATTTCCTTTGTGCAGCGCTTTTTCTTATTTTTTATTACCTATGTTGTATATCGCAGTTTCGGACTAAATACAGAGAATGCTGTTACCATTACGCTTCTTCAGTCGATTATTTCTATTTCTGTCGATATGCTGCCATTACCGGGGGGAATGGGCATCAGCGAACGATTGTATCTACTGATTTTCAGTCCGATTTTCGGCGGCATTACAGCTGCTACAGCATCCATGCTCGTAAGTCGTGGATTTAGCTATTATGTACTAATTATTATAAGTGGAATCGTTTCCTTTATCACCCATTTAACAGTGACAGGAGATGCCAACCAACGAAAAGGGGAGAAAAAAAAATGATAGGATTTTACAACTATTCGGTTATTGTAACATATCTTGGTGTTACACTTTCCATAATCGGAATATCACTTTCCTGTACCGGACATTACGAATTTGCCATTCTTTGTCTGGCCGGTGCCGGTGCCTGTGATACTTTTGACGGCAAAATTGCACGTGCCATGAAAAACCGCACAAGAGAAATGGAAATTTTCGGCATCCAGATCGACTCTTTATGTGACATGGTCTGCTTTGGTGTTACACCTGCGGTCATATGTTACCAAATGGGTCTTCGTACAAGCTGGGGAATTGCTATTGAAATATTCTTTGTACTATGTGGTGCGATTCGCCTTGCTTACTTCAATATGCTGGAAGAATTAAAGCACAGCCAGCCTCCTACAGAAGAAAAGAAATATTACCGCGGATTACCCATTACAAGTATAACCATTGTCTTTCCCGTTATATTTCTATTTCACCCGCTTGTCTCACACTCCGTATTTATGTTTATTCTAGCGGGAATGTTAGCTGCGGTAGGCTTTTTCTATATCTTGGATTTCAAAATCAAAAAACCGGGAAATATTGTAATCTCACTGCTGATGCTTTTTGTGGCACTGGTCATGTTACGAATTTTATATCTTATATAAAAATTTTATATCCTATATAAAACAAAAAGCTAAAATGTTATGGAGGCAATCATGGAGTATATTGATTTGAATGGAAAAATCGTAAAACATATTTCGGAGCAAGACAAAATATTGAATTTTCTTTACAAAAACCCTTTTGGCCGCCTGCTTTTAAAACCTTTAGTGCAGCCAAAGATTTCAGAATTAGCAGGAAAATTTCTCTCTACACCTCTTTCTGCCAATATGATCAAAACATTTATTCGCAATCATAATATTGACATGACGGCTTATGAAGAGAAAGAATACAAATCATTTAATGATTTCTTTACCCGGAAAATAAAAGACGGACGCCGCCCTGTACCGGAAGATTCACAGGTTCTTATCAGCCCATGTGACTGCAAGGCAACCGTCCATCCGATTCAGAAAAATTCTATTCTTTCAATAAAAGATACCGAATACACCTTACGCTCACTTCTGAAAAGCCAGAAATTAGCAAAACGTTTTCAGGGCGGTTATGCTTATGTACTTCGTTTGACGGTAGATGATTACCACCGCTATCTCTACGCTGTATCCGGCCGTCAATCCAAAAATTACCACATTCAGGGAACATACCACACTGTAAATCCGGTTGCCAATGATTATCTTCCCATTTATAAAGAAAATACCCGGGAATATACAGTAATTCACTCGGAAGAATTTGGCGACGTGGTGCAGATGGAAGTAGGTGCCCTGCTGGTCGGTAAAATATCGAACCATAAAGAATCCTGTACCGCAGTCCGCGGTGAAGAAAAGGGATTTTTTGAATATGGTGGTTCTACCATTGTTCTTCTAACGGCAAAAAATGCCGTTATCCCACGAACAGATTTAATTACCAATACCCGCAATGGCTATGAAACCAAATTGCTGCAGGGGCATGTACTTGGTTCTTCTACCAGATCCCCCAAGGCATCAAAATAAAAAACAACAATATAACAGCAAAACTGCATACCAGAATTAACATCTCACGAATTTCTTTTGACATAATAAAATCCTCTCATCGTTTTCAGAAACATTTTTATGAGAGGATTTTACTATTTTTAGTGTCCAATAAAAAGGACTTAATCACTGATTTTTATTCTTATCACCCGTCGCACCATCTGTGGCATCATCAATACCGTCAACTGCTCCGTCAATCATATCGTCAGCTCCATCTACTACACCATCTACCGCATCTTTTACTCCATCGCCTACTTTATCGGTACCATTTTTAATTCCATCCGAAACACTATCGTCATCATCCGTAGCATTATCTCCTGCGTCCGTTTTATCATCCGCTGCTGCATCGGAATCATCGTTCGCTTTTGGAGTTTCTGTTGCCACAGCACGGTCTGTTGCCTGTGGGGTACCAGTAGGTTCTGTAGCACTATTATTTTTGTCACCACCACAGCCTACCAATAAAAAGGCGAAGCAAATGGTCAAAAGACCTGTTAAAATTAGTTTCTTCATACTGTTTTCCTCGCTTTCATGTATCTTTTTTTACAAGGATAGTATGACCAAAAACATTTTTTTTATCATGATTTTTCATAATACTTCCAAAATTTCTATTGGTTTATCCACAATAACTTCTGCACCTTGCTTTTCCAAAAAATCTCTTCCGCGGAATCCCCAGCTGACACCGATAAAATCAAGCTTTGAATTTCTTGCCGTTTGAACATCCACATCCGAATCACCGATATAAACTGCCTCTTCTCTCGAACAGCCCAGTGCCTGCAATGCCTTCCACACCATATCAGGTGCCGGCTTTTTCGGTATTCCCCCAGCTTCATTTTCTCCCATTACTACCGGAATCAAATCATCAAAATAAAACGGAATTAATTCTTTCACAGCAAAATCAGCCTTATTCGATACCACGGCAACGAAAAATCCTTTTTTCTTTAGTTGTGACAAAAGTTCTAAGATACCCTCATATGGTTCTGTCTTATCCTGACAATGAGCCCCATAATACTCCCGGAACGCTGCCAGCACTTCCCCGGTCTCTTTTTCCGCTGTTCCTGCCGGCACAGAGCGCTGTATCAGTTTCGCAATCCCATTTCCGACAAAATTCCGAATTTCTTCCAGATTCCGTTCCGGCATCTTCCTTTCTTTCAGCACAGCATTGACTGCATCCTTTAAATCTTCTAATGTATTTAACAGAGTACCATCCAAATCAAATACAACTGCCTTGTATCTCATAATATTCCTCTTTTCTGAACGACCTGTCGCACACTTTTTTTCGTTCCCGCCTATTATATCATATTTTTATAACACTGTCATGCCCATGTTTTCTTGCTCCTGCATAGTTGACAAACATGACCGATAATGCTAACATTAACAGAGGTTCGACATAAAAGGCGGACAAAAAAGCTATGGGAGGAAATACCTATTATGAAACTGGAACAGTTAGTCGGCGAACGTTTTAAAGAAAAACCAAGCGACTGTGTCATTGAAAGCCATGCACTCATGATGCGCGGCGGTTACATGAAGGATGTAGCCAAAGGGATTTATTCACAGTTCACACCTTTAAAACGTATTTGCCACAAAATTGAGAATATTATTCGTGAAGAAATGGATGCTATTGATGGTCAGGAAGTGCTTTTCCCTGTTGCTTTGCCCGCAAGTCTTTGGGATGAATCGGGACGCTATCAGTCGGTTGGAAACGAATTGCTTCGCTTCAGTGACCGCAACGGCACTAAAATGATTCTTGGAATGACACATGAGGAAGCTGCCGTGCAGCTTGTCCGTGATTATGCCAAAAGCTATAACAACTATCCGTTTATGATCTATCAGATTCAGACAAAATTCCGCGATGAGGCAAGACCTCGTGCCGGTTTGATCCGCGTCCGCGAATTTACAATGAAAGATGCCTATTCATTCCATACCTCACAGGAGGACTTAGAGCAGTATTATCAAATATGCTACGATTCTTACAATCGTATTTTTGCCCGTGCCGGTATCCCGGAAGTGGTTACCGTAGCTTCTGATTCTGGTATGATGGGAGGAAGCCTTTCCCATGAATATATGCTTCTCACTCCAATCGGAGAGGATTCGATTGCCATTTGTGAAGAATGTGATTACCGTGCTAATATGGAAGCGGCAGAAAACCGTGTTGAGAACCAAAAAGATGCTGAGAACGAACCGCTGACGAAAGTATATACCCCAAATATCCACACCATTGAAGAAATCTGTGATTTCCTCAGATCCCCGCTCGTCAAGTCCTGTAAAGCGGTTGTATATCAGAAAAACAGGACCGATGACTATGTAGTGATTTTCATCCGTGGGGATTTGGATGTCAATGAGACAAAATTGACCAACTATCTTGGAGAGCAGGTACATCCCGCCGTGATTACAGCAGAATGTGGTCTGAATGCAGGTTACATCGGACCTGTCAATCTTCATGTTGAGGGCAATTACACGGTTATTTATGACAAATCGTTGGAGGGAACGAATAATCTTTCCTGTGGGGCCAATGAAGAGGAATACCACTACACCGGACTCTGCATGGAACGTGATGTACCGGAAGCTTCCTATGTAGACGTTGCAAAAATTATAGAAGGCGGAATCTGTCCAAAATGTGGTAAAAAAACCATTCACATCTCCCGGGGAATTGAAGTAGGAAATATCTTCCAGCTGGGAACGAAATACACAAAGTCAATGAACATGCAGTATCTGGATACAGAAGGAAACTCCCAATATCCGATTATGGGCTGCTACGGAATCGGTGTTGGACGACTGGCTGCTTCTGTCTGTGAAGCACACCACGATGATTTTGGACCAATCTGGCCAATTAGTATTGCACCATGGCAGGTACACCTTTGCTGTCTCCGTGCCGATGATACCGAAGCCAAAGAGTGTGCTGACAATCTGTATCAGGAATTACAAAAGAAACATATCGAAGTTATTTATGACGACCGCAATGTACGTCCGGGTGTTATGTTCTCTGACGCCGATTTATTGGGAGTTCCTATCCGTCTCGTGGTAAGTCCCCGTAACATGAAAGAATCGGTTGTGGAACTTTCAACAAGAGATAAATCAGTTCAGGATAAAGTAGCATTATCAAACACAGTGGAGGCCGTACAGAACTTGATCCAAAAATTATTGGATGATATCGATGAGAACGTAAAAAAAGCGGAGTAAAAAATCAAAAAAGAAGATACGGTAAACTATATTCATTCCATTTACCGTATCTTCTTTCTATTTTCCCTATTCTTACATAAATGCCGATAAACCAGAATCTTTACACCGGTTCTTTCCGCACCTGTGTAATAAAATAATCTTCCACTTCTCCCTTTGTCATCTGGAAAGGAATCGCCAACTCACCAAACAGGTTGTCCTCTGCCATATGAAGATAACGCTCATCGCTAGTTGTTGCCTTTTTCCCTATTTTCATTCTGTCCTGATTCCGCTGGTAAGAAGTTTTTATGAGTTTCACCCATTGTCTGCTGTCGCAAGAGCGAAGTGCCTCTTTATATATCTCTTCCCGGTTCTTATCATTCTCTACTAAAAGTGTTTCAATTTCATCCCATTCTTCCAGTAATTTCTGTGCCTCTTTTTTGGTCATAACAGAACGGGTGACAACTTTTTTCCCGTCTGTAGGAACAAACAATTTACTTCCTGCGGTATACAATGGAACCAATATATAATACGTCCGTTTCTGGTCTGCTCCCATATTCATTTCCTGAATATCATCTACCCTGCAGACACCACTGTTTCCATGTACTACATAATCTCCTATTTCAAACACCGTCATCCTTCCTTTCCCAATATCTTACATATAGTATACCACTTTTTTACTTTTTTTGTAATCTTTTTTCTCTAACTGTAGAATATTTGTGAAATTTAGCATATAAGAATGAGATGTTTATTGTGCAATTTGATGATGTCAGGGTCAAAAGGTCAACATCATTTTATTACTGAATCATAAAACTGATCTCTGCTTCAGCAGCCATTTTCCCATCTACAGTCGCTATGGCTTTTCCTACCCCCATAGGTCCTTTGCATTTGATAATCTCCGTTTCCAGTTTAACAACATCCCCCGGAATTACCTGTTTCCGAAATTTAGCGTTTTTAATCCCGCCAAAAAAGGCAAGCTTTCCCTTATTTTCTTCCAGTGAAAGAATGGCAACGGCTCCGACCTGTGCGAGTGCTTCAATCAAAAGCACCCCCGGCATCACGGGATATTCCGGAAAATGTCCCTGAAAAAATGGCTCGTTCGACGTCACATTTTTATAACCTACTGCTTTTACTCCCGGTTCCATCTCTTCAATTTTGTCCACCAGCAAAAATGGATAGCGGTGGGGAATTATTTTCTTTATCTCATTAATGTCTAACATAATCCTTCATCCTTTCTTATTCATAATAAGTGCCCCTGCCATCAGCAGAGGCACTTTATCGCCACAAATTGTCTGCTTTGTTTTTCACGACGCTTTTTTTATGCACGATATTCTCTGAAAATCAAAGTGGCATTGTGTCCGCCAAATCCCAAAGAGTTACTGAGAGCTACTTTTACCTCTGTTTCGACTCCCTCTGACGGACAATCCAAATCACACTCCGGATCTTTATTCAACAGGCCGGCATTACCATGTACATAATTATCATTAATGGATTTCAGGCAGGCAATTGCCTCTACTCCACCAGCTGCACCGAGCAAATGTCCGACCATGGATTTTGTCGAACTGACCTTACAATGATAAGCTGCCTCCCCCATCGCAAGCTTCAGTGCTTTCGTCTCAAATAAATCATTCATGTGGGTACCTGTTCCATGAGCATTTACATAGTCAATATCTTCCGGCTTAATACCAGCATCCTGAATTGCATATTCCATTGCCTTAGCAGCACCGCTGCCATCTTCTAATGGGGCAGTTACATGATAAGCATCACTCGTCGCACCATAACCAATCATTTCACCATAGATCTTAGCTCCACGTGCTCTGGCATGCTCTAATTCTTCCAAAATAATAATTCCTGCTCCCTCTCCCATGACAAAACCTCCCCGGTCTGTATCAAACGGAATAGAAGCACGTTTTGGATCCTCGGAGGTTGACAATGCATTCAAACCGGTAAATCCAGCTACACCAAGTTCTGTAATTGCACCTTCGGCACCACCGGCAACCATGACCTCTGCTTCTCCATACTGAATGGAACGGAATGCCTCACCAATATTGTGGTTTCCGGTTGCACAAGCAGTTACCACATTTATATTTTTCCCTTTTAAGCCGAACTGAATCGAAATATTTCCTGCGGCCATATTGGCAATCAGCATCGGAATCATCAAAGGCTCTACACGATTTGGTCCTTTTGTCTGGATACGCTCATAGTTTCGCTGTACACACTGCAGGCTTCCAATACCACAACCAACACTACAGCCGACACGGAATGGATCTTCCTTTTCCATATCCAGTCCACTATCCTCCAATGCCTCTTTTGCAGCAGCTACTGCGTACTTTGCAAAATCCTCCATACGGCGTGCAGATTTCTTGTCCATAAACTGTGTCGCATCAAAATCTTTAATCTCTGCTGCCAAATGAGCCTTGTAAGCACTGGTATCAAACTTTGTAATCGGTCCGATTCCTACTGTTCCTTTTTTCACATTTTCCCAAAAATCCTTAACACTGTTACCGATTGGGGTAATCGCACCCATACCGGTTACAACAACACGTCTGCTCATAATGTCCTCCAATCAACTTTTACTTTTTTCTTACATTGCAATTCCACCATCTACACAGAGCACCTGTCCGGTTATATAACGGGCACGGTCACTTGCCAAGAACACGACCGCTTCTGCAATATCCTCTACTTTGCCAAATTCACCAAGAGGAATCGTTTTTACTGCCTCTTCCTTCACAGCATCCTTTAACTTGTCTGTCATTTCGGTAGCAATAAATCCCGGTGCAACAGCATTTACCGTAATATTACGGGATGCCAGTTCCTTTGCCGCTGCCTTGGTAAGTCCGATTACACCGGCCTTAGATGCCGAGTAATTTGCCTGTCCCATATTACCAATTACACCGGATACCGAAGCAATATTAATAATACGTCCGGCACGCTGCTTCATCATTGGGCGGGTAACAAATTTAATTCCATGAAACGTTCCCATCAGATTCGTTTGTATCACATCTGAAAATTCCTCTTCTGACATTTTCATAATCAGATTATCTCTTGTAATTCCGGCATTATTTACTAAAATATCAATTCTGCCATATTCTTTTACTACATTGGCATAAAACTCTTTCGCCTGCTCAAAATCACTGACATTGCACTGAATTGCTGCCGCTTGTCCACCATTCTTTTCAATCTCTGCCACAACTTCCTCTGCACGCTCCTTGGAGCCATTGTAATTAATGATTACCTTTGCTCCCTCTCTTGCCATGGCAAGGGCAATTCCTTTGCCGATTCCCCGTCCGGCTCCGGTTACCACTGCAATTTTGCCTTCTAATAACATATTTACCTCACTTCTTTCACTACATTTTCAATGTCTTCCATTGTTCCTACTGTATAAGTTGTCAACTCTTTTCCAATTGCTTTTCCGATTTTCTTATTAAATCCGGCAAGTGTTCTTCCCGGCCCAATTTCAATAAAAGTATCCACACCATCTGCTGCCATGGCTTCTACCGACTGCTGCCAGCGGACGGAATTGCTTACCTGCTGTACCAATAACGGCTCAATTTCTTCCTGTTCTGTTATGTAAGATGCATTGACATTTGCCACATAGGGAATTTCCGGTTTCGCAATGGTCAATTCATCTAAGACCGCTTTTAATTTTGTTCCCGCTCCTGTTAACAGACGAGAGTGGAACGGACCGCTTACATTCAAAAGAACAGCTCTCTTCGCTCCTGCTTCTTTTAACTGTTCTGCTGCCTGTTTTACCTGCTCTGTTTCACCGGAAATAACAATCTGTCCCGGACAGTTGTAATTTGCCACCTGAACTTTGTCAAATTGTTTGATATTGGCATCAATCACTGCTGCATCCATTCCCAAAATAGCAGCCATTCCGCCTTCTCCTGCCGGTACTTCCTCCTGCATAAAAATCCCTCTTTTGCGAACCGCTTTTGCCGCATCAATATAATTCATTGAACCCGCTGCCACTAAAGCACAATATTCTCCTAAACTGAGACCTGCTGCCACATCCGGCTTAATTCCTCTGGAGAGAAGCTCTTCCATAATAGCTACACTTGTCGTAAGAAGGCATACCTGTGTATATTCTGTAATATTGATATTCTCATTTTCCTCA
Source organism: uncultured Lachnospiraceae bacterium (assembly GCA_947631505.1). Lineage (GTDB taxonomy): Bacteria > Bacillota > Clostridia > Lachnospirales > Lachnospiraceae > Eubacterium_F. The sequence goes on along the minus strand of CANRLR010000002.1, from coordinate 87,902 downwards.
AAACAAAGAGCTTTCAAGTCTAATCCGACTGCCTCACTCGCTTTGTCAAATACTTCTTTTGCCCGTTCTGAATTATCATATACATCTTTTCCCATTCCTACCGCCTGTGCTCCCTGTCCCGGGAATACAAATGCAATTTTACTCATTTTTTCCTCCAATCCGAAGCGTTTACGCCTGCATTCATGGTGTTCTGTAACAAAAACTTCTTAATGTAGTTTTTAAAACTCTTTGTGCTTACATAACAATTAACACCAAGATAAGGCACTCTCTATCTTGCCTTTCTTGGTGTTAATTGTAGGTCTGTTATCAGACTCTTATGTGCTGCAATCCGTGATTATTCTACACCTTTGCTCTTTAAGAAATTAATTACGTCACCAACAGTATTGATACTCTCAAGGTCATCTGTAGGAATCTCTACATCATACTCTTCCTCGAGTGCCATGATTAACTCATAGAGGTCAAGAGAATCTGCTCCCAAATCGTCTTTGAAAGAGGAAGCCTCTGTAACGCTGTCTGCGTCAACGCTCAACTGATCCGCAATAAGTTCCTGCATTTTTTCTAACATAATACTATTTCTCCTTTTTTCTTTTATTATTCAGCACCGCTCAAAAACAGCACTAAAATATTCAAAACTCTTTGAACTAACTGTATTTTATCCTATTCTATATCATTTGTCAAGCATTGGGTTCTCCCGCTTCATAATCCCTGAATTCATAAATCAAAGCCCTATTTTTAGGACTTTGTCTCCAAATTCCGCCAGCGGTCTGCACAGGCAAAAATCTCTTGTTTCCTCGGCATCGAAAGATTTCCCGGAATCTGGGCAGTGCCACAGACAGCCTCCCATCCATTATCCTGCCATGCTTTCCACGTATACTCCACCACTTGACGGAGAGTTCTTCTTCCGTCAATGCCCTGTTTCTTCATAAATTTCATCAACTGGGCGAGCGCTGTCAGCTGTTCTGAATCCGCAAGCTGTTCCACATAACGCAGATCAATATAATCTTTATTCATCTGAATACCATCCAGCCCCTGTGTTTTCATTTTCACTCTGCCATCTGCCGCAAACTTTCTATCTTGCCGGAATACCCGTATATAATCCGGTTCAGAAATCTGCGGGGCCTGCTGTTCAGGCAGTGGAAAATCTTTCACCGCCTCTCTTGCAAGAGCGGTAATTTCAAAAGGCTCATACTGATTCATCTGAATCACATGATCCGCTACATGAAAATAACTGCCGGAGCTGCCGGCAACCAATATCGTAGAAACCCCGTATTCCTCATACAATTCCTTTACCCGCATGGTAAATGGTGTAATCGGTTCTACCTCCTGACTGACAACACGCTGCATTAATTCATCCCGAATCATAAAATTCGTTGCACTGGTATCTTCATCCATAAGAAGCACCTGACTTCCTGACTCCATTGCCTCAATTACATTGGCAGCCTGAGAGGTGGAACCACTGGCATCTTCTGTCGAAAAATGTGTGGTATCTTTCCCATCCGGCAGGTTGTTAATAAAGAGGGAAATATCTACCTGTTTCACACTGCGTCCATCTTCTGCCCGGATTTTCATCGCCGAGTCATCCGTAATGACAAATTCCCTGCCATCTCCTGCCACATGATTATATACACCAAGCTCTAGAGCTTTTAAAAGTGTTGATTTTCCGTGATAGCCGCCGCCTACGATCATAGTGATTCCCTTTGGCACTGCCATTCCGCTTATTTCCCCATGATGCGGTAATTCCAAAGAAATTTCCATTTCCTTTGGGGATTGAAAAGGCACTGCCTGTTTCATCGGCTTTTTACTGACACCGGATTCTCTCGGCAAAATAGAACCATTTGCCACAAATGCCACCAAATCTCTTTTTTTGAGTTCCTGACGAACAAATGTCTGATCTTCTGCCAGCTCCGTAACCTGTTGAATTTTCCTTTTGTCCAGCGAAGAGGCATACAGCACTTCCCGCACACATACGGGAAGGAAATCAAAGAAAATTTTTTCCAGTTCCCTGCTATTGACTGTCCGCCCATTGGCAGGAAATCCAACCTCCAGACGAAGCGTCAATTTTCCGCTCTTTTTCTCCAGTTCACATGCTGTCCGTGTAAGAACCTCCTGCCCCGGACGGCTGATTGACAGTATGCCGGATTTTCCTGAACCCTTTGCCTGAAAAGAAAATTGCTGTAATTTTTTCCCAAACTCCCGCAGCAGATAATCCTCCAGTGCCACCTTTTTCTCTTCGGTATTATAATACATCTGTAATTCATCCAGCCCTGACCGGCTCCCCGGCACCTGAATGTTTACTTTAGATGGTGACGCAAAGGGATCTCCCTGTACATGCACAATATTTAGAAAATAACCGTCAAAGCGGTACACACCTTTCAGCTGTTTATATGCCGGATAGCTTTTCCGGTCAATCTGACTGAGCAGCTGACGTAATTCCTGATTTGTATTCATACATTCTCCTATTTCCTGCCTCTATCGTTTTTTCCTCTATATCAATTATAATCAAAAACTGTATAGATGTCAATTTTCGGGCTGTCAAGGCTGTATGCATAGAAGAATTAAATACGCGGTAACAGGATCGAAGAAGGCACTGTCTGTGCCCCGCCCTCTGTGAAAATGCTTACAGCGAAATTAATTCTTTCACTTTTTTATTGACAATATTTTTTAAATTGTGTATTATAGTATTTGTTGGTTACAGAACCATAAGCTTCGATAGCTCAGTCGGTAGAGCACTTCACTCGTAATGAAGGGGTCGAGGGTTCAAGTCCCTTTCGAAGCTTTTTATCATTACAAAAACTCCTGACGGATTCTCTTATTCAAATCCGTCAGGAGTTTTTATTTTAAAAGTCAGGAACATTTACTTTATTTTGCTAACAGCATCATAATCTCATTACTTCTTTCAATAAACTCGGTCATCTTATCTGCCTCCAATGGCTGATGGCTGATTAAGGCAAGATCATACAGCTGTTTACAGAACATTTCCGTATTCTCTCCGTCCGTATGCTCTAATACATACTGCACCAATGCATTGTTGACGTTCAATACCAGAGTCTGCCCCATATCTGACATATCCATACCGCCCATGCCGTTCATGGAATACATCTTCATCATATCCTGCATTCTTCTGCTTTCCTCGGAAAGGGTAATCATGGAAGATACTTTATCATTTTTCAGTTTTTCTACTTTTACTTCAAGCTGTTCTTTTCCGGTCGCTTTTTGGAACAATTTCTTCAGCGTTTCTGTGTCAGCCTTTAATTTATCCTCATCGCCTTCTTCTTTGAAAGCCTCTGTCAGATCCGCATCAATACGCTGGAATTTCACCGCATCATCTCCTGCCTCCAATGCTGACACAAATGGCTGGTCAATATTATGAAGCAAGACAACGGCATTCATTTCCTGCTCACGGAACATCTTGATATATTGGCTCTGCTGTTGTAGATCCGTCACATAATAAACGGTCTTTTTCGGAGTTTCTGCTTCTTGTGGTTCACTTTCTTCTTCTCCCGGCTCCACTACTTCTGCCTCAACAACAGGTTCCGGTAATGTTTCCAGATACTCAGAAAGTGTACTATATTTCTCATCCAGATCCTTAAAGAGAATATAATCTTTCATTTTCTCCTTGAATTTCTCATCCTTTAAGCAGCCGAACTTAATGAACGGGCTAATATCATCCCAATACTTTTCGTAGTTCTCACGGTCTGTTTTACACATTCCGGTAAGTTTATCTGCCACCTTCTTTGTAATATAATCAGAAATCTTCTTTACAAAGCCGTCGTTCTGCAAAGCACTACGGCTTACATTCAACGGTAGATCCGGACAATCAATGACTCCCTTTAACAGCATCAGGAATTCTGGTATGACTTCTTTGATATTATCCGCAATAAACACCTGATTATTGTAAAGTTTAATAATTCCCTCTACATTTTCATACTCAAGATTCACTCTTGGGAAATAAAGGATTCCCTTTAAATTAAACGGGTAGTCCATATTCAAATGAATCCAGAACAATGGCTCCTTGTAATCATTGAACACTTTGCGGTAGAATGTTTTATACTCTTCTTCAGAGCACTCATTCGGATGCTTTGTCCAAAGCGGGGTCGTATCACTGATGGAAACCGGACGTTTCAGAATCTTCGTCTTTTTCACCGGCTCTTTTTTCTCGTCACTTTCCTCCGAAGTCTTATCCTCTTCTACAATTTCTTCAATGACCGTATCTTTCTCTGTCACTTCTTCACTTGGAATTGTTTCATATTCCGGTTCGGCATTTACCTTTGTCAGGAAAATCTCTACCGGCATAAAAGAACAGTATTTGTCTAATACCTCACGAACCCTGTATTCATTCGCAAATTCATAACTGTCCTCATTCAAATGAAGAATAATTTCTGTTCCGACCGCAGCTTTGTCACAAGGTCCCATTTCAAAAGTCAATCCACCATCGGACTCCCAATGTACCGGCTCTGCTCCCTGCTTATAAGAAAGCGTATTAATTTCTGCCGAATCTGAAACCATAAATACAGAATAAAAGCCTAATCCAAAATGTCCGATAATCTGTTCATCATTTGCTTTATCCTTGTATTTTTCAAGAAAATCAGCCGCACCGGAAAATGCGATCTGATTAATATATTCCTTTACTTCCTCTGCAGTCATACCAAGACCATTATCACGGAACGTAATGGTTTTCTCTTCCGGATTTACTTCTACCTCTATTTTTGCCCTATAATCCTCTGCCAGATCCGCTTCACCAATCAAAGAAAGTTTCTTTAATTTCGTTATGGCATCACAGCCATTGCTGACAACCTCACGAATAAAAATATCATGGTCTGAATATAACCATTTCTTGATAATCGGAAATATGTTCTCTGAATTAATCGCTAAATTTCCCTGTTCACTTGTCATGATAGATACCTCCATTTTTATAATTGGGCATTCAGAATTATTGAATACCAAGTTTTCAATTTGTTCTACAAAAGATATCATAATACGAAGGAACAGGAATGTCAAGAAAAATTTAGCACTCAATCAAGCTGAGTGCTAACAATCTTGTTTTTCTGTATAAAAGAACGGCAATTTTCATCCCAAAGAAACAGCTTCTGCTTATCCATCGAAAAATCTTTCTGCATATATCCGGTAAAGATCAGCAGCTGATCCCTTTCAAACTGTACCCGTAAAGAACCGATATCTCCATTTGTCATATAGTGACAAAAATCCAGATTCATTTTTAATGGTTTCTTTTTCCCTTTGATAAAGGAGAAAATAACCGGTTTCATTTCCTGCCAAAAAAGAAGTCCGCTTTTGTCTTCCGGCAGCTCATCGGTATCATACCACTCTTTCTTCCGCTTACCGTCACATTGAAAGGTTGTAAAAGTAGTTACCTCACAATTTCTTATATGAAATTTATCAAACATATCCCCACTAAAAAGACAGGACATAAATTCTTTTACTGACTCAATCTTTAAGACAATCATTGTGTATAAATTCCTCCTGACTGCAGATACTAACACAGTAACATTAATTGAATTGCCGTTTTTATGGCAGAATGGAGGTCAATCATGCGTGCAGATGAACAAACTTATCGCAATGTAGCAAAACATTGTAGTGCATACGCCGTAAAAGACTGCTGCTCATGCACAAACAAATCCGGTGATGTGGATGTATCCTGTGTTACATGCAAACACTTTACTTCGGACAAACACTGTTGTTTGGATTTGTTTGATCCAATTGTGGAAAACCACGATTTTTAAGTTATAATACAATCCTTCAAGTAATTTGTTTATAACGTTCTGGGAGATACTTTCTTATCCTTTTTCCCCTCGGATGAGCAGGTATCTCCTTTTTCTCTTCTCTTACATTTTCCAGAACGGCAATGGAACGCGGTGCCATCCGATAAAACCCTGCTGCTACTTCATCCTCTTGTTCTCCTGCCGTATTCAGAATGACCTTCCAATTCTTACTTTCTGAAACATCCGGCAAGTAAAATTCATGGCTATCCCAATGAAAATTGAACGCAAAATACAAACTTCTACCATTGTAGTATCCCCCATAATACATAATTCCAAGTTCCCTGCTATAATAAGAAAAATCGTAAATCCATGGTTCTCTTCCATGACAGGATACATCTGGTGCTCCTAATCCTTTGCCATCCATTCCGGTAAGCTTTTTTTCCTGATGATACAATGGGTGCTTTTTCCGAAAAGCAATCAGCTTTTTGGCAAATCGGAACGTTTTTTCATTCTTTTCAAGCAGCCTCCAGTCAAGCCATGTCGTCAGATTATCCTGACAATATGCATTATTATTTCCCTTTTGGGAATTTCCGAACTCATCTCCGGCCAAAAGCATTGGTGCTGCCATTCCCAATAACAGCATAACAAATGCATTTTTTTCCTGTTTTTCCCGCATTTTTAGAACCGCTTTCCTTCTGCTCGGCCCCTCTGCTCCGCAGTTCCAGCTATAATTATACTCTGTTCCGTCTTGATTTCTCTCTCCGTTTTCTTCATTGTGCTTAATATCATAGGATATTAAGTCCCGAAGGGTAAAGCCATTATTATTCGTTATATAATGAATCTTCTCCACACCATTTCCCTGTTCCTTGAAACGTCGGTAAAAATTCTCCGTCTGCCCCTCATCACTTTTAAGAAAACGTCTCGCATCTACCAAGAAACCATCATTCATTTCAAGTAACCGGCTCTGTGCTGCCATCTGTGGTGGTTCTCCCCAATGATTCCCGATCAATTTAACATGAGACAGAACCGGATCGTTCTGCAGCCACGCACCATCCACCGCGTCCTGATTAAATCGAAACCCATCAATATGAAACTCCAATGCATAATACCTCAGACACTGTAAAATAAATTCTGGTGTCTGTCCTACAAAATACATATCAAGAATCAAATTCATTCCGTTCTGATGAAGTGCTTTCACAAGTGCTTTCAGTTCTTTCACCACACTTGTTTTTCCACTTCCGTAACTTGCCTTCGGAGCAAAATAATAAGCGTCTTTGCCATATCCCCAATAATTAATTTTCCCTATTTCATTTCCTTCCTCGTCTTTCATCCACTCATTAAAATCATAGATCGGCAAAAGCAAAAGTGTATTAACACCAAGCTCTTTCAAATAGGAAATCTTCTCTTGCAAACCACAAAAAGTTCCCGGTGCATGGACACCGGAGCTGCTGTGTTTCGTAAAGCCCCTCACATGGCACTGATATAATATCATATCGTGAACCGATAACTTCTGCCAATTTTCACCTTTCCAGCTGAAATCATCAAAGACAAGATGCCCTCTAACCCGGCCATGCTTTTTCCCAAAATAATTTCTTCCCGAAATTTCTTTCGCATAAATATCATTAAAAACTTCACCATCTGCCACAAAATCATAATCCATACCATTCAAAATTGTTTTTATCGTACCGCCCTCTCCCTCTAGAGCAACGGAGAAAACGTCCTGCATCCCTAAACCAGCCATGGAACGCATTGTAAATTTGTGATATATCTTACCCTCTTTATATAAACGAAGCTGACATGAGGAAGCCTTTGGTTTCCATACGGTAAATTGAACCTGATTGTCCTCCTTCACAGTGAACCCCAGTGAGAACATGTCCCCTTGAACATTGTGTGCCCTCGTCTTTATCTGTATTTTATTTGAAATCGCCATTCTTTCATCCCTTCTGCACTCTCAAATTGTTGTCTGTTCTATTCATTATACCGAAAGAATCCACATGTCACAACTTTTATTTTTCACACATTGCTTTCACAAAGTCTTTTCTCACAAAAATGCCATGTTCTACTCTGGTAGTCACCAAACAAATCCACGACAAGGCCGATCTGCATTAATTCATCCCCACCATATATTTCTCCGGTTTCCATATCTTCATAAAAAGCATCTTCCTTCAATCCACGGAATTTTATTCTGGAAATGCCCGGATTTACTTTCGCCTGTATTTGGAAATAGGCAGCGAAAAATTCTTTTTCTGCTACAATCATCCATGCCGCATCATTTCCTTCAAAAGGACTTTTCAGACGATATAAGTCCCCCTTCAAAATCAGGTTTCTTAAATTCTTGTAAACGGCAATCTGTTCTTTTACCACTTCTTTCTCTTCTTCCGTAAACTTGGTAAGGTCGAGCTCATAACCAAGATTGCCGCTCATTGCCACATCACCACGCATCTTTAATGGAGTCACCCTGCCGGACTGATGATTCGGCACTGCTGATACATGGGCACCCATCGCAGAAACCGGATAAACAAGGCTTGTTCCATACTGTATATAAAGCCGTTCCACCGGATCCGTATCATCGCTTGTCCATGTCTGTGGCATATAATAAAGCATTCCCGGATCAAATCGCCCGCCACCACCGGAGCAGCTTTCAAACAAAACGTCAGGAAATGCGGTTGTTATTTCTTCCAGCACCCGGTAAAGTCCCAGTATGTAACGGTGAGGCATCTCCCGCTGCCGTTTCGCTGAAAGCTTTGCCGAGCCCAAATTGCTCATATGACGGTTCATATCCCATTTAATATAAGAAATCGGAGCTGACGAGAGAATCTCTTTTAATGTCTCAATTATAAAATCACACACGTCCGTCCGGCTCAGATCCAGCGTCAACTGATTACGGCATTCTGACCGGGGACGTCCCTGTACATGAATACACCAGTCTGGATGATTCCGATACAGATCACTGTCGGGAGAAACCATTTCCGGCTCTACCCAAAGACCAAACTGAATACCCTGCTCTCTTACCTTTTTCGCGAGTCCTCCGATACCATCTGGCAGTTTTTCCAAATTTGCATACCAATCACCTAAAGAACAGGTATCACTATTTCTTTTGCCGAACCAGCCGTCATCCAGAACCAGTAATTCCAGCCCGAGCTCGGACGCAGCCCTTGCCAATGAAACAATCTTCTCCTCATTAAAATCAAAATATGTAGCCTCCCAGTTGTTTACGAGAATCGGGCGGTTTCCTTCCTTAAAAGCACCGCGCAGCAGCCGTTCCCGGTAAATGCGGTGATAAATTCTTGACATCTCACCAAGGCCATCCGAAGAGTGCACCATAACACACTCAGGAGCATCGAACCGTTCCCCTGCTTCTAAAAGCCATGAAAAATCTTCATTTCCAAGTCCCATAAACATACGGCTTTTTCCAACCTGATCCACTTCTACGCCTGTCGTAAAATTACCACTGTACACAAGATTCATCGAAAAAACAGTTCCCGTTTCTTCTGTTGCCGCCGGATCTAACAACGCAAGAAACGGATTCATCTGATGACTGCTGGCTCCCCGGCTGCTGCCAGCCATCTGCCTTCCCCTGCGGAGCGGATAACGTTCTATATGTCTCTCCCGTCCCCATGCCCCCGGCAAAGTCAGCATTTCAAAATCAGAATTTTCAAAATCCACGCTTGCACTGGCAACATGAGTGATCCGAACATTCTCCTCCCCGCTGTTCCTTATTGTAACACTTCTTGATATTACATCATAATCTTCATAGACCGTATAGTATAATAAGACCTCGATCCCTTTTATCTCATCCACAAGTGATAGTTCCAATGTCTCACAATTATCCTCTGGTTCGGTATATAACGAAGGCATTCCCTCCCTTTCCGGTTTCCCCTCCATTACACAATATCCATTAAAAATGAGATTACATTCCCTGCTGCCGTCCTCAAATTCTACCTCAACCGAAGGGATTCGATAGTCTCCGGCGGATGAAGGATATTCGCGGCAGATATAGTCCAGTGAAAAAGGATGCTCCACCGGTTCCATCACATCAAAACAGCTCCAGCGAAGCAAAAGAGCATTTTCCATATGTGGGATCTGAATTCTCCTGCCCCAGTAAACATGTGCCAAATACCGATTTTTTACCGCAGTAAAAATATAACTGGTCCGCTTCGTATATAAATGAAATGTCAAATCCTGTTCTTTTACTTCAATTGCCATTTTGTGTCCCTCCATCTATGTCTTCTTTCTTTATGCAATTTTAACACATAAATGGATTGAATACTATAGACTACTTACTATTTTGCGAAAAAAATTAGTCAAAATCATAAAATCCCTTGCAAAATTGTCGATATTTAGTAAAATAGGAATAGTATATTTTCAATGAGAAAGGATTTTAAAATGATTCAAGCAAGTAATATTTCACTTCGGTTTGGAAAAAAGGCTCTCTTTGAAGAGGTCAATATAAAATTTACCGAGGGTAATTGTTATGGTATTATCGGTGCAAACGGAGCCGGTAAATCCACATTTCTAAAAATATTATCCGGTGAGCTGGAACCGACTACCGGTGAGATCAGTCTTGGCCCCGGCGAACGGCTTTCTGTTCTTGAACAGGACCATTTCAAATATGATAATGATATTGTCCTGGATACCGTTATCGCTGGTAACCAAAAACTATTCGACATCATGAAAGAAAAGGATGCTATCTATGCCAAGGAAGATTTTTCCGAAGAGGACGGTATGCGTGCCAGTGAATTAGAGGCTGAATTTGCCACAATGAACGGATGGGAGGCAGAGGCGGATGCTGCTACTCTGCTCAATGGACTCGGCATTGATACAGATGTACATTATAAAACAATGAGCGAACTGCCGGATACAGACAAGGTCAAAGTTCTTTTGGCAAGAGCATTATTTGGCAATCCTGACATCCTGCTTCTTGACGAGCCGACAAACCACTTGGATCTGGACTCCATTCGCTGGCTGGAAGAATTCTTAATTGACTTTGAAAACACTATCATTGTTGTTTCTCATGACCGCTATTTCTTAAATAAGGTCTGTACACATACAGTAGACCTTGATTATGGTAAGATGCAGATTTATGCTGGAAACTATGATTTTTGGTATGAATCCAGCCAATTAATGATTAAACAGATGAAAGAAGCGAATAAAAAGAAAGAAGAAAAAATCAAGGAACTACAGGAATTTATTCAGCGGTTCAGCGCCAATGCATCGAAATCCAAGCAGGCAACTTCCCGTAAACGTGCATTGGAAAAAATTGAACTGGATACATTACGGCCTTCTAGCCGTAAATATCCATATGTAGACTTCAAACCGGATCGTGAAATCGGAAATGAAGTGCTTACGGTAACAAATCTTTCCAAAACCATTGATGGAGAGAAAGTGTTAGACAATATTTCTTTCACGGTCGGACACGATGACAAAATTGCTTTTGTTGGTTCTTATGGTATTGCAGCAACTACTTTGTTCCAGATTCTTTCCGGAGAGATGGAACCGGATGAGGGAGACTATAAATGGGGAATCACCACCTCAAACTCCTATTTTCCAAAAGACAACACTGCTTATTTTGCCAGCAATGATACAATTGTAGATTGGTTAATGCCATTCTCTCCTGAGAAGGATGCCACCTATGTCCGCGGTTTCTTGGGACGCATGCTCTTTAAGGGAGATGACGGCTTAAAGAAAGTAAATGTCCTCTCCGGGGGGGAAAAAGTTCGTGTCATGCTTTCCAAAATGATGATGCTCGGTTCCAATGTACTAATGCTGGATGAACCAACAAACCATTTAGACATGGAATCTATTACATCCGTCAATAATGGTCTGATCAAGTTCCCGGGAGTTGTACTGTTCACCTCTCAGGACCATCAGTTCATACAAACAATTGCAAACCGTATTATCGAGATTACTCCAAATGGTATGATTGATAAAGTTACCACTTATGATGAGTATCTTGACAGTGATGAAATGGCGAGAAAACGCCAAGCGTTAAGTTAAGAAAGGAGATGTTTTTCTTTGGGGCCCAGTGATGCGGTAAATATAATTATTCTTATTATATTACTTTTTTTATCAGCTTTTTTCTCTTCTGCAGAAACAGCACTTACTACCGTTAATAAAATTCGGATGCGTGCATTGGCAGAAGAAAAGAACAAATCTGCGAAACGAGTATTAAAACTAATCGAAGAGCCTTCAAAAATGCTCAGTGCGGTATTGATCTGTAATAATGTTGTAAATTTATCCGCTTCCTCGATTTCCACATCCTATGCTTTTTCCATTTGCAGACGCATGGGATTAGCGGAAAGTACCAGTCTTGGTGCGGGAATTGCAACAGGAATTCTGACAGTATTAATTTTGATTTTCGGTGAAATCACACCGAAAAATCTAGCTACCAGAAAGGCGGAGAAGTTAGCCCTGTTATACTCCCGCCCTATACTGTTCCTGACCAACATACTGACACCGATTATTTTTATCGTGAATCAATTTTCCGGTTTCGTGCTCTTCCTTCTCCGCGTGGACACTTCAAAAAAAGCAGCAGTTATTACCGAGGATGAACTAAGAACCTTTGTAGATGTCAGCCATGAGGAAGGAGTAATCGAAAGCGAAGAACGCCAAATGATTACTAATATTGTAGATTTTGGTGATTCTCTTGCCAAAGATGTTATGATTCCCCGTATGGATATTGCCATGGTCGAGGCGAACATCACATATGAAGAGCTTATGAACGAATTCAAGGAAAGTAAATATTCAAGAATTCCCGTTTATGAAGAGACCATTGATAACATTATTGGAATTATTAATTTGCGGGATATTGTATTCTATCAGGGCAACAAATCCGAGCTGGACATCAAGACCTTGATTCGTGAGGCTCATGTAACATATGAATATAAGAACGTTGCAGAACTTTTTATGGAGATGCAGAAGGATTCTATTCCAATGACCGTTGTACTGGATGAATATGGTGCTCTTGCCGGTCTTATTACGATGGAAGATTTAATTGAAGAAATTGTCGGAGAACTTCGGGATGAGTATGATGAGGATGAAGAAGATGAAATTCAAAAAATCAGTGACACCGAATATGTTCTTCTTGGCTCCACCTTCTTAGAAGACATTTCCGAATATTTAAAACTTCCACTGGAATCCGAGGATTATGATTCCATTGCCGGACATTTAATCAATTTATTCCAGCACTTCCCGGAAGTCGGAGAAGCAACAGAAGATGACTATGCCACTTACACTGTTTTAAAAGTAGATGGCAATCGAATTGATAAAGTCCGCATGATTCTAAAGCCACAGATGGAAGAGGATGAAGAGCAGGACGAGGAATAGAAGTGTAAAACATATTACCATGGTAGGCACAATGCTATACCATGGTTTTCTTTTTTGTAACCAGCGCGATTCCTGCCAATGACAAAAATAATGCCGTTATCAGAAAGCGGAAAGTAAACAACGAATCACCGGTTTGAGGCGCTGCACTTTTCGGTACTTTTTTTGGTATGTGTACCTTCGATTTATCTTTATGTTCCGAATCTTTTGGTGTATCCTGCTCCGCAATTTCATCTGTTTTTTTATCATACATTACTATTTTTTGTATCTCTCCCGTATCCTGAACGGTAATTGTCACATCTCCACTGGTAGAATATCCGTCTGGAGCTTTCACTTCCCGGAAAATGTAAGTCTCACCCACCGCAAGTTCTCCTTCGATCAGAGAGGCTTCTTTTTTATTTGTTGTAAAGGAATCAACCTTTTTATTTGACTTGTCATATATAACAATTCCTGCCCCCTCTAGTGGGGTTCCAGTTACATCATCCAGTTTACTGAATTCTACTTTTGTCGTATCATCATACATAATAACTTGATTGTCCGAAATTTCATCAAAAATACCCTTTTTATTCTTTCGCGATACCACCGTTCGGACTGCCCCTTGCTGCTCTCTTTTTTCAAGCAATTTGAAATATATTTTATCCGCTGTGACATATCCATCTGCCGGTCTGGATTCAGATAAGGAATATTCCTCATCATGGAATAAGCCTCTCAATAAAAGCGTTCCATTCTCTGTTATCCTCGCCTTTAGATTTTGATATCCTTTTTCTTCCGCATTTTTAATGAGCTTTACCGAATCCTTTTCCCCTGACGTCCATGAACAAATTATCTGTTCGTCTTTATCCTTTATTTCCAGTCTGCAGCCGGAGACCTCTCCGCTCCCCACTAAAGCAAGCTTACTGATCTCTGTCTCGGTCGCAATATTTTCTTTTTCAATTTTACACGATACTACAGATGTCTTATCATCCTTATACGTTAATTGTACTGGTATCTTCCCGCTCTCTAAATAGTAGCTCTCGGATACTCTTTCTTCTTTCAGATAATAGTTTCCCGTATTTTCCTTTTCCGAATCTATCTTTTGCTGCAATGGCAGATCCAAAGCAGATACTGCCGTTCCCGCAGCATCTGTCTTTAATTCCTCCAGCTTGGTATCCGCCGGAACAATCATTTCTCCTTTGCTATTATAAATGGCATCGGATGTGTACAGACCAAAAATAACATCTGAAATAGGAAGTTTACTTACGGCATCTTTTTTGTTGATTACTACTTCTGCTTTTGCCCTTTCATTCTGAATTCGCAGCACACCGTCTTTTCCGGTAACCCCAGTTCCATTAATCACTTGTTCGGTGTCCTTATTCTTCCATGAAAATTCGATTTCCCACTCTGCTTTATCCGGCAGAACATATCCGGAAACCGTTTTAGTTTCCATTACTTTATATTTTCCCAGCGGAAGCTTAACCGATATTCTGCCTTCTCCGTCCCTTTCATAGCCACAGATTCCTTCACATTTATTTGTAAAAAGGACTTTTTCTCCTGTTATTACCTCTGCTACTTTTTCCCCTTCTTTAAACCGGACAACACCTTGATTATCCGGTGTTTGAATTTCTTCTTCTGCGTAAATTTCAAAAACGGCACCTTTTAGCATTTTATTTTCATATACAAAATGTGAGGAGGATTTTTCATAGGCAGCCAGCTGCTCTCCTACCTTTTCAAAGGTAAGCTTTCCATAGGTCTCCTTATTTTCATATTCTACTTCTACCGTTGTAAAGAGACTTCCATTCTCTTCTGCCATCTGATTGTAATTGTCCTCTTTACTATTAATTTTTACTTCGATATATGGCCTGCCTATATAATATCCCTCTGCCGCATCCTTTTCATATACTCGGTATATCCCTGATTTTAATGGTTTCACCGTCATGACAACACCCGTTTCATCGGTCTGAAACGTATCGATTGTCTTTATTGATTTTCCATCCACATAACTCTGCCGTACCAGATCTTCCGTATTTTTTTCCTTATTCCACCGGTATATCTGATAGGAAGTACCTGCCTTTAAAACCGTTTTATTCGTATTTCCATCTTTCTTTACAATTTTTAAATAGGCACTGAAATTTTTGTTATTGAGTGACAATTGATAGATTTTACCATGCTCGTCAACAACTATATCAAAATCCTTTGTCATCTCGGTATCCTGCTCCCCTGTACTGATCTGATGAACCGTATAACGGCCCATGTACAGTTCTTTTGTACAGGCATATCCTTTTTCATCTGTTACAAGCAGAGCTCTCTCATAATCATCTGCCTTCTCATAACTGTTTCTTTTTTTCAGATAAATCTGAAAAACTGCTCCTTTTTCCGGAAACAGTTGTCCGGTTTCCCCTTCCGAATAATACTTTTGTAAGGCAATCTTCCCTAATAATGGCTGATTTTTATAGGAAAGTGATTTCCCCGCTGTTGTAAATTCCTGCGTGCAGCCACTGCCGTCAATGGTAATCGGCATAATCATCTCAGACTTTTGGTATCCAACGGGTGGCACGATTTCTTTCAGATAGTACGTTGTTCCACAGCGAAGATAATCCGTTTCCAACATTCCATCTTTCGTACTGTATTTATCTGCTTTCTTTTCTCTTCCCTTCTCATCATATACCACTGCTCTCACCGTACATCCCGCATCCTGAAAGAGCTGGAAAACAGCACCATTTAATGTTGCCTCCCCATGAGCCTTTTCATCTTTGCTGTAGCCATCCTTTTTCACAATCGACAAGGATACTTTCTTATAATGATTGATAATATGCTCCCAATGCCCCATCATATTTTTTTCAGTAAGTTTTAATTCGTCTTCCGGCCACTGTCCGGACGAAATTCCTTTTAACCAGCTGTCCTCTTCCGTCAATTGAATTGTTTTTCCGTTTTTGTATTCCGGAGGGATAAATAAATTGTCTGAGCCAGCATTTGTTTCTGTTATTATATATTGATTCTTAATCGTTGCCAACTGACGCTTTAGGTCCTTTTCCATCATTGCTTTTGCCCCATCTTCTGTTAGGTCATCTGCATGTTCATATCCCTTTTCATCCAGCCTTTGGGAAATTTTCTTCTTCTCCTCTGGCGTCATTTCGTCAATTTCATTTGGCAGGTAAAAAAAATAATCTTTGGTCTGAATCCGGTATTCAAAACAAAATTGTAATCTTCCGTTTACATTCGTTACACCGGTTCCCACAAAACCATTGATTTCCTCTTTTTCCTTTCCTGTTACTGTCAGCCCATATAGTTCATCCAAATTTTCAGCTTCTACGGAAAATGCGACCCCTGCCAATGGCTGTCCTGATTCATCTTTTTTCTCTAAATTAATTCGCTGACGATACCGTTCATCAATATGTATGGATTTTGGTTCCGGTTCCTTTTCACCGGAAGCCTTTACTGCCAAAAGTTCCTGTCTTTTTGCACCGGAGCCATTATGCTTCCATTCTAAAACAGAAATGCTCACAGCATCACTTCTCTCAAAAATATCCTCATATAACAGGGACGCTGATTTACCGGAAAACATTCCTGTATTTTCTTTTACTGTTTTTATAATGGATTTCAATTTGCTTTCTGAAGTTTCTCCCTCTTCCAGTCCCCAAAATAAGGCCTGTGCCATAATAAAAGCGGTATTACTTTGTTTCTGCACCTTATCATACCAATACCCAACCAATGCTTTTTTCCCTTTGATACCGGCATCTGTACTTTTATATGTTGTACTGGAAGACTGATAACGGTCACCCGTATGACAAGTATATCCCAATGTCATGCAAAAAGCATCTTCACCGCCAATATGCATCTTCCACCAGTTCCCTTTCTTTGTTTTCTTCCCTACCTTTAGCGAGCCTATTTTTCCTAAGTTTGATAAGGATACGGCAGCGGAAGCCGCTTGAATTTCTGCTACGTTCACCGGATAAAGACCAGCTATAAAGGCAGCCGTTAAAACGACCGATAACCATTTTTTCCATTTTCTTTTCATAACATTATCCTTTCTTTTGTTTTTATTTTTCCAGTTTCATACAACGCCTGACCGATACTTTTTTGATCCGGTTTCCCGGTAAGGTCAATTTCCCCACTGCTTCAATATCCATAATCCCTTTTTCATAATCACACTCATGTGAGATAACGGTCAGGTCAATTTCTTCATCCACTCTGGCAATCATTTCCTGTAGAAACATTGCCATCATTTCATTTTTGTTTCTGATTGCCGTTTGACTGTTCTCTGCTAATTCCTGCATTGTCTGCGTCATGGCAAATGCCAATGAATCCGAGATTTCTTCTCTCCCTATATTTTCAACATTAATACTGCTCTGTGTCATAATAATCCATACGATCGAACTTACTCCAATGAGAGTAATCATTACAGTTTTCACATAGGCCTCCTATCTGGCATATCCTTCGATGGTATAATGCCGTTCCTCCTGAATAATGGGAAAAACATAGATCATATCCATAACAACCTTTGCTGTCTTTTTCCCCTCCCTCTCATACAGATCTACGGTAAGAATATAGCCGTTATCTTTTGCCGCCTGACGGCATTCTTCCAATACGGCAGAATCATAATCTTGTTCTTCCATTCGCGTTACTACATTACGATAAAACCGACAGGCATTGCTATAATAAATATTTTGAGAAACATAAGCTACTCCCACCCACATCAGCAGCATTAAAAATAAATAGAGCACAAAATGACTAACAATTCCGAACGTCTTCATTTCCCCATCCCCCCATCAACGAGAACAAGCATCGTCTTTCTATTCTCCCGCTTTGTAAGGGGGCTCTCCACCAATACCTGAAGCTGGTAGATTCCTGGCTTCTGAACGGTCCATTCACCGGAGATCTCTTCTCCCTTTTCATCATAGTAATGAATCCGATTGGTCAGATCTGCTCCATCAAAATCTCTTGCCTTTGCAAGTTCCGGAACGAAAATACGGTCTTGGATTGAAAAGCGTTGATCTTTTGTTTCCAGTGTTGGTTTCTCCCAGGTAAGTACAATTGACGCAGGCTGCTTCTGTTTCGGATTCTTGGCAATCCCGGTTTGTATCCATTCCTTTTTTAGTGACAATCCTGCTGCCAAAAGAATAACTGCTGCTGACAAAATTCCTATTATATAATTGGTATATAAGCTTTTCACCTCTATCCTCCTATTTCATTAAATAGCCATTGATATACCAGCCGAATTAATATCCCAAAAATCATAATTGACACCCACTCCCCCCACAAACAGAACTTGCTCTCCATTTTCCTCTCCTTTCTTTCTGCTCTACGGTTTCCCCTTCATATTACAAAAAATTCTGCATATTTCTCATCGAAATAACAAGGAATAAAAGTAAATCAAAAACAACTTTCAATCCTCCGATTACCATTGGGAATTGTTTAAAAAGCTCTACGACAGAAAGCTTATGGGACAATCGTATTTCTTCTGTCTGATTCACAATAAAACTATTTTGTTCTACTAAAAACAGAACCTGCCTTTTCGTATCCTGCACTCCATTTATGTTTACGGCGTACAATAATTTCATTATTGTATGCAATTCCGGAATATCCGCAAACTCACAAAATTTGCTGTAAGATTGAATATCATCTGGATGATCATAAATTCTCATAAGTAACTGTTCAATTTCATGCTTAAAAAAATTTTCCTGTCCCACCAGTGAATGTAGAATTGACTGATACACACTATCCTCCTGCAGATATAATGTAACCGTCAAGATCCAATAAGGAAATTCCTTTTCGATTTCCTGTCTGCATACCTGTTTTGCCTGATAGAACCTTATGCCGGATGAATGTTTCATCACATAGTCATAATTCCTTTGTAACTGCTTCCATTTCTTTTTACTCTTATTCTTCAAGGTTTCAAACCAGTTTCCCGATAAATACAGGCAGAATGCGGCTTCTCCCAGCAAAAGCAAGATTCCTGTCAGAACCGTTGAGCTCTGATACCAAACAGAACAAATCAGGGATTTTATTATCGAATCCGGCATAAGTATTCTGGAAAGATAACAGAGAAGAACAGCAAGGAACAGATACAACGTTCCTTCTTGACAAATCGTCTGTTTCTTCTTCTGATGTAAAATCACTCTTTGTTTCCATAAATGTAAGTCCCGCAAAAGTATTTCCAATGATTCTTTATATTCTCCACCCATTTGGGATACATTCTCTATAAATGTATGTACAAGCCTTAGTCTCTTATTCGGATACTTTTCATAAATGCTTTGAAATGACGCTGATAGTACAGACTCATCCTCATTTCCTTCACCGGAACGCAGCTTGTATACAGCTCTTTTTAACACCTTCCTCATCGGACTTTTTTCAGGAAACAGAACCAGACAATCCCCCAGACAATCCAATATTGTCTTTTCCCGCCCATACGAGCATAATAATTGTTCCAAATACTCCGTCATATCATAAAATGCTGTTTCTGACCTCTTTCTCCGTATCCCGCTATACCAAATGACAGAAACCGCCACAGTTCCACTTAAATACAATCCCAAAGCTCCCGCAAAAAATAGCTCAAAGAAATATGCAAATCCATAAACAGCTACTGTCCATCCAAGCAGCATTGCCGCCAATTTCTTCACACTGTCTCTCACTTTACCACCCCCAATGGATGATAGATACCCGCCTCCTCAAACTTTCTCTTAACATTTACCGGCAATTTACGGCATACAATTTTTCCCTCTTCTGCCACCATTACAATTTCATTTATTGTTTGGCTCCAGTCTTTTCCATAACGGTCAAAAATGCCGACTTGATCAATAAATCTCCGAATTTTACCTTCCTCATCCACGGTACTTTTCACTAAAATTCCAATATCAAGAAAGCGATAGGTGTCATTTTCAATTCGGACTAAATCCTCTGCCCCGCCCGCCATATTTTTTATTCGATCCGGAATGTTTCTGACGTCATCTGTATGCAGCGTCGTAATGCCATTTGTCCCGGTACTGAGAGATTCCAGCAGATACCGTACCTCTTCGGAACGCGCTTCCGACAAAAGAATCCATTTGGGCAACTGACGGAGACAGGCTTTTATTGCCTCTGTGTAGGAAAAATTTTCTGCCACCTTCATCTCTACACAATCTTTATTGGGATTAATTTTCTGATAATGTATCTCCAAAGTATCTTCAATCGTAATGACTCTTTCCGTTGCCGGAATAAATCTTGTGAGAAATTTAAGCAGCTCTGTTTTTCCTGAGCCCGGTAAACCACAGATTGCAATGGAACAATGAGCCTGAATGCAATTGATTAGGAAATTACATATCTCCTCACTACAGTAACCACTTTGTACCATTTCACTTTTTTCCAATCTTCTCACAGCCGGAATTTTCCGAAGTGATATCGTAGCACCAGAATGAGCTACACAGGAATGTACTACACTTATCCGAAGTTCTTCCGTTTCCGCCTCAAGTACCGGATTCATCCGGTTTAAGGGAACACTGGTTACATTTGACAACAAGAGTGTAAACCGCTCTACAAAAGCATCCGATAATATTTCATTTGCCATATAGCGGCCTTTCTCTAAATCATCAATCCATAACTGTCTTCCATTCCAGTTAATATCTGTCACGGATTCTGACACAACATAGGGATACAAAATACCATAATCCTGCCTTTTTAACAAATACTTTTTCTGAAACTCATTCAATTCATTTTCCCTCCGATCTCTTGCGTATTCATTGTCTTTGCTTATTTCAGACAGCCGGCAAACTCTCTGTAGAAATTTTGGTTTTCCTCTCCCGAAAGGGGATTTTCCTGCTGTCGCAAATAATCCTTTACCGCTTTTATGTCCTTACTTTGAAAATGCCATGTCTGCTTTTCCCCACTTTTTTCTTTCGGCTTATAAAACCGTATCAAATAAGCCCGGTCTTTTTTCTCATACGCCTCTGGTACAATTGTCACGGGGATTTTTACCTTTTTCCCCTTTTTTGTCATTACCTGAACCATATATTTCCCCTGCTTATTTGCCAACAGCCCATTCCAATTCCACTGCAGTTTAAAATCTGTTCTCAATTTTTTTTCTCCTTGTCTCAATTTCTGGCTCCAGTCTGATTCGGAAAATCCTCTTACCTCCCACAGAAAAAAATATCTTTCACTCCCAGACATTGTTATATGACCAGTCTTTTTCTTATTCCGGTTTTTTTCTCCTGCCCCTTTTTCCTTTCTCCGCTCTTCTCTTTTTGCGGGCTTCCCTCTCTCATCCTCCTTTTTCTTCTTTTTGCTTTGTCGAATTACTGTTTTTTCTTCCCTTTCTGTTACTTTTGTTCTCTCTTCCTCTCCATCTTCTGCTTCTTTCACCGACTGCACTTTTGATGACAAATTACCATTCTCTTTTATTGTCCGGCATACCGCTTCCTTTTCATGATACATATCCATTCCTGATGTTGTTGCCTGATTGTCTTTAATTACCGCTTTCCCTATCACACATTCTCCTTGATTGTAAAGCATTCCTCCAATACCGCCATAATTTACAGAACCGCTCGTTTCTCCTATCGCTTCGTTGTGGCTCAGGATTCCACCTGTCAATAAAACTTTACCCTGATTTGCAATAGCGCCGCCTCTGGCATCTCTGCCTTTTCTCTTCCCTGTAGCAATCGCTTTATTGTTTTGAATGATTCCGGCTTTTATCTCAAAACGACCACCCGGTTCAATCCTCACAGCCGGTCCGCCTGCTGCATTATAATGTTCGGTCAGTTCTCCACCATCCATCTCCACAATTCCTTTTTTTCCTATCCCAAAAGCGGTCACGGTCTCTTTTTGTCTCTCTTTCTTTCCTGTAATACACACATTTTGAATTGTCAGTTTTGCATCTTCTACCGCAAACAGATTTTTATGATGGTCTGATATCCGGAATAACATATGCCCCTTTCCGACAATTGTCTTACAGCCTCTCACCCGAATTTCATCTTCTAAGGGAATATCTGCTAAGAGCGATACCGATTCCATTCCACCCTGCTCCAATATCGCTTTTAATGCAGCAAAATCCGATACCCCTGTGTCCGCATAAACACATTTTGTATAAATCCTCTTCATTCCCATGCTAAGAATTATGAAAATCACAAGAAAAACCCGGTATTTTACACCTCTCATTCTACAAACATCTCCCTTCCTCAACAGTCTGTAAGTGGTTTTCAAATAACTGTACTGCTTCTTTTGCCCCCTGTATAAAATGATAATTAGGGTTCTTTTCATCGCAGTAATAATTGCCAAGTAAAAAGGGAATGGTCGTTCCGGCAGACAATGCATCTGAGAACTGTGCACAGTGTGGAATCACAGCAATTTGCCGCCCTGGAATATGATACTGCCGCATAATTGTCCCCCGGCTTAAATTCACCTCTTCATCATAATTTCCAATGATATAAAAGGCTTTGCTCTGAATCGAAGAGTAGTTTCCGAAAAAATGTTCCAGCATAGAATGATTCTGACTTAGGTTCACCACAACCACATCGGCCTGCCGCAATATTTTACGGGAACTGATGAGTGCCGTTGTTGCTGTATCGACAAATATCCGGTTACTATACTTTTCCAGACACTGCATTGTCTGAATGCACTCCCGTTCCAATTGGTATTCTAATACATCGGCATTTCGCACTCCGCCGTTAGAAAGATAAAATAATTGCTTTCCTAAATAATGTTCTGAATAGCGGAAAAGCTCTTCCTTTGAAAGTTCTTTCCTATTTTCCATATGGCAAAGCACTTTAGAAAGTCCCTGCTCCACACAATAATGATTTTTTTCTCTTACTTCATTTTTTGAATTGGGGCTGATTAAAACATTGCCCAGATTAATAATATTCTGATGATTCTCGAAAATAATCGTCTTTTTATCCAGACGATCGGAACTTAGAATTGATAATACACTGATACAAGCCAAATTGCTTGTGACACATGACTTCCCCCGTGCGTTGCTCCAAAAAGCAACCTTCACCCTCACACCTCCTTTTTTCCTTTTTGGGTGGAATGGCTCAATCATATCACTGAACTGCCTTTTTGTAAATTATAAAAAAGTAACAAAAGAACATTGGAAATTTCGTAGAAAATAACAAAAAATAAGCGTAAAACGATGTCCGTTCATCTAATTATCGTTTTACGCCTATTTTCTATCGCAAAAATATAAATAAATTTTTTTCTATTTACCCAGCAATTTTGAAATCGTTTCCAAATTGGCAGACTTCACTGCCTCTTCGTTGGCACTCTGAATCTGTTTATAAATCTCTTTTCGGTAAATTGGCACAGATTTTGGTGCCTCAATACCAAGCTTGACCTGATCTCCCTTAATTTCCAAAATTGTCACTTCAATATTATCATTTATAACGATTGACTCATTTATTTTTCTGGCTAATGCTAACATCGATTAATCCTCCTTTTTTTCTTTGAGGATATCATATATTTTGAATTTCACCTCATAGTCTTGATTCTCTACAATAATCTGTACACCTTTTCTCGTATCTGCGTTAATAATAATCGGTGCTTTCAGATTGACTGACATCTGCGTTACATCCTCCGGTACTGTCATAGTCAAAAGTATAACCAGATTCTCTTCTGTCAATTCACCAATATGACTTAACAACTCATCCTCAACAACCGGATTATAATCTTCTTTTACTGTCCATGGTTTAATAATCGGCAATGCCAATGTTGGTTCTTCTACACTTTGAAACCATGAAATGTTACTCTCATCTTTTTCACAATCATAAAGAATGGTAAACTTTTTATAATCTTCCAGTCCAATTAAGCCACGGTCAAGTGTTATAATTTTCTCTTCCGGAAGATTTACTTCCCCAAAAAATTTCGTTTTTACTATCATCCTCTGTCATCTCCTTCTATCTAGTATATGATGTCAAATGAAATTTAACAATGACTGTCCTAAAATTTTAGAAGTTGCCTGCAAAGTTGCCTGATACAATAAATCAGCCTCAGAAAAACCAACGTATGCCTCTCCCAAATTGGCATCCTCATTATCAGATTTCGCTTCGTCTGTATCGATTTTCTGATTTTCCAATTTGTTCTTTGTCATTGTCATACGGTTATAACGGGAACCATGATCTGCCAATACTACATTCAACTGCTCCTTTTGACTCTGACAGGTTGTAATAGCAGCTGAAATAGTCTTTTGCAGAACAGTCTTTTGCAGAGACAGCTCCGTACTGATCTGATTTTTCAATTCATTCAAATTTGCTAACGTTTCTGTATCACCTTCATCTGTATCATCAATACGTTTTTCAACCGTTTTCAAATTTGCCTCCATAATATCCAGATCATTACAAAGATTGGTTATATCATCAATCGTGCGGCGGATATCTGTACCGATACAGTTGCACGCCTGTGTGTTGACTGTCAGGGTCTGACTAAAGTTAATCTGATAATTTATATTTTGTGTCGTTGTTTTCCGGTAAGTAGCCGTAACCCCGGTTCCATTGTCCACTGTATTACAGTCAAAGTAATGTTCCGGCCGGATATCGGATTTTTTAAAATCAGTCTTGCTGTATTCCACACTCAGATCGGAACCGCCACGGATTTTTTCGTATATGGCATCTCCAAACACAATTTCTCCTGTCTCCGGTATAAAAAATACTTCATTATCGCCCGGATGCAAATGCTCATTATAAACGGTATTATCCTCTATTTTTTTAATGGTCGGTGTTATGACCTGTTCGTTTTCATCCGCATCCTTATATCGAATTGTCATATTGTTTTCATCACAATTTTCATAAGAAACTAAAATGCGATGCGTAGTGGCAAATTCTGAAGCCTCTTGGGCATAATCCTCCGCTTTTTTAGATGCATCATATTCTGCCTGTTTATATACATAATCATATTTTTTAATATCATTTATTACAAGATTTTCGGTAATTGTATAGGTTACATTATTCTGGTCCGCATCAAACAGCAGTGGTACATCCGTCCGAAAACCAGTAAAAAGATATCTTCCTGCATAATCCTGATTTGCATCCTGCTCATAAATATAATGTGAATACTGACGAAGCTGTGCCACAATATCTTTTCTGTCATCTGCCTCTACCGTTCCAGTGGCCGCCTGAGTACAATATTCAATCATATTGTCTAATACTTTATCTACATCCCTCAATGCCGTTTCTGTTGCATCCATCCAAGAGGTAGCATCTTTAATATTTGTTAGATACTGGTCAATTTCTACTAAAGTAGTACGGTATTTTAAAGCACGTACTGCAATTGTCGGATTATCCGATGGACGCTGAATTTTTTTCTGCGTATTATACTGCATTAAATAATCATTATATGCTTCCTTATTCTTCTGCATATTTAACAGTGAGTTATTACGCATCATAGTATTTGTTACTCGCATCTTCTACCTCCCATTAAACCATTTCATTAATCAACTTATCCAGCACTTCATTCATGACAGATAGCACTTTGTATTGATTCAGCAGCATATTTTGAAATATAATCATATCAGAACCCTCTTCATCTTCATCCACTCCGGATACCGATTGCCGGTTTGAATCAATTGCATACATAAGATTGCTCTGGCTCTTTGCCAAGGTACTGGCCTTTTTCGCATTAACACCAAGTGCAGAGGTCAAAGACTGTAAAAAAGCATCCGGCTCACCATGCACAAACATTTTCCCATCATCTTTTAATTCTGTCAGACGTTGAATATTATCCCCATTGTCATTTCCTACACTGGAGCCGTTCTCTCCCACTGCCTTACAGGCAAGCTTGCTCGGATTATCCATCATTTCCTTTGTAATACACAAATTAAGTGCCGTCATGTAATAATAGGAACCTGTATAGGTGCCATCTGCATTTGCCGCTCCGACAACCGAAGTAAATCCGGCATCCTTTCCGTCCACACTCTCTGACATCACATAATTTTCGCCTGTTGTCGGTATTGTCGCATTGAAAAAGTCAATTCCTTTTTCATCATTCAGATCAAGCCCCTCATTTTGAATCCGGTTGAATTCCTGTGCATAGGTACGTACAAACTCATTCAGCTGTGCCATATAATATGGTATTCCTTTGGCATTGACCGAGGTACCGACATAAGCACTATAACCTTTGTCTATCGCTATATTCATCAGATTCGTATTGGCATCCTTTAACTGAAATTCATAAGTGAACTTTCCATCCCCATCCACCTTGACTTCAAATTTCTCATATGCATAGGTACGGTTATTTATCACAATTTCACCATCGTGGTCAGGGATATTTAACTTCGTAACATCATTGCAATTTGTATCCGTAATGGTAAGAATCTTAGTTCCCTCATCATAAGCCTTTACTGTTCCATCTACTATAGTCGCATTATTTCCATCCCGCATTTCAAACAATGCCTGAAGCTTACCGCCTAATGCGGCAGAGTGAGAAGCAAATCCAGAACCATCTGCCCATTTAATATCATAACAGCCCGTGACATCCCCTAAATTACTATACGTGTCTTTCTGTTTTACTACCAACTGGTTCGTATTGTAGGTATCCACCAAGATATTACCATTCACATATACATAATACTGCGTTCCACCGACACCATCTGCCGGTTCTTTTTCCAATATCTCTACATTACAGTATTCGGAAAGTTCATCAATTAACACGGAACGCTGGTCACGCAGATCATTTGCATTCGTTCCATATGCCTCAATGGTATTAATCTGTCTGTTCACAGAAGCAATTTTTTCTGCATAGGCATTAATCTGTTCCACGCAGCTTTTAATTTCCGCATTTGCTTCCTCCTGCAGCTGCTGCATATTCTTTGCCACACCATTCACAAATTCGGTAAAGGTCTGTGCGGTCGTTACCACCTGTGTACGCACTGTACTGTTATTCGGATTTCCTACCAGATTGCTCAGCACACTGTTAAAAGTGTCAAAAGAATCCGTCATACGGGACTTTTCATCACTGGTTACATTCCCACAGATATAATCCTGCAATGCTTTCAAATAATAGGATTCCGTATTGTATTTGTTATATGTTGATGTAGTATTCTGATATTTTGTATCATAGTATTCATTTCTTTGTCTCGTAATCTCTGTTACCTCTACACCAAATCCCTGTACCGTAAGTGAACTTTTATTTCCCACCACAGAAACCACATTCGCCTTCTGTTTGGAATATCCTTTTGTTTCTATATTAGCAACATTATGAGCGGTTGTCTGCAATGCCGCATTGTATGCCATCATACCGGATTTTGCAATCTCCAGACTTCCAAATGTAGATGCCATATCATCAACCTCCTAACTTTTCAATGATGTACTCCAACATTTCTGAAATGGTCGTAATATATCGGGAAGATGCATCAAAGCACCGTTGAAACTTAATCAGATCCGATAATTCTTCTTCTGTGGATACTCCCATAACATTCTGCCGTTCACCCTCTATGCTGGTCACTGTTGTCTGCTGATTTGTAATAATTCCATTCCAAACATTTCCGGTAATGGACAGCTCTCCCACCATTCCTTTGTAAAAATCTAACACATTATAAGTTGTGAGAGAATTTGGATTAAGGGTTCCAATAATATTTTCAAAAGATTTAGCGATTTTTAATACTTCATCATACGCATACGCATTCGGATGATCACTGCTGTCATTATACTTCACTGGAATCGTTGAAGAATCCTTTAAGACCGTCGGATTGACCAACAGCTCATTCAATGTATACAAGGAATATTCATCCTCAGGATCTTCTTCGTTGTACTTATAGACCTCAAACTGTTCTCCGCCAGCTCCGATTACGGTTACTTTCTCATAACGTTCCATTCCTCTTCGGGAAAACAATTCCGTTCCGACTGAACTGTTTTCATCATCCCCCACTAACGAATTCTTTTCATCCAAGACCATAATGGTAACCATTTCCGGATCTCCGTTGGCATCCAATACCACATTTCCTTTATCATCCGTCTTCTGAACCTGCATTTCAACATTGGGGCAAAGAATATCATTGACCTGTGTGACAATGCCATGGACCAATGTATCCAGCTGGCTCTGTACCGTCATAATGACTGATGCTCCTACACTGGCATTATAGACTTCCAGATCCTTTTTGAACTGGTCCATATCACGGTCATAAGCATCCTGATCAAATGCTCCGTTTACCATATATTTTTCATCACTGTCACTCGGTTTGACCGGAACATTCGTATAGTTAGCCGCATAATTTCCTCTCGCCACTAAAAGTCCCTTTAACGAGCCTATATCGGTATTATTGGAAGAAGAAAAAGCAAGATCCCGGCTCCTAAAGAAATTTCCACCATGTTCCCATACCGGCTTTAACAGCTTTGAAGTCGGACTTTCATACTCTGTTTTCAGAAAATACTGATTCACCGAATCTAACAGGTAAGCACCTTCTGAGTAAATTGTTACCATCCCGTCCTTTTCTTCATTTACCTCAAAATGAATTATTTGACCCAACTGGTCCAAGAACTCATTCCGTTTATCACGGTAGTCATTAGCATCTTCGCCAATTGCCTCATATTTTCGGATTTTGTAATTCAAATCCTGTATTTCTGTTACGATACTGTTAATTTTGTCAACCTGTTTCTGCACTTCATTATTCAAGCTGGTCTGATAAGTATTTAATTCTCCCTGCAATACCTGTGCCCGTTCAATAAACTGTGTTGCCACCGATACAATCTGGTCTTTGTATACGATATTTTCCGGATATTCAGCTAAGGATTCCAGTGCACTCTGTAAGTCCGTAATGCTTGTCTGAAATTCTTCTCCCTGTAATTCTCCCAGCATATCTTCAATTTCCCAGACTGCTTTCTGGTTCTCCTCATAAAAGCACTGACGCCCCAGCTGCAAACGATACTGTGCATCCAAAAATATATTACGAATCTGTCTTGTTTTAACAATACTGGTACCGGTACCGATCTGTAACACATCGTTATGTACTCCCGGTGTTTTTTGGTAAAAGGAGTCAGTAACAATCACCTGCTGTCTTACATAACCCACTGTCTGAGCATTTGCAAGGTTATGAGAGGCTGTATTCAAAGATGCCTGTGCGGAGTGGAGTCCTGACACTCCGGTATTAAAGCTCGCCATCAGATTTCCCATGCTATTCGCTCTCCTTCCTGTTCTAATAATCTATCCAATAAACCTTATAATAAGCAGAAATACACTGATGTCTGCTATTGTTTGGCATCAAACATTCCATGCTGTGGTGCCATTCCTGCAACTTCTGAAGCGTCGCTGGAATAGTTACTGCTTCCTGAAGACATCCGTGTACTTCTAATCACATTCATATTAAATTCGACCATTTCAATTGCGTCTTTCAGCAAGTCTTTATTCTGGTCATTAATTTCCTGAAGACGCATAACGGTTTCCTTCAGCCGGTCATGTACTTCCTGTAATTTTTTCTGGTCCTCCGGCTGATTTTTAAGAACTTCTGCAATCTGTTCTAACGTAATCGTTTTTGGATTTTTGCCAAGAACAGTAGCAATATCTTTTGCTATCTGTTCCCGCTTATTTTCCAAAGCTGACGTTCTGTCCACCAAATCATGTTCACGAACTGTAATTTCCTGTAAGGAATCCAAATCATTCGCAATAATTGCTCTCGTCTTATCCTCTTCTACGGGAATAAGTTCCCGATAGACCTTTTCCTCAGCGTCTAATGTTTCAATCAACTCTTCCATTAAACTAGCCAAATGATATTCCTCCTGTCTGAACTAAGAAAGTAATGTATCTGCCAGTTTTTCCGCAACATCTTCAATGGACACCTGATAGGTTCCTGCTGCCATCTGTGCCTGAATCTCTTTTACCCTGTCTGCACGTACGGCTGAATTCTGACTTGCTGCCTGTTTTGCTACCTGATAAGCGTTTCCAAAACTGGAAATCTCCAATGAATCCCTGCTTTTCTCTCTATCAGATTTAGCATTATTCTTTGTTTTGTTGGTATTATAGAGTTGACTGACTTGCATGTAAGCATCAATTCTCATAATAATCCCTCCATTCTTCCAACGATTCGAACTAATCATGTTCTCATTATATTTATCGGACAATATAAAAGTTTCCTTAGCCTTTTTCACAAAATATTTCATTTCCCTTTATTTCAAAGTCGCTTTCTGTCCTTTTGCCCCCCGTTTCCGGTTGCGGACTCTTTTCGCATTTAAGGTCTTCCCATTGTATTCAAACGTATCTGCTTCCGGGTTTACCAAAGTGGCGTAAACAAGGAAATCATTTTTCTCCAATGCAATCGCCTTAACGCCACGGCTTGTCTTTTTAAATTCGCTGACCTCATTGACGGAAAAGCCCAGAGAGAGTCCCTTATCTGTCAAAAGGATTACTTTTTTACTGCCGGCAAGTACATCGGATGCTGACAGCAGGGAAACATTTACCAGTTCATCTTCTTCATCCAGCTTGGTAGAAGCTACCTGCAAACGGCTTGTTTCAAATTCCACACCCGATACCAGCTTAATATAACCACTTTTTGTCGTGAACATAAGCATGGATTCAAATAGAACTTCAAACGATACATAGAGAAGTCCCTCTTCCTCATTATCCATTTTGCAGAGAGAATGAATGAGAGCTCCTTTCTCTTTCATTTTACAACGGGGAACTTTATCCATTTTCACCTGATGCATAACACCTGCATTTGTAAAAATACAGAGCTTATCGGTGTTCTTTATTTTTAATATATAGGAAAACTCTTTCTTCGTTTCTTCTGCTGCTCTGCCAAAGGCTGCCGCATCCACTGCTTTGGTATATCCAAAACGGTCGATGCATACATACAGTTCTTCCTCTATTACTTTCTCCACATACGCACTTGCCACGGTATCCGTCAATGCCGTTCTACGCTCTCTAGCAAACTTCTTTTTGTACTCCCTCAGCCTTTCCTTTATTACTTTATAAAGTTCCTTTACACTGGACAGCACCTTCTCATATCCGGCAATATTATCAAGAAGACTTTCATGTTCCTCATGAAGTTTGCGTATTTCAAGTCCAATCAGTTTCGACAACGGCATGGCAAGAATTGCGTCAGCCTGTGCTTCTGTAAATAACAAAGTCCGGGCCTGCCGCTCCGAAGCGGTACTTTTGAACCTGATTCCCTCCGTGATCCCTTCGATCAGACATCCTTTCGCCTGCCTGACAGAAGCAGAGCCTCGAAGAATCTCAATAATCAGATCTATTACATCAGTTGCTTTCATAAGACCTTCTACGATTTCCAGTCTTTTTTTTGCCTTTGCCAGCATATACTGATATTCCTTTGTATAAAGCTGTTCCTGAAACAGAACAAATTCCTCAATGAGCGATTTCAGATTAAATACTTTAGGCTGTCCATTTCCTCCATCACTCGGTCTTATTGCCAAAAGATTGACACCATAGGTATCTTCCATCTGTGTTTTCTTATACAGACCATTTAAAAGATTATCAATATCTCTGTCTTTTTTTACTTCGATTACAATACGGATTCCCTCTTTGGATGATTCATCCCGCACATCATAAATTTCATCAAATATTTTTTCTCTGGCAAGAGATGCCAGATTCTCGACTAATTTTGCCTTATTTCCGGAAATCGTATACGGAATTTCCGTAATGACAATATTTTTTCTACCGTTGTCTCCTTTTTCAATTTCTGTCTTTGCCCGAAGGCGTACTTTTCCCTCTCCGGTCTCATAAATTTGAAGCATCTCGGAAGCATTGGTAATAATTCCTCCGGTAGGAAAATCCGGTGCCGGTATATAATCCATTAATTTTTCAGTCGAAATGCCCGGACGGTCCATATAGGCAATCACCGCATTGATTACTTCCACCGGATTATGCGGCGGAATATTGGTTGCCATACCAACCGCAATACCTGTTGTTCCGTTAATCAGTAAATTCGGAAGCATGGCAGGAAGCACCATTGGCTCTTTCTCACTATCATCAAAGTTCGGCATAAACTCTACCAGACCTTTTTCCAAATTATCTAACATAGTCATGGCAGCATAGGATAATCTTGCCTCTGTATACCGCATTGCCGCCGCGCCGTCACCGTCAATGGAGCCGAAGTTTCCATGCCCGTCTACTAAAGGGGCATTGAGCGAATATTCCTCTGTCATATGTACCAGAGCATCATAAATGGAACTGTCTCCGTGGGGATGATATTTACCCATCGTATCGCCGACAATACGGGCACTTTTACGATGAGGCCTGTCCGGTGATAACCCCAATTCCTTCATGGCATACAAAATACGTCTCTGTACTGGTTTTAAACCATCCCTTACATCAGGCAGTGCACGGGCTACTATGACACTCATGGCATAATCGCGGTAAGATGTCTTCATTTCTTCAGAAAAATCCAACTGAATAATATTTTCCTGCGTTAACTTCATCTGATCCATTTTAATTCCTCATTTCTGAAGCACCACAAATAGTGTGACTTCTATGTTAAATATCCAAATTGGCGTACTTTGCCTCTTCCATAATAAACTCACGTCTTGGCGGAACACTGCTTCCCATAAGAATATCAGTCACCTCATCCGCTTCCACCGTATCACTGATATTGACCTGAGCAAGAATCCGGCTGTCCGGATCTAATGTTGTTTCCCATAACTGTGTATCGTCCATTTCGCCCAAGCCTTTATAACGCTGTAACTCCAAAATCTTTTTTCCGGTCTTACGAAACTTTTCTAATTCAAAATCATTGAATAAATATTCGGAAATCTTCTGTTTCTTCTTTCCTTTTGTATCTTCATAAGAAACACGGTACAGTGGCGGCAGACCACGGTACACTTTCCCCTGATAAATAAGCTCCGGCATAAAGCGGTAAAAAAACGTCAGAAGCAGCGTACTAATATGTGCCCCGTCTACGTCGGCATCGGTCAAAATAATAATTTTGTCATAGCGCAGCTTCTTTATGTCAAACTGCTCTCCGATCCCACAGCCAAAGGCGGCAATCATTGTCTTAATTTCATTATTTACAAGGATTTTTTCAAGGGGTGCTTTTTCTACATTCAATATTTTACCACGCAGCGGCAGAACGGCCTGTGTCCGTCGGTTTCTTGCTGTTTTGACAGTTCCCCCCGCGGAATCTCCCTCCACAATATAAATCTCACATTCCTCCGCTTTTTTGGAAGAACAGGCAGCTAACTTACTCTTGGTGTCCACGTCAAGAAGCTGTTTCATTACACTCTTTCTTGCCTTGTCACTTGCCGTTCTCGCCTTAAAAGATTTGTGAACATTTTCAAGAATCCGCTTCAGCACGTTTACATTCTTATCAAAATAGCGCTGGGCTTCCATATTAAACACTTCATCTACTGCGGTCTTGGCATCCGTATTCCCCAATTTGTTTTTGGTCTGACTCTCGAACTGCGGGTCCGGATGCTTAATGGATACAATCGCCACTAAACCATTGCGAATATCTTTTCCGTCAAAGTTTTCCTCGTTGTTTTTTAAAAAATTAAGTTCCCTTGCATACTGGTTCATAATTCTTGTCAGTGCCATTTTAAATCCGGTCACTAATGTTCCCCCGTCTGCTACATTAATACGGTTGCAATAGGAATTTATCTGTTCACTATAATTCTGCGTATACTGAAAGGCCACTTCCACTTCAATATCACCGCTTTTTCCTTCTATATAAATAACATCATCATGAAGCACTGCTGTATCCCGGTTGATATATCTGACATAGCTCTGAATTCCAAACTCCTCCAAAAATACCTCTTCTTCCCCCGTGTGTTCATCCCGGAAAACGATTTTGAGGTTTTTATTCAAATAAGCAATTTCCTTTAATTTCTTCCGAATCGTATCCGCTTTAAATTCTACCGTTTCAAATATGGTATCATCCGGATAAAAGGTAACTTTTGTTCCCGTGCTGCTCTTAGCACATTTTCCCACGACCGGTAAAAGACCTTTTTCCAATTTGGTTACCGGCTTTCCTCCTGTTTCATATTCATCCCGGTAAATTTGTCCATCCCGGCGAACCTCTACCGTTAATCTGCTCGACAGAGCATTGACTACCGAAGCACCTACTCCGTGCAATCCTCCCGACACTTTATATACATTGCTGTCAAATTTTCCTCCCGCATGAAGAATTGTATAGACAACCCGTACTGTCGGAATTTTTTTTGTCGGATGCAGATCCACCGGCACTCCCCGTCCGTTGTCTTCCACAACTACACCGCCGTCCTTTAACAACGTCAAATGAAGTTCATTGCAAAAGCCTGCCAGATGCTCATCGATTCCATTGTCCAAAATCTCCCATATCATATGGTGAAGCCCTCTTGTTCCGGTACTCCCGATATACATACCGGGACGTTTCCGAACTGCCTCTAATCCCTCTAAAATTACAATATCACTTCCACTATAATTGCTCATCCAATCGAATCCTCTCTTTTACCAGCATTTACTTCATATTCTATATTTTTCTAATTTAAACCACAACTTATAGTATATTTCAAACAGATGTTTGTGTCAAGTTTTTATATTTTCTTGCAGAATGATTTGACATCCCACCAAAAAAATTTTATACTAAAGTCTGACAGAATACGACAAGGGGGAAAAAAATGGAAAAGAAACCGATTTTGACATTAGAACAGGTCAAAGAGATTGAAAAGACATATCCAACACCATTTCACATTTATGATGAAAAAGCAATTCGCAAAAACGCCCGGGCATTAAAAGAGGCATTTTCTTGGAATAAAGGCTATCGTGAATATTTTGCCGTGAAAGCTACACCGAATCCATTTATATTAAAAATATTACAGGAAGAGGGCTGTGGTGTTGACTGCTCTTCCTTAACCGAATTAATGCTTTCCGAAGCACTTGGATTTGCAAAAGATGATATTATGTTTTCTTCTAATGTAACTCCTGCCAATGAGTATATCAAAGCAAAAGAACTGGGTGCCTATATCAATTTAGATGATTATACTCATATTGATTTTCTGGAAAAGACTGCCGGTATTCCGGAAACTATTTGCTGCCGTTATAATCCGGGCGGTAAATTTGAACTGGGAACGGATATAATGGATAATCCGGGAGATGCCAAATACGGATTTACAAAGGAACAGCTCATTGACGGCTTTAAGAAATTAATGAATCTGGGAGTTAAGCATTTTGGTATTCATGCCTTCATTGCCAGCAATACCGTAAGCAATGACTACTACCCTACTTTGGCAGGTATTCTTTTTGAACTGGCAGTAGAACTGAAGGAGCAGACCGGAGCAGACATCAAATTTATCAATCTCTCCGGCGGTGTCGGAATTCCTTATACACCGGATAAACAGCCAAATGATATTAAAGTAATCGGGGAGGGTGTCCGCCAGCAGTTTGAGAAAATTCTCGTTCCTGCCGGTCTTGGTGATGTGGCAATCTTTACCGAATTAGGGCGTTTTATGCTTGGTCCTTATGCAAATCTGGTAACAAAATGTATTCATCAAAAGCATATTTACAAAGAATATGTCGGGCTGAATACCTGTGCCTGTGATTTGATGCGTCCTGCCATTTATGGTGCTTATCATCACATTACGGTTCTTGGCAAAGAAAATGCTCCATGTGACCACAAATATGATGTAACCGGTTCTCTCTGTGAAAACAATGATAAATTTGCAGTAGACCGTATGCTTCCTAAAATAGAAATTGGTGATTATCTTGTGATCCACGACACCGGTGCCCATGGATATGCTATGGGATACAACTATAATGGTAAATTAAAATCACCGGAACTGCTCCTCAAAGAGGATGGCAGCGTACAGATGATTCGACGGGGTGAAACTCCACAAGATTATTTTGCCACCTTTGATTTCTGTGACATCTTGAACAATATGAAATATGAATAAAGCGGTGGCTTTACTGTCCACGGATTGCGGGTCAAAAGGTCAAACATTGCTTTCGTGCAAGCACGTGCAATGTTGACCTTTTGACCCTGACATCTTATTATGGTCTTACCACAACCGGTACCTGACTCTTCTTAATTTTTCCCCGGTCGCGTATTACCACATTGTTATAAGTAGAACTGCTCTCCATCGTCAAACCATTTCCAATGTAAATGGAAATATGATAAATTCTTTTATATCGTCCATTTCTAGGTGCTTTAGAACCACCCCAGCAAATCAAATCACCCGGCCTGAGCTTCTTCAAATCATAATATTTCCCGGATGCTTTTATCCGTTTTCCCTTTTTCACATAATATTTAGCGATATCTGCTGCTACCGGTGCCCATTTAGTCTTACACACCAAATATTTCCCCGCCGCCCGGTAAGAGCGGTAGACAAAGGAAGAACAGTCAAAATAATTGGCACTCATTCTCCTGCCCTGACTATATTTTTTCTTGCCTACCTTTTTATAACCATACCGCATGGCCTTAACAGCCGTTTTTGTACTTACTGCCAGATAATATTGTAATGTCTTACCATCTACTACACACTGAATCACCGTACTCCCTATCTTCGTGGTTTTTACCTTTCCCCGCTGATTGACCACTGCCACAGAACAGTCGGTTGAACCCCACTGAGGCTCGCTTGCAGCATTGAGCCCTGTCACAGAAATTTTAAATGATTTTTTCTTTTGATAAAAACCGTAATAGACTTTTAACTTCGGATTTGTCACTGTGACCTTACAAGTAAAACTTACACCGTTTAACATTCCGGTTATTACAGCCGTTCCTTTTTTCTTCGCCTTAATTGTCACACCAAGGGCAGATACCGACTGGACCTGCACTGTTCCTTCTTTGTCGGAAACTGCGGTAACAATACAATTCCCATGGTCAGCAAGCGGTAATACCATCGTACTCCCTTTTGCCAAATTCGTCTGAGTTGTAGTAAATTTCGGTATTACCACCCGGATCGGAACAGAATATTGATATGTCCCGTTATATTCATCCCTCACGGTGACTTCAATTTTTGTTGTTCCCGGCGATACCGGTGTCACAAATCCGTTGTTTGACACAGTGGCAACTGCCGGATTCTCAGAATAATAACTGCAGGACAATCCCTCCCATGCCGAGTCAAAAATTTGAATGACCGTTGTTCCTACAACGAGTGAAGGATAAGAATCCTCATGAAACATAACTGCTGTAAGTTTTTCATTTTCCTTTACTTCAATAACTGCAATGATCTCGTCCTCTAACTCATCATCCTCTGATTCGGAATCCTCTTCCTCTGATCTTATACAAAGGTTTGTTGTTCCGGCCTTTAACCCCCGAATCTTGTCTTCTGCTACAAAATCTACTATTCCCTCTTTCGAAAAATAGAGTTCTCCTTCCGGCAGATCAGCCAGAGTTATCTCCTGTCCCAGATACAAACAATAGGATTCCTGTTCGGCCGCCTTTGCCACCGTATCTGTCATAAATACCCCACAACTGCAAAATACCAGTATACTCAACCATAACAGCCACTGTCTTTTTCTTTTCTTCTTTATGTACTTCCCCACCTTTGATTCAATCCTCCTCATATGTTAATCTATCCTATTAGATAAAAAGGAACTGCCATATGGACAGTTCCTACCTTAACATGACTCTATGTCATTTTTTTGTTTTTATACTTTCCATACCGCCCATATATGACTGTAATGCCTTTGGAATGTTGACAGAACCATCTTCATTCAAATTGTTTTCCAGAAAAGCAATCAGCATACGGGGCGGTGCAACTACGGTATTATTTAAAGTATGTGCAAAATATTTACCGCTCTCCCCTACCACACGGATTTTTAACCGACGTGCCTGTGCATCACCGAGGTTGCTGCAAGAACCTACCTCGAAATATTTTTTCTGCCTTGGGCTCCATGCCTCTACGTCGATGGATTTCACTTTCAAATCTGCCAAATCCCCGGAACAGCACTCTAATGTACGGACCGGAATATCCAATGAGCGGAACAAATCAACGGTATTCTGCCACAATTTATCAAACCACATGCTGCTGTCTTCTGGTTTGCAGACAACAATCATTTCCTGCTTTTCAAACTGGTGAATCCGGTATACACCCCGCTCCTCAATTCCATGTGCTCCCTTTTCTTTGCGGAAACATGGGGAATAACTTGTCAGTGTTTTTGGCAGCTGCTCCTCTGGGACAATCTTATCAATGAATTTGCCGATCATAGAGTGTTCACTTGTCCCGATCAAGTACAGATCTTCTCCCTCGATTTTATACATCATTGCATCCATTTCATCAAAGGACATCACACCGGTAACTACATTGGAGCGAATCATAAATGGCGGAACGCAGTAAGTAAAACCACGGTCAATCATAAAGTCTCTGGCATAAGAGATAACAGCAGAATGAAGTCTTGCAATATCTCCCATCAAATAATAAAATCCATTTCCTGCCACATCTCTTGCCGCATCCAGATCAATTCCGTCAAAACGTTCCATAATATCGGTATGGTAAGGGATTTCAAAATCCGGAACGACCGGTTCCCCATAGCGCTCAATTTCTACATTTTCACTATCATCTTTTCCAATCGGAACACTGGAATCAATGATGTTGGGAATGACCAACATTCTCTCATTGATTTTCCCCGCTAATTCTGTTTCCTTCTCTTCCAAAGCAGCCAAGTCATCTGCATACTTGGCAACCTCCGCCTTCATTTTCTCTGCCTCATCCTTTTTGCCCTGTCCCATAAGAGCACCGATCATTTTAGAATTTTTCTTGCGGAGAGCACGAAGATCATCTGCCTTCTGCTGTGTCTCGCGACGTTCCTTATCAAAAGCAATGACCTCATCAACCATTGGTAATTTATGCTCTTGAAATTTATTCTTGATATTTTCTTTTACAATTTCAGGATTTTCTCTTAAAAACTTAATGTCGAGCATCTTTTCTCTCCTCCAGATTTTTCTTGCTATATGTCCCTTTTTAGAACAAATCATACGAATATAATTATACAACATTTTCCTTACTCTTGCAACGTGGATTTTGACAAAACCAGTGATATTTGCTATTCTATAAGGTAGAATTTATTTTTTATACTTATCGAAAAAAATCATATGGAGGACATTATTCATGGAAACAGTTCAATCCATTCTTTCTACTATTGACAGTTTTGTCTGGGGACCCGTCATGCTGATTCTTCTTGTAGGAACCGGAATTTTTCTTACAATCCGAACCCGTTTTTTAGGCTGGCGAAATCTAGGTTACGCTTTAAAAAGCGGGTTAGGGAAAGAAGCCCGTACAACAAAGCGGGGAAGCGGAGACATCTCGCCCTTTTCTGCTCTTACTACAGCGTTAGCGGCTACCATCGGTACCGGAAACATTGTAGGTGTTGCTACTGCTATGGTTTCTGGCGGCCCCGGTGCTCTTGTGTGGATGTGGCTCTCTGCCTTTTTTGGACTGACTTCAAAATTCAGTGAATGTATGCTCGCCATCAAATACCGGGAAGTAAATGATGCCGGTGAAATGTCCGGCGGTCCGATGTACACAATGAAAAAAGCCTTTAAAAATAAAAAAGTGGGTTCTGTCCTTGGATGGTGCTTTGCTCTTTTTGCCGTTATTGCTTCGTTCGGAATCGGAAATATGACACAGGCAAACTCGATCTCCACTGCAGTAAATTCCACTTTTGGTATACCTGTCTGGGTACTCGGTATCATCATTACTGCTCTTGCATTTATTATCATTGTCGGCGGCATTAAATCCATTTCAAAAGTTTCACAGGTTATTGTTCCGTTGATGGCTGTTTTCTACATTATTGCCGGTATTATTGTTATCCTTATTAATTATAAAGCTGTTCCGGCCGGAATCACTATGATTATCAAAATGGCATTCAGTCCGACTGCTATTGGAGGCGGTCTTTGCGGAAGCATTACTGCCGCGATGATGAATGCGATGCGGTATGGAGTTGCCAGAGGAGTATTCTCCAACGAAGCCGGAATGGGATCTGCCGCAATTACCGCAGCAGCTGCCACAACAGATAATCCGGTACGTCAGGGATACATCAATATGACCGGAACTTTTTGGGATACGATTGTTGTTTGCACGATTACCGGACTTTGCATCGCCAGTTCCGGTATGCTCGGCACGGTAGAAACAACACCAAGTACAGTGGGAACTTACACCATTGTTCAGGAAGAGAATCCGAATGTTTCCCAGCTAACACTGAATACCGATGACAGAGCAGTCACCTATCATGTCAGCACAGACAAAGAGGGACTTATTCTGACCGATGTTTCCGGAGAAGAATCTTCCATTACCCTTACTGCTAAAGAAGGTGCCTCTGCAAATACATTAAAGGGCAAATATCAGGATAAAGACTTAAACGAATATACTTTTGATGCCAACGGCAGATATGAATATCATGCACTCCTGACCGGTTCGGCACTTACGATTGCTGCTTTCCAAAGTGCTTTAGGAAATATAGGCGGATACTTAGTCTGTATCGGAATTGCACTATTTGCCTTCTCCACTATTCTCGGATGGGAATATCATGGTGAAAAGGCATTAGAATTTCTTTTGAAAACGCACAAGTACAATATGCTCTATCGAATCTTATTTTCTCTGATTGCCTATATCGGTGCTACAACTACATTACAGATTGTATGGGATTTCTCTGATATTGCCAATGCCTTAATGGCGATTCCGAACTTAATCTGTATGCTGGCCCTCAGTGGTGTAATAGCCAAAGATATGCGAGAGTTCCAAAGTGTAATTAAAGCCGAGAAAATGAATTAAATTCCTAAATAATATTGAACTTGCGGATAAGGCATCAGTATCTCAAGAATGAGAGCGGATGCCTTTCCCATTCCAATCAGAAAACCATGAAATTCATTCTGACATTCCCACAAAAGTGGGAGTGATACCTCATCCCCTTTTTTCCAAGTTCTTAATTTCTCCAGAACCTGAATAACAAATTCCTTTTTTTCCTCTGCGAGAGAAGAAGCTTTTATTTCCTCCTTCGCCTCATAGATTTCCGTTTGTAACTGCCCCCATTTCTGCTCTGACATTTTCCTTTCCCGAATATTCACGATCTGCCCTTTAAATTGATTACAATACTGATATAGATGCTGTACCAGTTCTCCCGCTGTCTCTTTTTTTTGCTTCTCCTTTATATAACAATCGGCATAAGATAATAGAATAATGGGATTTTCAATCACATAATCACACTGCTTGCCATCTCCCCTATTACAATCCAATATCCATTGCAAAAAAGAGGCCACGTCTTCCAACGCCAAGTCATTCATAAGATCATCCATTCTGAAACCTCCGCTTCCTTCAGGAACTCTGCCTGCTTATATCGCTAAGCATAGCATATCTTTTTATCCATGTGTGATTAAAAATTATGTACCGCACAAATTTATGACATAAGCGTTTTAATAACCATTATATTGGGTTCTGTATCAAGACTGATAACACAAAAAAAGGGGAAGCTCTCTTTACTAAAAGAACTTCCCTTTTACTTTACTTTTGCTCATTAAAGAAATATGACTGTCCTGCTCCTTGTGCAAATGACATATTTTTATGGTACGTGGATGCAGTTTGGTTGTTCCTATGAAATTCCCGAATTGTCTTCCGCTGTGTTGACAAATAAATTTTAAACCGTTCCGAATTTTGGTGTTCCAGAGCTTGAATCTTCATTCCCAGATCTCCGACCAAGGCAATGGTTTTTTGCATCGCCTGTATTTGTTCACGATAAGCTTCCCGATTTGCCGTAATCTCCTTTTCCACCTGTTTAAACAATCGGTCAAACCCTTCGTCCATTTGGTTCAGCTGTTCAATTCTCTCCCCTTTTTCCTGAATCAGTTCATTAAATCGCTCCTGATTCAGTTCTTCCTCCTTCAAAAGAATTTCCTGCTCTTTTGTTTTATCATAAATAAAAGTAAGAATTTCCTTTTTCCGGTTCAAGGTATCTGCCATCATATCGACGTAAACACGTTCTACACTCATTCTTTACACCAATTCTTTCTATCCATTATTTGCCGCCACCAGCACTCAATCGCATAACTTCTTTCCAAGTATCTCTCATTTCCCGAATGCGTCTCAATGCCTCTTCGACGATTTCCGAATCCTTTTGTATATTTCCCTCCACGAGACATCGATAAATATAATCATATACGCGGTCAAAATCTTCCCACACCGGATATTTATGGTCAAGTGTAATTCGAAGCTCGGTAATAATCGCCTGTGCCTTTTTTAAATTTGTATTCACTTTTTCCATATCTTTTTTCTCTAATCCAATCAGGGCAATGTTACAAAATTTAATTGCTCCATCATAAAGCATTAGTGTAAGTTCCGACGGAGAAGCAGTCAATATTGCATTTTTCTGATAATCATTCGCTCTATTCAGATTCATATGAACCCCCTTTTATACTCCATCAACCACCAAATAAACTAGCCAAGGAATTCTGTTGTGACTGTAGTTTAGCAAGTGCTGTCTCCATCGCAGTAAACTTCTTATAGTAAGATTCTTCCATATCAGCCAGCCGGTCTTCCCAGTCTTCAATTTCTTCTTCATACGACTTCAAATCATCTTTCATTTGAATATCATTATAAAAAGTACGTGCGCTGCTGACTTTATTACTTGCCATCTGACGGCTCATTGTTTCACGCAGCTTTGTAAATACACCGCTTAATGTAGCAACTACAGCATCCGGATCTTCCTGTAATGCTTTTTTCAATTTGTCATCTCTTGTGGAGTATGTAGAATCCTCAGAGTCTCCATAAATATGCAGCAAACCGCCCTCTGTATAATCGGTAGATGTCATAATACCAAAAGAAGACAGGGCATAATTTTTACCATTATACTGAACCGTTGACATCATGGCATTTCTCATTCCACTCATAATATTACTCAGGGTAGAATCATTGCGAAGCAGGGAATCTTTTACTTTCTTTTCCCAAAGCTCTACATCACTGTCGGACATCGCTTCTTTTTCTTCACTCGTCAGTGGCTCATAACCCTTAGCAGAATCTGCATTGTATAGCGTATTCATCTCTTTTAAGACTGCATTATATTCTTTCAATGCATTCTTCACTGCATTATATACACCATCAATATCGTTCGTAACCGAAAACGTAACTGGCTCATCTGTTTTCGTAAGTCCTGTTAATTCGATGCTGAGTCCATTCGCAGATACCGTAGCGGAAGAAGAGGTCAAAGTAGCTCCATTCAAAATAATTTCA
The DNA here is from genome assembly GCA_947631505.1 of uncultured Lachnospiraceae bacterium. Taxonomy (GTDB): domain Bacteria; phylum Bacillota; class Clostridia; order Lachnospirales; family Lachnospiraceae; genus Eubacterium_F. Next base: position 44,857 of record CANRLR010000002.1, on the reverse strand, counting down.
CTATCCGATGCCTCAATCATAGCAAAACCAGCCGGCTTTGTTCCTGCTGCTTTTGCCACACCGTTTGCATCCATGACAATATCAGTAAGTCCCATTGCATTCAGTGCAGAAGAGTCCGCTGCCGCTGTACGGTCTGTAATACCGGCATAACTCTCTGTTTTCTGACGAATCTGTTCTTTTAATCCACTTTCTGTAACACCATCTGTACCCGCAAAATCTTTCACCGCATCGGCAGCTTCACCATAAAATTTCTTAACGGCAGCATCACCTAATGCGGTAATATCAGCAGCAGTTTTACCGGTAAATGCAGCCTCATCAATAGCCTGTTTGGTCGCATCATCACTGCTCACCTGCTTATTAATAAAGGAAGCAAGATCTTTGTCTGTTTTTTCTGCTACTGCCTTTTCATACTCTTCATCTGATTTATAATCATCCCGTTTGAGACTATCCTCTGCCTTTTGACGGTAATCATCATAATTTTCACTATAAAGCTTCGCTTTTACATAAGTAGCAGCAGAATTTTTTGCTGCTGTTGTCTTAGTATCATAGGATGCTTTTGCCAAATTGTCCAGTGCTTTGTTATATGCGTCTGTATCTACACCGGATGTACGCAATGTTTCAATAGCATTATCTACAATTTTTTTATTTGCCGCCGACATATCACTATATCCCACTGCATTCCGGATTTCTTTTCGTCCGTCAATCTCAGCAGTCGACAAACTGGATGTCGTAATAGAAAATGCGTTGTTTACACCGCTTTCCTTACTGCTGATAAAGAAACGCTGCTGGTTCGTATCATAAGACGCATCCAATCCAGCACTTTTCAACGCAGAAACAAAATCTGAAATCTTTGTATCTGCTGTTATTGTAAAGTTTGTTGTTTTATTATCAACGGTAATAGCAATTTCTTTATTTTCCAAAGAAGCATCCAAGTCAACGAGCTTGGATTTTACAGATTTCGCATCAAAACTACCTGTTGAGGACAGTTTTGAGCCACTCAGATACTGGGAAGTAGCAATATGCTTTACTTCCATTGTATAACTGCCATTGGCAGCATTCGAAGCAGCCGTTACATTGGCAATTGAAGAATTCGAAATACTCGTCTTTTTCGTTTTGTAAGAACTTTCTAACTGCATTTTAGAAATCTGCTCATCATATAATTTAATAAGCTTCGTATTCAAGTCAGTCCATGCAGTCTTCTTCCACTCCAATTTTGTTTTCGCTTTTACAACTTTATTTTTTTTCAGGCTCTGGGCAGACATTAATTCCTTAACAATAGATTCTGTATCCAGCCCTGAAGCAAGACCGCTTAATCGAATCGGCATAATAATCCCTCCATTCTATCTCTTTTCGTCCACAAGTATTCCTGCCATCTCCCATATCTTCTGAAGCATGTCTAATGATTTTTCTGGCGGAATCTCACGGATCACTTCGTCTGTCGAATCATCAATTACTTTGATTGATACACGATTTGTTTCCTTATGATAAGAATATTCACACCGAGTATGTGCCATATGACGATTTGCTTTCGATACAGCATCATCAATCGTTGCCTCACTCGGCCTATGTTCTTTCTTTTGGCGTCCATCCTTGTTCTCGCCCGTTTCCTCTGTTCTGACTAATGCCTTTGCAGAAGACTGTACCGTTTCTATTTGAACCGGTTCCACATGCTTCGGCTGTTCCACTTTAATCGGCTCAGCACCAGCACTTACATTTCCAACTTTTTCAATATCCATTTTCCAACACCTCCATGTGTTATTACACAATAAAATAGTTCTTACCGTATGTATCGGCAGGTTATAAATAAAAATTAACCCTTAAATCAAATTTAGGGGTTAATTTATAAACATTTTATTTTACACCATACTGTTCATAATATTGATCAATAGCTGCCTTCATCGCATCATCAATTACCACCTTGCCGAAACATTCTTTATTGTAAAGACACTCCACAACCTCTTCCATCGTTACAATAGCCCCCGTCGGGAATCCGTACATCTCCCGGATTTCATCCAACGCTGTCATATTCTCACCTTTTCCATGTTCCATACGATTGAGAGATACCATAAGTCCTCTAATCTCCACCTCTCCCTGTGCCTTGATAATCGGGAACGTTTCCTCAATCGACTTACCAGAAGTCGTAACATCTTCAATAATTACTACCTTATCCCCATCTTTGATTTTACTTCCCAAAAGAATTCCCGTATCTCCATGGTCCTTTACTTCTTTACGGTTTGAACAATAACGGATTTCCTTTCCGTATAATTCCGAAAACGCAATCGTCGTTGCTACACTCAGCGGAATTCCCTTATATGCCGGTCCAAAAAGTACATCAAAATCATCTCCGTAATTGTCATGAATGGCTTTGGCATAATACTGACCCAGACGTTTCAACTGCGAACCGGTCACATAGGCCCCCGCATTCATAAAAAATGGAGATTTACGACCACTTTTTAAAGTAAAATCACCAAATTTTAAAACATCCGACTCTACCATAAATTCGATAAATTCCTTTTTGTATTGTTCCATATCACTGATTCCTCCTTATTCTGCCTTATTTCACATATAACCGTTCTTCAAATTCATAATCCATACAGCTTCTTACCGCCGTATACGGTCTTACCTTATTATCAGCCACTTCCACATGTGCCGGATGAACCGCATAATTTTTCAAGGACTCCTCATCTGCAAAGGTGGAGTCCAGCATTACATCTGCATTGGATGAGGCAAGACCGGAAATCTGCACATGAATATCAATTAAGCCCGGTATTTTCCCCTGTAAGCTTTCCAGCCCAGCCTTGATTCCCGCTTTTATTTCTTCCTTTTCCTGCACATTATATTCTTCTTTTAATTGCCATAAAATGATATGCTTTATCATACACTTATCCTCCCATCACTTCACACATCCGATAATCTCGGTAATATTGCTTAATTTTTCGCGTTCCGCATAAGCTTCCAGCCCGGCAATAATTTCCGTAGTTGCATACGGATTAAAGAAATTCGCTGTTCCCACAGCAACCATTGTCGCACCTGCCATAAGAAATTCCAGAGCATCCTCTGTATTTTGGATTCCTCCCATACCAAGGACCGGAATCTTCACAGCATTTGCCACCTGATACACCATACGCACTGCCACCGGCTTAACACAGGGACCGGACATCCCTCCGGTCTGATTGGCAATAGCAAACGTCTTGCGATTAACATCGATTTTCATTCCCGTAATCGTATTAATGAGTGAAACACCATCTGCACCGCCTGCTTCCACTGCCCGTGCAAGTTCTGTAATGTCAGTTACATTCGGAGTGAGTTTCATAATGACCGGTTGTTTTGCAGCTTTTTTTACTGCCTTTGTTATGTCCTCTGCCATTTCCGGCTTCTGACCAAAAGAAATCCCACCAGCTTTTACATTCGGACAGGAAATGTTAATCTCTAACAGATCCACATCCTCCTCTGCCAGCCGCTCTACCACTTCTACATAGTCCTCTTTGGAACGGCCGCAGACATTGACAATAATTCTTGCCCCCCGCTCATGCAGATACGGCAAATCTCTGGCAATCAACGTGTCAATTCCCGGATTCTGCAGACCAATGGCATTCAGCATGCCTGCATGTGTCTCCGCAATTCGGGGAGTAGGATTGCCCGGCCACGGCACATTTGACACTCCCTTTGTCGTCACAGCACCCAATTGATTAAGATTGACGAACTCGCTGTATTCCAATCCGGAGCCAAAGGTTCCAGAGGCAGTTGTTACCGGATTATCAAAGGTAAGTCCCGCAAAATTCACTGCTAATTTTTCGCTCATTGTATTCCTCCCCTACAGTTCAATTTCCGATGCTAAGAATACCGGACCATCTTTACAGATTCTCTTATTATTTACTTGGGAATGGTGGTCTTTTTCTTTTGACCGGCATACACAGGCAAGACAGGCTCCAATTCCACACGCCATTTTCTCTTCCATAGAAATCCATGCCGGAATACCCACTTCCATGCCCCATGCCTTGACTCCCTTTAACATAGGTGTAGGACCACAGGAGTAAATTACATCCCCGCTTATATTCTCTGCACGGACAGCGTCTATCACATTGCCCTTTACGCCAAGGCTTCCATCCTCGGTTGCCACTACGATCCGGTCGGCAGCTTCTGTAAGCTCTTTCTGTAAAAACGTATCGGCATTGCGATAACCTGCCACTACGGTCACATTTCCTTTCAGTTCTTTTGCCAGCTGCAGCATGGGAGGAATTCCGATTCCTCCGCCAATAAGAATACTGTTTTTTTCTTCCATTCCCTCTTCCAGTGGAAATCCATTGCCAAGGGGACCTAACACTCTGACTTCTTCGCCGGGATTCATTTTTGAAAATTCCTCTGTTCCAAAGCCAACAACGCGGAACACCAGCCGCAAAAGCCCCTGTTCTCTGTCAATCTCGCAGAGACTGATTGGTCGTGGAAGCAATTTATCAGAATCTTGGCAGTACAGGGAAACAAATTGTCCCGGTACTGCCTGTTTTGCGATTTCCGGTACCAGCAGCCACATGGAATAAATTCCCTCCTGCAGCTCTGTAACAGATGTAACCTTTGCCATACATTGTACTTTTGCCATGGGAAAACTCCTCTCTATGTAAGTCCTGTCCATTCCTTAAATATTTGCGTTGATATCCTCTCTCATATCAATCACAGCCTGTCGGGAAGCCTCAGCATAATTCTCTTCCCCAAACTGTGCATATTTTTCCTGCTTGTAAGCACAAATAATACCACGAGAGGAATTAACAATAGCCCCCAGACCATCTTCATTGAAATATGGTTTCAGATCTGCTGCTGTGCCGCCCTGAGCACCATATCCCGGTACAAGAATATAACTTTTCGGCATAATTTTTCGGAGGACTTTACCCATTTCCGGATAGGTTGCTCCGACCACGGCTCCTACGTAACTGTATCCGCATTTCCCGACACAATCAGCACCCCAGCGGGATACATATTCGCCCACAATTTCATACAATGGTCTGCCGTCAATTTCACGGTCCTGAAATTCACCAGAGGAAGGATTTGAGGTCTTGACCAGTACAAATATACCTTTTTTTTCTTCCTTGCACACATCTACAAACGGCTTCACACCATCCGTTCCCAAATATGGATTTACCGTAACAAAGTCCTCGTTAAACCCATAACATTTTTTACTTCCGATCTGCACGCCGCCAAGGTGTCCGTTGGCATAAGCGGTAGACGTAGAACCAATATCACCACGTTTGATATCACCAATGACAACCAGCCCTTTTTCTTTGCAATAATCTACGGTTTTCTGAAACGCTTCCAATCCCGGCAGTCCAAACTGCTCGTACATAGCAATCTGTGGTTTTACCGCTGGAATCAAATCATAAACGGCATCAACAATTCCTTTATTGTACTCCCAAATTGCGGTTCCTGCTGCCTCCAGCGTTTCTCCCTGCTCTTTCATCGCCTTATCAAGAATCTGACTTGGTACATAATTTAACATAGGATCCAGTCCTACTACAATCGGTGCATTTGTCTTTTTAATATTCGCTACTAATTGATCAATCACAATATAACCCTCCATTCCTACTCTTCATATTGGTACACTATTTTGCCGCCTACTATTGTATAATACACCCGGCCGTTCACCGGCACATCATGAAACGGTGTATTTTTTCCCTTTGATACAAAGGTGTTCTTATCAATCTTATACTCCGAATCCATATCTGCAATGGTAATATCTGCCGGCATTCCCACTGCCAGATTGCCACCGGGAACACCAAGAATCTCACATGGCCGCATGCTCATCCGCTCCACCAGCTGCATCGGTGTAAGAAAGCCTTTTTTCACAAGATAAGTGACAGCCAGTGCATAAGCAGTCTCTGAGCCAACAATTCCGAACGGTGCATCTGCAATCGATTTCTTTTTCTCCTCTTCACTGTGGGGAGCATGGTCCGTTGAAATTGCTTCCATAATCCCGTCGGATAACCCCTGGCACAGAGCCTCCACATCCTCTCTGCTCCGGAGCGGCGGATTCATTTTATAATTGGCATCGTCCCGTGGAATCTCATCCTCTGTCATCGCAAAATGATGAGGACACACTTCACCGGAAACTTTCACACCGTCTTCTCTTGCCGCCTTTATCATCTTTACACTGTCCTTTGTAGAGCAATGGCAAAGATGCAGTCTTGCTCCGGTTTCCTTTGCCAGAAGAATATCCCGTGCCACAATAACATCCTCTACGGCATTGGTGATGCCAGTAATACCTAGCTCCTCTGCTTTTTTTCCGGCATTCATCGCTCCTGAGCCCACCATATTTTTATCTTCACAATGGGCAAGAACAGGAATTCCTGCATTCGCCGCTTCTCTCATTGCCTTCCGGTAAAGTTCCGCATTCATAACCGACTTGCCATCCTCGCTAATTGCCTTGGCCCCGGCTGCTGCCATACCGGCAATGTCCGTCATTTCTTCTCCTGACTGCCCCTTCGTAACAGCTCCCACTGGGTATACATGAATCTCACTGTCCCGCTCTGCAATCTCCAGTATTTTCTTCACCATTTCCGGACTGTCGGTAGCCGGCTTTGTATTCGGCATCGGACAAACTGCCGTAAACCCGCCTTTTGCTGCTGCCGACGTACCAGTTCGGATGGTTTCCTTATACTCGAACCCCGGCTCCCGAAGATGTACATGCAGATCCAAAAATCCCGGCATTACATATTTCCCCTCAGCATCAATTATTGTTGCTTTTTCTGCACGCTCTCTCTCCGGCTTATCTGACGAAAGGCTGCCTACACAGGCAACCTTTCCATCTTCAATATATAAATCACATATTTCATCTCTATGATTTGCCGGATCTAAAAGGTGTCCATTTTTAATCCATATATTCAATGAATCATCCGCCTTTCCTAGTCTTCTACGGCTGTAGCACTAATAAATCCCACTCTCAACATATCCCGAATCACAGCATTTTTAGTAATCACTTTCGGTATTTCTTCTTTGGAAATCCACTGATAATCCAATAACTCATCGGAAAGAAGAAGCTCATCACTATCTGTCTTACATAAAAACGTGATTCCTGTTGTGCAGATCTCCCCTGCTGTAAAACTCCAAGTATACAGCGTATCCATCACTTTAGCATCTAATCCGGTAAACTCTGCTACTAATCGTTTTGCCGCATCTTCCGGTGCTTCCCCGTATTTCATCTCACCATCCAAAAATTCCCACTGGTATGGCTCGACAATACAGTCATTATACCACCGCTCTACAGTAAGATATTTTCCTTCGTGTTCCACAACGGCTTTCACAATAATACGAAATTTTCCCATAAGCCAACTTCCTTCCTAATTCTATTTTGCTGTAATATATCCTTTTGCTTTCAAAAGCTCTGCCATCAATACCGCACCACCTGCTGCTCCACGAACGGTATTGTGGGATAGTCCGACAAACTTCCAGTCAAAATAAGCATCTTCACGAAGACGTCCAATACTGACACCAAAACCATTTTCATAGTTTACATCCAATGCTACCTGCGGACGGTTGTCCTCTTCCAAATACTGTATAAATTGTTTTGGTGCATTCGGAAGTCCAAGTTCCTGTGGCTCTCCCTTAAATTCAACCAAAGCTTGAATCAATTCTTCTTTTGTCACTTTCTGTTTAAAGTTCACAAATACTGCCGCCGTATGTCCGTCCAGAACAGGTACACGGATACACTGGCTCGTGATCAATGGCCCATCCGCTTTTACAATCCGGCCATTTTCCACTTTGCCCCAAATACGAAGCGGCTCCTGCTCACTCTTCTCTTCCTCTCCGCCAATGAACGGGATAATATTGTGCTCCATCTCCGGCCAGTCCTTGAATGTTTTACCAGCTCCGGAAATCGCCTGATAGGTCGTTGCCACAACTAACGAAGGCTCAAATTTTCTCCATGCGGTAAGGGCAGGAGCATAGCTCTGAATCGAGCAGTTCGGCTTTACACAAATAAAACCTCTTGTCGTTCCCAAACGCTTTTTCTGGCTCTCAATTACTTCTAAATGTTCCGGATTTACTTCCGGCACAATCATCGGCACATCCGGTGTCCACCGATGAGCACTATTATTGGAAACGACCGGGATTTCCGCTTTCGCATAATCCTCTTCGATTTTCTTTATTTCCTCTTTTGTCATATCTACAGCACTGAATACAAAATCAACTTCACTGCTTACTTCTTCAATATCATTTACATTTTTAACTACAATCTTTTTCACTGCCTCCGGCATTGGAGTCTGCATTTTCCAACGTCCGCCCACTGCCTCTTCATAAGTTTTGCCAGCACTTCTCGGGCTTGCTGCAATGGTCACAACCTCAAACCATGGGTGATTTTCTAACAATGAAATAAATCTCTGTCCTACCATACCAGTACCGCCAAGGATACCTACCTTTAACTTATCGCTCATGATATTCCTCCAACTTAGTTACTTTTTCATAATCTATCTAATCATACACTATTTTTTTTCTGATTTCAAGTGTTCGCCATAAATTCCTTGCATGCGTGCCACCTCTCCCTGCATTTTCCTGAGCACCGGCTCTGGTGCTACGATTCTCACATGATTACCAAGGGAGAATATCCATCCCAAAAACTGTCTGCTGACTGCCACCTTTACCGTAACTTGGAAATGTTCTCCATCCACCGGAAAAAAAGTTAAATCTTTACCGAAACGGTCAATCACTACACCGGCAAAGGAATTGTCAAACTCCAACCGGACATTCTCTTCGTGCCCGTCAAACATACCAAAGTGCTGTCTGGCATATACTGCCATATCAAAATGCTCGAACAGCTCCTTGCCCTGCCGTTCTTCATCCAAAAGGGAAAGTTCTACCATCTTGTCCACGCGGTAATGTTTCATGATTCCCTCATCTTCCTCATATCCAACCATATAATAATTTTCATCATTCCATAAAAGTGCCCATGGACTAATCTTGTAGAATTCACTGTTTCTGTGGAATTCTTTTTCTTTTTTCACATTCCACTGAAAATACCGGAAGCAAATTTTCACATTGGAACTGATCGCACCATGAATCTGGTCTACATTATAGAAAATACTTTCGTTCGTTGTTTTTACCCGCCCTGAACCATAAACCTGCCGCTGCAATTTCTTAGCTTCTTCTCTGCTCGCCAGTCCCTCAATTTTGTGTATCAGTGTCTGACTCTTTTTGGAGGTAATAAATTTGGCTGCCTGTACGGAATCTACCAGCAATTTTAACTCTGCTAATTCAAATCTCCGGCTTCCCACATAATAATAGTAAGTACGTCCCCGCTTTTCACCAATAATATCCATTCCAAAATGCCGCAATGCTTCCATATCATCATAGATGCTCTTCCGCTCTGCCGTAACATCCCTGAGCTTTAATTCATGTAGAATCTGTTCCATTGTAATCGCATGGTTCTCGTCGGTCTGTTCCAGTAAGATCTGCTGCAGATATAATAGCTTTAACTTTTGATTCACTCTTCTCGCCACTGTATGTATCCCCTTATAATTTTGAATGCCCCATTTTTTATTCTACATCTGTAATATCACGTAATAGTAAGAAATCATACCCTCCTATTTCGAGCATTCCCGTCACCCTTTCTCCGGTCAGTCCATTGACAAATTCCGCTGTGCTGTCAGAACATATTGTAATCGGAACCGGTGTCCTATCATAATTCAGAAGAAAAATAAAGGTGCCCTTTCCCCTTTTCGGACTGCAATTTCAACTGTTTCCGGCAATTGAAATACCCCTTTATAAGCTGCCATTTCTTTCATGTCAGTCAGACGGATCAACAGATTCGCGGTATTTTCTGCAAAGACTGTTCCAACATACCAGCCGGCGCCTTTCCCACATTGTTTGCGGACAACTGCCGGTTTCTTTTCATAATGGCATCTGCCGGCAGATACTCCTTTCTCGTGGAAGACTGCCATAACTTCTCCATCGGTAGGCATGAGAATTTCGTGAAATAAAGGAGCATCTCCGCAGCTCTCTTCCGGTTCTCCATTCAGTGGAATAATTTCCATCTCTTCATCAAAGGCAGACACATAGGTATACTCTTCCACTTCACAACCACATAACTGCTCAATATATCCGGGCATTGGCATGGAATAACACTGCCCCTGTTCATTCTTATAACCGGAGCGGCAACCAAAAATAACTGTTTTCCCATTTTCTACAGCAGTCTTGAGCAATTCCATGCGTTCCTTTGTAAAAATCGTGGCATGAGGATAAATCAGATACTCATAATCTTCAAATTCCCCCTCATCCATGTCCTTTTCCCAATATTTATAGTCGAACGGAATATGCGCCTTTTGGAGTGCCACAAACCAGCTGTCCATACTCTTTTCCCGCAATGGGCCATGCCAGATATCATTTTCCCCGTCCCATTCATTGTCGTAATCACAGAGAATTGCCACTTTCGCCTGATAAGCTCCACCCGTCACTCCCTGAAACTTTTGTATTTCTTTATATATTTGTTTTAATTCTCTCACACGGCGGTTTTCCCGGTTATCGTAGTCATGTAATCCATGCCAGTAGATTTCTGTTCCCATCGTTGCTGTTCGCCATCGAAAGAAACTGACAAAATCAGCTCCGTGAGCAATCGCCTGCATGGTCCATAGTCTCATCTGTCCCGGTCTCGGCATCGGCATCATCATACGGCTGTTCCAGCCGCCTGCCCCGGTCTGCTGCTCCATAATACCATAGATCGGCGAAATACTTCTGGTACGAATCAGATTTCTGGAAGAATTTCTGTCCATGAAACCGTTCCCCTCTTCCGGCCGCAGCACACTGTCTCTTGCAAATGCCGGATAATTATCAAAGGTTATAAAATCCAAAACATCTTCCACCAATCGCTGGTAATCAATATGGCGGAATAACCCGTTGGTTGTTATGAACTGGTCCTCTCTATCATAAATCTTCTGCCATTTGCGAATCACATCTGCCTGAATTTTAAAGAATAAATAAACAGATTCCGATATGAACCGTTTCTCCTCCAGCTGCAAATGAGGGTTGGTCTGTCCATAAGTATTGGTTCTTCTTGCCAAGTGAACCTGCTGCCAGTCCGTATAGGTCTGATTCCAAAATATCGTCCCCATTTTTTCGTTAAAATTTTCCAATGTCTTATATTTTTCTTTGCAGTATCTGCGAAATGCCTCGTGGTCACTTTCGGAATAATACAAGTCATTTTCACAATTTATCTCATTATCCAGCTGCCAGCCGATAATATTGTCATATTTGACATAGTGTTCTGCCAGTTTATCCGTAATTCTGGCAGAACACTCGCGGTAAACTTCAGAATTCAGATTATTGTGCCGCCTTGTCCCATGGTAAAATAAATTCCCGTCAATATCCGCATTCAAAATTTCAGGATACTTTTCACTGAGCCACAGCGGTGCCGTCGCAGTCGGTGTACAGAAAATCACTTTCATATCATATTGTTTTGTCAATTCCATAAACCGGTCAAAAAATTCAAAGGTATAGTTTCCTTCCTCCGGCTCAAATTTATTCCATGCAAATTCTGCGATTCGGATTACTTCAATTCCACATTCTTTCATGCGTCTTAAATCCTCTTCCCACATGGATTCCTCCCAGTGCTCCGGATAATAACAAACACCAAGTGTAATATGATTCATGTGTAAAGAACGGTTCTTCATTGTAACTTCCTCCTGTTTTCATATTGGTATTCCATTATATAATTTATATCCACACCTACTTCTTTTCCGGAACAATTTCCAGCCAATAGCCATCCGGATCCTCGATGAAATAAATTCCCATTTTAGGATTCTCATAGCAGATACATCCCATTTCCTCATGAAGCTGATGTGCTGCCTCATAATCTTTGACAGCAAATGCCAAATGAAATTCACACTCACCCAAATTATATTTCTCTGTATGTTCTTCTAACCATGTCAGTTCCAGTTCAAAATCACTTTCCTCATTTCCGACAAAAACAATAACAAAACCGTCTCCATTTTTACGGCGTTTTTCTTTCAAACCAAGTGCTTGTTCATAAAATGCCAGTGAAACTTCCAGATCTGCCACATTATAATTTTCATGTATCATTTTAAATTTCATCGAATTCTCCTCCAATCTACTACATACCTACTTTTCATGATTCATTATTATCGTGTTCCGGTACTGAGGATACTCCGCTAAAAATGTATCAATAATCTCTGGCATTTTCCAATAATGCATCGGATAAACGGCCCTCACCTCTACTGTCTTTAAAAAATAGAGCATCCCCTCTGCATAATACTTCCCCTGTCTTGGATCCAGTGGCACAAATGCCACATCAATGGTACAATGCTGTAATTTCTGTATCTCATGCCGATAGCTTCCTGTCATCTGACGATTCTCCTGCTCCGGTTCTCCTTCCCACACCCAGTCATTCAAATCTCCCGCGTGGTAAATGGTTCCTTGTGGACACGTTACCAAAAAAGCTACTCCCGCATCCGTAGAAAGCAACGTGCGAAGTTTGGTTTTACCGGGCAGTTCATACATTTCATCATGCCGTACACGAATACACTCCACGTCACCAGATGGATATTTACTCTTGGAAATGTCATTTGCCAGAACTGCTGTGACCTGTTCCATGCCCTGCTCCCGCAATAGGGAAAAAATCTGCGGATTATAATGATCCTGATGGGAATGACTGCAAAAAACAAGAACTGGTTTCGTTTTATCAAGTGTTGGAAGTTCTCCCTTATAATAATCAAAAATAAAATAGCATACTTTGGTTTCCACTAAGAAACCGCTATGGGCAATATATGTTACTTTCATACAGTTTCCTCCATTTCCTCATCATAACATAGGATATTGGGAATCGCAAGAAGCAGCGCTCACTGCTGTTTTCATTTCGTTTTCTAATCGTTCAATCTGTTTAAAATAATCCCCGGTAGATGTTGTAATCGGACTCTTTAAAAACATTAAAAATCACCTCTATTTTACTATGTGTCTGCTCTTTATACTGTCTTACTGTCTGTACCGCAATCTCTGCTGCCTTATCGTTAGGAAAATGAAACTCTCCCGTAGAAATACAGCAGAAAGCAATGCTTTTTATATTATTTTCCTCTGCAAGTTCCAAACAGGAGCGATAACAGGACATAAGCTGTTCTTTGTCATTTTTCCTAAGCCAGCCGTAAATAATCGGACCGACCGTATGAATGACATAGTTGCACGGGAGATTATAGGCCGATGTAATTTTAGCTCTGCCGGTTTTCTCCTCATGCCCTTGTTCTCTCATTAGCTCTGCACAGGCCAGACGAAGCTGAACACCCGAAAAAGTATGTATCGCATTGTCGATACAGCCGTGATTCGGGCAAAAGCAGCCAAGCATCTGTGAGTTGGCAGCATTGACAATCGCATCACATTTAAGCGTAGTAATATCACCTTTCCAAAGATAAATCTCTTTTTCTATTGCGTTAAGATCCGATAAATCTGTAATACCTTTCTTTTCTATTTCTTCACGCAAATAAGCATCCTGTATTTCTAAGAACTCATCACTTGCACTCTCCGGCAGACGTGTATTGAAAAGAGAACGAAGTAACTCCGTTTGTCCTTTCTCACTTTCTGGAACTTTGATATTCCCATATTGTGACTGCTCATTCAGCAGTTCCTGAATGAGATAAATTCTTCTATCTTGTTGTGTCATTGTCTCCCTCATTTCTGTGTGCCGGCATTTTACCCAGCAAAATTTTTCATACTTCTATCTTTTTACCACCGCACGCTGCCGACAGATATTCATGCAATTGCCACAATGCAGGCAGTGCGGCTGCTCAATCGTAAAGGTTGGCGGTGCCAGTCAAAAGGTTTTGACTAAAATAATTCATCCAGCAAAATATAGTATTTTAGTTTTTCCATATCCGGCTCTATTCCAAGTTCCTGAAACAAGAACAATTCGTCCCAGCCTGAGTATGCCCTTCCATTATATTTCCCAGCATAATTATGTAACAAACTGCGATAACAGATAGCAATATCACACCATTTATCCGCAATACCTGTTCTGCCAAGGTCAATATAACCTACTCTGTCACCTTCAAAAAAAATATTGGGAAGACAATAATCTCCATGCGACAAGACCAATTCCTCTTTTGGCTGGTTATCATAAAGCCATTGCAGCAATTTCTCCGGATTTTGAAACCCATCTTTACCGAAAGTATCCTTTTCGGCATGCTCCAAGTCAACCAAGCCATGTTCCACATTATACTTCGCATCGGAAAGCTTATTTTTCAAACTCCAGTCCGCCGGACAATCTGATATATCAATATTCCAAAGACTTTTTAACCCACCCGCAAGCATGACAGCCAATTTCTTTGGATTTTCCATGAACTTCTGCTCACAGGCCATTTCTCCTCCACATTTGCTCATAAGCAAATAAGAAAAATTGCCCATCTGTTCATAGGCAATCACTTTGGGAACCGGAAGTTTGTCCTCCAGCCATAACATCATACGGTATTCATTCTCCGATTCCCGGCTTTTTTTCTGTACCTTTAATACCTTATCACGAAAAAGCCGGATGGAAGAATCTGACATACCAATACTATCTGTTTCATAGTCTTCTCCTGAAATCAATTCCGATATTTTCTTTGGAAACTGCATATCAGATACCTCCTATCACCTTTAAGTTGTGACAAATTCATAAATACATCAGCTTATCTGATTTCCCCTGTTTTAACTATTCCTTTTCACCAGAGGAATGCCACTCAGCCCAGTTTCTTCACATCCAAAATTGTCACATAATGCAAAATATCAAAAACTTCCGGCACTGTCTGCATATATGTCAAATGTTCTCTTTCCCATGCAGCAATTTCACCCTCACTCAAAGAAGAAGCCCCCATACCACGGCACGCTTTCATCCTGCCATGCCAGCTGTCTCTGGTAAAAGTGACAGGTAAATCATAAGTCAACCTATGCACCGGTTCAAACATATCTTTACACCATGGTGGTGTCTCCAAAGTATACCTCGTCATATGCCCGCCTGACCATGACGGATTATATTTTAATACCATCTCTTCACTGGTTTTCGCTATCTCACTTTCCTCCGGCAGCCATGCCATAAAGAGTACGGCAAAATGTCCATCTTTTTTTAGCATCCGGTGAATTTTCGGCAAAAGAATCTCTTTATCAAAATACATAAAACACTGACAGGCAATGATAGTATCAAAACTTCCATCTGGAAAATCAATATCTTCTGCGGCAGAAACCAAGAAACGGATATCCATTCCCTCCTCCCGGCTGAGCTGCTTTGCATACACAATCTGATTTTCTGAAATGTCCACCCCTGTCCAGTCTGCACCATAGCGATACATATTTCTTGGAATCACACCTGTCCCCGTCCCGATGTCCAGTACACTCTGTCCTTTTACACCCAGAGAAAGCTCTGCTAATTTATCATAAAATTCCTTGGGATATATATCACGATATTTTGCATATTCTTTCGATGTCCTCCCCCAATCAAAGGCTTTTCCATTATCAATTTCCTGATTTCTTATCTCCATTCCCTGACTCCTTCCAAGATGTAAGATCTGATTCGTGTCTATTACTTTCTATTTTGAAAAATTCTGCTTATAATTAGACTATTTAACATTTCCCCTGATATATTTTGCAAGCATCACTTGTCTTCAGAACTTTTTCTCAAATATATATCGCTGTGGTGTCATTCCCATTTTTTTATAAAATGCAATCGCATCTTCATTAAAAGACCAGACCATCAGATCAAGTCTTTTTGCACCTTTTTCTTTTGCTTCTTTCTCCGCATAACAAAAGAGTTCTTCCGCAATTCCCTGTCTGCGGCAGGAATCTTCCACAATCAAATCGTCCATATATGCCGTACTCATATCCACCATCATGCTGCGTTCCCGCATCTTCACAACACAAATTCCTAATACATTCTGCTCTTCTTCTGCTAAAATAGAAATTACATTTTCATCTTTTACCAGAGCCTCAAACTCCTGCTTTGAATAAGGGTGTTCCATATCAACATATAAATCCGGACGCCCTAATACATGTACCTTATGTAATTTCTGCATCAGGCAATCAACAGCGTCATAGTCGCTTACATTCATTGGTCGTATATTCATAGTGTACCATCTCCTTCATATCTCACCATCGTTGCTAACCAAACGATAATTCTCCTTCTTGCTGATGCCATTTTTTCTCCGTTCCACGTTTTTTTCAAGTATAACATAGTCAGATTGGCATTTCCATAATATATTTATTTCTTAATTTTCCCTTGAATGAGCGGATAGAAAAGAATATAATATCAAGTAACAAGCTTCTTCCTGACGGCAGCTGGCTTTGAGGGCAATTTTTTTTAAGAACCTGTATTCATGCTGTCTGGTCGAAAAATCTGCCTATCCAGCATTCCTATACATGCAGGTACTAAGATAAATGAAAAAAAGGACTTGATCAAATGAAAAGAAAACAAAGAAGACATCTGCTTAACTGGTCATACACCAAACAAATTTTTGCACTGTCTGTGTGTTTTGTGTTAATCTTATCTAACATTCCATTCGTGGCTGCGGCGAAAACGACGAACAACCGAACGGTGAAAGCGGGCGTTTTTTTCTTTGATGGCTACCATATGCGGGACAGTAACGGCGTTTATACCGGTTATGGCATTGATCTACTGAACCTGATCTCCCAATACTCCCATTTGAA
This sequence comes from uncultured Lachnospiraceae bacterium, assembly GCA_947631505.1. GTDB lineage: Bacteria > Bacillota > Clostridia > Lachnospirales > Lachnospiraceae > Eubacterium_F. The sequence continues at coordinate 28,207 of CANRLR010000002.1, read as the reverse complement.
TTTCGTATATACCGGCTATGACAAGTCTTGGGAGGAGATGCTGGACATGCTGGAACGTGGCGAAATCGACGTGGTAACGTCTGCCAGAAAAACCAAACAGCGGGCAGAAACCTTCGCATTCTCCCTCCCAATTGAACGCAACAGTACAGTATTATCCATTCAGGAACAAAACACACAGATCCGTTCCGGAGATTACAGCACATACAACGGCATGACAGTAGGATTGCTGGCCGGAAGCAGCCAGAACCAGAGCCTGCCTAGCTTCGCGGAGGAGAATGGATTTACCTACCATACCCGGGAATACAACGACCCCAGCAAACTGGAGACAGATCTGCAGAACGGGACCATTGATGCAATACTCACCAGCAATCTGCGTCAGTCGGAAAATGAAAAAATTCTAGATACCATCGAGACCGATTATTTCTATGCCATTGCACGGAAAGAAGATCAGGACATTTTAGATGAGATTAACTACGCCATCGGACAGATGAACATCAATGAAGGGGACTGGGCAAATGTTTTATATTTCAAATATTATGGAAACAGCAGTTCTTCCTCTAATGCCTTTACTCCACGAGAGAAAGATTACATACAAGCGGTCGCTTCTGGGAAAAAACATATTACCGCAACATCTATGATTGATCGGAAGCCCTATTCCTATGTGGAGGACGGAAAACTGAAAGGAATCCTACCGGATTACTTTGACAACCTGATGCAGAAGGCCGGACTGCCATATGAGATGATTGTACCGAAGAACAAAGCAGAATATAAACGGCTCAAGGAGAACGGTGGTGTGGACGTAGTGGTAGATTGGCAGCAGCTCTCCTCCACAGAGAATAATTATACTGACGGTGGATTTTTGACCGATGCCTACATGAATACAGGCACAGCTCTGTTGACTCGTAAAAATTTCAGCGGTTCCGTCACCTCTTTGGCTGTGACGGAAGGTCAGGAAGACCTTCCCCTAGAACATAAACAGTTCAAAAACGCTCACATCTTTTCCTATCCAACCCCGGAAGGTGCGTTACAGGCTGTTTTGGATGGAAAGACAGACGCTGCCTTTGTCCGCACGTATTCGGCACAGTACTTTGTTAATAATGACCTCACAAATTCTCTCCAGTTCAGCATGATTGATTCCAAGCCGCTCATGTTCAACATGTATATCTGCAACAACAGTGACCATGAACTGATTACGATCCTGAACAAATGCATTCAACAAGTACCGGATGATGTTCGCAGCCAGCTGGCTACCAAGTATACCGCCGGCACACCGGAAAATGTGACTTTTGCGAAATATATATCGGTCCACCCGGAGATGGCGTTCCTGCTGTCCGTACTGATTGCCTCAAGCATTGGCGTGATGCTCTTTCTCTATCTGCGTTCCCGATGGAATAATAAACTTCTCCGAACTACGGAACAGACCAAACAGGAAATGGAGGAACAGTTGGCCATTGTCAGTGCCCTGAGCCGGGATTACCTTAACGTATACACACTGAACATGCGAAACGCCAACATTCGAATCGTGAAGTTAGAAGGCTATCTGACTCCCGGTCTGGACCGGAAGAGTAAAGAGGAGTATCCCTATTCTGAGGTTTTGCACAAGTACATTGAGAACCGGGTTCTAGAGGAGGACAAAGAATATCTGGCAGAGGCTCTTTCCTTAGAGCGTGTCAAGGAAGCACTGGCCGCTAACCCAGAGTATACAGGGACCTACCATGTCCGGATTGGAGAGGAAATTCACGATTATCAATTTACCTATGTGTCGTACCAGAAAGAGGGTCAGACAGAGCCTCTCGCACTGGCCGGATTCCGGAATATTGACGAAATCGTCCGCAAGGAACAGCAACAGAAGGCAATCCTTGAGGATGCCCTGCACATGGCTGAGGCTGCAAACGAGGCCAAAACCTCGTTCCTGAGCAGCGTCAGCCATGATATCCGTACACCTATGAACGCCATCATTGGATTTCTTTCCCTGATACAGGATGAAGTCGATAATCCTATTTTGGTCAAAGAATACGTTCAGCGTATTGACGCCGCCAGTAAGCATCTGCTCGGTCTCATCAACGACGTGCTGGACATGAACAAGATTGAGAGCGGCAGTACTACGCTAAATCTAGTTGAAATGAATCTGGCCGAAGTCATTGAGGAGATCAACACAATCATCCGTCCACAGACCAAGGCGAAGAACCAGACTTTCGACATTTTTACTTCCCATTTGAACTTCGAACACCTGCTGGGCGATAAGATGCGGATTAACCAGATTCTGATTAACCTGCTGTCAAACTCTGTGAAATATACACCAGAAAACGGGACCATTGAAATGCGGGTGGATGAGCTGCCTCAGGTGGTGGACAATTACAGCCGTATCCGCTTTACAATCAGCGACAACGGTCTGGGCATGAGCGAAGATTTTTTGAAAGTAATTTTCGATCCGTTCACCCGGGAGGATACCAGAGTCACCCATGAAATTCAGGGCACCGGTCTGGGCATGGCCATCACCAAGAGCTTAGTTGACCTGATGAGCGGCAGCATCAAAGTGGAAAGCAAATTGGGCGAAGGCAGTACCTTCGTGGTGGAATTGGAACTTCCTATTCAGGAACGAGAAGACAACCCTAAGTTTTGGACCGATCACAGTCTGGGCAAGATGCTGGTGGTGGACGATGACGAGGATGTCTGCCAAAACGTGGTCCACACCATGCGGGAGACCGGGGTATTGGTGGAATACGCCACCGGCGGCGAAGCTGCCATCCAAATGATGGAGAAAGCCCGGCAAACAGGCAAGCCTTACGATTTAATACTTCTAGACTGGAAGATGCCAGGTCTGGACGGACTCGAGACCGCCCGTCTTATCCGCAAGAGCTACCCCGAGAATATACCTATCCTATTGCTCACCGCCTACGACTGGAGCGAGATTGAGCAGGAAGCCATGGAAATCGGCGTAGACCACTTCATGCCAAAACCTTTTTTCATTAGTACTTTTAAGGAAGCTATCTGTCAGGTGGTAGACGCCCCGCAACAGGCAGAGAAGACCATGGACAGCGTTGTCCGGGGCAAGCACATCCTAGTGGTGGACGACATCGAAGCAAATCATATTATCCTGATGAAAATCCTATCATCCCAAGGTGCCATATGCGAGGCGGTCGGAAACGGACAGGAGGCGGTGGACGCTTTCCTAAATTCCCCGCCTGATACTTATGACCTGATTTTGATGGATGTACAGATGCCAGTCATGAACGGCTATGAGGCCACCAGAACCATCCGGGCCAGCAGCCATCCAGAGGCAAAAATTATCCCTATCATTGCCATGACGGCGAATGCCTTTGTGGACGATGTACTGGATGCCATTGACTCTGGCATGGACGCACACATTACGAAGCCAGTTCAGATTGATAAGCTGAAATCAACAATCCGGCAGGTTTTGGACAGCCGGTCAGAAAAAGAGGAAAGCTGACAAATCTCTTGATTTCATCTGAATACTGGTTACATAATAATCATGCGGATTTACGGCAGTTGTCTCGCAAAAGCAGAAGTGGTCTGTCTGGATTTTATCCAGACAGACCACAAAAAAATGCGGGATGTCTTTGATACTAAAGGAAAAACTGATTCTGAATTCCTCTTAAAACTCAGGCATTTCTGTAAATATTACTTTTTTGCCATCTGCAATCCCACCATATATCATATCTGTTCTGCATCCCACATTCAGATAATGTTCTATCACATATTTTGACGTAAATGGCATTTCCAAAGATAATAATTCTGAAAAAGGAAACCATCTGCTGACACCTTCATCAGAAGAAAATCTCTCGTCAATACCATCTTTCAAATCAGCAAAAAAATAATAATTCTGACGGATTTCTCCCTTGCTTCTTCGTAGTGTCACATTCCTCAAAGTGCCCACCTGCAGAACCAACCCAGACATCATTGACCACTCTGCCTCCCTGCCGGTAGAGCAACAACATTTTATTACCTTTTGATATATATATGGATGCCATATTTCTCAATCTTCCGTCCATACAATCCTCCATTTCGCCAGCATCTGTCTGCACTGTGCCATATTCTAATGCCACATGCTCTCTCATTTCAATTCCCTGTGCATTCATTTATTTTTTCAATAAATAAAAACAAGCTGCGATCTAAATCACAAAATCCCCTTCTTTGTCCACTTCAAAATCGTCTCATACCCAAGTTTCGCATACCACTGTGCCACATAAGTATAATGGATATAGCTGTAGTCGTAACCTTCGTCCTTTAAAATCTGTGTTGCCTTCTTCACCATTATGAGGCCGATACCTTTATCTCGATACTCTGGAAGCGTTCCGACACAGCCTGGACCGCCAATTTTCAATTTTTGTCCGTTTACCTCATAGGTGCCTATATTATTAACATGACAAAAACTTACCACTTTTCCGTTATGATAACCACAAAACACTCGGTCTTCCCCACCAAAAAACTCTGCCCAGTCCGAGTCGACCTGTTCCACAACCTTTAATAACTCCGCACGATTTCCCTCAAAAAAGCCAAACGTAATTGATGTATCTAATTTTTTTTCATACTTGTGCGTGTCAAATTCTTCAAGTCGAAGAAGCATTTCCTCAAATGTCCAATCCTCGGATAAACTTTGAATGTCCTCATTTTCAAAAAAATTCGGATGCATACTGTGAAATAATGTAATTGCTTCCTGTTTTTCCATAACGTCCCCTCCAAAATCTACTTTGCAATCCTTCCTAAAAATCTCTACCATAAATCCTCGTTATCCTATCAGTTTCTCCATAAACCATATCACACCTTGAAGTAATTTACAGAAATCCGTTTCTATCTGTAATATCAGTGCTTTATTTCTATCACTCAATTTTCTGTATTACATCCATAAATTCAATTCTTTGCTATTGCATTTGCCAACGATAACTTCTACATTGTTAAAGCACTCGAGAACAAGAGCATACGCTGTCATCCTAAAGTGTCCTTCCACAATTACAAAGTTCTCATAATCAGAAGTTAAAAAAAATAACTTTGGAAAAGCACCACCATTCTTAATATACTCAGCAGCATGCAAAAATCCATCATTACTCAAACCATAAATCAATTCTCCGTTTCGTATAGTCTCCGCCGCCACCAATGGCTTACGTGTTCCCGCAGACAATTCATTCCAATAGCTGTAATCTATATATCTGATTTTCTCTAAATCAGGTCTTGAAAAACTGCATAAGCTCCATTCTGTAAATTTGGTCGGAAAATTTTCAAATAACTCCCTTCCTGCTCCATATCCCCGAAATTCTCCTAGTAACTTCTTCCTCTTAATATTTTCGATTTCATTTTGTAAATCTGCTGAAAAAATAATGTTCTCATCAAGCCCAAGTTTCTCTATTGTATTCCTGATCTGCTGGAAAAATCGCTCAGAGGTACTTTCTGCTTTCAAAAACTCTAAAATCATTTCGTCTTCTGAACTTCCACGTAAAATCTTCATTTTCATTATCCTATCTAAAATACTGTTTTCGCTATTTCTCCAATGCACTACAAAATGTAGAGAATGCATTAATACATTCGCATCAAAATTCATCAACTAATGCCACGATTTCTTTGATATCATCTATATTTCCGGGATAAAATCCAAACTTATTTCTGCAAAATTCCCATTGTCTGCCACCCTCGGCTTTCCTCTGGATTAAGATTAAGTAGTTCTTCATCTAATTCCCGATAGGACTTCCCCTCAAACAAATAAAAATATACTATCTTATCTCTAATATCTTGATTATATGAATTAAATTCTCTTACTCGACTTGACTTTTTCAACTCAGGTATGTTCAATAAAAAACCCCCTCTATACATTATAATTATATATGTTTATTATACCAAACTTCTACACCCATTTCCACAAAAAAAGAACACAGCCTTCCGACTGTATTCTTTTTCTTCTCCCCAAACTCCTACTGGATTCCTTATCCTCCTTCACCTCTCGAAACATAGGCTCATCGGATTCATTTATCACATCAAACAGTTACTCCTTAAATTACGTTGTCTCTATCATTATTTTCCCTTTCTCTGTGTTTATCATTTTTCAGCAGTAATTCCGCCTGCAGGCAAATCCCAATTTGCACTCCTATTTCAAAATAGATAGACTGCATTGTTTTTCCATACTCCTCAAATCCACTAATTATTCTTTCTGTGTCGCATTTATGCATCTTTACCGAATTTATCATTCTTTCCTTTGATGCTTCTTCTCTTTCAGGTAATTTCCTATTTTCATCATCAGCATCCGCGCCATACTGAATCAGACTTACCAATTGATGTACATCTAGATATCTGCTAATATCTGCGAAATATTTTGTTTCACATTCCTTTATTGTATTCTTATTCATACTCTACTTCCTTTCCTTTTTATGTAACCATTTAGTAGCATATCCGCATATTCAATGCAACTGTTTGGTAACATAACTTTGAGGTGACATCATGTTTTATACAAACCGAATTGAAAATTTACGCATTGATGCTGACAAAACACAACAGCAAATTGCTGATATACTAGTCTGTCAAAGGGAAGTTTATCGTCGCTATGAAAAAGGAGAACGAGAACTTCCTCTTTGGGCTGCTATTAAACTGGCTGAATACTATGATGTATCGCTGGACTATCTAGTCGGATTGACCGCAAAACGCTCTCCATTCCCCAAAAGCTAACTCTAATTCACTACATTTATTTACATCTATTGCGAACCATATATTCTGCTCCCAGTCTCGCTCCTATTTTCAATCCCAGTTCTAAATAGATATTCTGAATTGCTCCTCCATATCGAAACATGATATCCTCAATATCTGTATTATCAAATCCTACGTCTAATAACTGATGTATCAAACCATTCTTTGCATTTTCTTCATTCTGAATATAAGTCAGATAATCCTCTACCACTTCATGGTTTTTCAAATAATGCTTCGTTATCTTCTCCACATCCATACTTTTCTTTGCCTGTTCATACCAAACAGAATATTGTCCACAATCCATCTGAATACCTCCTAAAATTTACTTGCCACCAAATAGTAGCATATCCTCTCTTATTATGCCACTATTTGGTAGTATTATCAAGAGGTGATTTTATGGATAGACCAAATCGCATTGAAGATTTACGTTTTGATGCGGATAAAACACAACTTGAAATTGCTAAAATACTTCACTGTCAAAGGGAAGTTTATCGTAGATATGAAAAAGGAGAACGAGAAATCCCTGTTTGGGCAGCCATCAAACTGGCTGAATATTATGACGTTTCCGTAGATTATCTTCTTGGACTTTCGGATAAAAGACGTCATTTTAACCAATAAAATTATATTCTAATTCTAAATTTACTATAGTTAAAGAGCCTATACTCAACATAATATATAATCATGCAGGAGAGCGTTTCAAGTTTTGTGTAACCTCAAAACTTGAAACGCTCTCAAAAAATGGTGTTATCTAGTAAATTGGAACATAATACTTCTCCGGATGTATCAGTTCTTCTCCTTTGCGAAATGCTATTATGGCATTAACACACTCTTCGATACACAATTGGATGCATTCCAAACTAATATCGTATGTGTATACTTCCAGTTCATCCTTTTCTGCCGCCGGATCTTCAAAGAAATCCTGATATAATCCCTGCATCACTTCATCATAAAGCTCCGGATGAAGCCCTTCCAATTCCAGATTTCTATCCTCCCTCAGATTATATACCAACCCAAACTCGTTCCGTAAAATATAGTTTAATCGATGGAAGTCCACATACCCCTTTTGATACATTGCCTGACGTTCTTTCTTCGACTTTACTTTGGAGCGTATCTGCGTTTCCATTATCTCATGAAACCAGACCATATCCGTAATCAGATGACACAAAATTCCCATATATAATTCATCCTGTTTCATTTTTTCCGCATACCTTGTCACAAAGGTCATCCAGTTTCCGCCCTGCTTATCTCCATGAACTTCAAAATAATGGGTGCGATGTTTAGAATCGTCCTCATGACAAGACATATCCGGACATAAGGAACTGAGTTTAAATCGGTTCAGATTTTCAATTTCCACCTGTTCGGCCACTTTTTCTGCAATCAGGTAGTGAATCATTCTGGACGGCATGACCTACACCTCCTTCCTACAGCAATACAGATAGGTGTCTCTCTCAAATGTAAACTGTCCCTGCTCATTCTTAAACTGCTCTAAAAACTCTAGAAAGTCTCTTCTCCTAATCTCCAAACGTTCTCTCACCGGACGGCATACCTGTTGAATGTATTCCATAAATTCCTCTGCCGTGGCAAAGTTAAGTGTAATTACATACGCATGTCTTTTTACCGTAGGAAATACCGCATACAGTTCTTTTTCCAAGTCTTCCATATGAGTTCTGTGCTTGTGGTATAACTCATCCAATTCAGTACACTCTTCAAAAAAATCATGCAATAATGGTTGCAGCTTTTCATAAAAAAGCAAACCTCCCCAGGTACAGATAAAAACACCTGTCTCAGAAAGCACAGAAGAAAATTTCCGGTACAGGGCGTTCCGGTCACTAATATGGGACGCCACATGATCAAAGAAAATACGGTCATAACACCCATTCAGGAGCATAGTCTCTAAATCCTCCCAGACAAAGAAAAACTCACTATCTGCCAAACATCCTTCCGATTCCCGTTCTCTGATATAGGTACAGAAGGTATCCATATGGGTGTTGTGCTTATCTACACAGATTACATTCAGTTGTTTCGGCAAACGCTCTTGGTTATATCGCCACAAGTTTCCATAACCTGCACCGGCGTCCAATACCCGCATACCTTTTTTTAATTCTGCTGTATCAAAAATAAACCTTGACCAGCCACGAGGTTCATCCGCATGCAGTTTCAGACGCCCTACCAATTCGTCTGCCCGCTGATTTCTTACAATAAGTCCAAGAGCTTTTAGAAAAGCGTTACTATCCTGTTCCTCAATTCTGCACTCCTGTACCGCTCGCTCTACGTGGGCAATCACAGTATTTAACTGTTCCCTTTTCTTTTCCAGCAGACGTTTCTGCCCCAGCAACATATTTTCCCGGCTGACATTTTCATACAACTGCAAAAAGTCTGCAATCTGATCAAGAGAAAAGTCCAAACATTTCATCAACTGGATTTTCTCTAGGGTTTTTACCGCATCCTCGCCATACATGCGATAGCTGTTTTCTCCGTTACGTTCCGGTAAAAGTAAGCCCTTGTGCTCATAAACGCGCAGGGTTTTGATGGAAATTCCTGCAAGCTTTGCCAACTGGCCGATAGTATAACATTGATTCATTATAATCCTCCTTGTAAATAAGGTTCCCGGGAGCATTTTTTTGTATTAAATTAATGCATTTCGATTAATCTTGATTTTAGTATAAACCTTGCCCTAAGGGCAAGGTCAAGGGCAAAAAACATATCCACTTAGAACCTCTGTCGCTGACGTTCTATACGTGGATATGCTTTACTATCAACCAACATATGCAAAATTCTAACTATATAAATGGTGTCCCTCCTCTATCACATAATAAATCTTGTAATTACAATTATACTTTTTTCTGTCACCCAATCCAGCAAGTAACTCATCTTCATTCTGGATTTATATTAAATAAGTCAACACGAAAAGTAACTATGTATTACAATAATCTAGACACCAAAAAGGAGGTATCTGAACATGTCCACTATGATAGACCCTCATGGTGTGATGATAGTCATGTCCACTGCAGTCATCAGCAAATATTTCCTTGATATATTTTATTGCACTTTCTATCATCGCACCAATCTCCAATATCCATAGCTAATTACGAAACAAATTGCATTCCTATACCTTGCCACGAGATTTCCATATCTTTTTACCAAACCTGTATAATATTCTATCATTTCTTCATCTGACAAACATTTTCCATTTACATTTCGAACATGCACACCCGGCTGAACCTCATTTGGTACATCATCAAAATACAATCCCGAATCACAGGAAAACACCGGCATATGAAAGGCTTCATAATATGCCAATGCTTTCAGCCTTGCATTTTCAAGTGGCGTATTACCATTCTCCGATACCTTTGGAAAGCTGTAACCTTCTACTTTTAAATCATTTAAACCAATCAATTCTATGTCTAACTGTTCAAGCCTACTGTTCATTGCGGATAATTTCGCCGGATTACCGGTTCCATATAATAATTTCATCTTAATATCACCATTTATCCGATCTAAAATTTCTACATCACAATCTCACTATCAAAATACTGCTCCTGAAAATCAACCTGTTTCCTGATTTCTTCCTTCGTAAAAGTCATCCCTTTAGGTACAACGACCCATTTCTCTTCTACGTCATCATTTCTATGTACAACTGCGATAATCGTCCCTGTGAATTTTTCTACTGCGACATCCAAACCTAAAATGTAAGCATCTTGTTCTTCTCCATCTGACGCCATTACACCTTCTACATAACCATAATTGATCGGATAATACATATCCTTATGTTCAGGATGGTAACTGCCTAGTGGTCTGTCAACAGTTATGGTTACTGTCCTACCAATAACAGAATTAATTTCCGCACGTGCCTTCTTAAAATTTTCCTCTAAATCATCTGTATCCATAAATCTATAACCTAATTCCTCACTGATTTTTCTGCCCAATGTAGAAGTTCCAGAACCCGATGCTCCATAAATGTGTATTACATGATTCATTTTCATCACCATAACTTCTTCGTAAAACAAATGATTCTATTTGCTTCTTCAAATCCCATCCTTAAATGAAATTTCAGACTATCTTCATTTACCAGTTCACAATCACTGGCAAATTCCGTACACCCCTGTTCCTTTGCCCATTTCTGGCAGGCATCCAGCATATCTTTTGCCAATCCGTTTTTTCTATAATCTTCCTCAACAAAAATACCCTCCAAATATCCTACCGGACTGGTATCTGTTCCTTCCACATAATCGTGCCTCAACCCACATTGTGCAAAACCGATAGCACAATCATCCAACATAGCAAGGACAACCACGCAATTACCCTTACTTATATAATCGCTAAATTCCTCTGTTAGTTCTCCAACAGTATTCGATTTCCACATCTGTATTGCTAAACCTGCAATTGTTTTTGCATCCCCAATCGTTGCCTTTTTTATAATCGCTTGCATTGCTTTCTCGCTCCGTTTTTCTCTATAAACTACACCTTATTAAGAATACCACAATACACGCCTACTTTCAATGAACATTCGCATATTGTTGCGAATGTATCTCACCCATCCTCTTTTAATAAATAAAACAACATCCCCTTTTCTGGTTGTCTGCCATCCGAAGAATGCGGTTCTTGCATTCTTCCTACACAAAACATAGATTTTGTTTGGCGATTTTTTTATGGACTTATAAAATCTTTTTGTGTTTCCTATAATGCTATACATTTATCATTAAGCCAAGCAGTTTTCAGAAAATGTTAAATTTTTTTGTTTAATTTCCTCTTGCTATCCTCATTGGCTCATGTTATACTGTTTCTAAACAGATTAATTTAGGGCTGGTTAGAGCATGAAACAAAATACATTTCATGCGGCAAATTGTGTCTGCGCACTGTAAAGCCAATCATGGCTTGACACAATTTGCTTATGCACAAAAAACAGTGCAGAAATGAGGTAATTATGGCAATCGGACAACGTATCAAATTTTTCCGCAAGCGTAAAGGCATGACACAGAAACAGCTTGGGGAACAGCTCGGTTTTTTAGAAAGAACTTCTGATGTGCGTATAGCACAATACGAATCCGAGGCAAGAGTGCCTAAGCATGACCTTGTAGAGATGATGGCTGACATCCTCGGTGTCTCACCAAAAGCACTCACTGTGCCGGACATAGACACCCATTTCGGACTGCTGCACACTCTCTTTGCACTGGAAGATATATACGGATTCAAAATATCCGAAAAGGAGGGAGAAGTCTGCCTGTCCCTCGACCATTCCATCGCACCTCTCCATTCAGAGGTGAACACCATGCTCCGGGCATGGCAGAAACAATCTGCCATGTTAGAAAATGGCGAAATCAGCAGGGAAGAATATGACGAATGGCGTTATACCTATCCAAAACGGGAGACCTACCAGTATAAAATGAAACAACGCAAAAAACAGTAAGCAATCCCCACGTACATGGGGAAAGGAGATGTACCATGACTAATATTGAAACATTTTATTTAATAGATTATGAAAATGTGAATGATGCTGGGCTAGCCTGTTCAAAACAATTGGGAAGTCATGACCATATACACATTTTTTCCACGGAAAACGCTCTAAAAATCAGAATGGATAGTCTCACGATCTTTAATGATGCTGATTTTAATACACATATTATCCCCGCCGGAAAACAATCATTGGATATGCACCTCATCGCTTATTTAGGCTACTTGATCGGAAAAAACAATTCTCAAAATTGTAAATATATAATCGTTAGTAAGGATAATGACTATGATAACATTATTTCGTTTTTCAAAGGGCTCAATTCCGCAAGCATTACACGTCAACTTAAAATTGATTCCCCTACCAAAAAGCTTACTACAGCTAAAGCAACCTCGACATCAAATAAAAAGATATGTTCTACCCAAAAAACACAGCTTAATACTGAAATCCAACGTAGTATTAGTACCTCCGGATACGATAAAATGGTCAGTAACACAGTTGCCTCCATTGTATCAAAACATTATGGCAGCGAACATTTTTCTAATGACGTCCATAACGAATTAAGAGCAACATATACTAATTACATTGAAATATACCAAATTATTAAACCAATAATAAAGAGATATGCTCCCGATACACCACCTAAGGCATCTACCACCTCCCAGCTTAACACCATAATACAGAAAGCATTAAGCAAAGCCTCCTACGACAATAACACTATTTCCTATGTTGCTTCGCTTATCTGCAGACACCATGATGAAAAAAACGCCAAACAAACCATTTACAGATCCATAATTGCAAAATATGGTCAAAAACAAGGACTCAATATTTACAACCACATTAAAAATAGTTTGTAAACAAAAACCTTACCGATATTCAGTTTTCAATTCTGAAAATCAGTAAGGTTTTATTATGTTTATGAAGTAAAATTATTCTATGAGGACAATTATTCCATGCATGAAATCATTCTGCAAATAATGAAAATTCCTCACTCGAACTTTCTCATCTATGTGATTTTAAGACACTTTTGTATGTATTTCGCATATACTCTTCTGCAATAAAAATCTTACCCGTCTCCTGATGAATATCTCTCATTTCATCCGCAACCACAGCAGAGTTCTTGCCTGCTTCCCCTGCTCTCGCTGCTTCAATGGATGCATTTAAGGTTAACAGATTCGTTTGTGAAGCAATGTTTAAAATATCCTGTGTCAAATCTGAAATATGAGAGACTTCAATATTTTGGTCTGCTGGGGCTGAACCACTTTCTGAATATTTTGTCTTTTTCAGAAGTTTCTGATTGAATATTGTCGGCTTTTTTCTTGATATCAAGCACCAGTTCATTCCTTGAATTTACATCATCCATGGTGCTTTGGATGTTATTTTGTGTTTCTCTGCCTCTTTGCTGATTCCGCTGGCGTTTTCATAGGAATTTGTTACATCATTTTGCATTTGCTGCATTGATGTATAAATATCTGCTGTTCTCGTGCCAACTTGCATGACCAACTTCTGTATCTCAACAATGAATTTATTGAGATTATCCGCAATCACTTCAAATTCCGTTCCGCTTTTATCCTCAATTTTCTTAGTCAAATCTCCTGAGCCATCCGTCAGATCTTTAATCTTTTGATTGATTATCTTAAATCCTTTGGATAGACGCATAGATATGAAAAACATTGTAATAATTATCACGATATAAATCAATACGCATATGATGAAAACCAGAAATCTAACATTATTCAGGCTTTTTTGCACACTGTCATAGCTCACATCAACGCCAACAACAGCGACTGCTTTCCCATCGCATTCAACAGGCGACCATGCTGTCAGATGCTGTCCCCAGTCATCCGTAAAAGGTTCTTCATTGACACTGGCAACTCCTTCTAAGGCACTTTTACTATCAGAGTCTAAATCAATAAATGCTCATCGCATCCTAGATGATGCTTATTCCAAAAATGCTTGCAAAGCGGCTTCTTCTACTTTATGATATTCTTCTCAGGTCTCTTCCCCAATAATATCTCCTTTGTCCACCTTATTTTTTCTCGGGAAATATCCCAAATCAAGCCGCACTTCCTTTCTATCTATATCCCTGTTAGAATAGCAGCAGCTATCAAAACCAATCAGTTCAAACCCTTCCTGCAGATAAAAACTTATCGCTGGCACATTACAAGACTGTGTTTCCAAAATAATTGCTCGTCTGTGCTCTAAATTCGCCTGTTGTTTTGCCACTTCCATTAATGCATGTCCAATGCCATTTCTTCTTAACTTCTCATGCACCCATAATTCTGTAACCATGAGCCTGTTAGACCACTCTTCCGGGCAAGTCTCAATACAGGCAATCAGTTCCTGCTTACCATCATTTTCTTCTACAATTCCCCATGCATACGCCTTTTCCCAATGTTCCTGATACAACTTATCCGGAAAATCATACTCCTCTGGATAATGTGAAATAGGTTCATCTAATTTTGTTTTTACCAAATCAACCCGAAAATTATTATTTATCTTTTTTAACTTTACATCAAAATATTCCTTTGTAGTATATCTCATTGGTATAGGAATATTTTTCCATTGTTCTTTAGGAAGATGTATTATTTTATATTCTTCTGCATTCATATTCATCTGCACCTCTTTGCCACAATAGCTTAAATATCACCAACTACTTTATTGAGATTACCACAACATACGTTCTTTATCAATAAACTCTCGCAATCTCTTGCGATTGTTTCTCAAGCAGCCCGACCCAACCACAGTCCTGCTATAGCAATTTAGTAGCAGAGCAAAAAGAAAAGCCTCAGAACACCCTATTTTAGGGCATTCTAAGACTTACAGCTACTACTTGAACTCCCTAATCATTAACTTATTTGTTAATATTTTAGGCGTATTTTCTACTATTTCATACCGTTTATTTTACATATTTTCCATATTATTTTGGTTTTCAGAGTAAACAGGTATCATATGGGTATCACGAAAGGGTATCAATGTACCTGTTGGTATTATGACTCTGATGAGTGAAATGTTCAAGGTGTTTAGCCATTTCAATACACACATTTATGTATTACTTTTTCATTATTTCTTGCTTTAATATTGATATATCCTGATGATTATTTTTCGGTTCTATTCTATCTAAAACTTTCTTTTCAACAGATTGCGTCCAATAGATTTTCAGTTTTTCCCTCGCTCTTGTTATAGCAGTGTAAAAAATACTATGCGTTATTAGTTCATCAATATCATCTGTTATTATAATCTTAACAGAATCATACTCTAAACCCTGTGCTTTATGAATTGATACCGCATATGCTATTTGAAATGGCACTATATTTTTTGACACGTTATCATCATCCTCATCTGTGCTTTTATTCTTATAAACCTCAAATCTAATTATAGAGTTTCCCTTCTCTGATACACCTACAACTTGAAAATCTACATTTTCGTTATCTAAATTCATCAATGGCCTTTCAATTTCTATATCAAATTGAACTCGTTCCGTTACTTTGCCAGCTTCCAAAAGCCTAAAATCAACAATCTTCCCCTTCATATTGTTATGAATAATGGGAATTTGCTCCTTACTTTTTGTAAAAAATGCATCGGCTGAATCATTAAATAAAATTGGATCTCCAACTTTATACCTCTGTATTCCTCTCTGTATCTCTTTCCTATTGTTGTTTTCTTGCATAAAATGATTTATATTGTTTATTCCATATAATCCACCATAATTTAAACACAAAATAATCTCATTTTCTGATGCAGGATTTAAAATAGAAGGATCTAGGTTAGCCGAATACCCTCCTGCTTGTAGTCGGTCTAAAATATCATCCTCCATTTTACGAACATTATCCCATAGTGCCTGCAACTGCTTACTATTACTTCTATAGGGCTTTACTAACTCACATATTGCAGTTGCCGGAAGAAAACCACGTATTGCATCAAACCAATTCCCAAATTCTATTGCCTCTATCTGATAAGTATCCCCAACTAAAACAAGTAATTTAAACTTAGCCAGTTCCAGAAATTCTCTCATTTCCTTATTGTTAATCGTACTGCACTCATCCATGAATATAATATCATATTCCCTTTTTATATCGTCATTGTATTTATTATTAAACTTTGAAATAGTCAGAAATTCACAATCCGATGTTGCCACAACCTTTCTCTTCAGATTATTAACAGCTGGTTTTGTATATGCTAAATACAATTTCGAATATTCTTTTAAAAAGCTAGAAATATAATTAATGAATGTAGTTTTTCCTGTTCCTGCCGCTCCATATATTACCGACACATGAGATTTATCAAACATTGTTTCCAGTGCTTTTTTCTTTTCTTCTGATATATTATAATCATTATTTTCAATCCAATTTCTTGCAGCATTTGAATAATTATCCACACCACTTTGAGTCAAACCTTTAATGGTTTTGATTATATATACAGTATCATCTCTATATGCTTCAATAAATATATATCCTCTATCTATAATCAATTTACGTGCTTGTTGTTTCTTAGTATTCGGTAGATTTTTATTATATACATTTTTTAATGTCTCTACGTCTTCAAAATTACCAAGTCTATACTTTTCTCCCACCTTTTCTAACTGAGTATACAGCATTCCCTTTTGTTCTGTATTATTCTTTATAACTCTTGCCATAAATTCATGTTCACGTCCATCTGCATCCAATGCTATTAATAAATCCGATAAACTTGGAACATGTTTTTTCAAACCCGAACAAAACGGCATTGTATCAAACGGAAGACATTCATTTGCTAAATACAAATTAGAAATCCAATTATTTCCACCCAAATATTCCCATCTTCCAGTATAATAATCCTTCTTAAAACTCTCGTGATATTGCTCTTTAATAACTCGATTATTCATATGATGAAGCAAATATCTTAAAACATTGCAACCTGCTCCTTGCTTATTAATAAGTTCCCTACAATAATCTAACAAATCAAAAAAATGATATGCTTCTGTATTCGGCACAATCAGATTACGTACATTATTATACATTTCATCTGAATAAACAACTATCTCTGCTAAACTCCTTCCTGTTTCTGTCAGATATTTAGCAAGATTACGTCCCTCCGCTTTTCCAATTAATCTAGACTGATTATTTATTAACTTGTTGAAATTTTTAAATTCACATGGGCGAATGCTTACTTCCCAATCTAAAATAATTCTTATGGGCATATGCTTATCAAATATTTCTATATAATCATCTTCTATAGACAATTTTACAGCATAAAAATCTGTTATCTCTAATTCCGTAAACGCAATTATCCTATCTGTTTTACTTGCTTTATCATTCGCTGGAATAAATGCCACTTCATAATATATTTTATTATTGTAAAAAAATGGCTTGATATTTTGAAATAATACTCATTCAAACTCTCATCTGTTGCAATCGGAAATTGTTCCAAATTAACCAGAACATCAAGAGAATATTTATCATGTAGTAATATTTTAATTCTAAGAAGATATTCGTAATATTTCAGCATTAGCCGCTCCGAATTCTCTTCCTCCAAAGTCCGATGTGATACAGACACCTGCAAAAAATGATGAAATCGAGATAAGTGTCTCAAAAAATCTTCACTTTTAGCATATTTTACAGCCAGTTTAACATTATCTTGTGTATCTTCAATATCGCTACCATTGGCATATATTTTCAACATAATATGTTCAACAAAATGTCTTAACTGCGACAATATATCTTGAGAGATTTCTCCTCTTGTTGAATTGCTCAAATTACTTATATGTCTACATATAACCTTGTCAATATTTAATATTTGCTTATCAATTTGCAGAAGTTTGTCCATAAACTCACCTATCTCTTTCATCAAAACATCTCTCCCAGAACTCCGCTGGTGTCAAAATCTCTGGCTTTTCAACGTCCACATCACTAAAATCACTATCCCCTGTCACAAGAATATCCACATCTTCCAATATCGCCGTATAAAGAACCGGATAATCTTTCACATCTCTGATTTCAAATAGTGTTTCATCTAATATATCCGGTGTGTACACATACTCATAATTCATCTTAGCAAGCAATGTATCTACGACTCCAGCTTTGTCAGCAAATTTTCTTCTAACAACATCCTTTAATTCTTCTACAATATACGAAGAAAGAACCAACTGATGTTCTGTAAAAATGCACTCCATCATCTGGTTCATTTTTTTACTAGAAAACACCAATAATGAAATCAGTACATTTGTATCAACCATTATCCGCAATTATTTCACCGTTTTTTCCTTCCGCATCTCCTTAACCAACGCCACAACATCTTCATCTGTCTCCAAGCCAAGCCTCTCTGCCTCTCCTGCAAATGCAGCTTGAGCTTCTCGCAGTGCCTCCATAGAGGAATTTGTCAAATATACTCGTCCCGCTTCCTCCAAAAAAAGCACTTTACTCCCCTCTTTGATTCCTAACTTTTTTCTAATTTCTATTGGTATTGTAATCTGACCTTTTGATGTAACCTTTGCTAGTTCCATATAAAAACCTCCCTTCAGTGCTTTCCTTACTTTCCTTACTCTCTTTTATTATACCTATTTTCATTCATATTATCAACTATCTTTTTTGTAAAGTGTATCTTCATTTCCCGCATTTAACATTCCTGCCTCAAGCCTTTTTGCGAGTACTACTGTCTTTTTGTAACATTTTTCGCTCCCAATTACCTTGCCATCGTTAGTAGAAACATAATTAACTAGCCATTTTTGTTTTTCCACATCATATATACATTGTATTTTAGCTATATTAACATCAAAAGTATCTAAAAATTTCTCAATTTCTATTTCAATTTGACGCATTTTTTCTTCTTGCACCGCGTCAAACAAAATATCAGGTTTCTCAGTAACAACAAGCAATTCTAATAAATAAGAATTGTTTTCTCTAATTATATATGTAACCGGTCGGTTTCCTTCTTTGCAACGCTTAACTGTTTCCAGTACAATTTTTCTAATTAATTCATAAATCTTTACAATATCATCTGCTACTTGTTCGGTGACTTTTTCAGTAACTTTTTTTCCTGTCATTACAGCTATTGTTCCTGTTACCAATGTAAGTATTATTTCTGGATCAGGAATAACTGATTTTCTCATAAAGCATTCTGTATCAAGCAAACAGTCTTTCTCATAAAAATCCATTAAGATTTCATAATTCTTTTTCGAAAAATTAACTGGATCAATAGAAACTTTTATATTCTTAATGTTTTCAGTTTGTGTGTCTGCAAAAGGACGAGAATCCCTCTTGCTCTCACTAATATACCATTTTTCATTCGCTTTATTGCTAAATATTCGATATTCATCAAATAACTCTTGTTCTATTTCTATTCCATACTCTCCATCATCTAATTCAACTAACTGTCCGCTTACCACTTTACCAATCGGCATAATAGAAGAATCATGTTCAATTCCTACTCCAATTGCATACATTCCTTTATTAATATCTTTTATTGCACTTTCTAACGCCTCTTTTGCAATCCTACAATTATGCTTATCTAAATGTGTTGTCGCACCTATGCCTTTTACAATCATTGTTATTCTCCTTTCCAGTTGACAACTACCAAGTTATTTTATTCTGTAGCTTTTCCATGTACACAAACTTCAATTCTTCCGTAACCTGTTCCTCATTAAAGATTTTATAACCAAGCTTTCTATATAATGCTATATTCTTTTCGCTTCTGGTACTGGTAAATAGCTCGTATCTTTGTTTTGGATATTGCTTTTCCATTGCAAGCAAAAGTTGTGTTCCTATCCCTTGTCCCTGTTTTGATGGATGAACCATCAATTTTCCAATATAAACAGTCCCGTTATCACAAAATGCTCTTACAGAACCTACAATGGTTTTGTCTTCATCTAACGCTTTCAAAATGAGACCTTTTTGATATTCATTTTCCACATCAGCCAAGGTTTGTTTTAATGGTGGAATATCTTGGTTATCAAAAAGCCTTGCCTCACTTTGATAGGCAAGATACTGCAAGTCCAGTATTTTCTGTAAATCCTCTTTTTCTGCTTTTACTATAATCATGTTATATTCTCCAAAATATAAAACACAAAGTTTTTCTTCTTACAAATTAATTATCTCTTTAATTTTTCAGTCACTATATATGAACACTTATTCTCATAAATATTTTTCTATCGTTCCCTGCTCTACAATACTTTTCCCCAACAGTGTAATCGCTTGCTTTGGACAAATGTTGATACACCGATAACACATGGTACATCTATTCTCTGCTTTAGCAAAACTATTTTCAATATTGAGATTTTGCATTGGGCATGCCTCCACACATTTACCACAACCAATACACTTTTGTGTATCAACATTTACTTTGTCTGTATATTTCTTCGTTTTATTGTAAAACCACAGGCGTTGCCCAAACAAGCCGGCAAAATGATATAGCAAGCCAATACCTTCTTGTGGCGGTTTTCCATTTTTCATATCACGTACTGCATTGTTTATCTTCTTTTCTGCCACTTTCACAAGTTCCACATTTTTCTCTATGGGACGCTTCAATGCCTTTACATCAGCTATGCTGTCCGGCATCTTCAAATGTAAGCCGCCTGTGATTTGCGCTCCATACTTACGAAGCCGACGAGCCAGAATACCTGCTCCATCTCCACTAAACATTCCCATCGTTGCTATTACAAAGATTTTTTTACCTTGCCATAGATGTTGATATCTGTCCACAAAATCCTTCAGCATTTTCGGAATATTGCTATACTGTACAGAATAACTAAAAACAATTTCTTCATTGTTTTTTATATAACTGTCTATGTTTTCCGTTTCTATTGCAAATGCTTTCGCTGATTCATCATATTTGCCAAGAAAAAGCTCCAAGGCATATCTAGAATTTCCTGTTCCGCTAAAATAAATACCAACCATCTAAAATCTCCAATCCGTACATTAAGCACACCGATAATTTTCATATTTTGTCTGATGAAACCTCATTCTTAATGAATAGCTAATCATCTTCGCATATTACCTATTTGTATCCCTTTCATTTGATATGAGGATATATCATAACAATATAGGAAATCAGATTATATCCACAGTGTGCCAGCATACAACAAAATATAGAATCTTTCTTTATATAGAGCAAGCCCAAAACAATACCACATACAAACGCTGACAAAGTTTGCACCATATTAAAGTGTAAAAATGCAAAAAGTGTAGCTGAAATCAATAGAGCTGTTACACATCCATAAGATTTTTTTAATCCACCTAAAACAACTCCCCTCATAAGTATTTCTTCAACAATAGGAGCAAGCACGCATACCTGTATCAAGCTTGTCATTGGAGATTTGATTAAACTTTGTATCATTTCTTGATAATCTTGTTCACTTTGAGGGAAAATGCTCTCAAAAATTGGATCTAGGCACTTATCTAATAATAGAAAAAACAGAACCGAACATCCAATCGCTAAAATAATTCTTGTAAAATCTATGTTAGATAACAACTGCATTTGATAGCCTGTCCTTCTTTTTAGAAACACGACAAAAACACATATACATATCGCTATAGTAATAATATTTATTTTATGTTTGAAAAATCAGGAAAAACTTTCCTCCAAACCGCCACGTCTAAAAATATGTAAAAAATCATAACTCCAAAATAAGCAGCTACCAAAAGAAAGGCTGTACCAATTTTTATGTTGTATTCCTTCATATCCCGTAAGCACTCCTCTAAGTTTGTCCTAAACCATGTAAATATATTTGCTGCATATTAACTCCTTCCTAAAACCCGATTTTTCCATCCCATCAAACAGGAATTTAGCGTTTTACTCCCTCCTCGGTAAATGTTTTTTTTAAAGCTCGTTCTGTTGAGAAAATAGCTAATACTAAAACCAGACATTGTATTGTGCATAGAATTGCCGCAACGATTCCAATCATATTCTCTGAACTATGGTAAAAAGGGAAGTGGATAACAAATGACGGTATCAACATAATCCAGCCGATTTTCCACCATAACCTACCACAATGTTCCTGTGCAAAATTCCATGTGTCTATATTCTTCATAGAACGTGCCGTTCGATAACCAATTATTCCATTGATTTTTTTAGGAGCATGTTTCCACATCATATTACCAGCAGTTATCATTAGAATTGGAATAAGTAAATCACAAACAAATATAAACCACCAAAACCACATATATTTCCCTCACCTCCATAAATTCCGATTTTTATTCAGTTTTACTCCTCGATGAACTGGAAGTTGTCGCTCTAATTTAACAAGGTAACCACCCATGATAAAATGAAAATACAACCGCAACGATTATCGGAGCAAGAATTCCATATCAAAGTCTTTTACTTTATTACGATTAAGGCTATCATCATAAATATCCGATTCATAATATTTTCCACCCTTTGCATATGATAGATAACCAGAAATAAGTTCCATTCCCATAAATGCCGGATAACTATACCCATCCGAATCGGTAATCTGCCATGCAGAAGCCTCTTTGAACCCAAATTGAGGATAATACTCTGGTCTTCCAAAAAACAAAATTGCCCCAAATCCCAATTCAGCCGCCTTACATATCATACTCTTGATGAGTGCTTTTCCAACACCTTTCCGTTGATACTCAGGCAATACACTAAGCGGTCCAAAATTCAAAACAGGAATAATACTATCGAAAGTTCTCACCTCTGCTTTGCTACAGATAATATGTCCAATAACAATATTATCAACTTCCGCAACTAAACTTAATTCGGGGGATACCATCCTGCCTCCGTAACTCATGAACCATCCAGTGTTCATACGGGCATCCAATACCACCCCTTTCAATTCTTTCAGGATATGAAAATGCAGCTCTTGTTATTTCTTCAACTCTTCGATGATCCTTTTGCAGCTCGGTTCTAATTGAAATATCCATTACCTCACCTACATCTTTCTTTGATAATTCTCTAACTGATGGAAAATACCAACTACATTCACAATATCATGTAAATTTCGGTCACGCCCCAGATTTTCCCTTTACGGCGCTCTATTTATAGCAAGCCTTGCAACAACAGCGCCATCTTCTTCATTTCCAACTTTAGAAAATCCATACCCTAAAAATATTTTTTCTGATACTACATTATCAGGATGCCACTCAACTGTTATTACATCCACCTGTCCATATGGAAATGTTTTTATATAGTTGATAAGTAATTCTATTGCTTGTCTCCCATACCCATTTCCCTGATACCTTTTATCAATCATTATTCTATATATTTCGTATGTAGGCTTATCATCAAAATCACATTCTTTTTCATATGTGATCATAGCAAATCCAACCATATTATTTTCACTGTATATAGCAAATGGTATGCATCTATAATATTCTTCTGCATCCTTTGCATTAGCATCTGAATGCGCATATGCTTCTGCCAGGCTAAATATATTCGGATTCACAAACTGACGCTGTGCATCATTTACCTCCAGTTCTATGCACTCCATCCAATTGTCATGATTTACCGCTTTAATCTCTATCATTTCTTCCTTCCTATAACTTGTATAATTCAATTTCAGAGTTTCTAATCTCTTCAAAATTTGATTTATGTAATATACACTATTCTTTGAGATATATTTCCTGTCCAATTACAATTCCCTTAGAATCCATCCTATGTCCTATATCGGCAAGTTCACTCTATATCTTAAACTATTTTGTTTGAGATTTGCTATAAAAATTCCGATTGGGTTTTCACAAAATCTAAGGGATTTAATAACTATTATATTTTGTTACCGTAAATTGCTCTAACCCTTTCTCCTGCTGTTACAAACTCATACGGGCAAAAATAAGGAAAAGGAAAATCTGTAACAAATTATAACACAAAATAAATCAGGCAAAAAGAACTGATTGAAATGCTTTCTTAATTTCTCCGAAAATTCAATTAGTAAAGAAGGGGCAGATAAGATATGAAATTCATATATGCAAAATATAATATGTATCACAATAGTGTTGATGTAACCACCTTTGATGGATATCTTCTTCGGATTGACTGTAATGTAGCAGAAGAAAGATTACGGACAACTCTCTGCCCTCAATGTGCTTTAGATGCACTGGCAATAGAAGAACCACTTGAGCATGCCCGATTAGCCCTTGACGGTAACTTGCAAATGTGGGTTGATGCGGAGGATAGTTTGGAATTATGGTAAACTTATGTAAAATGTAGAAATTTATGATATAATGTGTTTGTGTATAGACATATATGTGCATTGGTATCAAAGAAAAGTTGAAAGGAGCAATGTTCTATGAAAAGAAAAATTCGAGCATTATATCAAAATGGGGACAAGAGCACCTTTGCCCATGCAGAATAGCAGACATATAGCAATCTGCATGGGCGAATAACACTATATGTTCTGCTGTATCTGCACTTTATTTATAAAAAATAAATAAGGAGCGGTAAGAATGAAATATACAAATGCAGCAGAAATACTTCCAAAGGAATTATTAAAAGAGATTCAAACGTACATTGATGGAGATGTGTTATATATTCCCAAAACATCAACCAAAAAGGAATGGGGTTCAGTCAGTGGTTCACGTGAATTTTATCAAAAAAGGAATAAGGAAATACAGTTTCTTTATGAAAATGGATATTCCATAGATGCACTGTCGAAGCAATACGGGCTGGCACATAGCACATTAAAAAAAATAATATACGGATAACATCAAAGGACGCTTGCGTAAGCAGGCGTCTTTTTGTGGTAATATTGATTATAACTATTCTTACTACTTGCCTGTACATAATATTTTTCTTATAATAACGTATATTATGTATGAGGAGGATGTGTTTATGACTAAAATAATTTCAAGAAACTTTAGAGTTTTATGTGATTTTATGGATGTTTATCAGTTTATGATTGAGGTATATGAAAAAGATTGGAGAAATGGTGTTCCTGCTCCGTTTTTGGAATATGCACTCTCTAGTGACTGGATGGATAAATCTTTAGTACATCGCTGGAAACTTTGGGAGGATAATGGACGTATAGTAGGTCTTGTCTTTTATGAAAATCCTGTAAATGATGTGTATTTCAGTCTGCGTCCGGGCTATGAGAAGTTGGCGGATGAGATGGTTATGTATGCAGTTTCATTTATGCCACGTGTAGATGGTCATCTCAGATTTGTGATTTTTGATGGGCAAAATGCAGTTAAAGAAGCAGCAGCAAAAATTGGTTTCCAACAATCTTCTGGCTATATAGAGAAAGTCTTCGACTTTGAACAATCACTTAATTATTCGTTGCCGGATGGATTTCATTTCGTGGAGTCTAAAAAGCTCTCCGTAGAAAAAATAGCGGAATGCTGTTGAAAAGGTTTTGACCATGAAAAAGAGGAAGGTCCTTGGGATGGCGATGCTGAGCATGGATATTATATGTTAATGGCACCGCACATGAATCCAGAGGATTCGATTGTCATTGAAAATGACGAGGGGGAGTATGTCTGTTATGCAGGTATGTGGTGGACGCCAGAAAATCATCTCGCTTATATGGAACCACTATGTACTATTCCAAAATATCGAAAGAAAGGCTTGGCAGCGGCGGCACTTTCAGAGCATTACCGCAAGCTTAAACCCTTAGGCGCAACACATATGACTGGCGGTGGTAATACATTTTATGAAAAGATAGGTTTCAAGCCTTTGATTCATTGGACTTTTTGGGAGAAAAAAGCTGATTAAGAAAATATGATGATCTGTCAAAGAAGAGGGGCTCTATTATCTTGCCCCTCTGTCGAGACATATCACTGTCATCTAATCCAAACATCAACTTATATTCTTCCAGATTTCTGCCCCAAGGCACAACACTGTCTAATTTGAAAGCCATTACGTATTCCTCCATTATAAATATCTTATCACAACATATATTTTTTCAACTCAATCGGTGTCTTTTACACCATCTTCATTCTTTTTGAATACTGCTTTTTTCATCCAGTTATCCAAAAAAGCAAGCTGTTCTTCTGTATGAAACCAATGTTCTCCGTTTTCCATTACGGTAAGGTTTGAATTATGATTATTAACAAATCTATCAACCGTTTGACGTGACGTGAGATTATCATTTCCTGCATACAAAATTTCCGTAGGAACATTCCATGATATGGGATTTTCTCTAACATAACATAGATATTTCCATGATAAAGTTTCTCCAAAATCAGTGGAAATTTCCTTTTTCTCATAAAGTTCTTTTTCTGTGACATTCGCCCAACTCATCATATCAAGTATAAGTCGTTCCATATCAAGTATCGGTGATATAAACAATGCTCTTTCAATATCACAATTTTGCAATGTATGCATTGTAAAGTAAGCACCTATACTATTTGCAATCACATAGACATAATCATATCTTTCATGAGCTTTATCATAAACCGTCTTAATTTGATTTTGCACGATCCATGGAAGATAGACATTGTAGTCTATCCCGATAATATCAAAGCCCAAACAATTTTTCTTGTACCGTTCTGCTTCTAAATAGCTTCCACCCTTTCCATGGATATATAAAATTACCTTTTTCACAATATCACCTCTACAGCTCCCGATTATTGTTCAGCTTTACTCCTCGGTAAACTGAAAGTTGTATAATTATTTACAGTGCAGTCATCCAAAAACATACTGCTGTAATTGCAGAAAGTGGTGTCATTATATACCTTTCTTTTCTGCTTTTGGAAATAAAATTCATAACCGTATTTAATGAGAGATATACCGCCATGACAATACAGATTATTTTTGTTGTGCTCTCTGAAAACCATAATGGTATAAATCTTCCCATTTGCAATATTATAACCACAAAAAATATCTGTAAAATAAGCTGTGATACCAAAATAATCCTTAGTTTCTTAGGGAAAACTTTATATTGCCCTCCCATTGTCAACTCTCCTAATGGCAAACCACAAATTATAAGAAATGATAATACAATTACTATTGAAAAGACACTTGCTCCTATAATAGCTATCATAGTCAACCTCCCCAAACACGAAATTATCTGTGAATATACATTCTTGTCATATCAGGCTCATCATTACCTTGAACCATACATAAAAATTCCCATCCGTATCTCTCATAAAAACTCGTATGGTCAGTAATTAAATAAATTGGCGTTATATCTTTGGATTTCAAATCATCCACAACCATATCAAGCAGATGTCCTGCAATTCCTTTGCAACGATATTCCTTTTCTGTATATACTGCACAGACATTAGGAGCAAGGTCTTTTCTATCATGAAAATCATTTTCGATTACTCCCAATCCTCCTATAATTTTATCATCATCTAGGCAAAGAAACCAACCATATTCGTTTTCACTATTCAGATAAGATTCCATACATTCAAGATAGGCTTCTTGTGGTACACCCCATTTACTATGAAACCACTCGGCGGCTCTATTCTTTAATTGCGGTTTTTCTCTTAAAGTAATATATTTGTACTCTCTCATAATTTTACTCCATAAATTTGAAGTTATCTACGTGTATAAACCAAATCTGTTATTCCATTATAGGTTTGTGTTTTGAGTAGTTTCAGCTTTATTTCTTTTTCCATGCCTCCAAACAGCCGAATACCAGAGCCTAAAAGAGTTGGAATAACAGAAATATAGTATTGGTCAATCAAGTCACTACGAATTAACTGCTGAACCAAATTTGCTCCACCACAAATCCAGATATTTTTTCCGGTCTCTGATTTTAACTTTGTCAACAAGTCAATAGGATTTTCGTTGGTAAAGCGGATTTTGTCTGTGGAATTTCCCTCATTATGCGTAATTACATAAGTGATAAAATCGTTGTATATCCATTCTGTTGGTGAAAGTTCCGTAGCAACTTGATAGTATGTGTTCCACCCCATTAAAATCGTATCAATGTCTTTCACAAATTCGGAATATACATCAAGATTTTCACTATCAGAACCATGTCCATTTAACCATCCAACTCCGCCATTGCTATCTGCAATGTATCCGTCAAGGCTCATTGCAATAAATAGAACAATTTTTCTCATATTATTTTACCTCATCAAATTCCGATTGGATTTTCACAAAATCTAAGGGATTTAACAACTGTTATATTTTGTTACTGTAAATTGCTCTAACCCTTGAAAACACTAAATTTGTATGGGGTGAGCTTGC
>CANRLR010000001.1 GCA_947631505.1 uncultured Lachnospiraceae bacterium | reverse complement strand
GTACCGTAGTAAAATGGACGCCGGTTGCCATGAAAGAGCCAGAGAATTATGAGGCAAGGGCAAACCTGATGTGGGCATCCTCTATGGCACTCAATACCATTCTTGATGCGGGTACTGTCCACGACTGTGCCTGCCACGCAATGGAGCATGAGCTGTCTGCCTATTATGATATTACACATGGGCATGGCCTGGCGATTATAACGCCACGCTGGCTTACCTATATTCTGGATGAGGAGGCGGCACCGGCGATTTACCGTCTTGGTATAAAAGTGTTTGGAACCGAGGATGGACTTACACCAATGGAGGGGGCAAAAAAAGCAATTGAAGCGGTTTCGGATTTCTGTTTCCAAACGCTTGGACTGAAAAGCAGCCTTTCTGATCTGGATATCGGCGAGGAACATTTTCGGGATATGGCAGAGCATGCCTGCGGCGGCGGTGTGATTTCCGGTCCGAAAGAACTTGCGCCGGATGATGTGGAGAAGATTTACCGGATGTGTCTCAAATAGTTTTATAATATGAACATGCATAAGAATTATTTCATGTAAGAAACGGTCAGCCAGTGAACCGGATAGTTGGTTTTGGTAAAAGGCTGGCTGTTTCTGTATAATGCTGTTTTGTACTTAAATTGTCAGGGAGGACTGAAATGAAAAGAAAAATCGTACCTGTAATATTGTTAGGAATATTGATTTTTGCGACTGCCTGCAGTAATAGCACTCTGGAGAAAAAAGGTGTGGATGGGCAGACAGATACACAGGCAGCAGTGCAAAGTGAAATACCGGGGAGTGAAGGAGGCAGTACAATGGAAGATTCTTCCGGAAAAGCTTACGATGGTATTTATCCGCAGCACGAGCCATATGGTACAGGGATTGGTGCCATGCCGGGGCGTGTTGTCTGGTCGTATGAACCGGATTCCGTGGATTGGGATGGAGAAGGTTACTGGTGGGAAACCGGGCATTTTGATGAGGAAATAATCTTTAATATGGTAAATGAGAGTATTGCTTCTCTTGCTGGAAAAGAAACGGCACAAGAGGGATGGAAGGCTTTATTTATTGAAAGCAAAGCATCCCGGAACATGGAGGGCAGTTATGCAGCAGGAGAGAAGATTGCCATTAAAGCCAATATCAACGGCTCTGCCGTTATGGACGATGATACCAGTGGCGAGACAGATATGAGTTATACTAATCCGATACTGCTAAAAGTGCTTCTGCGTTCGATGGTGGAACAGGCAGGGGTAAATCCAAAGGATATTACGGTGTATGACGTGTCAAGACTTTTCCCCGACTATATGGTAGAGATGTGCAGCGAAGGCATTTTGCAGGGAGTCCATTTTGTAGGACGTAATAACGGGGCGGCAGATGAAAATGCCCCGATTAACTGGTCACATAAATTCAGTGGAAAGGTAGGCTATCTGCCGACCTGTGTCACAGAGGCACAGTATGTAATAAATCTTGCCAATTTGAAGGGACACAGCTATGGTATTACCCTTTGCGGAAAAAATCATTTTGGTTCTTTTATCAACGGAAATGCCATGCGGCCACCGGAAGAGGCGAATCTGCATCAGTGGCTGACAAAGAGTGAGATGGGCATCTACAGTCCGCTGGTGGATTTGATGGCAAATGCAGATTTGGGAGGAAAAACCGTTTTGTATATGCTGGATGCCCTGATTTGTGCGCCGAGCGAGGGTACGTCTATTACGAAAGAAAATTCCACATGGCAGCAGGAGCCCTTTCATGGAGATTTTACATCCAGTATCTTTGTTTCACAGGATCCGGTGGCGATTGATTCTGTGGGTGCTGATTTTCTGACAAATGAACCGACGGTGGCAGAAAATAATAGTGCAGTAAACGATAAGGCGAATGAAAACTATCTTCATGAGGCAGGTTCGGTGGGAAATGCTCCGTCTGGTACAGAATATACCAACAATAAAGGGGATGTGGTGAAAAATCTTGGCGTACATGAACACTGGAACAATTCATTGGACAGACAGTACAGCCGGAATCTGGGAAAAGAGGAAGGAATTGAATTGATTGTTATTAAGTGATTTTTGCTGCCAGAGGATAGAAGATTGTATTAGGAAATGTTTTGGATTAGCCAAAAAATAGGAGGCGGTAGGTTTGACAATAGAGGATGTAATTGCTGGTTTCCGTGAGGATGCTGTGGGAAATAGAGAGCGTGACAGATATGCTGATATGTTGTTTCAAGAGGCAATACGTATTGGGATGGAGTTGAATACTGTCTATCATACACCGGAGGAAATCAGGGAAATCATGGGTAGGCTGACGGGGAAGGAGATGGATGATTCCTTCCGTCTGTTCCCACCGTTTTATACTGATTTTGGAAAAAATATCACTATAGGCAGGGATGTATTTATCAATTCCGGGTGCCATTTTCAGGATCAGGGTGGGATTGTGATTGGGGATGGTTCTATGATCGGACATAATGTAGTGCTTGCGACAATCAACCATGATTTATGTCCGATGGAGAACCGGAAAAATCATTATGCACCGATAAAAATCGGGAATCATGTATGGATTGGCTCAAACGCAATTATCCTGCCCGGTGTTTCTATAGGTGAATGGGCAGTGGTGGCAGCAGGTGCAGTAGTCACAAAGGATATTCCACCTTTGACAGTGGCAGGCGGTGTTCCGGCAAAGGTAATAAAAGACATTCCGAAACAGGAAATAATGGAGAAAAAAGGTGAAGGAAAGTAAAGAGAAATTAATCGGTATCAATGGTAGTGCCAGAATGGATGGAAACACAGCAATTCTAATCAATACAGTATTTGAAGAACTAAATCAGGAAAGAATCGAAACAGAAATGGTGTAGTTTTCAGACCAGATTATTGAGCCATGTAAGGCTTGTTTTGCTTATGGCGGACAGAAGGCAGGGATTCTGGTGTTTTTTGTATGTACCAGTCTAAAATACATAGATTTTTAGAAAAAAGATATTGACGCAGTGTCAGAATACAAGTATAATGAAAGTGACACGATGTCAGAATAGAGTTTGGAAAGAGTAAAGCAATAGTAGGAGGTGTAGTATGCCAAAAGGATCGCCAGAATTGACAAATGCCCGGAGAGAGGAAATTATCAATGCCTGTGAAAAGCTATACCGGACCATGAGTTTTAAGGAAATCACAATCAAAGAGATTGGAAATGCCACAAGTTTTACCAGAACATCTATCTACAATTATTTTCAGACAAAGGAAGAAATCTTTCTGGCTCTGCTGAAACGGGAATATGAACTTTGGGTAGCTGCATTAAAACAGGTAATGGAACAACACGAAACCATGACGGAGGATGAATTTGCTGACATGCTTGCCCATTCTCTGGAGGAGCGGGCACAGCTATTGAAAATCATGTCCATGAACCACTATGATATGGAAACAGGCAGCCGCCCAGAACATCTGAAATCGTTTAAAGTGGTGTATGGGGAGTCTATCCGCACCGTTATGTATGGGCTGGATAAGTATTTTCCTACTATGTCTGTTTTGGAAAAACAGGATTTTATCTATACCTTTTTTCCGTTTATGTTTGGGATTTATCCCTATACAGTGGTGACTGAGAAACAGAGAGTGGCGATGGAAGAAGCAGAAGTGAATTATGTATTCATGACGATTTATGAGATTACTTTTCATTGTGTGAAAAAACTACTAAACGCATGAATATAAAGGGGCGTGGAATGTGAAATTGGAATTGACATTGGAAAAGGCTGCAGTTCTCCGTCTGTGACAGGGCAAAGCAGCTATATGGAAGAAGCGTATCAACTTGGAAAATCTTTGTAAAGGAGTGTATAAGCTATGAGTAAAAAATTATTAGTAGCATATTTCAGTGCCAGCGGAACGACTGCAGGTGTTGCAAAAAATCTGGCACAGGCGGCAGGGGCAGACTTGTATGAGATTAAGCCGGAAGTGCCTTATACAAAAGCGGATTTGAACTGGATGGATAAAAAATCCCGCAGTTCTGTTGAAATGAACGACAAATCAAGCCGTCCGGCACTGGCGGATCAGGATGCGGGCATCATTGATTATGATACGATCCTGCTGTGCTTTCCCATCTGGTGGTATGTGGCACCGACCATTATCAACAGCTTTCTGGAGAGCTATGATTTTTCGGGGAAGAAGATTGTACTGTTTGCTACTTCTGGCGGCAGTGGATTTGGGAAAACTGTGGATGGACTGAAAGGTTCTGTTGCGGCAGATACCATGATTGTGGAAGGTAAACTGCTAAATGGGAATAGTAGTGCGGCCGACTTGAAAAAGTGGTTGGAAACGGTACTTTGAGGGAGAGTGAAAAAGTGGAATATGTTAAATTAGGAATATGTGGACCTCTATATTTATCATATGTGGGATTACCATACGCCGATGGAGGAAATTATGGAGGGACTGGTTCAGGTTGTGAAACCAGGAAATATTGTATAGATTAGATTGTGTCAGGTGAACTATGAATAAAGCAGCATAAAAAAACGGAATTGAAACTTTTAAATTGCAGAATGAATCATAAGGAGGATAAGAACATGGAGAAAATTGTACAGAATGCAGGAAGAAATGCATTGGGAGAATTTGCACCGGAGTTTGCACATTACAATGATGATGTGCTGTTTGGAGAGAACTGGAATAATCAGGATATTGACCATAAAACCCGCTGTATCATTACAGTGGTTGCACTGATGTCTTCTGGTGTAACGGATTCTTC
This sequence comes from uncultured Lachnospiraceae bacterium, assembly GCA_947631505.1. Classification (GTDB taxonomy): domain Bacteria; phylum Bacillota; class Clostridia; order Lachnospirales; family Lachnospiraceae; genus Eubacterium_F. Next base: position 219,741 of record CANRLR010000001.1, on the reverse strand, counting down.
CTTAAAGTATCATCTGGAAAATGCTAAAAACGCAGGTGTATCAAAAAAGGAAATTGCGGCAGTTATTACCCATGTGGCGTTCTATGCAGGATGGCCGAAGGGATGGGCTGTATTTAATATGGCAAAAGAAGTGTGGGCAGAAGAAACGGGTGGCAGCATAGAGAAAAGCAGTGCAAGAGCAGAGCATGAAAATGCCATGGTGTTCCCAATCGGTGAGCCAAATGATGGGTTTGCACAGTATTTTACCGGTCAGAGTTATCTTGCCCCGGTTTCTAATGAGCAGGTTGGTATTTTCAATGTGACCTTTGAGCCGGGCTGCCGTAATAACTGGCACATCCATCATGCGGATAAAGGCAGCGGACAGATTTTAATCTGTGTCGCAGGGCGTGGATATTATCAGGAGGAAGGAGAAGAAGCACAGGAGCTTCGTCCGGGGGATGTAATCAATATCAAAACCGGAGTTAAGCACTGGCATGGTGCCGCACCGGATAGCTGGTTTTCTCATCTGGCAGTGGAGGTTCCCGGAGAGAATGCATCTAATGAGTGGCTGGAGCCTGTCACGGATGAGGTGTATTCTCTGTTGAGGTAGAGGAGATGATGGGATGAAAAAGTGGATTTTATTCCAATGAAGCAACGAATATCTCCTTTACTCCTTATCCAGTATCTCCTTCAATTCCATCATGAATTTTTCACATGCCTTTGAAAATACCTGATACTTTTTCCACACAATACTCATGCCATCCGCCCTTTTCGGTGACAAAGGGCGGAAGCAGAGTCTGCTGTTGCCGGAAGTATTGATGATTTTATCAAAACCGATGGCATATCCCAAACCCTCCTCTACCATAAGAGAGGCATTAAAAAGAAGGTTATATGTTGCAACAATTTCAAGTTCGGATATTTCACGCTGTATCCATTCTGTCAATTCCTTGTTGCCATCTTCCTGCTGCGATATGATCAGCGGCTTGTCCCACAAATCCTCTGGTGTAATGGAAGTTTTTCCGGCAAGAGGTGCATCCTGTCTCATCAGGATTCCCCAAATGTCTTTATAAGGGAGTTTAATCGAATTATATTTGGTCTGGTCTACAGAGCCGAATATAATGCCAAAATCAATTAACCCTTTCTCTAACTGATCTAATACAAATCTTGCATTTCCACTCGCAATATGGTAATGAATGCCCGGATATGTTTCGTATAAATTTCGGGCAGTCTTGGCAATCAGGCGGACTGCATCGGTTTCCCCTGTCCCAATATAAACATCCCCTACTACGACCTGATCGGATAGGGTGATTTCTTTCTCTGTTTTTTGTACCAGATTTAGGATTTCTTCAGCCCGTTTTCGCAGAATCATTCCTTCTTCTGTGAGGGTGATTTTTCTTGAGCCTTTTGTTCCACGGATTAAAAGCTGTTTCCCTAATTCTTCTTCCAGTCCTTTTATCTGTGTGGAAAGAGTAGGCTGTGAAAGATGCAGGGATTCTGCTGCCCGGACAATACTCTGTTCCCTTGCTATCGCAAGGAAATATTGAAGTACACGCAATTCCATATAAGATATTTCCTTTCAGTCTGACAGTTTTTTCTTATGAGAAAGTCCGTCCTGTGCGGAGCGAAGTTTGGCTTTTCACAACGCTTTTTTATAAGTATAACATGAACATGGATAGGTTTCAACTATACAAATGCATAAAATATAAGTATTTGTTATTTCTATTTCTAGGTGTTATATTGGGATTAAAGAAAAGGAAGAGGAGGATTGCCATGCGAAAGTATGTATTGTTTGCCTTAATTGTTCTGTTTGTCTTATCGCTGACCGGATGTGGTACGGAAGATAAAGGAACGGGGAAGGATGGGAAGAGCGTGAAAAATACAGAAACAAATGAAACAGAGGAAGCGGGAACAGTGATTACGCCCACGGATGAAATCAGGGAGCTGGAGGAAGGGTTTTCTGTTGTCCGTTACGAAGGCGACTATGGATTTGGTCAGTTCCTATCGGAAGGTGGTGCCTCTTCGGATGAGGAAGTGATTGACTTTTTGAGCGGGAAGCTGCTTTCTGGTGCAAATTTAGGATTTTTTGGGAACATTTTTGGCTGTAGTACGGTTGCGGTAAAAGATGCCAAAGGCGGGACATTGTTCGGGCGGAATTTTGACTGGGATTATTGTGAGGCGATGGTAGTCCTTTCATATCCCGAAAGCGGGTATGCTTCCCTCTCTACCGTGAATGTGGATTTTATCAGTCAGGACGGTCTAGATGGCAGGGCACTGAAAAAGGATGAAATAAAGACAATGGCTGCGCTGTATGCCCCGTTGGATGGAATGAATGAAAAAGGACTTGCGGTATCGGTCAACATGATTCAGGATTCAGCCTCCATTGAACAGAACACAGAGAAACCGGATATTACGACAACGACGGCAATCCGTTTACTGCTTGACAGGGCGGCAACGGTGGAGGAGGCGCTTAAGCTGCTTGGGGAATATGATATGCATGCGTCAATGGGAATGATGGTTCATTTTGCTCTGGCAGATACCACCGGAAAGAGTGTGGCAGTTGAGTATGTGAATAATGAAATGGTGGTGACAGAGACACCGGTTCTGACAAACTTTTATCTGGCAGAGGGAGAAAAGCATGGAATCGGAACCAGACAGTCCCACACCCGTTATGACATGCTGATGGAACAGCTGAAACAGAATGAGACAATGAGTGTGTCGGATGTACGGGATGCACTGAGCAGCGTAAGCAAAGGAAATTTCGGAGAGTTCGAATCTACGGAATGGAGTATTGTCTTTAACCAGACAGAGAGAAAGGCAACGTATTACCACCGTGAGAATTATAAGGACGGCTATGTTTTTACAATAGATTGAGGAAAGGAGCAGTAGATTTATGAATTATGCGAAGGTACTGTTTGATTTGTACGGATTAAAACGGAATGAAAAAAAGTCCGTGGAGCAGATGAGACAGCTTCAGAATAAGAAACTCCGGGAAATGCTCCATTTTGCATGGGAACATTCTTCATTTTACAGAAATGCTTTTGAACGTGCCGGAATTACGGAAGAACAGCTTTCCACGCTTCCTCTCTCTGCGTTCCCGGTCATTGATAAAAACATACTGATGGAACATTTTGAAGAACTGGTTACGGTGCCGGATTTAAAACAGGAAGAATTGCGGCAGTTTGACAGAGAGGCTGATAGTGGGGAAAGAACATTCCGAAATTATCATGTGGTTCACTCATCCGGCAGTACGGGAGAGCCGGGGTATTTTGTCTATGATGAAATGGCATGGAATCAGATGCTGCTTGGGATTATACGAGGTGCTTTATGGAATATGTCCATGCCGCAGATTGTAAAACTGCTGGCAGGAAAGCCCCGGATTGTCTATATCGCTGCCACAACAGGGCGCTATGGTGGGGCAATGGCGGTGGGAGATGGAATCTGTGGGGTAGGTGCTGAGCAGATGTACCTGGATATCAACACACCTTTATCAAGATGGGTAGATGACATCCGGACTTTCAGACCGAACATGATTATCGGTTATCCGTCTGCCATTAAAATTTTAGGGGAGATGGTAGAACGTGGAGAGCTTGCAATGGATTTGATTCGGGTAATCTCCTGCGGGGAACCGCTTGGATCGGGATTGCGGCGTTTTCTGGAAACCGTTTTCCATACAGAGGTCGTCAACTTTTATGGGGCAAGTGAATCTCTTGCCATTGGCGTGGAGACCGGATGGGAAGGTGGAATGGTTCTTTTTGATGACATGAATGTAATTGAGGTGGAGGATGGCAGTATGTATCTGACATCACTTTATAATTTTGTACAGCCATTGATCCGTTACCGGATTTCTGACCATCTGGTCTTAAAAGAACCGCTTGCCGGCAGTCCGTTTAGCAGGGCAGAGATTGTGCTTGGGCGTGATGAGGATATGCTCTGGTTTGAGGATGGGACCGGAAACCGGGATTTTCTACATCCGTTAGCGGTTGAGGGATTTTGTATCAAAGGACTTAGAGATTATCAGTTCCGTAAGGTGGATCGTGCCGTATTTGAAATTCTGGCGGAGGTGCCGGATGAAACGAGACGTGAGGCGGTGCAAATGGAGTTACAAAAACAGATGGAAAAAGTTCTTACGGAGAAAAAGCTGTTTTATGTACAGTTTTATATATGTTTTGTAAAGGAAATATTACCGGATTCTGTAACGGGGAAGAAGCCTCTGATTTTAACGGATGATACGGATCATGAAAAGGAGACAGCAGTATGAGAAAGGTATTACTTTCTGCAAGGGACTTGTGCAAGCAGTTTCCAAATGGTACAGGTACAGAGCAGGTGCTTAAAAATATTGATGTGGATATTTATGTCAGGGATTTTACAGTGATCATGGGTTCTTCCGGTGCAGGCAAATCCACCCTGCTGTATGCTTTAAGCGGCATGGACAGCATTACGGGGGGAAAGGTTCTGTATAAAGGAAAGGAAATCAGCAGGTATAAGGAGCGGCAGATGGCAGCTCTGCGTTCCCATGAGTTTGGGTTTGTGTTCCAGCAGACACATCTGGTCAGCTCGTTAAGTCTGTTTGAAAATGTGGCGGTGGCAGGTTTTCTGGATTCCAGGAAGAGTACGGAGGCTGTCAGACAAAAAGCGGACGAACTGCTGAAGCAGATGCACGTGGAAAATTCGAAAGACAGATTTCCGTCTGAAGTTTCAGGCGGGGAGGCACAGAGAGCAGCCATCGCAAGGGCAATGATAAACCAGCCGGCTCTTTTATTTGCAGATGAACCGACGGGGGCATTAAATAAAAGGAATACAGATGATGTACTGAATCTTCTGACCGGACTTTCAGACAATGGGCAGAGCATTCTGATGGTAACGCATGATGTACGGGCGGCAATCCGCGGAACAAGGATTCTTTATCTGGAAGATGGAAAGATACTGGATGAAATGATGCTGCCGGTTTATCGTGAAGTCGATGCAAAAGACAGGGAAAAGAAATTGAATGACTGGCTTTCTTCCTTATCGTGGTAAAAAAGGTTTGAAAGGAGAAGTATGATGGAGATTAAAACATTATGGCGGGCACTTGGCAGGCGGCACCGGGGGAGTCTGATTGGAATTTTTATATTGGTTCTGCTCTTGTCACTGACACTTCTGTCTGCACTGACGGTATGGCAGAACGCAGGGAAGTATGTGCAAGGAGAGATGGATCGGCTTGGCTTTGGAAAAATTACGGCTTGGGTGTCCGGTGTTCCGGATATCGAAAAGCTGGCTGGAGAGATAACCGCACTTCCGGAAACAGACCATACAGGCATTCAGCCGGTCATTTTTTCGGAATATGAGGTAAAGGAACAAAAGTCAGACAGTGAGGGGCAGCTTATCACATATGAGCCGGAGAAATACCCCTACCGGATTTTTACCGATAATATGACGGAATATCAGACAGAAAATGCAGAAATCGGAGCAGGGGAAATTTATGTACCGCCTTCCATGCAGTCTATGTTTGGTGTGGAAGTGGGAGATGAAATCCGTTTTCGTTTGGCCCGGAACAGTGTCTCAAAATCCTTTATCATAAAAGGATGGTTTGAAGATCCTTTTATGGGCAGTTCCATGATTGGGATGAAAGGGTTTCTGATCTGCAGGCAGGACCATGATGAGATGGTGGCGATGATTCGTCAGGCAGGGATAGACGGGCTTGCCCGTGACGGGTATATGCTGCATATTTTTGGGAGCAGTCCGGGAAATCTGACTGCGGCGGAATTGAATGCAGTTCTGAATGAGGAAACAAGAGTTTCGGATTATGCAGAATTTACACATTCGGACAGTGCGATTTCCGGTTTTATGCTTACATTACAGAATGTATTTACCGGACTGTTTCTGGCATTTTCCCTTATCCTTCTATTAATTTCCCTTGTAGTTCTCGGACACAGTATCAGCAGCTTTATAGAACAGGATATGACGGATACAGGGATTTTGAAAACAATCGGATTTACAACGGGGAAATTGCAACAGGTACAGATGCTTTTATTTCTGTTTCCGGTTCTGTGTGGAATGGTTTTGGGTGTTTTCATGGCATTTCCCGTGGCTAAGGCTGTCAGTAGTATGACATTGACTACTACTGGTCTTTTATTTCCGACGGGTGTTCCCTTGATGATCTGTTTGCCTGTTTTGTTATTTGTGCTGCTTTTGTTAGCTGGGTTCGTATATTTGAAAACAGCAAGGATAGAGAAGGTTACTCCTATGAAAGCAATCCGCAGGGAGGAAAAAACAATTCTTGGTTGGCATAGGAAACAACCTTTCCCCATCGCCGGGAAGGGGCTGGGGGTCCTGCTGGCCCTGCGCCAGCTTGTCACGGGAAAGCTGCGCTATATCAGTGTATGCCTTGTTTCGATGCTGCTTGTATTTTTTATCTCTCTGATTGGACGCATGGATTCGTGGCTTGGACCGAATGGAGAGGGACTGATGGATGCCTTCAATCCGTCTGACCTGCATATTGCGGCACAGCCGATGGGAGAAACGAAAAATGAGGATGTGGAACGGCTGATCCGGTCTTATACCGATATCACGGACCGATATATGCTTGCTATGCCGGGTGTAGCTGTAGAGGGCATAGATTATACGGCAAATGTCATTACGGAGCCGGAGCGTTTTCATCTATTGGCGGGAGAAACATGCAAGGCGGATAATGAGATTGTATTGACAGAGTCTGTGGCAGCCGATTTGAACGTGAAAATCGGGGATACCGTTTCCGTCAGCGGAGAGCTCGGTTCATCGGAATACAGGGTTTCCGGCATTTATCAGTGTGCCAATGACATGGGAGCCAATGTGGGGTTAAGTCAGGCTGGTTATCAGAAAATCGGGAAAGAGACGGATCATATGTGGTGCGTCCATTATTTTCTGAAAGATGCAGACCAGCAGGCAGCAGTGATGCAGGCATTGAATAAGGCTTACGGCGGGGATGTGTATCTCCATGAAAACTCATGGCCGGGATTGTATGGTATTCTTTCTGCGATGGGGTTTTTAATGTATTTCATGTATGGGATTGCGGCAGCAGTGATATTGATTGTGATAGCGATGGCAGGGAGCAGGCTGCTTGTCATGGAGCGGAAGGATTTAGGGATTTATAGAACGCTTGGTTTTACGTCAGCAAGGCTGCGAATCTCTTTTGCATTGCGGTTTGGGATTGTTTCCATGATGGGGGCTATCATTGGCATCGCTTTTAGTGCATGGTTTACCGATCCGCTTGTCGCTGCACTGCTCCGGATGTTTGGAATTAGCAATTTTACATCTCATCTGACGGTATTGAATACTCTGCTGCCGGCAGGAACAGTTATCGGACTTTCTGCTGTTTTTGCATGGATAGTAGCGTCAAAAATAAAGAAAAGCAGGCTTACCTCTCTTGCTACGGAGTAGAAAAACAGTTGCATAGATTTTATCTATTGAAGTGTATTGAATATAAGTATTTGTTATTTTTATAAATTAAGACTATAATACAATTAGAAACAGGGAAAGGTTATCGGATTTTCTAAAATATAAATGAAAAGGAGCGATGCACAATGAAAAAAAGATTGTTTGTCATATTGAGTTTGGTGTTGATATCAGGGGTTTTGCTGGCCGGCTGTGGGGATTCATCGGAAAGCAGTAGTGATTCCCACATAAAGGGAGATAATGCCTCTGCGGATAATGCTTCTGCGGCGGGGGCAGAAAATACTCCCTCCCAGTCGGGAACTGAACTGGTAGCACGGTTCGGGGAGGAAGGAGAACCTTTTATCCTGCATCTTTATAAAAATGATACAGCGGCAGCGATTGCAAAGCATGTGGGAACCAGTGATTGGAATCTGCCGATTTACCATTATGATGATTACGATAATTGGGAAGTCATGCAGTATTATGATATTCCGAGCCGTTATGAAATTCCATCCGCACCAGAGAAAATAACAGAAGAAAAGGCAGGAACGGTTTACTATTCCGAACCGAACCGTATCATCTTATTTTATAAGGAGGCGAAGGTTCCTGCAGAATACACACCGGTAGGCTATTTTGACTATACAGAGGGATTTTTGGATGCGGTGGAAAAGAATCCCGTAGTGGAGGGATGGGGCAATAAGATTATCTGTATCAGTGATAGTAAATAAAAAAACGTCGTGAAAAACCGACGCTCCAGCTCCGGTCAGATGAAAAAGCCGGAGAAAGGATGGCGAGTGAATGATGTTGGCACAAGCAATAGGTTATAACTCAGAGGAAGATGTAATTCAGAATTTAATAGATGCCGGGTGCGACCAGAAAATCATTGAAAGTTTTATGGAATGTATGGCACAGGATGACTTTAACGGCCAGATCCGGTTGATGAAAGAGCATAGGAAATGTCTGCTGGACAGGGTGCATAAGGCAAAACATTTGTCGGAGGATTTGTTCTGCCTCGAGGAGAAACAGATTGACTGTCTGGACTATCTTGTTTATCAGATTGACCGCAGCAGAGCAGGAATTTAAGGAGGTAATCGCATGATGAAAGTTATTGAGAATCAGACTTTTGATAAGGAAAGGGCACTTTACGGGAGTAATGGGCTGGTCGTAAAAAACTGTTCTTTTGATGGCCCGGCAGATGGTGAGAGCGCATTGAAGGAAAGTAAGAATATAGAGACAGAACATTGCTTTTTTAATCTGCGTTATCCGTTCTGGCATGATGACGGTTTAGTAATCAGGGACTGCGAAATGACAGAGCTTTGCAGGGCTGCGTTGTGGTATTCCAGTCATATTAAAATAGTGGATACAAAAATGCACGGGATTAAGGCAGTCCGGGAGTGCAGTGATGTAACAATTGAGAACAGCGACATTATTTCCCCGGAATTTGGCTGGTCGGTAAGGAATATTCAGATGCGACACAGTACGGCACAGAGTGAATATTTTATGATGCGCTCCGAGAACCTGCATTTTGAGGATGTACAGTTTAAAGGGAAATATTCTTTCCAGTATATCCGTAATGCTTCCTTTGAGAACTGTGTTTTTGACACAAAGGATGCATTCTGGCATTCCGAGAATGTAACCGTGAAAAACAGTGTGGTAAAGGGTGAGTATCTGGCATGGTATTCCGAGGGGCTGACACTGGTAAATTGTAAAATAATCGGAACACAGCCACTGTGTTATTGTAAGAATCTGAAACTGATTGACTGTGAGATGATTGATACCGACTTTGCCTTTGAAAAATCCCAGGTAGAGGCGACAGTCACAACACCGGTTATCAGCGTGAAAAATCCTTTGTCCGGCCAGATTCATGTGCCGGAAGTGGGGGAGGTTATCATGGATGATGAAAACGCCAGAGGGGAAGTTATCATCAGCAGACAGGAACACTGCAATACAGCAAAGAAATGTAATTGTGCCTGAGTGGAGGTAATACGGTGACAGCAAGTTTTCTGCTAAAGGGGATTCTGATTGGGCTTCTCTTTGGGATTCCGGTTGGTGCGGTAGGAACCATGGCAGCACAGAGAGCGTTCAGCCACGGTTTTGGTGCAGGACTCAAAACAGGACTTGGTTCCTCTGCTGCCGATTGTCTGTATGCAGTCTGCGGCGCTTTTGGACTTACATTTGTTTCTGATTTTCTCCTAAAATACCAGACGGTGATCCATGCTGTGGGAGGCAGTCTGATTTTGGCAATGGGGCTGCACTTGATTTTGAAAAAGAGGGAGAAGACAGATTTGGAAGAACAGACCGGAGGTGGAATCAAGATGTTTTTATCCTCCTTTGCAGTAGGCAAGGAAAACAATAGAGCGTGGCAACCGTAGACGCCTATGGTAAGGTAAAGGCAAAGAAAAAAGGGAAAGCAGCCATCACAGTAAAATGTGGGAAGAAGAGAGTTAAACTGAAACTGACCGTTAAGAAGTAAGAAGTTGTAAATAATCATACAATGCACCAGTATTTCGCAGTTATATGTGGGATACTGGTGTTTTGTAATCATATAAAGGGACCTAGAAAGCGAACAGAATTGGAATATTTTTCATTGTCATGGTGTATTGCCTAAATTTATGATATACTTATAGATAAATACGGAAGAAGTTAGTGGAAAAATTTTAGCGTCCTTTGGGAGGTATTACGATGAGAGGACTATATCAGATTCCGGGATTAATCCTTACGGCGTTGTGTCATGTGATTGTGATCTATCATATATCAGAACACAAATACACCAGAAAGAAATTTATATTTTATGCCTGTCTATACGCAGTTTGTTTTGTCAGCTTGATGGGTTACGGATTTACAGCAGGGGGAATCATCACACTTATCTCATACATAGGGATTGTGTTATGTACGTTTCTTTTTTCTTGCATTGTTTCATGGGAATGTTTTTTTAAAAAGTGTTTTTTGGTTATTACCTACTTTTGTCTGTTCTCTGTTCTGGATAATATACTGAGGATTATGGTTGAACTACTTCTGCAACAGATTTCCGAATCGGCAGGATATTATACGGTAATCGTGCTGCGCAGTGTGGTGTTGCTGTTAATTTTGGTACTGTATAAAAAGTATGTTGTGGTAATCTTACGTTCCCTTGCGGACATCAGCCGCAGTAGATGGTGGAATCTGGCACTGATTGCCCTGCTGTTCTATCTGTTACAGGCTGCGTTGAGTGTTTTGAATGTTCTGACTGTTATGCCGAAGGTGCATCTGCTCTCGATATTTGCTGGGATTAACTGCGTTATGTGTGCAGTATATGGTGTCGTATTCAGCAATATCAGTTACATGAAAAAGGATGCGGAGGCTGCTTTAGTCCGTCAGAATGCAGAATATCTATCTATCCGGTTGTCTGCCCTGCAGAATGCAGAGGAGACAACTCGCAGGCTCCGTCATGATATGCGGCATCATCTTGAAATGATTGCGGAGTATACAAAAGCCGGCGACACGGAGGCGGTCCTTGCTTATATCAGGGAATACAGCATTGAGATTTCGGAGACGGCGGTAAAGCAGTATGCCTTGAATACAACAATAAACAGTATTCTCTCTGTTTATGCGGGAAAGGCAGGGGAAAATGGCATTGTTTTTACTGTAAAGTGCAATATTCCGTCGGAACTGAAAATGCGGGACATCGACCTGATTGCCCTGTTGGGGAACCTGCTTGAAAATGCCCTGCACGGATGTCAAAAGTCTGGAAAAGAAAATCCATGTATTGAAATTGTTATTCGTGTGAAGAACAGCATGCTCATTCTTGTCTGTGACAATACCTGCCGGGATGATTTGAAACTGTCCGAGAATCTTCCTACAGGAAAAAGTATCGGTATTTCCAGTATCCTTGCCGTCTGTCAGAAATATGACGGCACTTTGGATTATAAAGTAGAAGACGGGATTTGTTCTGCCTGTATTATTTTGAATTTGTGAACGGAAGTAAGTTGAATTTTGGAACGGAGGTAGTGATGAAAACACGAGAAGAGGCACTAGCATATGGACTGTCATTTCCCAATACATACGTGGAAGCCCCATTTCATGATGCCAATTGGCAGCTTGTGAGGATTAAGCGGAGTAAAAAAGCTTTTCTTTGGACATATGAGAGAAATGGGTACATTAATCTTAATGTAAAAGTGGAGCCTGAGTGGCGGGATTTTTGGCGAAATACTTACCAATCAGTAATTGCCGGCTGGCATCAGAATAAGGAGCATTGGAATACAATCATTTTAGATGGTTCAATTCCAAGTGATGATATCAAGCGGATGATTGCAGAGAGTTATGACCTTGTTACAGACAGTCCGACAAAAAGGATTTATGAGGCAGTTAAGAAAATACCAAGAGGTAAGGTCGCAACCTATGGGCAGATTGCAGAACTGGCTGGAAACAGGAAAATGGCAAGAGCAGTTGGAAATGCACTGCATAAGAATCCGAATCCGGATTCTATTCCATGTTACAGAGTAGTGAATGCGAAAGGGGAGCTAGCAGGTGAGTTTGCGTTTGGAGGAGATAGGGCACAGGCGAAATTATTAGAAGCGGACGGAATAGAAGTGATAGATGGGAAGGTAGATCTGCAACAATTTGGGGTAGATTTTTCATGTAGGGGCTAAAACGAAGATAATGTTATTTCGATATAATTTATGAAAGAATAGAAAGTTAGATTGGATAGGAGGTTTACGAATGGATTTTAATTGTGTAGGAAATGCCCGGGGAGCATTATATTTATGTTCTGGGAATAAGAGCCGGACAGTAAAGAAGGACACGGAAAAAGCTGGGAGTTCTTTTTCAGCGGAAGTGAGTAGGTGTATATCAAAAAAAGATGTTGTAAGTGCAACGGAGGAATATAAGAAAAGACATCCGGACCGGGCAGCACATGTCGACAGCCAGATTCGTGCCGGAAAGAATGTACTGAAAAAGAATGGTGTGGAAAATATTTCAAGAGAGGATATGACCATGGAGGAGTACAAAAAATTTTTTACTGCATTAATGGACAGCATTCCTTATGACTGGTCGCAGAAAAATGACATAAATGTATGGTCGATTACCGAGGATGGCTGGGAACAAATGAAAAATGATTCGGATTATGAAGCGTGGGTCTTGGGATATACAGCCGAGGACAGAGCAGTCAATATTCCTTTTGCTGCTATGCCGGGATATTCCCCCGCTTATCATACTGAACAATTTGGTGCGTCGATTGAAGAACATTTAGGGCAGGGATTTCCAATGAACTGTTCCAGAAAAACGTCATCCAGTACAGAGGAAGAGTCATGGTGGGTCAAGAGACATAAGCGGTTAGAAAAGATATTAAAAGAGCAGGTCGAGAAAGCTCAGGCTGAAAGGCAAAGAAACGAAAAATTATTCTTATCGTGATATGCTGAAAAATCTCATTCTTGTTATTGTGGGATTTAAAAAAATATGATAAAATATATGAAAATAATTGTAATACAAGAGAGAGGGGATACTATGTCTATATCGAAAAATAGTAAAAAACAGAAAGCCATAGATGCACTTTCGCAAATGCAGGATTTTGATTATAAGAACGCGGGTAAACAGATATCCGAAATGTATGACCGTCTTTCGACGGGAAGAGAACAGTTTGAAGAAATTGTGGAGCAAAATATTTCTGCGGTAATGCAGATTAGTGCATTGGATCTGACATTAAATCATTACACAGAAAATTTGAAAACAATATGTCAAAGTGTAGCAGATGCGACAAAGTCAATTTATTCATCCTCTGAAGATACGACACATGTGGCAGAAATTGTTTCCGGTCAGCATGAAGAATTGACAAATACGATTATTAGTGCCTCTGAGGAATCCGGAGATGTTTATACAAAGATCGATGAGGGACAGCAGGAACTGACCAGAATAAAAGATTTGTCTGCAAATACAATTTCGGCTTCAGAAGAAATGCGAAAGGATATGACACAGTTAGAAGATGTAATCAATCATATGCATGAGGTCATTGATGGAGTAAATGCGATTTCTGCTCAGACCAATCTTCTTTCTTTGAATGCATCCATTGAGGCGGCAAGAGCAGGTGCTGCAGGAAAAGGATTTGCGGTTGTGGCAAATGAAATTCGTAAACTTGCAGACGAAACGCAGAAATTAACGGGAAATATGGGCAGTTTCGTGGAAGAGATTAAGACTGCATCACAGAAAAGTGCAGACAGTGTTGCGAGTACCATTTCTTCTTTAGAAATGATGACAGAAAAAATTGGACATGTATGGAAATTGAATGAAGATAATCAGAGACTTATGGAAAAAATTACAGATAATATAAGTTCTCTGGCATCGGTCAGTGAAGAAATTAGCAGTTCAATGACAGAACTGGAAAATCAGGCAAATATTATTCAGGAAAAATGCGGTGTTCTATCTGAGGATACCGATCAATTGAAAGATCTGGGGGATCATGTTAAAAATGCAGTTGAGCCGGTCTCTGCGATTGAAAAGGTATTGGATGATAATGCAAAGTCGATGGGACGGATGTCCAAGGATAAATTTTATGCATTAGGAAGGAAAACATTTGCAGGGTATCTGGAGCAGGCAGTGAAAGCACATAGGGCATGGCTGGTAAATTTGAAAAATATTGTATCAAACCGTACCATTCTTCCGCTTCAGTTAGATGACTCGAAATGTGGTTTTGGACATTTTTATTATTCGATAACTCCGCAATATTCGGAAATAACGGAGCTGTGGGATGGATTGCGTGCTAAACATAAAAGATTTCATAATTACGGTTCGGAGATTATAAAGGAACTATTTGCAGAGAATTATGATAGGGCGGAACAGCTTTATCAGGAAGCAGAGCATTATTCCAAAGAATTAATTGATGATTTGGAAGAGATGAGGAACCGGCTTATACAGGCATCAAAGTAGGAAAATTTATTGAATCATGTTGAGTTAAGTCCGCTGACAAAAAGTCAGCGGACTTATAATTATGATTATTTGCAGAATATGAATATGCATTCCGTAGGAATTAGAGAAACAAGGGATTCCGTGATGGTTTGTGCCTGATAAAGTAGGCACATCTGTAATTGATTGAGTGGGAGCGGCTGTTCGAGTGTTTTGTTCTGCGTGAAATGTGGGGAATTAGAAAAGTTGCCATTGTCAAAGGAAATATGTTATAATATTTCAATCATTAAAAAATATGTAATTGACAAACAGAAACATATGTTCTAATATATAGAAAGAATGTAACTAATATTATTTGGAAGGAGGATTTACCATGGCATATGCAATAGACTTGTTCTGTGGTGCTGGTGGAATGAGCGAGGGGATCATTCAAGCCGGTTTTCATATCCTCTTTTCCAATGATATTAATCCAGATGTTCAGCGGACCTATAGGAATCGACATGAACAATTGGGGTTACATCAAGGTGTCAATACATATTTTCATCAAGGTGATATTAAAGAATTGAATGGAGATATGATTCGCCAAGCAATAAGCCATTTGGAAATATTCCGAAATAGAGAAATTCCAGAAATAGATGCAGTATTTGGGGGACCTCCTTGTCAGGGGTTCAGCAGAGCCGGCAGAAGGAATCCAAATGACCCAAGGAATATGCTTTTCAGAGAATATTTAAGAGTAATTCATGAAGTATCTCCTAAGTATGTTGTGTTAGAAAATGTAACGGGGTTTGTCGATACGAAATTTTATGGTTTTAAAGGTGTGACAGGACATCAATATAAAGATGGCGAGTTTGTGTTAGACATTTTGAGAAATGAGTTTCGGATGATTGGATATCAAACGTTGGAACCACAGATTTTAAATGCCGCACATTATGGTGTTCCACAAAGAAGAAATAGAATTATTGTTATCGCATATCGAGCTGATATGGCTGCCCCATCTTATCCAAAGCAAATTTATACAGAGGACAATGTATTAACAATTACAGATGCTATTAGTGATTTAATAAGAGATAAGAAAATACATGATCAGGTACATGTGAAAGATACGGAATTTCAGGTGATATCGAAAGCTGGACGAACACCGGATACGAATGGAAATGTAATTTCAAGTAAGGGAAAGATATATAATAATGAGATTTCAAGACATCAGCAGATTATTACCGAACGTTTTTCGCTTTTTCGAGAAGGTGAAGACGGTGCAGGATTGAAAAAACGTGTTATGTCCGAAGGAATCGATATATCTTGTTCGCCAGCTCTGATAAAGCATTGTGTGGAAAAAATGGGGATGGGTGCAGAGGATGTAATGAAACTTTTTCAAAGTGGAAATGTAACAAGAGAGAATGCTGACATCCTGCTTACAAAGAAAAATATTCGAACTAGACTAGATCGAACAAAACCATCAGCAACGGTTATGACGATAGCGGATGATTATATTTCACCGTTCGAACCAAGGACATTTACGGTCAGAGAATTAGCAAGAATGCAGTCTTTTGATGATAGTTTTGAATTTTTGGGTAAAAGAACGACCGGAGGATTACGCAGACGTGTTGAGGTACCTCAGTATTCACAGGTTGGAAATGCGGTACCACCATTGTTAGCGAAAGCAGTAGCAGCTGAGATAATCAAGGTACTCGTATAAAAGATAAGGAACTTGAAAAAAGATTTTGGATGAGAGAAATGAGGTGAATAACGATGGCGATAAAGGATGAGGTATAAGGACCAAAAGGATACATGAAGAAAGTAAGAGATAATTACCTTGGGGCAACAAGAGAGATGGCAGATGCTGCATTCAAAAAGTATGAAAAAGATAGTGGGATAAAACTTACAAAAGAGAATATTCTTAAAGATGTTGATGGTACTTTGAAAAATTTGCTGAAGGCAGAAACATCTATTTATAATGAAAGAAGCAGTAAAATTATTGCTGAAGTAATACCATACTATTACAAAAATATATATGGAAAAAGTGATAAAAATTATCCAGAGACATCGAATTACATAAGAAAGATGCTAGAGATTTATAAAAAATGCAGTCTAAAAACATATGATGAGAATGATTTTATTCGTGAGATTTTTAAGGTTACCTCACCGGTAGTCGATTATATATCTTTTTCGCAAAAACAGTCTGCGAAAACAAGAGTAGGTGATTCATTACAAAACCATTTGGAGAAAATTTTTGAGGTATGTGGGATACCATATGAAACGCAGAAACAAAAAAATACTGGTGGTACGGTTATGGATTTTATTATTCCTGAGCTGGCAGCAATTGAGAATGCACCGGATCAGGTTATCAATATCGAATGTCAAACAACTTTGAAAGATAGATTCCGGTTGACTACAGGGAAATCTACAAGGGATAATGTCAAGCGTTATCTCGCAACTACAACAGGATGTGGGTTGATTACTGACAGAGATGTCAATGATTTTTCCGTTGATAAGGTTAAGGAAATAATAATAGATAACAATGTAACATTAGTCGTGTTCAAGGATGTAAAAAGGGCAATAAAGGGAATGGTTGAAAAGCATAAAGACATTTTGGAGAAGACACCGGATAAAAATTCAATCATTTCATTATCGGATACAAAAAAACTATTAAAAATGTGTGATAACAAAATAATATCGTTTGAAGAATTAATTAAAAGAGATATACAGAGTGTATTAGTGTATTGGGGAAAATAGGATATGATAAGAGAACAGTTATTTGCCATGCAGGATTTGGAATATCGTGATTTTCACGCCAGACTGATTCCCAATGTGGAGAAGGAAAAGATTATTGGAGTAAGGACACCTGCATTGCGAAAATATGCGAAAAGTCTCAGCTTGGAGGAAGCAGAGAATTTTATGAGTTGTCTTCCACATGAATATTATGAGGAAAATAATTTACATGCTTTTCTGATAGAGAGAGAGCGAAATTTTGATGATTGTATCAAGAAGCTGGAGTGTTTTCTTCCTTATGTTGATAATTGGGCAACCTGTGATATGATGCGTCCCAAAGTGCTTGGCAAATATCCAGAAGAGTTGTTGGAATATATTGACAAATGGATTGCGGCTGCGGATACCTATCGTGTTCGTTTTGGATTAAATATGCTGATGACATATTATTTGGATGATAATTTTAAAGAAGAATATTTGGAACGTGCCGCTGCTGTACAATCGGAAGAATATTATGTTAATATGATGATTGCCTGGTATTTTGCTACGGCACTGGCAAAGCAGTATGAGAAAGCCTTGCCATTTTTTACCGAATCACGCCTTCCCTTGTGGGTACATAATAAAGCGATTCAAAAAGCAGTGGAAAGCAGGCGGATTACGGCAGAGCAGAAACAATATTTGAGGACATTGAAAAAAAATAAAAAAGGAGATAGTATATGAGTACACGTATTGGAATCATAGGATATGGAAATTTAGGTCGTGGTGTGGAATGTGCCATTCGCCAAAATGAGGATATGGAGCTGGCGGCTGTATTTACCCGCCGGAATCCGTCAACGGTTTCTGTTCTCACAGATACGGCAGCAGTATGTAACGTAGCGGATGTAGAAGCATGGAAAGATAAAATAGATGTAATGATTTTGTGTGGCGGAAGTGCTACTGATCTGCCGGAGCAGACACCAGAATTTGTAAAGCATTTTAATGTGATTGACAGTTTTGATACCCATGCCCGTATTCCAGAGCATTTTGACAATGTGGATGCAGCGGCAAAAGCGAATTCCCATGTGGCAATTATTTCTGTTGGCTGGGATCCGGGACTGTTTTCTTTGAATCGTCTGTACGGAAATGCCATTTTGCCAGAGGGAAGTGATTATACATTTTGGGGAAAGGGTGTCAGTCAGGGGCATTCGGATGCGATTCGCCGTATTGAGGGTGTAAAAAATGCAAAACAGTATACGATTCCGGTAGAGAGTGCATTAGAAACAGTTCGCTCAGGAAGCAGCCCGGAATTTACAACAAGGGAAAAGCATACCAGAGAGTGCTTTGTTGTGTTGGAAGAGGGGGCAGATGCGGCAAAGGTGGAAGAAGAAATTAAGACAATGCCGAATTATTTTGCAGATTATGATACAACCGTTCATTTTATTAGCGAAGAGGAATTGATGGCAGACCACAGTGGAATTCCACACGGTGGATTTGTTCTTCGCAGCGGTGTAACGGGATGGGAAAAAGAGAATAAACATCTTATTGAGTATCGTTTGAAGCTGGATTCTAATCCGGAATTTACTTCCAGTGTTCTGATTGCTTATGCAAGAGCTGCACATCGTCTTGCCAAAGAGGGGCAGAGTGGATGTAAGACAGTTTTCGATATTGCACCGGCCTATTTGAGCTCAAAGAGCGGCGAGGAACTGCGGGCTTCTATGCTTTGAATAAAAAACCTTTAAAATAGTAACGTAGGAAACCTTGCGTTACTATTTTTTATATGTTATAATGTGTCCGTGTGTATAAATACGAATAAATGAGGGATATAATGGATAAAACACAGGTAGAATATCGCAAGAAGCGCGTACAGCGGATAAAAAAGATTATTATAGCATTGTGTATTATATTATTGATTCTGCCGACTATCCTGACAATTTTTCTGATGGTCAAAGTATATTCTTTGGAGTCTCAGATTGAGAAAATTGCGGGAGAAAAACGGCAGCAGGATTCGGAGATCGTTGTGGAAGCCAAAGAAAAGACAGCTTCGCAAGCATCTGTTACCGCCGAAAAACAGGAACAGACCACCGTGGCATCATCAGGGGCGGCAGAAGCGGAATCGAAAAAGGTATATTTGACGTTTGATGATGGACCTGGGACTCAGACCGAGAAGATTTTAGATGTTCTGAAAAAGGAAAAGGTAAAGGCAACCTTTTTTGTTTTGGGAAAAGAGGATGAATATTCCAAAAAGATTTATAAAAGAATTGTAAAAGAGGGACATACATTAGGAATGCATTCCTATTCTCATATGTATGAAGAAATATACTCTTCAAAGGAGAAATTTAAAAAAGATACAGAGAAAGAGTATAACTTATTACATTCTGTGACAGGAGAGTACCCGAAATATTATCGTTTTCCGGGAGGAAGCCGCTCGGATCTGATGGAAATTCCGTTTCAGGACTTAACAGAGGTCTTAGAGCAGTACCATCTAAGTTATATTGATTGGAATATTATTAGTATGGATGCAGTAAATTCAAATGCATCGAAGGAAGAAATTACGAGAGGTATTATGGAAGCAGTGGCAGAATATGATACATCGGTTGTTATGATGTACGATACAGCGGAACGAATTACAACAGCCAAAGCACTTCCATCTCTAATAAAGCAATTAAAAGAAAAAAACTATGAATTGCTGCCGATTAATGAGGACACCCCTTTAATTCGGCACAATGAATAAAACAGGAGGATACACAATGAGTTTTTTCAAAGATTTAAAAGAAGATATTGCTCAGTCTGTAAATGAATTGACAGAGTCTCTGGATGATAACTTAGCGATGGACAGTGATGAGCAGGAAATTGAAGTAAAAGCCGACTTTATGCAGAACTCAACAGAAGAAGATGGGGCAAAAGCAGTTACGGAACCTACCGATATGCTGACGGAAGAGTTGACAGATCTGCAGGCCTTGGACGGAATATCTGCTGAAGTGGAAAAGCCAATCAAGGATGAGGCTGAAGATATGTCGGAACTTAGTCTTTCTGATGTGGATGTAGCAGGAATATTGGAAAAAGTAGATGAGAATGAAACAGAAAGTCTTGTATCTGCTTCTGATGATGAGGAATTGCTGGAAGAGCCTGTGGCAGAAGAAGATACAATCACAGAAGAGGTTTTGGAAACAGAAAATTTAGAAAAAACTGAGGAGGCACCGAATACAATGAGTGAAGAAATGAAAGAAGAAGTATTATTGAATGAAGATACAGAAACACAGGAAGTTACTGTTATTACAAAAGGTACAACGATTAGTGGTGGAATTAAATCCGACACCTCCCTTGTTGTAAAAGGTACAATTGAAGGAGATGTAGAATGTCAGGGCAAATTGACAATTACCGGCCGTGTGTCAGGTAATACCATTGCATCTGAAATTTATGTCAATACACCAAGATTGGAAGGCGACATTAACAGTAAAGGAATTGTAAAAATTGATGTGGGAACGGTTGT
This sequence comes from uncultured Lachnospiraceae bacterium, assembly GCA_947631505.1. Classification (GTDB taxonomy): domain Bacteria; phylum Bacillota; class Clostridia; order Lachnospirales; family Lachnospiraceae; genus Eubacterium_F. The sequence goes on along the minus strand of CANRLR010000001.1, from coordinate 199,325 downwards.
AATTGGTAATGTCAGCTGTACTTCTGTTGTTGTAGCCGGAGCAGTAAAGGGTGATATTGAAGTAAATGGTCCGGTTGTAGTAGATTCAACAGCTGTTGTGAAAGGTGATATTAAGGCAAAATCCATTCAGATCAACAGCGGTGCTGTCATCGATGGACATTGTTCTTTGCAGTTTGCAGATGTAGACTTGGATTCATTTTTTGAATAAATAACGGGAGGTCATTTCAGATGACGCAGTATAAAAGAGTTCTTTTAAAGTTAAGCGGGGAAGCTTTGGCAGGAGATAAGGGAACCGGATTGGATGAAGCAACTTGTATTCCTGTAGCCAAGCAGATTCAGTCATTGGTAGAACAGGGAACAGAGGTTGCTATCGTAATTGGGGGAGGAAATTTCTGGCGCGGGCGTTCCAGTGAGACAATCGACCGCACGAAGGCAGACCAGATCGGCATGATGGCAACGGTTATGAACTGTATTTATATGTCTGAAATCTGTCGTTCGGTTGGACTTATGACACAGGTACTTACACCGTTTGAATGTGGTTCGTTTACCAAACTGTTTTCTAAGGACAGAGTAAATAAGTATCTTGGAAAAGGAATGGTTGTATTTTTTGCAGGCGGCACCGGGCATCCGTATTTTTCTACGGATACAGCTACCGCACTTCGTGCCATTGAAATTGATGCGGATATTATTTTAGCAGCAAAATCAATTGATGGTGTGTATGATTCTGACCCGGCCAAAAATAAGGCGGCGAAGAAGTATGATACAATGAGAATGTCAGATATTGTAGATAACCAATTAGGCGTTGTGGATCTGGCAGCAGCTGTTCTGTGTATGGAAAACAAAATGCCGATGTATGTCTTTGGATTAAATGAAGAAAATAGCATTATGAATACGGTGAATGGAAACGGCACCGGAACAAGTATTACAGTGGATTAGTGAGATGGAGGATAATCATGGAATTAAAGGCTTTTGAAGAGAAAATGGAGAAATCACTTGCCAATTTGGAAGGAGAGTATACAGCGATTCGTGCAGGTCGTGCAAACCCAAGAATTTTGGATAAAATTCAGGTGGATTATTATGGAGCAATGACTCCATTGCAGAGTGTAGCAAATATCTCTGTGCCAGAGGCCCGTATGATTCAAATTCAGCCTTGGGAGGCTAGCTTGATTAAAGACATTGAAAAAGCGATTCTTGCTTCAGATTTAGGACTTACACCTGCTAACGATGGTAAAGTGATTCGTCTTGTATTTCCGGAACTGACGGAGGAGCGTCGTAAGGAGTTAGTAAAAGACGTTAAGAAAAAGGGAGAAGCTGCCAAAGTAGCAGTTCGCAATATTCGTCGTGATGCCAATGATACAGTAAAGAAAGAGTCAAAGGCAAATGAGATTTCTGAGGATGAGCAGAAGCAGTTAGAGGATAAAATTCAAAAATTGACGGACAAATATATTGCAAAGATTGAACAAGCAATTGACAGTAAATCGAATGAGGTTATGACGGTATAATTTTTTATAGAAGACATTTTCAATAGGGCGATAGAATCTGTCGCCCTATTTCGGTATGTTAAGGGGGTACTTATGAAACAGACAGAATTAAGCGCACCGAATCATGTAGCAATTATATTGGATGGCAATGGAAGATGGGCCAAAAAGCGTCTGCTTCCAAGGAAAGCCGGTCATGCAGCAGGAAGTAAAGCAGTGGAACAGATTTGTGAGGATGCCTATCATCTTGGTATCCATTATTTGACGGTGTATGCATTTTCTACGGAGAACTGGAAACGGCCGCAGGATGAAGTGGATGCGTTGATGAAACTGTTAAGACAATATCTAAAGGACTGTATTAAAAGGAGTACAAAAAATAATATGTGTGTACGGGTATTAGGGGATATTACGCCTTTGGACGAGGATTTGAAACAGAGTATTCTCGAATTAGAAGAGGTTACTAAAAATAATACCGGACTGCATTTCCAAGTGGCATTGAATTATGGCAGCCGGGACGAGATGCTCCGGGGAATTCAGAAAATTGCTGCAGAGGTACAGAAGGGGAATCTTGCCTTAGAGGATATTAATGAAAAAATAGTGGATGATGTTTTGGATACAAAAGGAATTCCCGATCCGGATCTGCTTATTCGAACGAGCGGTGAGCAGCGGCTGTCAAATTTTCTTTTGTGGCAGTCGGCATATACAGAATTTTATTTTACGGATGTCTTATGGCCGGATTTTAATAAAAAGGAGCTGGAAAAGGCAATCGAATATTACAATGGAAGGGAACGCCGATATGGTGGAGTATAAAATCACGAAAGTAGTTGGAGGCTGAAGTTATGTTTATTACCCGATTGATTAGTGGTATTGTATTAGTGCTGGCGGCAATAGCCCTGTTTTTCTTTGGCGGCATATGGCTGGCAGCTGCGTTGGGAGTTCTGGCATTGGTGGGAGCTTTTGAACTGCTCCGGGTGTTTGGATTGGAAAAACATCCGTTGGGGATTGTGACATATTTGGGAATTATCGGTTATTATAGTTTAATGACTTGTTTGGATTTTGAATTCGATATGTGGTCAATGGGAGTAATTATTTTAATTTTCTTTATTTTATTATTTGTTTATGTGATAAAATATCCGGCTTATCATATTAATGAGGTGGCAAAGTGTCTGTTTACTTTTTTTTATTTGGCAGTTATGTTTGAGTATATATACAAAGTACGATGCTGCGAGGCAGGAGAATGGTTAGTATGGCTGATTTTGATTTCCTCCTGGGGGTCGGATACTTGTGCTTATCTGACCGGAAAGTTAATCGGAACCCATCATTTTTCAGAGCTTAGTCCGAAAAAGACATTGGAAGGATGTGTCGGTGGAATTGTGGGGGCTGCAGTAATTGCAGCAGTATTTGCCTATTTCTTCCCGAATACAGCACCCGATTACTTTGGGGGAGAGTTGTTCACTGTGAATCCTATGATTTTGTTTCCTATTATAGCAGCCGTGTGTGCAATCATTTCACAATTGGGTGACTTGGCGGCTTCGGCTATTAAGAGAAATTATGATATTAAAGATTATGGAAATATTATTCCGGGACATGGCGGTGTACTGGATCGGTTTGACAGTGTGATTTTTGTTGCTCCGATTGTTTATTATTTATTGACGGCATTTGCCTTTGTTGGATTTTATGCGTGAGAACACTATTTGTAGCGCTCAGAAATGAGAGGATAAAATGAAAAAAATAACAATTTTAGGTTCAACCGGTTCAATCGGGACACAGACGTTAGATGTTATACGGAAGAATCCGGAGGATTTTGAAGTAGTGGCATTGACTGCCGGATCCAATGTACAGCGTATGGCAGAGCAAATCAAGGAGTTTCATCCCCGGTATGCTGTGATGAAGGATGCGGAAACGGCGGAAGAATTAAGAAAAATTGTAAAGGATTCCGACTGTAAAGTATTGGGTGGAATGGAATCTTTTATTGAAGCAGCCACCTTGCCGGAACTAAATGTTGTAGTGGCAGCTATGGTCGGCATGATTGGACTCCGCCCGGTGATAGAGGCTGTTAAGGCAGGTAAAGATATTGCACTTGCGAATAAAGAAACTTTGGTGACAGCAGGTCACATTATTATACCACTGGCAAAAGAATATCATGTGAACATATTGCCGGTAGACAGTGAACATTCTGCTATTTTTCAGTGCCTCAATGGTGAAAAAAGGGGACAGGTAGAGACCATTTATCTGACGGCATCAGGAGGTCCGTTCCGAGGAAAGACAAGAGAGGATTTAAAAAACGTAACAGTGGAACAGGCATTGGCACATCCAAACTGGGCGATGGGAGCGAAAATTACGACAGATTCCGCTACGATGATAAACAAAGGTTTAGAGATCATCGAAGCAAAGTGGCTTTTTGGTGTAGAATTATCTCAAATTCATGTATTGATTCAGCCACAGAGTATCATTCATTCTATGGTCGGCTTTCAGGATGGTGCGGTTATGGCACAGTTCGGAACACCGGATATGCGGCTGCCGATTCAGTATGCGCTATATTATCCTGACCGGGTTTTTCTGGATGGTGAGAGACTTGACTTTGAAAAAATTACAGAGATTCATTTTGAAAAACCGAATACAGACGTGCTCCGCGGCATACCGTTAGCAGTAGAGGCAAGTGAAATAGGGGGAAGTATGCCTACCGTGATGAATGCTGCAAATGAATATGCTGTGGCAGGCTTTTTGCATAAAGACATAGATTTTTTACAAATATATGATATGATTGAATATGCGATGAAGTATCATTCGAAAATAGAGCATCCGAATTTGGATGAAATCCTTGCAGTAGAACAGGAAACATATCAACGATTGAAAAAAGATTGGAGGACAGCATGAGTTTCGGTAAAATTATTATTGCATTACTTGTATTTAGCATCATTATTATTATACATGAATTTGGCCATTTCATAGTAGCAAAATACAATAAAGTCGGCGTTATTGAGTTTTCGCTCGGTATGGGGCCACGTCTTATTTCGTGGGGAAAGACAGAAAGCGGACATAAAATATTATTTTTTAAGACGTCTAAGTGGCTGGATGAGCATCCGATTTTCGGTGAGAATACTCTTTATTCATGGAAACTGTTACCGTTTGGTGGTTCCTGTATGATGCTGGGTGAAGAGGATATGAGCGTAGAGGATGACCGGGCTTTTGGGAAAAAGTCCGTTTATGCCCGTATGGCAATTATTTTTGCCGGACCATTTTTTAATTTTGTTCTGGCTTTTTTGTTATCTTTGATTGTCATTGGCTCGGTTGGTTATGATCCGGCACTGGTATCAAGAGTGGCAGAGGGTTCTCCTGCAGAAGCTGCCGGTATGCAGGTAGGTGACACAATTAAAGAGGTAGACGGAAAAAAGATTGTAATTGACAGAGATCTGAGCTATCAGATTATGTTCCATCCTTTTTCGGACAGGGAAGTAACGATTACGGTTGAAAGAAATGGGGAAGAGAAGGTACTTACCATGCTGCCACAGCAGCAGAGCGTAACAAATACAGATGGAACAAAGGTTACGAAGTACCGCTGTGGTTTTAACCATGGACTATCGGAACGGCAAAAAGTTGGTGTGTGGGATACGATAAAATATAGTGCCTACGAAGTGAAATTTTGGATCAGTACAACAGTTCAGAGCTTAGGGCAGATTATAAAAGGGAATGTCAGTAAAGACGATATATCGGGACCTGTTGGAATTGTGAAGACGATGGGAGATTCCATGACTCAATCGGCAAAAAATTCCAAAGAGGGGGAAGCAGCAAAAAATGTTGCCTTGACATTAATTAATATTGCTATTTTGCTGACAGCAAACCTCGGTGTGATGAACCTGATTCCAATTCCGGCATTGGATGGCGGAAGATTACTATTTCTTATTATTGAGTGGATTCGGAAAAAGCCATTGCCACAGAAGTTTGAAGCTTATGTCAATGCAGCAGGATTTATTTTATTAATGGCTCTGATGGTATTTATTATGGGAAATGACATTGTGAATCTGATTCCTAAAAAGAAATAAAAGCTTTTACGATTTGATTCGGATGGCAGATGGGGAAAGTGAGGAACCGACATGATGCGGAATAAGACGAAAGAAATACAAATAGGAAATGTGAAAATCGGGGCAGCAAATCCGATTGCGATTCAGTCTATGACCAATACGAAAACAGAAGATGCAGCTGCTACGGTGGCACAGATTCATGCATTGGAAAAGGCTGGCTGTGAGATTATCCGCTGTGCAGTACCTACCATGGAAGCAGCAGAGGCGATCAAGGAGATAAAAAAGCAGATCCATATACCATTAGTGGCGGATATTCATTTTGATTACCGGCTGGCGATTGCGGCAGTGGAGAATGGTGTGGATAAAATTCGCATTAATCCGGGAAATGTCGGAAATAACCAGAGGATTCAAGCAGTTGTGGATTGCTGTAAGTCTCATAACGTGCCGATTCGTGTAGGTGTAAATAGTGGTTCCTTAGAAAAAAATCTTGTCGAGAAGTATGGTGGAGTTACAGCACAGGGATTAGTGGAGAGTGCACTGGATAAAGCAGCGCTGATTGAAAGTATGGGATATGACAATCTGGTCATTAGTATAAAGTCATCCGATGTCATGATGTGTATTGAGGCACATGAACAAATTGCCAAGGAAACGGATTACCCACTGCATGTAGGAATTACGGAGTCCGGAACGGTTTATTCCGGAAGTATAAAATCTGCGGTTGGTTTAGGAAATATTTTATATCAGGGAATCGGGGATACAATTCGTGTTTCGCTCACGGGGGATCCGGTTCAGGAAATTTATGCAGCTAAAATGATTTTAAAGACATTGGGACTCCGTAAAGGCGGAATCAGTGTCGTGTCATGTCCTACGTGTGGACGTACCCAGATCGATCTGATTTCTCTTGCCGGACAGGTAGAAGAAATGGTGAAAGAGTTTGATCTGGATATTAAGGTGGCTGTGATGGGATGTGCCGTAAACGGACCGGGAGAAGCCAGAGAAGCGGATATTGGAATTGCGGGCGGAATCGGTGAAGGTCTGTTGATAAAAAAGGGTGAGATTGTTAAGAAAATTCCAGAGGCACAATTGCTGGAGGCACTCCGGCAGGAACTTATAAACTGGAAATGATGTGCCGCAATAGATTTGTGGTTACGAATGACGGATAAGGTGGTACCATGGTAAACTTTTTTGAAGCATTCCCGGATCTATCGGTGGATGATAAATTATATGATTATTTTGCAGGGGCACAGGTGGAAAAAGTGAGTGCCTCCAAGACGAAAATGCTGGCGTTTATCTATTGCAGATGCGACCAGCTTTTGCATTTTCGCTCAATTCGGATTATGGAGCAGAAGCTGTATAAACAAGTATTTCGCCGTCTTGGTTTTCGCCCAAGACTGGATATCTGTTATCCTTTTGCCTGTGAATATTCACTGGACAAGCTGATTTCTCTTTATGAGGAAACATTAAAAGAGGAGCTTCGGGAAAAAAATGCGATTGATTATATGAAATTTTGTAAAGAACCTTTTCAGGTATCCGGGAATACGGTAACAATTACTTGTGATGATGATTTTCTCTGTCGTGAGAGAAGCGGAGAGATTAAAGATTTTTTGGCAACAAGATTGAAACGAAGATTTGATAAGGATGTGGAAATTCGTTTCGATTATGTGAAGAGAGAGCGGAAGGAAGCAGCGGAACCGGAAGTATATCAAGTTATTATACAGAAAGAAGAGGAAGAGGCACCGGCAGCGGCAGAGCAGGCACCGGCGAAAAAACCTTTTGTTCCTAAGAAAAGCAATTATCGGAAACCGGCAAGGGACCCGGAAGTGTTCTTTGGAAGAAATGTAGAGGGTGCGGTTATTCCTATTAAAGAGATCATTGATGAAATTGGTGAAGTTGTCATTGACGGAGTGATTCGCAACACAGAGTCAAGAGAGATTAAGGGTGATAAGCTGATTGTTACTTTTGCTATTACCGATTTTACAGATACTATTCTATGTAAAGTGTTTATAAAAAAAGAGCAGGCGGAGGAATTATCTTTTTTTGAATTTATAAAGAAGGGGAATTTCATCCGTCTGAAAGGCGTTGCTTCTTTTGATACTTACGATAAAGAAATCCGTATAGGAAATATTGTGGGAATGAAAGAAATCAAAAATTTCAAAGTGGGCAGAAAAGATGAGTCACCAATGAAACGCGTTGAACTTCATGCGCATACACAAATGAGTGATATGGATGGTATGACGAATTGTAAGCAGATGGTAAAACGTGCTCATGACTGGGGACATCCTGCGATTGCGATTACCGACCACGGTGTCGTACAATCCTTTCCTGATGCCAATCATGCCATTGAGGGATTTGAGGATGATTTTAAGATTATTTATGGCTGTGAGGCCTATTTGGTAGATGATTTAGATGATACGGTATTGAATTCCCAAGGGCAGTCGCTGAGGGGTTCTTTTGTTGTATTTGATCTTGAAACAACCGGTTTTTCTCCGACCAGATGCAAAATTATTGAGATCGGTGCAGTAAAAGTTGCAGATGGAAAGATAACCGACCGTTTCAGTACCTTTGTCAATCCTTTTGTCCCGATTCCTCCGAGAATCACAGAAGTAACCAGTATTACAGATGACATGGTGAAAGAGGCTCCCGGTATTGAAGCGGTACTTCCAGAATTTTTGGAATTTTGCCGGGGGAGTGTTATGGTGGCACATAATGCGAACTTTGATTATAGTTTTATTTGCAAAAAGGGGGAAGAGCAGGGGCTGGATACGGCCTTTACGGTGGTTGATACGGTAGGAGTTGCCCGTGTGCTGATTCCTGATATGGCGAGGTATACATTAGATGCCTTAGCGAAAAGACTAAAAATTTCCCTTGTTAATCATCATCGTGCGGTTGAAGATGCGGAAGCCACAGCAGAGATTTTTGAAAAAATGATACCTATGCTGGAAAGGCAGGGGATTTCAGACTTGGATTCCCTGTATAAAAGAACCCATTCGGCACCGGAAATCATAAAGAAGAAGCCAAGCTATCATGCCATTATTTTAGCAAAGAATGAAGTGGGACGAGTGAATTTATACCGTCTTGTTTCGATGGCACATTTGAATTATTTTTATCGGAGACCAAGAATTCCCAAGAGCCAGTTATTGAAGTGGAGGGAGGGCCTGATTCTGGGTTCTGCCTGCGAGGCGGGAGAGCTGTACCGTGCCATTTTAGATGATGCGGATGACGAGAGAATAGAAGAATTGGTGGATTTCTATGATTATTTGGAAATCCAGCCGGTAGGCAATAATGAATTTATGTTGGAGTCCACGAAAGGGGCTTATGAAGATATTAATACATGGGAGGATTTAAAGGAAATTAACAAGCGGATTGTGCGGTTAGGTGAGAAATATGACAAGTCCGTCTGTGCTACCTGTGACGTGCATTTTCTTGATCCGGAAGATGAGATCTACCGGAGGATTTTATTTGCTGGTAAGAAGATGGATGATGATAACCAGCCGCCGTTATATCTTCGCACCACGGAAGAAATGCTGAAGGAATTTTCCTATTTAGGAGAAGAAAAGGCAATGGAAGTTGTGGTAACAAATACAAACCGGATTGCTGATATGGTGGAAAAAATGAGTCCGGTATATCCGGATAAATGTCCTCCGGTTATTCCGAATTCGGATCAGGAACTCCGCGATATTTGTTATCGGAAGGCGAATTCGATGTATGGTAATCCACTGCCGCCGCAGGTGTCAGAGCGGCTGGAGCATGAATTAAATTCCATCATTAAAAACGGTTTTGCTGTTATGTATATTATTGCACAGAAACTGGTATGGAAGTCTATGGAGGATGGATATTTAGTTGGTTCCCGTGGTTCCGTAGGTTCCTCTTTTGTGGCAACTATGTCGGGAATCACCGAAGTAAATCCATTGCCGGCACATTACTATTGTGATAAATGCCATTATGTGGACTTTGATTCTGATGAGGTCCGTGCCTTTGCCGGGAGTTCAGGATTTGACATGCCACGGAAGAACTGCCCGAACTGTGGTAAGGAATTGATTCGGGACGGACATGATATTCCTTTTGAAACGTTCCTTGGATTCTATGGGGATAAGGAACCGGATATTGACTTAAATTTTTCCGGTGAGTATCAGAGTAAGGCTCATAATTATACGGAAGTAATTTTTGGTGCGGGACAGACATTCCGTGCCGGAACGATTGGTACATTGGCAGATAAAACGGCCTATGGCTATGTGAAGAATTATTTTGAAGAGAGGGAAATACATAAGCGGACAGAGGAAATCGAGCGATTATTAGAGGGGTGCGTAGGTGTGCGTCGGGCAACAGGACAGCATCCTGGTGGTATTGTTGTACTACCTATGGGGTGGGACATTTACACCTTTACTCCCGTGCAGCATCCGGCAAATGATATGGAGACCTCTATTATTACAACGCATTTTGATTACCACTCGATTGACCATAATTTGTTGAAACTGGATATACTGGGACACGATGATCCGACCATGATTCGTATGCTGGAGGACATTACGGGTGTGGTCGCAACGGAGATTAGTCTGGATGATCCAATGGTGCTGTCCCTGTTTGCCGATACCTCTGCTTTGGGAGTTACACCGGAGGACTTGATGGGATGTGATTTAGGAAGTTTGGGGATTCCGGAATTTGGTACAGAATTTGTTATGCAGATGCTCCGGGATACAAAACCGAAAAATTTTTCTGATTTAGTACGCATTTCCGGTTTATCTCATGGTACAGATGTGTGGTTAAATAATGCCCAATACTATATTGCACGGGGAGACTGTACACTGTCAACCGCCATTTGTACCCGTGATGATATTATGACATATTTAATTCATACCGGTGTAGAGAATGGTCTGGCTTTTAATATTATGGAAAATGTGCGAAAGGGAAAAGTGGCAAAGGGAGCTTGTAAAAAATGGGACGAGTGGAAAGAGAGTATGATATCTTGTGGTGTTCCCGAATGGTATGTGGAATCCTGTGAAAAGATCAAATATATGTTTCCAAAGGCCCATGCGGTTGCCTATGTCATGATGGCATTCCGTATTGCCTATTTTAAAGTGTATTATCCGTTAGCTTATTATGCCGCATTTTTCAGTATTCGTGCGAAAGCCTTTGACTATGAACTGATGTGTCAGGGGAGGGAAAAACTGGAATCCACGATGAAAGATTATAAAAAGCGGATGAATGAGTTAAGTCCAAAGGAACAGGCAGCCTATGGAGATATGAAAATTGTGCAGGAAATGTATGCAAGAGGATATGAATTTATGCCGATTGATATTTTCACGGCAAAGGCAAAGCATTTTCAGATCATAGATGATAAATTGATGCCTGCGTTGAATAGTATAGACGGTATGGGAGATAAGGCGGCAGAAGGTGTGGTAGAGGCGGCAAAGGACGGTCCTTTTACCTCTTGTGAGAATTTTAAGGTGAGAAGTAAGGTCAGTGGTACCACAGTAGATAAAATGCGGGAGCTGGGCCTGTTAGGGAATCTGCCGCTCAGTGACCAGATGTCACTGCTGGATTTTATGTAACATCATAGTATCTTGGGAAAATATTTTTAGGATGGGAGGAAAAGGGATGAAACATCGAATTGCTCTGAGTGTTTTTGCTGTATTCTGTTTAGTTATATTTGTTGGTGTTTTACTAGTGCTTAAAGCAGATAGCGAAAGAGGTGAAGTCTCAAAAAGAGATGTTGTACCAAAAAAAGTTATGACAGCTTCCCCTCAACCAACAGAGCGGCCAGTTTTGAATGCAGGAGGCAGGACAATAAAAGAACGGTTTGTGCCGCCGGAGGGCTATAAGCGGTCGGTAAAGAAACATAGTTTTGCTTCGTTTTTAGAGAATTATCCATTGTATAAAGAGGGAGCAAAAGTGAAGTTATATGATGGAACCGAAAAGGGAAATCAGAGTGCTCATGCGGCAGTCCTGAAAATGAAATTGGTGGATGGGGATTTGCAGCAATGTGCAGATTCGGTAATTCGGTTATACGGAGAATATTTTTATGAAACGAAACAATATCATAAAATGAATTTTCAACTGGTAGGCGGCTTTCCTGTGGAGTATGAAAAGTGGAAACAGGGAATGAGAGTTTCCATGAACGGAGACCATGCTTCATGGGTCTCCAGTAAAAGTCCCTCTAATTCGGAACAAACCTTTTACCAGTACCTTCATTTTGTATTTGCCTATGCCAGTACCTTGTCACTGGAAGAGGAGTCGGAAGTGATTAAGAAAAAGGATATACAGGCAGGGGATATTTTTATTCATGGGGGAAGCCCGGGGCATGTTGTAATGGTGCTGGATGTATGTGAGAACGAAAAGGGAGAAAAGGCGTTTTTGCTCGGACAGGGGTTTATGCCGGCACAACAGTTTCATGTGTTAAAAAATCCGCTTCATGTCGAAAACCCATGGTATTATGTTTCAGAATGCTCGTATCCTCTTGAGACACCGGAGTATACATTTGAAAAGGGAAGCCTGAGAAGACCAAAATATGATAGGTAATATAGGAGGTCATTAGGAAAACAGAAATGAAAAGCTACAGAATATGAAAGGAAAATGAAAAAAGTAAAAAAAATACTTGCATTCTTTGGAAGGATGTAGTATAGTATTCTTTGTTAGCGGTCCGTTGGTCAAGCGGCTAAGACGCTGCCCTCTCACGGCAGAAACAGGGGTTCGATTCCCCTACGGACTATTTTGTAGAACCTTTAAGAGATTTCGTATTTACGTTGTTTCTTGGGTTTTCTTTTTTATTAGAATTTTTGTATACCTTTAAGATGATGCGATGGATGTATTACTAGGTAAATTGGATGAAGCCATTGATGATATGGAAAATGGTAGAGTTCAGACACTGGATGAAGCATGGGAAGAAATTGACAGAGTATAAGGAGTACAAATGGTAAAAAGGTACAAGGTAGTAATTGCTCAAAGTGGAAAATTGGATGTAAAAGGTGAGGATTTACCAAAATGAAACTACTAGCTTCAATCATATTTTTTTTCCTATTTGGGGATGAATTAAGTAAGGACCGTACAGCAATCGCCTTTGTCTGTCTGACAATCGCAATTGTCTTGCTCATGTGGAATCTTTTTGAGGTATGGATGAATATGGCAGGTTTTTTTGCATGATTATGGAGGAATTTATGAACTCAAAAGAAAGACAGAAACATATATACATCCGCAATGCTTTATTAAGCTTTCTCTGTACCGCAGTTTGTATTGGTATAGATATACGAAGCTTTGTTCTGGCGGGACGGATATTTTTTAACTGGAAATTAGGACTGTCCTATGTTCTGTATATAATTTTGATCTGTATGGGGATTCGTGCCGTGATGAAAGCAAAGCAATTAAAGGAAGAAGAATAATGCACCTGAAAAAATATTGTAATAGGAAGAAAAAAGAGAAATATTTCCAAAAAAGCCTTGCAATATCCGAAAAATGGTGCTATACTACCAATATTGATACTGTTAATGGGATGAGTGGACAAAAGTCCACTCATTGTTTTTGTGTTGATATAAGAATCAGCACCAGATGAAAAGAGGTTTTTAATTGGGAAAACATCAGATTTATGAAGAAAAGACAGAGGAGCTCATTACACCGATCGTAGAAAAATATAATTATGAATTGGTGGATATTGAGTTCGTGAAAGAGGCAGGCAGCTGGCATCTGCGTGCTTACATTGACAAAGAAGGCGGGATTACCATTGATGATCTGACAACGGTAAATCATGAATTAAGTGCCCTTTTAGATGAGAATGACTTTATTGAAGAATCTTATATTTTGGAAGTCAGTTCACCGGGATTGCTGCGGCCGTTTAAAAAGCCGAAGGATTATATAAGAAACATTGGTGAAGATGTAGAGGTCAAACTATTTTCTCCTGTAACATGGGAGGAACAGGGAAAGAAGTATTCGGACAAGGAATTTATCGGGGTACTGGATGCATATAACGAAGAGACTGGAACTATAATTTTGAAAATGGATGAACAGGAATTGGAACTATCCGTGAAAGATATTGCGTTGATTCGCAAGTCTATCGATTTTTAACAGGATTGCAAATTGACATATTTAAATAAAAAAATAGGAGAAAAATCCTCTCCTTGCTGAGGGGGCTGGGTTTTGCTTAAAAATAAGGAGGATCAGAAAATGAAAAAGACAACAACACAGAAAGGAAATCCGGAATTAATTGAGGCTTTGAATGCCATTGAGAAAGAAAAAGATATTAGTAAGGAAATATTACTGGAAGCAATTGAAAATTCTTTATTGGCAGCTTGTAAGAACCAGTTCGGCAAATCAGATAACATTCGTGTAAATCTTGACCGTGAGACAGGGGAATTTCATGTGTTTCAGGATAAGGAGGTTGTAGAAGAAGTAGAAGACTCTTCTTTACAGATGTCACTTACTGAGGCTGAAGTAAAATATCCGGGAAGCAAGGCCGGTGATACGATCAGTATAGAAGTGACACCAAAGAACTTTGGACGTATTGCTGCACAAAAGGCAAAACAGGTTGTCGTACAGAAAATCCGTGAGGAAGAAAGAAAAGTTCTTTATGACCAGTATTATACAAAAGAGCGTGATATTGTAACGGGTATGGTACAGCGCTATAGCAACGGAAATTATAATATTAATCTTGGTAAAATTGATGCGATACTCACTCCACAGGAGCAGGTGGATACCGAGCAGTTTGCTCCGCATGAGAGAATTAAACTTTATGTGACAGAAGTGAAGGACACAACGAGAGGACCAAGAATTATTATTTCACGTACCCATCCAGAATTAGTAAAAAGGCTTTTCGAGGCAGAAGTGGCAGAGATTCAAAGTGGTGTAGTAGAAATAAAGAACGTATCCCGTGAGGCGGGGTCCCGTTCTAAAATCGCTGTATACAGTAATAACCCAGATGTGGATGCGGTAGGTTCCTGCGTAGGAATTAATGGCGTGAGAGTCAATGCGGTCGTAGAGGAACTGCGTGGTGAAAAAATTGATATTGTTGAGTGGGATGAGAATCCGGCAATTTTTATCGAACATGCGCTTAGTCCGTCAAAGGTCGTTTCAGTTGAGGTAGACACGGAAGAAAAGAGTGCACAGGTAATTGTTCCAGATTATCAATTATCGCTGGCAATCGGAAAAGAAGGACAGAATGCAAGATTGGCGGCAAGACTGACGGGATATAAAATAGACATTAAGAGTGAAACACAGAGTCTTGCGTGACAGTCCGTTAGAAGAAGAGGAGGTGTACAGGATGCAGGCGAAGAAAAAACCGGAAAGACAATGCATTGGCTGTCGGGAAAGCAAGGAAAAGAAAGAACTGATTCGTATTGTAAAAACACCGGAGGGTGAGATTCAGCTTGATTGTACAGGTCGTCTGAATGGAAGAGGCGCTTATCTTTGTGACAGTGAAGAATGCTTGAAAAAAGCCCGCAGATCCAATGCACTGAGTCGTTCTTTTAAGATGGCTGTACCGGAAGAAGTATATGATGAATTAGAGAGGCAGTTAAATGAAAAATAATCATAAAGTCCTTGGTACACTTGGACTGGCAATGAAAGCCGGAGATGTAGTAAGCGGTGAATTTATGACAGAAAAGGCGATTCGTGATGGCTCCGCATATTTGGTCATAGTTGCAGAAGATGCATCGGCAAATACGAAAAAGAATTTTTCGGATTCTTGTAAATTTTATCAGATTCCTTATTTGGAATTTGGAGATAAGGATACATTGGGAAATGCGATAGGAAAGCAGTTTCGGGCATCTTTGGCAGTTACGGATAAAGGATTTGCAACATCAATCGGTAAAAATTTGAATTTGGAGGGAACAAAGTATGGCAAAAATGAAGATATTTGAAATTGCGCGAAGTATGCAGCAACAAGATAAAAATATTAAAAGCAGTGATTTGGTAAAATTACTAAATGAAAATGGCTTTGAAGTAAAAGGAGCAAACAGTAACATTGAAGATGATGCGATTGCTTTTCTGATGAAATCTTTTATGCAGAAAAAAGCAGCGACAGTGGCAAAGACAGAGGAAAAACCGGTAAAAGAGGTTTCGGAAAAGAAAGAAGTCAAAAAGAAAGAGCCAAAAAAGGAAGTAGAAAAAAAAGAAGTTAAGACAGAGGAAAAACCTGTTAAAAAGGAAGCGGCTGTAAAGGAGCCTGTAAAAAAAGAGCCGGTTAAAAAAGAATCTGCTGCAAAAGAGCCGAACAAGGAAAAGGCAGGTTCTGTAAAGACGGAACAGACGACAAGGAAAAAAAGTGCTTCCAAGGAAGTAAAAAATGACCATAAAAGTGATAACCGCAAAGAGCGTCGTCCGGGAAGAGATAATAGTGGCAACAGCCGGGATGACAATCGTGGAAACCGCAGTGATCATAATGGTAACCGTGCGGGAAGAAACGACAACCGTGGCGGGAATGACCGAAGAAATGGTAATAATCGTGGCGGTGACCGCGTGCTGGAACGTTTTGAAAAAGCACAGAATGGTTTTGATGGTATAAAGCAGGAGCAGAAAAGTTCCCGTAAACGAAATAATAAGAAAGAAGAGCGCAATAAACAAGGTGGATACCGCAAGAGCAGTAAAGAAGAAATGAGCCGTATTCGTTCAAAGAAAGATCCGAACAGAAAGGGTGCATTTATTAAACCGGAACCGGTAAAACAGGAGCCAGAGGAAGATATTAAGCAGATTACGATTTCAGAGTCCCTTACCATCCGTGAATTGGCAGATAAGATGAAAATGCCTGCTGCGGCACTTGTAAAGAAATTATTTTTACAGGGACAAATGGTTTCTCTCAATCAGGAGATTTCATTTGAAGAGGCAGAAGAAATTGCATTAAGCTTTGATATCATTGCAGAAATGGAAGAAAAAGTAGATATGGTAGCAGAGCTTCTAAAGGAAGAGGAAGAAGACGAGAGCAAGATGAAGAAACGGCCACCGGTCGTCTGTGTTATGGGTCACGTTGACCATGGAAAAACGTCTCTTCTGGATGCTATCCGGCAGACTGATGTGTCAGAACACGAAGCAGGTGGTATTACGCAGCATATTGGTGCTTATGTTGTTCGTATCAATGGCGAAAAGATTACATTTTTGGACACACCGGGACATGAGGCTTTTACCTCTATGCGTATGCGTGGTGCCCAGTCAACAGATATTGCCGTATTGGTTGTAGCAGCCGATGATGGTGTTATGCCACAGACAGTAGAGGCGATAAACCATGCAAAGGCTGCTGGTGTAGAAATTATTGTTGCCGTCAATAAAATTGATAAGGAAGGCGCCAATATTGAGAGAGTGAAACAGGAGCTTTCTGAGTATGAACTGATTCCGGAAGATTGGGGCGGCAGCACAGTCTTTTGTCCGGTTTCTGCACATACAAAAGAAGGTATTGACAACCTTTTGGAAATGATTGTTCTGACATCAGAGGTAATGGAATTAAAAGCAAATCCAAAACGTCGGGCACGAGGTATTGTTATTGAGGCGAAGCTGGATAAGGGCCGTGGACCTGTGGCTACGATACTGGTACAAAAGGGTACATTAAATGTTGGTGACCACATTGCTATCGGAACTGCTTATGGTAAGGTTCGTGCCATGCTGAACCATAAGGGGGAACGTGTAAAAATCGCAACGCCATCTACTCCGGTTGAAATTCTTGGATTAAATGGTGTTCCGGATGCAGGTGAAATATTTTTGGCTACTGACAGTGATAAAGAGGCAAAACAGATCTCACAGGCATATGTAGACCAGGGTAAGGATAAACTATTAGAGGAAACAAAAGCGAAGAAGTTGTCTTTGGATGGTCTGTTCAGCCAGATTCAGGCAGGAAATGTTAAAGATCTGAATCTGATTATCAAAGCGGATGTGCAGGGTTCGGTGGAAGCCGTAAAACAGAGCCTTGTAAAACTGAGTAATGAAGAAGTTGCTGTCCGGGTCATTCATGGTGGTGTTGGTGCCATTAATGAATCGGATGTCACATTGGCGAGTGCCTCAAATGCGATTATCATTGGATTCAATATCCGTCTTGACAATATGGCGAAGGAGACAGCAGACCGTGAAAATGTCGATGTCCGTCTGTACCGTGTTATTTACGATGCGATTGAGGATATTGAAACGGCGATGAAAGGAATGCTCGAACCGATTTACGAAGAACAGGTGATTGCCCATGTCGAGGTTCGTCAGACCTTCAAGGCATCCGGTGTTGGAACAATTGCAGGTTCTTACGTGCTGGATGGTAAAGTGGAGCGTGGCTGCCGTGCCCGTATAACCCGTGACGGAGAACAGATTTTCGAGGGTGATGTTGCCAGCTTGAAGCGTTTCAAAGATGATGTAAAGGAAGTAAATGCAGGATATGAGTGTGGTCTTGTGTTTGCAGGATTTAATGATGTACAGGAAGCGGATCAGGTAGAATGCTATAAGATGGTTGAGGTTCCCCGTTAATTTATTCACGTTGGCTATTTGTTTCGGAGCGAAAACAAATAGCTTTGATCCGACACGAGAAACTCTTCGAGATTTCTCGTGCGGTTCTTCGCGATAAATCGCTCAGAAATGAGAGATCAGAATGAAAAAAAACAGTGTAAAGAATGTTCGGGTAAATAGTGAAGTCCTCCGGGAGATGAGTATGATTATCCGAGAGGATCTGAAAGATCCGAGAATTCACCCCATGACATCGGTCATGGCGGTGGAAGTAACACCAGATTTGAAATATGCCAAAATTTTTGTCAGTGTAATGGGAGATGATGAAGCAAAGGAAAAGACGATGGAAGGTCTGAAAAAGAGTGCTTCTTTTGCCAGACATCAACTGGCATCCCGTATGAATTTACGAAATACGCCAGAGCTGACCTTTGTATTGGATCATTCCATCGAATATGGTGTTACGATGTCAAAAAAAATTGATGAAGTCAATCACCGGAATGAAGAATAATAAGAGGAGATTGGCAGAAGAATGGAGAGAATCGATGAGTGAATTGATACAGGCGATTACAGGAGCGACGACCATCGCAATCGGCGGTCATATCCGTCCTGATGGCGACTGTGTCGGTTCCTGTATGGGACTTTATGGTTACATACGGGATAATTATCCAAAGAAAAAAGTAACCGTTTATTTAGAAAGTTTTCCAGAAGCGTTTCATTATTTGAAAGATGAAGAAGCTTTTGAAGAAGTGTGTGATACGAAAAACGGGGAAGAGTACGAGCTATTTATTTCGCTGGATTGTGGAGATGCGGAACGGTTAGGCAAGGCAGAGCCAATTCTGCGGGCAGCAGGGGCGACCTTTTGTGTTGACCATCATGTGACAAATACAAAGTTTGCGGAGAAGAATCTGGTTGTACCGGAAGCCAGTTCAACTTCTCAGATTATCTATACTCAAATGGAGAATGAAAAAATTTCTTATGAGGTGGCATGTGCTTTGTATACGGGAATTGTTCACGATACCGGAGTGTTCAAACATTCCAATACGTCACCGGATACAATGAGAATTGCAGCAAATTTGATGGAAAAGGGAATCCCTTTCGGCAAAATTATTGATGGCAGTTTTTATATGAAATCATATAAGCAGTTACAGATCATGGGAAGATGTCTGATGGAGAGTGTCCGCATTATGGAGGGACGTTGTATTTTTTCTGTTATAAGAAAAAATATTATGTCACTGTATGAGGCAGAACCTTCTGACTTAGATGGTATTATTGATGAGCTGCGAACAACAGAGGGGATTGAAGTAGCAATTCTTTTAGATGAGAGAGAACCGGGTGAGTACAAAGTCAGTATGCGTTCCAATGATTTTGTGGATGTCAGCAAAATTTGTACCTATTTTGGTGGTGGCGGTCATGTAAAAGCAGCAGGCTGTACCATTAAGGGGGCGGCATTTGACGTCATTAATAACCTGACCCTGCATATTGAAAAGCAATTTGAAGAAGCGGAGAATGAGGCAAAGAATGAATGGAATAATCAATGTCTATAAAGAAAAGGGATTTACCTCCCATGATGTGGTGGCAAAGCTCCGCGGAATTCTCCATATGAAAAAAATCGGTCATACCGGAACACTGGATCCGGATGCAGTTGGTGTATTGCCGGTATGTGTAGGAAAGGCAACCAAGGTATGTGACTTGCTTATGGATAAAGATAAGACTTATCTTGCAGAAGTCAAATTAGGTGTGACAACAGATACTCTTGATTTGTCAGGAGAAGTCCTGTCCGAACGGGAAGTATCGGTTACAGAAGAGGAATTACAGCATATAATACCGGAATTTACGGGAACGATTATGCAGATTCCTCCCATGTATTCTGCAATAAAGGTAAACGGCAAAAGATTATATGAATTGGCGAGAAAGGGACAGGAGGTTGAAAGAAAACCTCGTCCCGTTACGATTCATTCCCTGATATTGCGAAGTGTAAATTTGACAGAAGGAGAATTTTCCATTGAGGTAAACTGCTCCAAGGGGACTTATATCCGTACTCTATGTGCAGATATCGGTGAACGGTTAGGATGTGGTGCTGCCATGAAGAGCCTTGTTCGTACGAAAGTAGGACAATTCTATTTAGAAGATGCATTAAAACTTTCGGAAATTGAGGAACAGGTGAAAAAGCAGGGCGGAATTGTATGGATGAAGCCGGTAGATTCCGTATTTTCACAGTACGCAAGGCTGGAGGTACAACAATCCGGTATGAAGATGCTGGAAAATGGGAATAAGCTGAAATTATCACAGGGAACCGTCTATAGTGCGGAGGGAGAAATATTTGTTCCAAAACCGGATATGTATGTTCGGGCTTATGGAGCAGAGGGTGATTTTTATGCAATCTATCAATATGATGCCAAAGAAAAAATGTTTCATATTGTAAAAATGTTTCACGAATCGAGGAATTGATATACGATGAAGGTAATAAAAGACTTGGATTTTAAATTGAATAATACGGCAGTATGTATCGGAAAGTTCGATGGCCTTCATAAAGGACACCGGACTTTAATTGAGGCTGCGAAAAGAACAGGTCTTACCGTTGTGCTCTTTACGTTTCTGATTCCGGAGAGTAGAACTTTATACAGTTATAAGGAAAAGAAATTTTTAGCGGAGAAATTAGGCATTGATGTTCTGATTGCTATTCCCATTACGGAAGAGTTCATGCATATGCAGCCGGAAGTCTTTATACAAGAGGTGCTTATCCGCCGTTGTGACGCCAGAAAAATCTGTGTGGGTTCTGATTTTAAATTTGGATATCAGAGAAGAGGGGATGTAAGTCTTTTACAGAAAATGGCGGGAGATAATTTTTCGGTTGATGTGATTGAAAAGGTAAAACAAAAAGGCGAAATTATCAGCAGTACAAGAATACGCAGGCTGCTGGAAAAAGGAAATATCCGGGAAGTAAATGAACTTTTGGAAACTCCCTATTTTTTACAGGGAATTGTAACAAGCGGAAATAAGCTGGGAAGGAAACTGACGGTGCCGACTGCGAATCTGATTCCTGAGGAAGTGAAGGTACTGCCTCCTTTCGGGGTTTATGCTGTAATGGTACAAGTAAAAAATAATTGGTATAAAGCAGTAGGGAATCTGGGAGTGAAGCCAACGGTTTCTGGCATGAATCCGGTTGGGCTCGAAGTTTGGCTTTTTGATTATGATGGAAATCTGTATGGGGAGGGGCTGACCGTTTACTTTTATGAATTTCAACGGCCAGAGAAAAAATTTTCTTCGATGGAAGAGCTGAAACAGCAGATCAGAAAGGATACGGTCAAGGCAAAAGAAATACTTCTTTTGCAAGGAGATGCAGCCCCGTTCTGATGTTTTCGTCTGTTACATTAGCAAATCCAAGTAAATAGGTAGGATGAAAACCGGCAGGAAGACTTGCATAATATTTCTTCAGGGAATAGAGTTTTATGTCGTTTTTTTCAGCTCTTTTTTCTATCTGTTCAGCCGTTTCGTTTCCGAGATAATGGAGAAGAACATAAAGTCCTGCATTATCACCGGAAATGCGGAATGTTTCTTTGGGAAAAAATTCCCGAATGCAGGATACCATAAAATCATGCTTACTCTTGTAGAGCTTTCGCATACGGTTCAAGTGTTTTTCAAAATATCCATCCTTTATAAATTTTGTAAGAATTGCTTGATTGATACGGGAGACCGGACAGGAAAAACTTCCGCAGATCGCTTGGTATTGTTCTAATAGAACAGGGGGAAGAACCATGTATCCGACACGAAGGGCAGGAGAAATCGCTTTGGAAAAAGTACCAATATAGATAACGTTACCGCTTGTGTCAAGACTCTGGAGGGCAGGAATTGGTCTTCCTACATACCGGAATTCACTATCATGGTCATCTTCAATAATATATCGTCCTTTCTGTTCGATTGCCCATGTAAGAAGAGCCTGTCTCACTGGAACAGGCATTACGGTACCTAACGGAAATTGATGGGTAGGTGTGACATAGCAGATATCCGCATCGGACTGATTCAGGGAAGTCAGGTCGAAGGTGTTATTTTTTAATGGGATATCCCGGACGGTATATCCGCTGGCAAGAAGTACCTTTCTTGCACTCCGGTAACCGGGGTTTTCCATGGCAACCGTTTTTTTCCGCTGGAAGAGGACACAGAGCATTTGCAATAAATGGTCAAGTCCCGCACCTAATATAATTTGTTCCGGGGTGCATTGTACACCACGGGAACCATGCAGATAGGCAGCAATGGACTTGCGTAGTTCAGTCTCTCCAAAATGGTTACCGGCAACAAAATTATCAGAATTATCCAACTCATTTTTCCCGATGGATTTCCAAATGGAATAGGGAAAGTGGGTGGTATCGACCGCATCGGGATTAAAATCGAAATGCATTCTGCCAGCCGATTCCTTTTCACTGCTCTCGTGCTTCGGCTGATAAGCTTTTGTTATGGGAACGGGAGAGACAGGAGTGAAATTTTGTATATGTGTCATGGAATTTACGAAATATCCTCTTTTTTCTTTTGGCTCAACATATCCTTCTGCTACTAACTGGTCATAAGCAGTATCAACTGTGCTGCGGCTCACCTGCAAAAAATTTGCAAGAGAGCGTGCCGAAGGAAGTTTATCCGGATGAGAAAGTCTGCCGGAAAGGATCTCTTTTTTGATATATTCATAAATTTGCTGGTACATCGGTTCTTTGGAATCCGGATTCAGAGATATGGTAATCATAGGCTGCTTCCTTTCAATTTTTGATTATTATAGTTCATGGAATCGGATCTGTCAATGATGCCGGAGGGCTTTTCCTGTTGCAAATGAGATGAATACTATTTATAATGGAATTAGTTTCTGTTTCACATAAATGAATCGAAAATGGAGGCTTAAGACGGAATTATGAATAAGACAATTATATTTGATATGGATGGTGTTATATTTGATACAGAACGGCTTATCCTTAGCTGCTGGCAGATCGAGGCGGTAAAATATGATATTCCGAATATTGAGAATACATTTAAGGCATGTATCGGAACGGATGTTGATACAACGAGACGGATTTTGTTCGACACCTATGGAAAAGATTTTCCCTACGATAAATTCCGCACCGAATACCGGGATTTATTTTATCGAAAAATAGAAAAAAATGGAATTCCGGTGAAGCGCGGAGTAAGGGAAATACTAAGCTTTTTAAAGGTGAATGGCTATCGGACAGGGCTTGCATCCTCCACGAGAAGAGAAGTGGTGGAGCAGGAACTTACAGATGCGGGACTTCGCAATTTTTTTGAAGTGATTGTAGGCGGAGACATGGTAAAGAGGGGCAAACCGGAGCCGGATATTTATCAGAAAGCCTGCGAACAAATGCTGGTGGAACCGGAAGAGAGTTATGCCATTGAAGATTCCAAAAATGGAATCCTATCTGCAAAGGCAGCAGGATTAAAAGTATTGCATGTGCCGGACATTCTTGAGCCAGATGAAGAAATGAAAGAGCTGGCAGATGAAATTTTTGAGGATTTAATACAGGTAAGAAAATTCCTTGCCAGCAATCATGATAGGAGATGGACGGAATGACAGCAGATCAAAATTTGATCAGTGAGGAAGAAAAGGAAAAGGGATATGTTTAAGAAAAGGACAAGTAAGGAATTAGACGCACTCTTGGAATCTCTCAGAATGAATAGTGCCAATAATTATAAAGATGCGGCAAAAGAAGATTATGAGCTGTTTTGGAAACGGCTGGAAGAGCTCCATGAGAGTGGAGAATTATCGGATAAAGGATATGCCAGATACGAGGCACAGGGAATGATGTGGAAGGATAAGATGAAAAATTATCATCATCAGAATAATGTGACAGGATTCTGAATATTGCTGTTTATGGAATGGAGGTTGTCATGAAATTTCAGAAAATAGAAAAAAGGGATTCGGGAAAGTTTATTACAAGATATGATATAACCTATCAAACAAAGGAGAAGAGAAAAAAGATTTATGAAATGATAAGTCGTAATCCGAACATTTTGTCTTATGAGGAATTACATGGAGACAGACCGGATGCTGTTGTTATTGTTGTAACGGACGATGAGGGAGAAAAAATCCTTCTTAATAAAGAATTTCGTCTTGCTCCGGGAACATGGGTCTATAATTTTCCTGCCGGACTGATTGATGAGGGAGAGACGCCGGAAGAAGCTGCAAAGCGTGAACTTTGGGAGGAAACCGGATTAGACTTATATGCTGTAGATGATGTTTTAGGAACCAGCTACAGTGCCGTCGGATTCAGTAACGAAATGAATATCTGTGTGATTGGAAGAGCACAGGGGGAAATTCACTTTAGCACATCCGATGTAGAAGAAATTGAAGCAGGATGGTTTACGAAAGCGGAAATTTCAGAGATGCTGAAAACAGAGCGTTTTGCGGGAAGAACACAGGCATATTGTTATATGTGGAGCAGAACATGACAACCGGACTGATGTCCACGGATTGCTCCATTGCTTCACAATTCCCGCAATCCTGACCTTTTGACCCTGACATTATAAATAGGAAACGATCATTACGAGAAAAGGATGTTGATACAATATGAGTAAAAATAGAAAAAAAGGCAAATTATTAGATTTAGGAATGACAATTGTACTGATTGCTTTTGCCGTTGGTATTGTTGTTATGATTGTTGCAATAATTCGGACCAATGTAGTAAAAAAAGCGGAAGAAGAAGCGGCATCTGCTACAGAAGCACCGGCAGTAACCGCAGAACCGACGTCAACGCCTGTGAAAAATGAGGAAGATATTACCAGATATAACTGTATTATTGCGGAAAAAGGAGAAGATGAGAACAGTGGGAGTGCTTTTTGTCTGGAGTTCAATGAAAGGACAGGGACTTATGAAGAATTACT
Organism: uncultured Lachnospiraceae bacterium; assembly: GCA_947631505.1. Lineage (GTDB taxonomy): Bacteria > Bacillota > Clostridia > Lachnospirales > Lachnospiraceae > Eubacterium_F. The sequence goes on along the minus strand of CANRLR010000001.1, from coordinate 174,556 downwards.
GAATGCCGGAAGTTCCAGCAGTGTGCTGAGCCATGGCACCTTTGAAAAACTTGAAAAAGGAATTAAGACCGTGAATAAAGACAAGAAGGAAAATATGCTGTACTATGATGGAAAATATCTGGTTTCCGGCAATGGTCTGTATGATGGAAAAGTACCGAATCAAAAAGTTTTTGACAAGACATTTACGAATGTGGTCGACGGAGAAAGCAAAGTAGAAATTGTCTTTAAGAAGGATGGTACTTTTACACAAAATATTGTGCGGTATTCGGCAGGTCTGGATGGCAGTGATACCGAGGATGCTATGAGCGGAACTTATGAAAAAGATGGTAAATTGATTAAGAGGAAAAAAGATGATGGTACAGAAGCAATGCCGCTGTATGTGTATCAGAAGCAGTTGTGTACCAAATATTATAAATTGGAGAAGGAAGCAGAGCAGCGATGAGCAGGACAGATATTTACAAACGGGCACTGCGGTTAGCAGTACCGATGATGATACAGAACGGAATTACTAACATGGTATTGTTGGTAGATAATCTTATGGTGGGAAAACTGGGAACAGAGGAAATGACAGCAGTATCCATAGTAGGACAGCTTATTTTTGTTTTTAATCTTTCCATTTTTGGAGGGATTTCAGGACCAGGCATATATGGTGCCCAGTATTATGGACAGGGAAATGAAGAGGGATTTCGGAACAGTGTCCGTATGAAGATGTGGATTTGTGCTGTATGTGCACTGCTCGGTCTAATTGTATTTATAAGTTCTGGAAGTAATTTGATTCACTTGTATCTTCAAGGGGAAAGTGCAACTGTGGATGCCGCACTTACCATGAAATATGCGATGCAATATTTGAAAATTATGCTATTTACTCTAGTTCCTTTTTCGATTACACAGATTTATGCCAGCAGTCTGAGAGAAACAGGGGATAGTCTGAAACCAATGGTGGCAGGAATTGTATCCGTAGTGGTAGACGTTGTGTTCAATTATCTATTGATCTATGGAAAATTTTATTTTCCTGAATTGGGTGTACAGGGAGCTGCAATTGCAACCGTTATGGCAAAGGTGGTAGAGATGATTGTAGTAGTGCTCTGGGCACATATCCGAAGTGATGAGCATACATTTTTAAAAGGCCTGTATAAAACCTTATTTGTACCGGGGAAAATTGCAGGTGCTATGCTAAAAAAGGGGATTCCTATTTTCTTTAATGAATTTTTATGGTCAGGAGGAATTGCTGCCCTGACTCAATGCTATTCCAGAAGGGGATTAGAAATTATAGCAGGCCTTAATATTTCTAATGCAATCTGCAATTTGCTGAATGTAGTCTTTGTGGCACTAGGTTCGGCAGTAGGAATTTTAATCGGTCAGATGCTTGGTGCACAAAAATATGAAAAGGCAAAGAAAAGTGCATTTCAGTTAATGTGGTTCTCGGCTGGAATCTGTGTTATTCTAACGGTCGTTCTTGTACTGCTGTCCAATATTTTTCCGCGCTTTTATGATACTACGGAAGAAGTACGAAATTACGGAAAATATTTTATTATCATTACAGCATTATTCTTCCCGGTGCAGGGCTTACTGAACTCCCTGTATTTTACGATTCGTTCCGGGGGAAAAACCTTTATTACATTTTTGTTCGACAGCGTGTATTCGTGGGTCGTAACGCTGTCCATAGCTTTTGTCTTATGTAATTTTACCGGTTTATCGATATTTGCAATTTATACAATTGTGCAGGCATTGGACCTGATGAAAATTGTTGTTGGGTATGTACTGATTAAAAAGGGAATATGGATAAGCAGTATTGTAGAAGCCGGATAATAAGACGGCAGGCTGCATTTGTGAGGAGGAAAATAGATTGAGAGCGACTTGTGTACAGTGCGGAGAAGAATTTAATATTTCCGATAGGGAATTGGATTATTTTAAGGAAAACGGCTTAGAAGTGCCAAAAAGATGTGTAAAGTGCCGAAAAGAAAACCGAAGGGCCAGATGTAATGAGAGCAATGTGAGAAATAATAGTAAAAAATCTACGAGATTTTTAGGGATTGCCCTTGCGATAGCGTTTGCATTTATCGCTTTCTGGTCAAGTGATACCGGAAAAAATGTATTTGGAAATCTGTTTTCGGACACAGAGAAACAGACAGAACAAAAATTTACATCGAAGGATGCTGTCTATGCGTTCCGAAGCTTTGAATATTTGGAAGAACATTATAAGAAGCATGGAATTTCGATGGGATATAAAAGCGAAGAAGAATATCTGGTGGGAGCGAACCGGGTGATTTTGAATCAAGAATCTCTGCATAAAAAAGAAGCAGAAGATAATGATGATATATATTTTATGGAATCGACCGGAGAATTTGTGGTGCTGTCAACGGATGGTTTTATACGAACTTATTTTAAACCAGAAGACGGTATTGATTACTATAATAGGCAGTAAATAAAAAAAGCGTCGTGAAAAACCGACGCTTTTTTTATTTGCATCTTAAACCTCAAAAAGCATATCACCGTAAGATGGAACCGGCCAGTATTCTTTATCTACTATCATTTCCAATTCATCAATCGGAGCTCGAAGAGCAGTCATTGCCTTACATACAACATCGCGGAAGAACTCAGCCTGTGCTTTTCCTTCTCCCATGTGGTTTGCTTCCACATCGGCTGCTTTCAAATCATTGAGAGCATTCTGGGCATCAGCAAGGAGAGAGGAACATTTTGTCAAAAGATTTTTCTGGACAGACAAATCGGCTTCTGCACAAGCGGCGGTAATGCTGTTAATGGAATCAGCAAGACTTGTAACATAATGGATTACCGTAGGGATATACTGTTTTGATGCCATATGAATCATAGTCTTTGCTTCAATATTAATTGCTTTTGAATAAGCCTCGTAGTTAATTTCAGCACGGGATTCCAATTCTGTACGGGTATAAACATGCTGTCTCTCGAACATTTCAATTGTTTTTTCTTCGGTAAGAGAAGCTATCGCATCTACCATAGTTTTAACATTCGGAAGTCCTCTCTTTTCTGCCTCTGAAATCCAGTCATCGGAATAACCATCACCATTGAAAATAACTTTTTGGTGAGTTTTTAATGTTTCATATATCAATTCATCTACTGCTTTATCAAAATCATCACTGTTTTCCAGTTTATCAGCCATTTTCTGAAGAACATCTGCAACGGTTGCATTCAATACCGTATTAGCGCCGGAGATGGACAGGGAAGATGCCACCATACGGAATTCAAATTTGTTTCCGGTAAAGGCAAATGGTGAAGTACGGTTGCGGTCCGTAGCATCTTTCTTGATTGGTGGAATGGTATGAACACCAATATCCATTTTTTCACCCCGGTTGCTGTGAGTTGCTGTACCGGTTGCTAAAATCTGATCAACAATATCTTCTAATTGTTCTCCGAGGAAAATGGAGATAATTGCCGGAGGTGCCTCGTCTGCACCCAGACGGTGGTCATTTCCTGGGTTAGAAGCAGACATACGGAGCAATGCCGCATTATCATCTACAGCTGCGATAACAGCAGATAAGAATAATAAGAATTGTTTGTTCTCATAAGGAGCTTTGCCCGGACTCAACAGATTTTTGCCTGTGTTTGTAACCAGTGACCAGTTGTCATGTTTGCCGGAGCCATTGACACCTGCAAATGGTTTTTCATGAAGCAGACATTCTAAATTATGACGACGGGCAATTTTTTTCATTGTTTCCATAACCAGCTGGTTGTGGTCTGCAGCAATATTGGCGGTGCTGTAAATCGGTGCCATTTCATGCTGGGCCGGTGCAACCTCATTATGCTGTGTCTTAGAAAGAATTCCCAGTTTCCAGAGCTCTTCGTTTAATTCTTTCATATAAGAAGCCTGACGTTCGCGGATTGTTCCAAAATAGTGGTCATCCAATTCCTGCCCCTTTGGCGGCATGCAGCCGAATAAAGTACGACCGGTAAAAATAAGGTCTTCACGCTGTAAGAACTGGTCGCGGTCAATGAGGAAATACTCCTGTTCCGGTCCTACGGAACAGTTTACATTGGTTACCTCTTCGTCTCCAAATAATTTTAAGATACGTACTGCCTGCTTGCTGATTGCTTCCATGGAACGAAGAAGAGGAGTTTTTTTGTCCAAAGCTTCGCCGGTGTAAGAACAGAAAGCCGTTGGGATACAAAGTACAATACCAATCGCATCTTCACGGAGAAAAGCCGGTGATGTACAATCCCATGCGGTATATCCTCTCGCTTCAAATGTTGCACGAAGACCACCAGATGGGAATGATGAAGCATCCGGTTCACCTTTAATCAACTCTTTACCGGAGAACTCTAAAACGGCATGTGCATCCGATTCTGCACTTAGGAAAGAGTCATGTTTCTCAGCGGTAAAGCCAGTCATTGGCTGGAACCAGTGAGTATAATGGGTAGCACCATTCTCTAAAGCCCATTCTTTCATGGCATGAGCAACGACATTTGCTACATCAGGAGTCAGTTCTTCTCCGTTTTCAATGGTGCTTCGAAGTGCTGCATAAGTTTTCTTTGGTAAATATTGCTGCATCACATCGTCGTTGAAAACTTTCGTTCCAAAAACAGTTTCAATCACATTTTTCTGCATAGTTAAAATCCATCCTTCCCATTTTTTTAATAGTATTCGAAATTCGTTAAAAATAGAAAAAGGTGTCCTCGAAATGAGAACACCTTTGTCCTGTCTAACGTACTATGTGTATACAATAGCACTTTTGAATGAAAAAGTAAAGTGTTTTTTTGAAAAAAATCAGAAAAATACCTTACTTCGTATGACAAAAGGTTTCGTCCCATAATTTTAACACATTCCTTATTGTATCAGAAAAGTAAGATTTTTCAATGCTTTCTGCCGGGAAAATTTCTTCTTTTTTAAGAAGCGTGTCATTAATATAGAAGGAAACACTCCCAATTGGTATATTCTCCCGGACAGGGGCACATAATTTATGTGGTAAATCATACAAAACGGTTATGGTATCAAAACGACCGGTCAATGCTTCCGGAGTCTCCGGCTGGAGACAGGAAACGGTATTTTTTTCTCCGTCCTCAACAGGAATTTTTAGGGACGCCAGATTTTGAATGGGAAGTTCTGTTTTAGAAAAATGTTGAAATCCATAATCCATCAGTGCTTTTGTATCGGCCCATTTATAACTTTTATTTGGCGGCCAGCCACAGGCAAGAACACAACTGGTAAGTGTCATATTATTTCTTTTGGCTGCTCCTACAAAACAATATCCGGCCTTTCCTGTGAATCCGGTTTTTATTCCCAATGCTCCGTCATAATAGGAGAGAAAGGCATCTTTATTGGAAACCGTATAGGAGTGAGTTCCATCGATGGTTGAAAAGGAATGAGAACGGGTGGCAACCAGCTGGCAAAAGGCTGTATTTTTTATGGCGTACGCTGCCAGACGGCACATGTCGGAAGCCGTGCTGTAGTGTTCGGCGGCATCCAATCCGTTCGGGGTTACAAAATGGGTGTTCGTCATTCCGAGTTCTTTTGCTTTTTGGTTCATTTCGTTTGCAAAATTCGGAACTGAGCCACTCATATGCTCGGCAATGGCAACCGCTGTGTCATTGTGGGATTCCAGCATAAGAGAATAGAGTAGGTCTTTTAATTTGTATTCGTAGCCTGCCCGCATACCGAGATGTACTTTTGGCATGGAAGCGGCATAAGAAGAAGCCTTTACCGTTTCTTCCGTCCGTCCGGATTCCAAAACCAAAAGTGCAGTCATGATTTTGGTAGTGCTTGCCATCGGTACCTTTTGGCTGGCATCCTTTGCCAGCAGAATTCTTCCGTTATCACCATCCATAACACAGGAGTATCTGGCATATAATTTAGGAGAAGCGGGTACGTCTGCCGTAGCAGGGATCTGAATCTTTGTTTCCGGCAGGTGAACGGGTTCCGAGGAAAGATTGGCGGAACCGGAGGGGAAAGAAAGATAAATGCCAGCCCCGATCAGTGCAATTAAAAGAAGGAGAGCGGACAGTCTGGAAAGTTTCATAAAATGCCTCTGGTATTATTCTCATCACAATATATGAAAGAATCTTTTTTTCTATGAAGATTATTGGTAAATTTAAATAAAATTTTCCAAAATAATGGTTGCTAATCTCGATTAAAAGCGTTACAATTATAATCGGATAAAATTTGAGTTTTACATAAAATAAATTAAAGAAAGTGGAGGGCTGCAAATGAGTAACACAGCTATCATGTCAGCAAGAGAACGCATTGATAACCTTGTTGATGCAAACAGTTTTGTTGAAATCGGCGGGTTAATTACCAAGCGGAATACCGATTTTAATATGCAGGAAAAAGCAGTACCGGCCGATGGCGTAATTACCGGTTATGGTGTCGTAGAGGATAATTTAGTATATGTCTACAGTCAGGATGTATCAGCGATGAATGGTGCAATCGGCGAAATGAATGCGAAAAAGATTGCGAACCTTTATGAGATGGCAATAAAAGCAGGTGCACCGATAATTGGGCTGATTGACTGTGCGGGAATCCGTGTTCAGGAGGCACTGGATGCTCTGGCTGGTTTTGGTGATATTTATATGGCTAAGGTAAAGGCATCGGGTGTAATTCCTCAGATTAGTGCTGTTCTGGGTTCCTGTGGTGGTGGAGTTGCAATTTCTTCTAAATTGAGTGATATCACAATTATGGATGCTCAGAATGGAAAGTTATTTGTAAATTCTCCGAATGCAATTGCGGGAAACCGCGTGGAGAAATGTGATACAGCAGCGGCAGAGTATCAGGCGGCGGCAGGAAATGTTGATGTTGTTTGTGATTCTGAGGCAGATGTATTGGCTGAAATTCGTGAATTAATAACGATTCTTCCGGCAAATGCAGGGGTAACAGCCGGTATGGAGAGTACAGATGATAAGAATCGCATTCTTGCTGGATTTGACGGATATGCCAGAGATGCTGCTGCCGCACTCACAAAAATTGCCGATAGTGAAAAATTTATCGAGTTAAAGGCAGCTTATGGTAAGGAAATGGTAACCGGACTTATGACTTTGGATGGCATGACAGTAGGGGCAATTGCCAATACAGAAGAAGCTGTACTGTCAACGGATGGCTGCAAGAAGGCAGAGCAGTTTATCTATTTCTGTGACTCGTTCGGACTTCCGATTATTACATTGACAAATGTGACCGGATATGCAGCGACAATGGAAGAGGAAAAGACGATTTCACAGGCAGTGGCAGATATGACGTATGCCTTTGCCAGTGCAGGGGTTCCAAAGGTAAATGTGATTACCGGAAAAGCATATGGAAGTGCTTACGTGGCGATGAATTCCAAACATATTGGTGCTGACCTCGTCCTCGCTCTGGATAGTGCCAATGTAGGTGTGATGGATGCGAAAGCAGCGGCACAGATTATGTGTGAAGATGAGATTAAAAAAGAGGCAGATACAAAGTCTGCACTGGATGCCAAAGCAAAAGAATTTGATAAACTTCAGGCGGGTGCAGAAGGTGCTGCAAGAAGAGGTTATGTGGATAATGTAATCGAGGGCGAATCTGTACGCAAGCATTTAATTTATGCAATGCAGATGTTTGGAATGAGGTGATAGAATGGTTTTGAATGCAACAGTTGATGTGAATACTACTATTCCAGAGGCACTTGTGAATACCGGGCTTGGAATGGGAACTGTATTTCTGGTACTGATATTGATTTCCTTTATCATTTATCTCCTTGGATTTATTCCGACACTGCTCTATCGTGATAATAGAAAGAAATCCGATACTTCGGTGAAAATTCCGGAAAAAACGGTAAACGAAGTTCCATCCGAACAGAAAGAGGTTTCTCCTGTCAATGAGGAGAGCCGGTCGGAGAATGCCCAGATAGCAGCCGTTATTGCTGCAGCAATTGCCGCACAGATGGAAGAAGAGACCGGCATGCCTGTGCCGACGGATGGATTTATGATTCGTTCGATTAAAAAACGTACATTTTCATTATAAGAAGGAGGATATAACTCATGAAAAGTTATACAATTACAGTTAATGGTAGCGTATATGATGTAACAGTAGAAGAAAAAACAGGAGCTGCTTTAAGTGCGCCTTCTGCAGCACCTGCTGCACCGGTGGCCCCGAAACCGGCACCGGCAGCACCGGCCCCAAAGGCGGCACCGTCAGGAAATGCGGGTTCGATTGAGGTGACAGCACCAATGCCTGGTAAAATTCTGGCTGTAAAGGCAGATCCGGGACAGGCAGTAAAGAAAGGAGAGGTTCTTCTTCTTCTTGAGGCAATGAAGATGGAAAATGAGGTGGTTGCTCCACAGGATGGAACAGTTGCCAGCATTAATGTAGACTCCGGTGATATGGTTGAATCCGGTGATGTATTGGCTACAATGGATGAATAACAATCATAAAAAATGACCGGAGGTAATTAAGATGGAAGTTTTACAAAATCTTATTGACCAGACAGCATTTTTTAACGGTACGATGGATTGGCGAAGTTATGTCATGATTTTTGTTGCCTTTGTATTTTTATACTTGGCAATTAAAAAGGGTTATGAGCCGCTTTTGCTTGTCCCGATTGCCATGGGAATGCTTTTGGTAAATATCTATCCGCAAATTATGGAAGAGGGCGGATTACTTGAATATTTCTTTAAACTGGATGAATGGAGTATTTTACCGTCTCTGATTTTCCTCGGAGTTGGTGCAATGACAGACTTTGGGCCGCTGATTGCCAACCCCAAAAGCTTCCTGCTGGGAGCTGCGGCGCAGTTTGGTATTTTTGCAGCATATCTGCTAGCGATTGTAATGGGCTTCAATGGTGCAGAAGCAGCAGCCATATCCATTATTGGAGGAGCAGATGGACCGACTTCTATTTTCCTTGCGGGGAAATTGGGACAGACAGAACTGATGGGACCGATTGCGGTGGCAGCATATTCCTATATGTCACTGGTTCCGATTATTCAGCCACCGATTATGAAACTTCTGACAACAAAGAAAGAGCGGGAAATTAAAATGGAACAGCTTCGTCCGGTATCGAAATTGGAGCGCATTTTATTCCCGATCGTTGTTACGACCGTTGTTTGTCTGCTTCTTCCGAGTACAGCACCGTTAGTTGGTATGCTGATGCTTGGTAACTTGTTCAAAGAGTCAGGAGTAGTAAAACAGCTTGCAGAGACAGCATCCAATGCGATGATGTATATCGTTGTTATTTTGCTTGGTACATCGGTAGGTGCAAAGACAAGTGGAGCAAATTTCTTAGTGCCTACTACTTTGAAAATTGTAGTACTTGGACTGGTTGCTTTTGCAATCGGTACAGCAGCCGGTGTCCTTTTCGGAAAACTCATGTGTTTCCTTACAAAGGGAAAAGTAAATCCTCTGATTGGTTCAGCTGGTGTATCGGCTGTGCCTATGGCAGCACGAGTATCACAGAAAGTTGGTTCGGAGGCGGATCCGACCAATTTCCTGCTTATGCATGCGATGGGACCGAATGTAGCAGGAGTTATTGGAACAGCTGTAGCGGCTGGTGTATTTATGGCAATATTTGGAGTATAGGAGGATAGATAAATGGCTGAAATTCAGAAAAAACCGATTAAAATAACGGAAACAATTTTACGTGATGCTCATCAGTCTTTAATTGCAACCCGTATGACTACGGAGCAGATGCTGCCGATTATTGATAAGATGGATAAAGTCGGCTATCACGCAGTTGAGTGCTGGGGAGGAGCTACGTTTGATGCGTCTCTTCGTTTCCTGAAAGAAGATCCATGGGAGCGGCTTCGCAAGCTGAGAGAGGGATTTAAAAATACAAAATTGCAGATGCTGTTCCGTGGACAGAATATTTTGGGCTATAATCACTATGCAGATGATGTGGTAGAATATTTTGTTCAGAAATCCATTGCGAACGGTATTGATATTATTCGTATTTTCGATTGCTTGAATGATATTCGTAATTTGGAAACAGCTGTGAAAGCAGCCAATAAAGAAAACGGACATGCACAGATTGCTCTTTCTTATACACTTGGTGACGCTTACACCATGAATTATTGGAAAGATATTGCAAAGAAGATCGAAGACATGGGGGCAAAGTCTCTGTGTATTAAGGATATGGCCGGTCTGCTTACACCATATGAGGCTACGGAACTTGTATCGACATTGAAAGATTCGGTAAGTATTCCAATTGACCTCCATACCCACTATACTTCCGGTGTGGCTTCCATGACATATTTAAAAGCAGTAGAGGCAGGATGTGATATTATTGATACTGCCATGAGTCCGTTTGCTCTGGGAACCAGCCAGCCGGCTACAGAAGTAATGGTGGAAACATTCCGTGGAACGCCATATGATACCGGTCTGGATCAGAATCTTCTTGCTGAAATTGCTGAATATTTCCGCCCGATGAGAGAAGAGGCATTGGAGAGCGGTCTGATGAATACAAAAGTTCTTGGCGTAAATATTAAGACGTTAATGTATCAGGTGCCGGGCGGTATGCTTTCAAATCTTGTATCCCAGTTAAAGGAAATGGGACAGGAAGATAAGTATGAGGAAGTGCTGGAAGAAGTGCCGCGTGTTCGTAAAGATTTCGGTGAGCCGCCATTGGTTACCCCGTCGTCACAGATCGTTGGTACTCAGGCGGTACTGAATGTGGTATCTGGTGAACGATATAAAATGGTGACTAAGGAATCCAAAAAGCTGCTTTCGGGTGAGTTTGGGCAGACGGTAAAACCATTTGATCCGGAAGTGCAGAAAAAGTGTATCGGAGATATTGAGCCGATTACCTGCCGTCCTGCTGACCTGATTGAACCACAGTTGGAAAAATTGGAAGCAGAAATGTCGCAGTGGAAAGAACAGGATGAGGATGTATTGTCCTATGCCTTGTTCCCACAGGTGGCAACGGATTTCTTTAAATATCGTGAAGCACAGAGAACTAAAGTAGATTCTACTTTGGCAGATAAGGAAAATCAGGTATATCCTTGCTAGTAAATATTCTGATTTTATGATGTCAGGGTCAAAAGGTCAACATTGCACGTGCTTGCACGAAAGCAATGTTTGACCTTATTGACCCCAACATCATTTTATGTTGACATCGGGAAAGGGGCAGATTTTTGACTGCCCTTTTCTTTATCTAATAGGAAAATGTGACGCGGAGGATGCGATGGAACAGATAAACGACATTTTAGCCGGAGTTTTGGATTGCAAATTGATACGTATTATTATTAGTAATCCAAGAAAAGCGGCGGATGTGAAAAAAATTGAGATACGTCCCTTTGAAGAAAAGGGCCAGATCATGTTCCAATTTTCGTTTTGCCGGAATAATCAGGTGTTTCATAGCAATTATGACACAAAATCTGCAGAGCGGCAGGTGTCAGAGTATTTGAAGGAAACCTATAAACAAATGGAAATCTGGCACGACAAAAAATGGATTCAAGTCCTTGTAAGTAAAAAGGGAAAAGTAACGGTAAAAGAAAAGATAAATCCTGCCGGAGTAAAAATCGAATTATCCCATAACCGGAAAAAAGAATCTATTTTACAGCCGGGAGAACCCATTCCCTTTCTTATAGAACTTGGAGTGCAGACAAAAGAGGGGAAAATAGTAGACAAGAAATATAAAAAGTTTCGTCAGATCAACCGCTTTTTGGAGTTTATTCAGGATGTGCTGCCGGAGCTGCCGAAAAATCGGCAATTAACAATTATAGACTTTGGCTGTGGAAAATCCTATCTGACTTTTGCGGTGTATTATTTTTTGAAAATAATACACGATTATGATGTGAAAATGATAGGTCTGGATTTGAAAAAGGATGTTATTGAGCACTGTAATAAACTGGCAGAACAATTTGGTTATCAGGATCTGGTCTTTCTTCAGGGAGATATCAGCTCCTATGAAGGGGTTGAGAAAGTGGATATGGTCATGACGCTGCATGCATGTGATACAGCGACGGACTATGCGCTGGACAAGGCAGTGCGCTGGGGAGCAAAAGTAATTTTATCAGTTCCCTGCTGTCAGCACGAAATGAATCAGCAGATTTCAAGTAATCTCTTGCAACCTGTATTAAAATACGGTATATTAAAAGAGAGGATATCTGCTCTTATGACAGATGGATTGCGTGCGAATCTTTTGGAGCAGGAAGGTTATGAGGTACAGATACTAGAATTTATAGATTTAGAACATACACCAAAAAATCTTTTGATTCGGGGAGTAAAGAAAAAAAGATAAGACACAATGACAAGCAAAATGATATACAATTATACAATAACTTGTGTGAACAGATACATTTTCGGGGAACATTGGAACATTTATTGAAAGAATAAGAAGAGGTAATGTGTATGAGGGCAAAACCATTAATTTTAGTCGTAGATTCAACGAGAGCAACACTCCGGTATATGGAAAGCATATTAGGAGATACATACTATATTAGTTTTGCTCAGAGTGGATTAGAGGCATTAGATGCTGCCAAAGCGGAACAGCCGGAGCTTATTATTCTAAATGTCAATATGTCTGGCATGGATGGTTTTGAAGTGATGGAGGAGCTGCGAAAAGATATTGATACAGAGGATATCCCTGTTGTTCTTATGATGGATGACAAAGATAATGAGAGTGAGTTAAGGGGATTGCAGGCAGGTGCTATGGATTTTATTATCATGCCGTTTGCTCCGGATATTTTAAAAACCAGAGTGAGTCATATTATGGAACTGAGTTCGCTGCGGCGTAAATTGGAAGGCACAATAGAAAGGCAAAAGCAGCAAATCAGTAATATGTCTTTACAGTCGATGATGACAACAGCACAGATGGTCGATGCAAAGGACCGTTATGCGAAAGGACATTCGATTGGCGTAGCAATTTGTGCCAAGGCAATAGCGAAAAGACTGAATTGGAGCGATACAGAAATTGAAGATCTGTATTATACGGCACTTCTTCATGATATCGGAAAAATTGCGGTGGAAGATTCCATTTTGAACAAAGCAGGATCCCTTACTGAGGAAGAGTACGAAGCAGTAAAGCAGCATACTTCGATCGGTGCGGAAATTGTCCGAAATACAACATTTATACCGGGAGTGGCAAATGGTGTGTATTATCATCATGAACATTATGACGGAAAGGGGTATTTTGGACTTGCCGGGGAAAAAATCCCGCTGGCGGCACGTATTATTGCGGTGGCAGATGCTTATGAGGCCATGAGTTCAGACCGTTCATTCCGGCGCAGATTATCTCAGGAAAATATTAAGAATGAATTGATATTGAACCGCGGTACACAATTTGATCCGAATATTGTAGATGTGTTCATGCAGATGCTCGAAGAAGGATTTACAATTGATGAGAAAATGGTAGAGCGGGAATTAAGGGCAGGAAATAATGCAGAGGAAGCCGGTGCTCTTCTCCATCAGGTATTTTCTGAAAATGCGAAAGAAATCCAGAGTGAATTGGAAAAGGACTCTTTGACAGGATTTTTGAACCGCCGTTATTTTGAAGAAAAAGTAAATAATTATTTGTTAAGGCCGCAGGTATCAGGAACTTTCTTTATGATGGATGTAGATAACTTTAAAGAAGTCAATGATACTTACGGTCATGCAGCAGGAGATGAACTGCTGATGAAATTTGCCGGAATATTAAAGAAGAATGTTCGGGAGAATGATTTTGTCTGCCGTATCGGCGGGGATGAATTTGCTATCTTTTTCCCGGAACTGGATAAGGAGCCTGTAATTAAGAGACGTGCAGAATCGATTCTTCAGATGTTTTCGGACATGAAAGAAAAATTAGGGTATCACTGCTGTTCCGTTTCGATTGGAATTATGACAAAGTATGCGGAGACAGAAGAGGTTGATTGTGATACATTGTACCGGGATGCGGATAAAGCATTATATCATGTGAAGAATAATGGAAAAGATTCCTATTATATGTACAAGAATATGACTCATTCAGAAACAAAACTGAATCATGAAGAAAAACAGTTAGACCTTCAGCAGCTGATGAGAAAGATTTCAGAGCGAAAATATCATCAGGGGGCATATGCCGTAGAATATGGACGCTTTTCCTATATTTATCAATTTATCGCAAGAAATATGGAGCGCAGCAAGCAGCACGTTCAGATTATTATGTTCCATGTTGAGGAGATTGTTGGAAATAAAAACGAAGCACAATTGGAGGATTCCTTGATGCTGCTGGAGACAGCGATTATTCATTCTTTGCGAAGGGGAGATGTGACAACACAATTTAGTCCGATGCAGCAAATTGTAATATTAATGAATGCCAATAAGGAAAACGGAGTTTTGGTGGCAGAGCGGATCATCAATAAATACAATGATCTGGCAGGACCAAAAGCACTGGGTGTTACTTATGAAATTCGGGAAGTTCCGGCGAAAGAATTTCAGAATATAACAACAGACGAGCAGGATTCAGAAGAGAATGTCAAATAAAATACTTGACAGCAAATGGAATATCAGTTATACTACCACCTGTAAAGAAAAAAACTTTACAGGTGGTGTTTTTTGTGGAAAAGGAAAATTCTGTGCCGGAATTGGACGAAATCGTAGAATTATCCTATTTGTATGACTTTTACGGAAACCTGCTGAAAGAGAAACATCGAATTATTTTTGAAGACTATGTGCTGAATAATCTTTCATTAGCAGAAATCGCCAGAGAGTATAATATTACAAGACAGGGTGTATATGATGTTGTTCGACGATGCCGGATTCGCTTAAAAGAGTATGAAGAAAAATTACAGCTGGTACGGAAGTTTCAGGAAACCAAAATCCGATTACAGCAAATTGAAAAAATCGCAGAAGAAAGTGCAGATCAGCAAATTGCCCATGCAATTGCAAGACTGGCTGAAGAGATATATGAAATGATTTGATGATGCCAGAGTCAAAAGGTCAGCATTGCACGTGCTTGCACGAAAGCAATGTTTGCAGGATTGCGGGAATTGCGAAGCAGTGGAGCAATCCGTGGACATCATAGTATAAGAGATAACAGGAAAGGTGGTCGTACCATGGCATTTGACAGTCTGACAACAAAACTTCAGAATGTATTTAAAAATTTGAAAAGCAAGGGGCGACTTACGGAAGCAGATGTAAAGGCGGCTCTGCGGGAAGTTAAAATGGCATTGCTGGAAGCAGACGTTAATTTTAAAGTAGTAAAACAGTTTATTAAAGCTGTACAGGAGAAGGCAACCGGAGAGGATGTGCTGAATAGTCTGACACCGGGGCAGACTGTTATTAAGTATGTAAATGAAGAACTGGTACGGATGATGGGAGAATCTACAGCAGAAATCGATCTGCTGCCGGGAAATGAGATTACTGTCATTATGATGTGCGGTCTGCAGGGTGCCGGTAAAACAACAACGACTGCCAAAATAGCGGGAAAGTTGAAACAAAAGGGCAAACGCCCATTGCTGGTGGCTTGTGATGTCTATCGCCCGGCTGCTATTGAACAGCTGCAGATAAATGGTGAGAAACAAAATGTGCCAGTGTTCTCGATGGGAACCGGACACGATCCGGTCGATATTGCCAAGGCTTCGGTTGAGCATGCGAAAGCAAATGGTAATAATGTTGTTATTTTAGATACCGCCGGACGTCTTCATGTGGATGAAGATATGATGGAGGAGCTTGAGAATATAAAAAAGAAAGTGGATGTTCATCAGACCATCCTTGTGGTGGATTCCATGACCGGACAGGATGCCGTTAATGTAGCATCTGTCTTTCATGAGAAGTTATCAGTAGATGGTGTGGTGCTTACGAAATTGGATGGAGATACCCGAGGAGGTGCTGCTCTTTCGATTCGGGCAGTTACCGGCAGACCGATTTATTATGTTGGTATGGGTGAGAAGCTTTCTGATTTGGAACAGTTTTACCCTGACCGGATGGCATCCCGGATTCTCGGAATGGGAGATGTGCTTTCCCTTATTGAAAAGGCAGAGGCAGAAATAGATGAAGAAAAAGCTGCTGAGATGGCAAAGAAAATCAAGAAAGCGGAATTTGATTTTAATGATTTTCTGGAACAGATGCAGCAGATGAAAAAAATGGGAGGCTTGTCCAGTATTCTCAGCATGCTGCCGGGAATGGGACTGCCGGATAATTTGGATATTGATGATGATGCGTTAAAGGGAACAGAAGCAATTATTTATTCCATGACTCTGGAAGAACGCACAAATCCAAGCATCATAAATCCTTCCCGCAAGAGAAGAATTGCGAATGGTGCCGGTGTGGATATTAGTGAAGTGAACCGCTTGATAAAACAATTTGAACAGAGCCGTAAAATGATGAAGCAAATGTCTGGGATGATGTCTGGAAAAGGACGGCGAAAAGGCGGTTTGGGAGGTTTCAAATTCCCATTCGGTATGTAATTACCAAATAGAAACAGCATACCAAAATGTGAATACACATTTTTGGCTATATATTACTTTAGAAATAGACGAAGGAGGTGAAAGACATGGCAGTAAAAATCAGATTGAAAAGATTAGGACAGAAAAAGTCACCATTTTATAGAATCGTGGTAGCTGATGAAAGAGCTCCTAGAGACGGTAAGAACATCGATGAGATTGGTACTTATGATCCAAATCAGGAACCTAGTGTAATCAAGGTAGATGAGGAGGCAGCTAAAAAATGGCTGGCTAATGGTGCTCAGCCTACGGATGTTGTTGCCCGTTTGTTCAAACAGGCAGGAATTGAGAAGTAAGAATGCGAGGCTGGTGTAAAAAATAAGCAATAGGCTCTTATGAATGGAGGATTCGTATGAAAGAGTTAGTAGAAGTAATTGCTAGTGCATTGGTGGACAATCCGGATGAAGTTGTTGTAACAGAAACAGAAGATGAAAATGGTATTGTTCTGAGCCTTAAAGTTGCTCCTGATGATATGGGCAAGGTAATCGGGAAGCAGGGAAGAATTGCAAAAGCGATTCGTACTGTTGTCCGTGCTGCCGGCTCAAAGGGAGACAAAAAAATTATGGTAGACATTCAGTAATAGGCAGTAAACCCTGTAAGAAAATTCTTGCAGGGTTTTGCCGTTCTGCTATTTGAAAGGAAGGAAAAAATGGAAGATATGCTTCGTATTGGTGTTGTGACAACGACACATGGGTTACGGGGAGAGGTAAAGGTGTTCCCGACAACGGATGATGTAACCCGATATAAGAGAACAGATGAAGTGATTTTGGTTACGAAAAATGGAAATCTGACTCTTCATGTGGAAAGTGCCAGATTTTTTAAAAATATAGTAATTGTAAAGTTTAAGGAATTTCATGATATCAGTGAAGTAGAATGTTTTCGTAAATGTGATATCATGGTGACAAGAGACAATGCCCTTCCGTTAAAAGAAGGCGAATATTATTTATGTGATGTAGTTGGCTGCAAGGTGCTGGATGCAGATAAAGAAGAGACAGAAATAGGGGAAGTCATAGATGTGATCGAGACGGGAGCGAATCATGTATTTGCTGTTCGCACAAGGGATGGGGAGGAAGTATTATTTCCGGTAATTCCAGATTGTATCAAAGAGGTAAATACGGAAGAAAGGTTGATACGAGCACATGTGATGAAAGGACTTATGGACTAGGAAGTGAGTATGAAATATTATGTAATGACATTATTTCCGGATATGATTGAACAGGGAATGAATACGAGCATTCTCGGACGGGCAATCGAAAGTGGAACGATAGAATTAGTGACGAAAAATATAAGGGATTACACATTGGACAGACACAACAAAGTAGATGATTACCCTTATGGAGGCGGCGCCGGTATGGTTATTGAGGCAGAACCGGTATACCGCTGCTATGAGGCGATTTGTTCTGAATTGGGGAAAATACCACGTGTTATATATCTGACCCCGCAGGGGGATGTATTCTCCCAAAAGATGGTGCTGGATTTTTCTAAGGAAGAGGCCGTTGTTTTCCTTTGCGGACATTATGAAGGGATTGATGAAAGGGTATTAGAAGAAATTGTTACAGACTACGTATCCATTGGTGATTATGTTTTAACGGGCGGAGAACTTCCTGCTATGGTTCTGATGGATGCGATTGCAAGATTTGTTCCGGGAGTGTTGAACAATGGAGAATCTGCTGAGACGGAGAGTTTTTCGGATGGTTTATTAGAGTATCCCCAGTATACAAGACCTCTTGAAATTCTTGGGCGAAAAGTACCGGATGTTCTTATGAGCGGCCATCATGAAAATATTCGGAAATGGCGGCAGGAGCAGTCAGAACTGAGAACGAAAGAGCGAAGACCGGATTTGTATCAGGCATGGCTGGAAAGAAAAGAATAGAAAAAAGAAGCGTTCTATGTGAGCAGGCACAACCGATTTGTTGTGCTTGCTTTTTTCTATATAAAAAGGTATAATAAAGGTAATCATGTAATGTTGGGGTATTATGCCCATTATATGGAATCCAGTGAAAGAGGAGGACAAATGTCATGGCGCGTTTTGCACGGTGTGAAAGAACTACAAAGGAGACGCAGATTGAGATTGAGTTGAATTTGGATGGAACAGGAGAATATGATATCGATACCGGAATTGGTTTTTTTGACCATATGTTAGAAGGGTTTGCCAGACATGGCCTTTTTGATCTGTCCATCGCTGTTCACGGAGATACTCACGTGGATGCACATCATACGGTAGAGGACACCGGAATTGTCCTTGGCAGGGCATTTTCAGAAGCACTGGGGGATAAAGATGGAATTGCCAGATTTGGATATTTCATTTTGCCGATGGATGATGCGTTAGTGTTATCGGCACTGGATTTTTCAGGGCGTATGTATTTTTCCTATGATGCAGACCTGAAAGCGGAACGTCTCGGGACGATGGAGACTGAAGTTGTCAGAGAATTTTTTATGGGCCTTGCAAGCGGTGTCGGGATGAATTTACATATAAAGCAATTAGCGGGAGAAAATACACATCATGTGGTAGAAGCAATGTTTAAAGCGGTTGCCAAGTCCATGGACATGGCATCCCGGATTGATGGGCGGATTGATGGTGTGTTATCAACAAAAGGCGTACTTTAAGAAAGCAGGTAGAGAAAATGACATATAAGAAAATAATTCCTTTTATTAATGGTGAAAATGAGTTAGCAGCAAATGTTATCTGCATGGCAGAGCAATATTGTTTCAGTGGTGCGGATGAAATCTTTTTGTACAACTATTCAAAAATTGAGAAGGAGAGAGAAGAATTTCTCGCGACCTTAAAAGAAGTGGGACGAAAAATAGACATTCCATTTATGGTGGGAATGTATACCGGAAGATTTGAAGATGTAAAAAAAGCATTTTATACCGGGGCAGATAAGGTCGTAATTAAGTATGAGATCTGTCCGGATGAAACTATCATGAAGGAGGCAGTGGGAAGGTTTGGAAGCGATAAGATCTTAATTGAGATTGATGAGGAACTTCCCTTTGAAAAAATTTCGTTTCCGGTCGATACACTTTTACTGAAACATGTAGATGTGGGGACTGTTTTAGAGAAGAAGATCATGAATTGCGGCAAGAATATAATAATAAGGGACAGTCTTCTGCGCAATGATCTGGAGGAGCTTCTTTCCCTGCCAAAGGTGGACGGCGTTTCTACCAACTATTATGAGAATAAAGATTTATTTAAAGTAAAAAATATTATGAGAGACCATGGCATTGCGATGAATACATTTGAGAGTTCTATGGAATTTTCAGAGTTTAAAACAGACGATAAAGGGTTAGTTCCCTGCATTGTACAGGATTATCGGACAAATCAGGTGTTAATGCTGGGGTATATGAATGAGGAATCTTACCATGCTACCTGTGCCACCGGAAAGATGACTTATTTCAGCAGAAGCCGTCAGGAATTGTGGTGTAAGGGAGATACTTCCGGACATTATCAGTATGTGAAGGAACTGGCTCTGGATTGTGACAATGATACGATTCTAGCAAAAGTACATCAGGTAGGGGCCGCTTGCCATACCGGTTCGTATAGCTGCTTTTATAAAGAATTAGCAAAGAAGGATTACAATGACACCAATCCTTTAACCATATTAGAGGAAGATTTTGCTACCATTATGGAGCGGAAAAATCATCCAAAAGAAGGTTCCTATACCAATTATTTATTTACAAAGGGTATTGACAAGATATTAAAGAAATGCGGAGAAGAGGCAACTGAGATTGTAATAGCAGCGAAGAATCCGGATTCAGAAGAACTGAAATATGAGATTGCAGATTTTTTGTATCATATGATGGTTCTTATGGCAGAGTGTGGGCTGACATGGGAAGATGTGACAAAAGAGTTAGCAAACCGCAGATAGTCAGTCTTTTCATTTTAATCGCTCAGAAACAAAATAGCCAACGTGAATAAATTCACGTGTGAAAAATATGCTATCAAGCAGATTTTTCACACTATAGTAATGAAAAAAAGTAAGGAGGTAATGAGATGGCTACCGTGATGATGGCATTCGGTGAGTATATAATAAAAATCATTGTTTTTACAGCGGTCGCAGCTGCAGGTATCGCTGTGGGAATTAAATTGCGTAAAAATAAAAATAAAAAGGAACAGCAAATTGAATCGGAGAACTAAGGTGATTACATGATAGGTAGAAAGAAAAAACGATTAGGCGATATGCTGGTCGATGCCGGTGTTATTACGGATGAGCAGTTAGGTCAGGCATTGAAAAAACAGCGGGAGCTGGGCCTTCGTTTGGGAGAAACATTAATTGAATTGAAAATGACGGATGAAAATGAGATTGCCGAGGCACTTCATCAGCAGATGGGACTGCCTTTGGCGAGGATCCGTGAGGCAAAGCTGGCACCGGAGATTATTGCACTTGTACCGGAAAATATTGTGCGCAAGCATAATGTACTGCCATTTGAACTGGATGAAGAGAATCCGAATATTTTGAGGGTTGCAATGTCAGACCCGCTGGATATTATTGCCATAGACGATTTATCCATTGTAACGAATATGCAGATTGATGTTATGGTTGCAACACCATCGGATATTCATTTTGGTATTGAACGTTACTACGGTAATGAGCAGGTTGCGAAAATGGCAGATGCGTATTCCAAGGAGCGTAGAGAACAGCAGAGCGCCAGAGAAAAGCAGGAAGAAGGAAATGATGAGGTAGATAATGCTCCGATTGTTCTTTTGGTAAATAAAATTATTGAACAGGCAGTCAATGAGCGTGCGAGCGACATTCATATTGAAGCATTGGAGGACAGTGTTCGTGTCCGTTTCCGTATTGACGGTGTTATGCAGGAAATGATGCGGTATGAGAAAGAACTTCTGAATGCCATTGTAGCACGTATTAAGATTATAAGCGGGATGAATATATCAGAGAAGCGTGCTCCTCAGGACGGACGTATGACACAGCGTTTTAACCGTGTGGAATACGATATTCGTGTGTCCAGCCTGCCGACTGTGTTCGGTGAGAAAGTGGTAATGCGTCTGGCTTCTAAGTCAGCACTGACAAGAGATAAAAAGGATTTGGGATTCCCGGAGGAAGAATTGAAACGTTTTGAGGCTTTAGTAAAAAATCCTCATGGAATTATTTTGGTAACAGGTCCGACGGGTAGTGGTAAATCGACAACGCTGTATACCGTGCTCAGTGAATTGAATTCCGGTGACGTAAATATTGTTACGGTAGAGGATCCGGTAGAGGCAGATGTCGATGGTATTAATCAGGTTCAGGTGAATGAAAAAGCGGGACTTACCTTTGCCTCCGCACTTCGTTCTATTTTGCGTCAGGATCCGGATATTATCATGATCGGAGAGATCCGAGATGAAGAAACAGCCAATATTGCGGTAAAGGCAGCGATAACCGGACATCTTGTTGTAAGCACACTGCATACGAACAGTGCAGCAAGTACGATTACCCGTATGGAGGATATGGGGGTAGAACCATATTTGATTGCGGATTCTACGGTCGGCATTATTGCACAGCGACTGGTTCGCCGGCTGTGCCCCAAATGTAAGAAACCGCATGCGATTACGGATATGGATAAGCAGCGTCTGCGTCTGCGGGGGGCTGCAACTCCGGATATTTATGAACCGGGTGGTGGTGGCTGTGCGTTCTGTAATGGTACCGGATATCGCGGGCGGATCGGTGTGTATGAGATTATGCCGATTACGGCGGAAATACGTCGTGTGATTTCCGCTGGCGGAGGAGCAGAAGAAATTCAGAAAGTGGCACTGGGACAGGGAATGACAACGCTTCGGCTCGGGGCGGCAAAATTAGTGTTGAATGGTGTTACTTCAATTGCAGAGGTAGAGAGAATCGCGACAGAATAAAAGTGCTGACTGAAAAATGAACGCAGCACTTTGTGAAGGAGAAGAAGGGGACAACATGAAAATTGATGAATTACTGACAAGAGCAAGACAGATAGGAGCATCCGATTTGCATGTATCGGTGGGAATTCCACCCAAATGCCGTGTCAATGGCGTATTGGTAAATTTAACAGAGGACCGGATTCTGCCGCCGGATTCAAAGTCATTAGTAGAGCAGATGATTCCGGGAAGGCTGGTTGAACGGTTCAACAAAGATGGTGAGGTGGATTTTTCTTATGCCATTCGCGGGGTAGGACGGTTCCGTGTTAATATTTTTAAACAGCGAGGGACATTATCCTTTGTCATTCGTCTTGTAAATACAGAAATTCCGACACCGGAGAGCTTAGGACTCCCGGATTCGGTCTTGGAACTGACAACAAAGAAGAGGGGGCTTGTTCTCGTAACGGGTCCGACCGGTAGTGGTAAATCTACTACACTGGCCTCTCTTATTAATATTATTAACCAAAAATACAGCAAACATATTATTACGCTGGAAGATCCCATTGAGTATTTGCACAGTCATGCAAAATCCGTTGTGAATCAGCGTGAAATCGGAATTGATACACAGTCTTATGCAGCAGCTCTCCGTGCTGCACTTCGTGAAGATCCGGATGTGATTCTGGTAGGAGAGATGAGAGATCTGGATACCATCGCGACAGCGGTTACAGCAGCAGAGACAGGACATCTTGTATTCTCTACGTTACATACGATCGGAGCTGTGCCGACAGTGGAACGTATTATTGATGTATTTCCGACTCATCAGCAGGCTCAGATTCGGATTCAGCTGGCTACTCTGCTCGAAGCAATTATATCGCAGCAGCTGTTGCCGACGGCAGACCGGAGCGGCCGGGTGGCAGCATTTGAAATTATGTATGCGAACAGTGCCATCCGTAATTTGATTCGTGAAGCGAAGCCACATCAGATTCCATCCATTATTCAGACCAGCCGTCAGATGGGAATGATCACAATGGATGATGCATTGTTTGAATTATACCGCGCAAGGGCAATAACTAAGGAGGACGCACTTCTGTTCGCACAAGATAAGGGAAGCCTGATAAGAAAATTAATTTAATAAAAGGGGGATTTGCGGTGGCAAGATACAAATACCTGATTACTGACAAGTATGGAAAAGAGAAAAAAGGTTTTACGGAGGCGTCTTCGGAGGAAGCGGCAATTGCCAAGTTAAAAGGAGATGGCAGTGTAGTTCTTGAAATTAAAGAATCCAATGCACTGAGTGACGCCAGTTGGAATATTACGATTGGTAATCCTGTGAAGAAAAAGGATATTACCATTTTTTGTAAACAGTTCTACAGTATTTTGACAGCAGGTGTAACAGTGATTGACGGGCTCCGGATGGTGCAGGACCAGACGGAAAACAAATATTTGAAAAAGGCATTATTTAATGTACAGGTAAATGTGGAAAAGGGCGATACTCTTGCGAATGCTATGGCAGCAGAGGGAAAGGTGTTTCCGGATTTGCTGATTCATATGGTGGCGGCCGGAGAGGCAACGGGTAATTTGGAGATTTCTTTTGACCGTATTTGTAAACAGTTTGATAAAGATATGAAATTGGTATCCATGGTTCGTTCTGCCATGATTTATCCGATCGTGGTATTAATTGTGGCAATTATTGTAGTCATTATCCTCTTGTCAACGGTGATTCCGAATTTTCAGTCGGCATTTGATTCTATGGACGAGGAGCTCCCGGGACTTACGTTAGCGGTTATTGCTGCCAGTAAATTTGTGACGGGAAATGTTGTGCCTCTCTCAATTGGTCTTATTCTGTTTTTTGGTTTTATCATTTATGCAAAAGGAACCGAATGGGGAAAAAAAACGACGAGTTTTATTGCATTAAAAATCCCGATGTTCCGTAACTTTTCGGTTAAAAATGCGTCCGCAAAATTTTCTTTGACAATGTCAACCCTTATTATGTCCGGTGTGCCGCTCGTGCAGGCATTGGAAATTGTGGCAGATGTTATTGAGAACCGGATCATCCGTCAGGCGATTAAAGGATGCCGGCAAGAGGTTATGGAGGGAATTCCGATGTCGGAACCGCTGCAGTCCTCTGGCGTATTTCCGCCCATGGTAACCCATATGTTAAGAATCGGTGAGGAGACCGGTACAACAGAGCAGATGCTGGATAAGGTAGCTGAGTATTATGAAATGGAAGTAGAAGAAGCTACCAAAAATCTTACCACCGCAATGGAACCGGCAATCATTATCGTGCTGGCAGTATTGGTCGGTGGAATTATCGGTGCTGTATTAATGCCGATGCTGTCTATTTATCAAAATGCGGGAAATGCATAAAAAGGAATAGAAAAAGGAAAAAATAGAAAATAATTTTTATGGATGACTTGAAAAAAGTGGATAAATACGGTATAATAATGTAAAATGTCTGAATTGGATACTGATTCAGACAAAATGTGGAGTGGAGTGAATTCTTTTGAAGTGGGGAATTCTCCCATAAAGCAAAAAATATTAAAAAAGGAGAGTAAAATTATGAAACAAAAACTTCAGAAGTATTTAAGTGGCGAGAGAGAAGGCTTCTCCCTTGTTGAATTGATTATCGTAATCGCAATTATGGCTATTCTGATTGGTGTTGTTGCACTAGCCGTTATTCCTTATTTGGCAAAGAGTAAGGAAAGTAAAGATTTGACAACACTGGATGCTGTTAATTCTGCCTTGGTAACAGGTGTTGCTGACACAAAAGTATCCGGTACGGGTACATTCCTGTATGATGGTGCGACGGTGCCAGCTAATACGAATGATAAGAAAGTTTTCGAAGCAATGAAAAAGGTCCTTGGCAATGGTAATACTGAACTGCAGGCTGACAAAAACAAAGGGGCAAAGGTTTATTGTAAATATGACACTGCCTCTAATACGATTATGACTTTTGCAAGTACAGATGGTAACAAAGCTGTTCTTTCTGAGTATAATGAAACCGGATATGGTGATACTCTTTCAAAAACAGCTGGTGGAAAAGCATTTGTTGTAAGCAACTAATCGGTACGCTGTGTACGATTAAAAGAATTTAAGGAGAACCCACATGAATCCGGAGCACTTCATCCTCTACATAATTATATTTTTATACGGTATCGTGATAGGAAGTTTTCTTAATGTATGTATATACCGGATACCGAAAGAGGAAAACCTGATTACAGTGGGTTCTCATTGTATGGTATGTGGGCACAAGCTGAAGTGGTACGATTTAGTACCGCTCTTCAGCTGGGTGTTCTTAAAGGGAAAATGCCGGTACTGCGGCACAAAGATTTCAGCACAATACCCCATAATCGAAAGCCTGAATGGACTTTTGTATCTGTTGGTATTTTTTGTAAATGGACTGAATATGGATAGTGTGTTATATTGTATTATGGTATCTGCACTACTGGTACTCAGTGTCATTGATTATCGAACGATGTTGATTCCTACAGGGGCGGACGCGGTTGTTCTTGCAGTTGGAATTGTACATTTATTATTACATTTGGAACAGTGGTATTATTATGTAATTGGCTTCTTTTTTGTAAGCCTTTTTCTGCTATTATGTGCATTCCTGTTTCGGGCGGTTACCGGAAAGAGCGGACTGGGACTTGGTGATGTGGAATTGATGGCATGCGCCGGTTTATGTATTGGATGGGGACATGGTCTGTTTGCTGTTGTGATTGGTTCTGTTCTTGGCGTGATTGTTCAGGGAATGAAAATTCTTATCACAAAGGAAAACGGGAGATTTCCGTTTGGACCGTATTTGTCCATTGGCGTATTGATTGCTGTATTGTGGGGGAATCAGATTTATAACTGGTATTTGAATATGTTTTTGATATCGTAGTGTTTTCGGATTTTGTTGCTTTGAAAGCATTATTGTTCAATAACAGGCAAGAGAAAGAGTGTTTTCAAAACAACAAAAGAAATTATTTTATGGGAGGAAAGGTAGATGGCTAAGAAGGTCGTAGTAGTCCGTGTCGGGGAAAAGACTACTCATATCGTTCATATGGAGAACGGTGTCAGTACACCGACGGTATATGGCTGTGTTCGTGTTCCCACACCGGAAAATGCGGTGAAGGAAGGCGTTATCATAGATGTAATAGAAGTGGCACGCCGGATAAAAAAGGCTTGTCAGGAAAAAGGAATTCGTACCAAAGATGTGATTTTTACCATTGCCTCTTCTAAAATTGCCAGCCGTGAAACGGTGATACCGGCTGTGCAGAAGGCAAAACAGCAGCAGGTCGTGATGGCAAAAGTTCCGGATATGTTCCCTGTTGATATGGAAAAATATATATTTTCCTATCAGGTTCAGGGAAAAGAGTGGGAAGACGGAGAGAATGGCAAAGTACAGGATGTCCGTGTTTTTGCAGCACCTTCGGAGCTTGTTGAAAGCTATTACGCACTGGCAGAAGCCTGTGGCTTTAATATGATTGCTGTGGATGCGGACGGTAACGGTATCTTCCAGATGATGAGACGTCAGGTAAAGGAAGGCGTTACGATGGCAATTCAGGTAAATCGGAACAGTACACTGATCAATGTTATTACATCCGACAAACTATTGTTGCAGCGAGTGGTACCGTATGGTGTAAATGTCTTTACGGAAGCAATGATACAGGAAGAGGTTTTTCAGGCCAATGATTATGAAAGGGCATATCAGATTCTCACAACGCAGCGGGTGTTACTGCATAATTTGAATGCTTCCAATCCGGAAAATGATTTTTCGGTAGAGAAGCGAATTGAAGTGACGGACAGCGGTGAGTTTTTAATTAGTAATATATCCCGTGTGATTGAATACTATAATACGAAATATAAAGAACAGCCGATTCTCAATATTATCTGTACCGGACAGGGATGCAGTGTGGCGGGTATTCATGAACTCATGTCGAATGAACTGGGAATTCCGGTTACCACCCCAAATGAAATCCAAGGAATTCGTTTTAACCGCAAAATTACGATTGATGCAGCGATTTTGCAGTATTTGAATTGTTTTGGCTCTGTATTTGAACCGGTACGTTTTGTGCCAAGGGAAATTGCAAACCGGGAAGCGAAAAAAGGTTCTTTGACAGGAGCAGTTCTTATTTTTTCCGGCTTGATGCTGTTAAGTGTTGTTCTGGCAGGGTTATCATTTATTCAGCTCTTTGTGGCAAAAGAAGAAAGAGATGCCATGAAATCGAGATATAATGCCCTGATTCCGATTGAACAGCAGTATAATGATTTGGTATCCATTGAGAATAATTATTTACTGACACAGATCATTAGAAATTATACAGATACGCATAATAACCATTTTCATGAATTATTGACACAGATTTCAGCGATTGTACCAAAATCATTCCGGATTCAGAGTATTCAGTCCGATGAAGAAAAGGTGACGATCAGTGCAACAACAACAGACCGGCTGTCATCATTGCCGGTGCTTCGTATCCAGTTGAATAAGATTGATAATATTGAGAAAGTATGGATTGATGAAATTGCGGAAACAAGTGACGAGGTAACAGGGCGGAAACAGTATACCTATACGTTAACGTTCCAATATAAAAAGCTGGTTTCAGCTTCCGAACAGGAGGTGCAGTAAGATGGGAAAATTAAGTACGACGGCAAAGAAAGCAATTCTTATCAGTGCCGGATTAGTTGTGCTGTTATGTGCCTTCTTCTTTATCTTTCAGCGTAATCAGGATACGGTTACACAAATTGAAAATCAAACACGACAGTTCAGGAATCGGGTCAATTATCTGAGCCAGTTACAGATAAAAGTAAATGAGCTGCAGGAAACCTCGGAAAAGCACCAAAAGGCGGTTGATACGTATACAAAAGAATTTCCGTGTATGATGACCCAGCAGAAAGCAATATACAATGTGTATCTGATGATGGTCAAGAGTGGTGTCCGTGTCACGGCAATTAAACCGGGTGAGGCGATAGATTTCTTAAAAGAGGGTAAGATTATTTCCGCGGAAGAACAGCAGAATCAGGTTTCCAATACGAGTGAAACGGAAGCGGCCTCTCCTTCCGGGATTGAAGCATCACCGGAGGAGCAGACGACTGTTGACCATATGGTTGGAAAGTATTCGTCTTATGAAATTGAGATGACGGGTACGATGAAACAGATTATGAAAGCATTAGACTGGGTTTCCGACAATAAGGAGCATATGGCTGTAACGAATACAAACTTGAATTATGATGTGAAGACCGGAAAACTGACCGGTACAATAAATATTAATTATTTTGAATTGAATGGAAACGGCAAGCCATATAAGGAGCCGGATGTTAAGGGAATCTCAATCGGAACCGATAGTATATTTGGTGTATTAAAAAATTAGTGCAGGGACGAAAGGAGAGGATCGGATGAATCGGATCAATGCAAAAGAAGGATTTTCTTTGATTGAAGTAATTATTGCAGTTGCCATACTAGCTGTCCTTTCCATGCCCATTCTCGCTTATTTTGCCCATGCGTCAGTAGCTGCTTCGGACGGGAAGGATACTCACAGGGCAACGATTGTTGCTCAGTCTGTAGCAGAAGAATTGAATGGATGTGAAACTTTTGAGCAGATTGAAGAGAAGCTTGTTTCGGGAGGTTCTGTGTCAGCGAGCAGCTGGACCGTAGATTCCCCTTATGATGCCTCGGCAAAAAAAACTTCTCTTACCAAAAAAGTTACCGAAGATGGTTATACCTATCAGGCAAAGGTAACCATTGACTATAACTATGAGACGAAGGATGCCAGTGGGAATAACATTGATGTCAATGGGGATAAAATAGATGCCCAATATAATGGTTATGCTATGCCGGAACTGAAAGAAGTGTATGCAGATACGAATGTGGTCCTGTCCGAAACGGATCAAGCAGATACAGCTTTCAGTAATTTTTTATATAGTAATCCGACAAAATCGGAAACAGAAATTAAAAATAATATGGTGAGAACCTTGTGTCTGAGTGTTCATAAAAAAAATGCGGATGTGTATAATGTGAGAGGGTATTACTTGTATCGTTATACGAATAATGGCAAAACCTATACCTATTCGGCAGATGTGGAGGATACGGAAATTGAAATCAGCAAGCTGGAAAACATTTACTTTTTCTATAATATTATCCAAGATAATGCAGCAGAAAGTGTGGAGGTAGATTTTGATTCTTCGATTACACAGGCAGAGGCAGAAAAGATACATGTATATTTTGTCTGTCAGAAAGAAGTAAAGAAACCGAAAACAGGCTATTCCCTGAATTTTGATACCTCTCATGGGCAGGCTGCATGGGCAGCTTATTATACAAATGGTGTACCGACGAATCTTGCGGCATCTTCTGAAATGATTCAACATGACTCATCCGGTAAGAGAATTGCCAAGATAATAATCGATGTTTATGACGAATCGGAAACAAGTTTTACAGAATTGAATCGGATTACCCATTTGGAAACGTCGAAAGGAGAATAGCTATGGTACGGAAGTTGAAAAGCCGAAAACAAAATAAAAGGGAAGGTTCCTCTTTGGTTTCAGTAATCATTGGTGTTGTATTTCTTTCGGCAATTGGACTTACTGTACTGACCGTGGCGAGTAAATATCTTGTTACGGTATTGGTGGACCGGAATTCTGCCGATAATTTTTATCAGACAGAAGGTATTTTAGAAGAAGTCCGTACCGGATTACTGGAATATGCCGGGGATGCCAGTAAAGAGGCATACACAAAAGTATTGGAAAATTATACGGCAGAGAAAGCCTCAATGAAAGAAGTATATGCGAAAAAATATCTGAGTGAGCTTGCCAAAAAGATTAATGATAACCATACAGTATATACAGAAGAGGATATAAAAAATAGGGCGGGAGAACTGATTCCGTGCAGTAGTTCTGTGCTGGATAAGCTGAAAAAGTTCTCTACTGTTCCCGATGCTGTTCAGGTGAAAGCAGGAAGTAACCTTCAGCTCGTAACGAATTATGACAGTAAAAAGGGATATATGCTGACTTTAAAAAATTTATTGATTGATTATACGGATTCTTCCGGATATCGTTCTACAATAAACACAGATATCGTGTTCCGGGTACCGGACTATAAATTCGAGGGGGATTCTACCTTTGATGAATTAAAAGATTACATTTCTATTTCGGATGATATGCTGTCGGTAGACAGTATGGCAAATATAAAAACTTCTTTTACCGGAAATGTATATAGTGGACAAAAAGATTCCGGTATTCAGATCGCACCGGGAGCAAAGGTGGATTTTAACAGCAAGACGATAATCAGCAGAGGAAGCTTGGACGTCTTTACCGGAGCACAGGTCAAGGTTCAAGGGGAATCAGGAGCCGGAGATCTGTGGCTTCAGAATATCCGGTTAAAGAAATATGGGGATGGCGGTTCCGACGGCAATCAAACGAAGTTTCATATGAACGAAAACGCCTATATTTCCAATGATCTGAATATTGAAGATAACAGTACGGATGTAACATTAGAGGGAAAATATTACGGATACAGTTATAATAAACAGAATCTTAGCAGTGCTTCCGAAAAGGCAAATGCTGACTATAGCAGTGCAATTTTGATAAATGGTGTCAATACGACACTGGATGCTGCGAATCTGGAAAAAATGATATTGGCTGGCCGTGCTTTTGTATCGCAGAACAAAAAAACAGGTAAATCTTTAACACCGGAAGAATCGGATATTATGACAGGAGAATCGATGTCGGTGAAGAGCAATCAGCTGGCATATCTTGTACCGGATTCCTTTATTCCGGGAGAACATAATCCGTTGGCAACAGCGGAGCTGACAGATACTGCAGAAGCATCTATCAAAGCAAATTTATTAAACTCCAGTAATGGATTAAAGGATTATCTGGATGCTGCTGAGCCATATGTAGCGAATTACAATAGTGCAGGCTATGTGTTTTTATTCTTACACTTTAAAAATGAGGCAAGTGCGAATCAATATTTTAAAGATTTCTATACAGGAGAAGAAAATCTGACAGTCAATGATGAAGATGGGAATGCCATTAACAGCCGGGAACAGCTTGCGGAAAAGGCACAGAGTTATCTTGTTTCTTCGGATATGGGAAATAGCAGTTTTTCCGGAAACCTCTATTTAATTGCAGGAAATATTGTATACAATTATGAAGCAACAAATGGAAACTTAGGAATGCAGTCTGCTAATTACTATGATTCTTCAGGAAAACCTCAGACTGTTCTGCTGGATGACGGAAGGAAAATGGCGTTGAGTTATTTGGGAAGATGTCTGAACCTGTTATCCTCCGGAAGCGAAGAACGGAAAAAACGACAGAGTGATACGAATGAAAGTGACGCAGAGATAGAAGATATCCGTCTGAATGCTATGGATTTTGCAGATCCTTATAAACTGGTGTCTGGAAAAATCATTGATGTCTCCGAAGTAAATAATCTTACGAATACGATTACAACGAAGGATGACAGTACCACGGGAGGAAGAATTACGATTGTGAAAGGTGCTCATACGATCAGCAGTGATTCCAAGGGTATTGTAATTGCTACTGGAGACGTAACGGTAGATGCTGATTTTACAGGTCTGATTTTGTCGACCGGACAGGTAAAGGTAACAGGAAATCATACTTTGAAAGCAGATATGGTTTTAGTGGGAAACCTTTTGGAAATCATAAAGAAGGACGAAGACCTGTGTAAAATATTTAAGGCATTAAATGGCGGGGCGGCACAGGATTCTACGAAATTGGAAAAGTGTGTATCTTATCAGGATTGGAAAAAGAATGAACAATAGTATATGCCAGAGGAAAGGAGGCGGCAGGAATGAAAAAACAGAAGGACAAAGAAGGATTTTCGCTTGTTGAATTAATTATTGTAATTGCTGTCATGGGAATTCTTGTCGGTGCTGCGGCATATAGTTTTGGATACATGAAACTGGCGGATGCCAAAGGTCTTGCAAATGGAATTAACAGTGGGCTGTCTGAACTTAAATCAGAGAGTATGGCAAAGAATAAGCCGGTATATATGCATTTATATGAACAGGATGGAAGTTATATTCTATATTATTCGGAGGATTCTTCCTGCGATACAAGTAAAGAGGGGAAAAATTTAGGGAGCAGTACCATGAGTGTGAAAATGGATGGGACAGAACTGGGCAGTGGCGGCACAAAGAGCTTTCATATAAGAAAAAAAGATGGTGCTTTCGAGGCGGTGGATGGTGATGAACCGCCATCGGAAATTGAGGTTTCTTCCGATAGTTATACGTATAAAATTGTGTTGGTGAAAGAGACCGGAAGACATTATATTGATTAGACTGTGTGAATCGTATTTGCACATACAGAAATGAGGGATAAAAATGAAAAAAATGAAGAAAGAAGGCTATTCCCTTGTGGAACTATTGATTGCGATTGCCGTTTCTTCTATTGTTATGCTGGCCGTGATCGGCCTGCTTGGCTATGGTTCCCAGAGTATGAAAATGACACAGGCGAAAGTAGCGTTGCAGGAGCAGGCAAAAGATGCACTCAATCATATCTCGACTTATGTACAGGAGAGCAGTGAGGCAAAATGGGACGATACGAAATTTACGGATTGTAAGTTCCTTGTCTTAGTGAAAAAGGGAGTTAAAAATGACGGTGATGCGAAGGCAACAGAAACTTTGAACATGGCTGATGTGTACTATTACTGGTATATGGATTCAGCCAAAACGGTTTATTTTGCCTCTCGAAAAACTTTGTTAGAAGAACAGGGAGCCGCAGATCCGGATAATGATAAGACTACGGTCGTATTATTAAAGAATGATAAAAAACATATGTTGGTAGAGGATGTAGATGATTTTAAAGGCGAGGTAGTGGAGAATGAGGATACGAAAAATGAAACCTTGCATATTACAATGAAGTTGAAAGATGATGTCTCAGAATATAATTGTGAGAGAGATATAAATATGAGAAACCAGTAAGGGGGCATCCGATATGAAGAAAAATATTTTTCACAAATATGCCGGCTTGACGATAGGATTGACTATTCTTTGTACGGCAGGACTGCTTGCCGGAACGGTGAATCATGTATTTGGTCAGTTCATACCGAAAAAACCTTATGTCAAGCAGGTAGAAGAAGAGGGGGAGACAAAAGGAGATCCGTTGCCGGATGGCTTGACATCTTCCCTGACAACGGTTACGGCAGAGGGCGGAAATCAAAAAGGTTCTCTTGGCTCCGGTAAAGAGCCATGCTCCAAAGAGGTGCCGGTGGCAAAGGCAAATGCCAAAAAGGGTACAAAAGAGAATCCTTTTGTTGCATTAGAAATTGTTCCGGACCACGCACAGCAGCAATTGATTTACCTGAATACAGATAATCCAAATTATCCGCTGGATTTAGTGCAGATCGGCATGGATGCCTGTGACAGAAAGGGTGCGAATGAAAATTTTGTCGATAAGCAGGATTTGGGTGGATATTTTGATTTGCCAACAGCGATTGGACAGTGGTTCTGCAATTATCAGTATAATGTATATAAAGTTGGCACGGAAGAAGAGCAGGAAACGGTACCTCTTGTCGAAGTAGATAAAAAACTTTATCAGGTTGAGATTACTGCTGACGACATTGAAGAAGCAGGGTATGATTTCGGAGCTTTTCAGAAAGACTATAAGGCACATCAGTATTCCGGACGGATACAGACGGTGCAGTATTTTATGGAAAAATATCCCAAGCTTTTTGAAAACACCGAGATTCCGAAAAAGGTATTAAAGAACTACAAGAACTGGAATTATTCTTATGAGAAAAAAGTGCTGCAGGAAGGTGTGTCCAACAGCTATACCAATGAGGGCTTTTTAGTAGCAGTAGAGCCGGGAAAAGGTGACTATGGTTTTGCCAGTGAGAGTGACTGTGATGAATGGATTCTCACAAAGACAGGAACCGATGCAGACCGGTGGAAATATTATAAAAACGAGGCAGATGTTCCGGCAGAATATAGGGAAAAGTACAATCAGGAATGGAACAAAGGCGGCGGTATTTGGAGTGGTGGTTTTTATTATTTCAGTGCAGATGGAACAAAAATAACCTC
This sequence comes from uncultured Lachnospiraceae bacterium, assembly GCA_947631505.1. Lineage (GTDB taxonomy): Bacteria > Bacillota > Clostridia > Lachnospirales > Lachnospiraceae > Eubacterium_F. The sequence goes on along the minus strand of CANRLR010000001.1, from coordinate 140,398 downwards.
GACAACATGGGGAGGAAATAAAACTCTCTATGAAGCTTCCCGTGATCCGGATTTAACCGGAACAATGATGAAGTTGGCGGAGAACTGGGGTACAAAAATAACTTTGTCGGATACCCCGGAAGTGGCAGAACATACCTATACATTTGATTATGCCGGTCTAAAAGGAAATGATGTTCTAAAACGTTCTTTGTTTACCTTTAAAGACCAGGAGGAATGCGACAATTTTGTTATGGAAACGATTGCGATGACTCCGGCAGAATTAAATGAAATTGCAGAGAAGGATACCCCGGAGACATTAGATATGATTGAGCGTGCCGATATGTTCTATGTGGGGGCTTATACAAAATCAACCGATAATATCGACAATGTATATGAAACATACTATCGGTATATAAAAGGAGATAAAGATTATCATTATCCGGAAGAAGACACGGAAGAATACGATAAGTTTGAAGTAGCGACCTTTGCTGATAATGATTTGGACTGGACCTTGGTATATAAAATACTGGACCGGTTGTGCAACAATGCGAATCTCCCATTGATGATGACACAGAATTTAGGGAAAATGGTAAATGTCGGTGTGAATCCGGATTCCTCTGATGCAGATACTCATATGTATGTGACAGAGGATACGATATCCAAACATTTGGATTCGAATGGAAGCTTGAATAATATGGCAAAGCTTTATCTGTGTACCGTTCAATTTGATATGTTAGCAAGACATAAAGATGGTTTTATAAGAACTTTTTATGAGGATCTTCTGCCCAAAATGCAAACGATTCAGCTGAATCCGGAGACAATGAAGGATGCAGCGAAAAATAAAGCGAAAACAACCGGTTATTACGAGCGGACACTGGTGCAGGAGGATCGTTGTGGCAGCACGGCATTGGATAATGAAGCGAAGAAGAGCTGTTACTATTTGTGGAATATGTGGACTTTTTATCCTTCAGAAATCAAATTGAGTACCGGCAATCAAATAGCAGCCCCGATAGAGGAATATATGAAATATGGATATCTGGAATCGTTCTTTAACTCCAATGCGGATGTATTCCATGATGGGGTGGCGGACCACCATAGCGGAAGTAATGGTTATGATGATAAGAACGTAGGTATTGTGCATGGAGGAAGTAATTCCGATACCAATCATTCGACGTTACTTGGCGCGACAGAATCCTCGGGGATTGTCAATGACTTTTCAAATGTGGCTTACCAGATTATGAATAAACAGACGGCAACTGTTGACCCGTTGATTGTTACGGTAGACAAACAAAAGAGATTTTATGAGAAATTGACCGATGATTCGGTGATGATTGATTATAATAGCAGTGCCAAGTATAAAAAAGATAAAGTATTATATGTAAAAGTGACTGTGAACAATATCAATAATGAGCCGGGTGTTATAAAGAAGATTCAGTTGATGAAGGAAAATGAACAATCTCTTTCCGGAGAACTGATACCTCAGTCAACATTGGATGAGACAACGGCGCTCACTAAAAAAACGGTTCTTGACATCAATGGCAGTAATGGAATCAAAGGATATGAAGTTCCGGCTCAAGGCAGTATCACTTTTTACGTTCCTTATCATTTATCCGACTGGCAAAAGGGATATCAGAGCATTCGGTTTACTTTACAAGGTAGAAAATACCGAAAGAAGAAGGACAAATACAATTCTGTTTTGGGAGCTGAAACCTCACAGGATATTATGATTACGGAGCGTACCTTGTTTAATCTTGAATAATAAAGAATGAAGAGCAAAATCCGATTTTGATTTTGCTCTTTACATTAGGAGGAAATACGAGTGGAAAGCATAAAAGAAATCCAGCAGATTTTCAAGCAGTCGGGAAGAGAACAGTGGATGCAGCTTTGTGAGAAATATGAGAGAGACCAGAGGGCAGGGGTAAAAAAAACGATTGTCCGTTATCAAAAGAAAATTGCGGCATATGAAAAAGAAATGCAGCGTTTGGAAAGAATGTTGGAATTTGAGAAAAAATATGGGGATGAATTTACTTGTATCTGTGGAATTGATGAAGCGGGGAGAGGACCATTTGCCGGACCGGTAGTTGCCGGTGCGGTGGTTCTGCCGGTCGGATGGAAGCCGGAGGGGCTGAATGATTCCAAGCAGGTAAGTGCTAAGAGAAGGGGTGAACTTTTTGAAGAAATTAAGGAGAAGGCTGTTTCTTATGGAATCGGCATGAGTTCCCCTGCTAGAATTGATGAGATTAATATTTTACAGGCAACGTATGAAGCCATGCGGCATGCGGTGGAAGATCTGGACGTGGTACCGGATCTACTGTTAAACGATGCGGTTACGATTCCTGCACTTCCAATTCGGCAAGTGGGAATCGTAAAGGGCGATGCCAGAAGCTTATCAATCGCAGCTGCCAGCATTGTGGCGAAGGTGACGAGAGACCGGTTAATGGAAGAGTATGCGGAACTCTATCCGGAATACGGCTTTGAGAAAAACAAAGGCTATGGCTCGGAGGAACATCGGCAGGCATTGAAGAAATATGGTCCGTGTCCGATTCACCGAAATACTTTTATACATAATTGGATTTCTTAATGAACGGGGAAGGAAGTGGCAGATATGGCAAAGCGTGAAGAAAAAAAGACAGCCGTTGCACTGGAATATGAACCGGGAGACCAGGCTCCTAAAGTGGTTGCGACCGGACAGGGAATACTGGCAGAAAAAATAATTGATGTGGCGGAGGAAGCGAATGTTCCGATACACAAAGATGCAAAATTAGCACGTTCCTTATCCATATTGGATATCGGAGAATATATTCCGCCGGAATTGTATTCTATTGTAGCTGAAATTCTTGTTTTTGTGGACAGTATGGACCGCATTCAGAATAAAATCAAAGATAGGAGATAGTGGGAGTGAATACAAGGCAGACAGGGACAAAGTATGAAGAATATGCGGTGTCATATCTGAAAGAAAAGGGATATGAAATACTGGAGCGTAATTACCGGAACCATTACGGGGAAATAGATATTCTGGCAAAGAAAGAACAGCTGCTTGTCTTTGTTGAAGTAAAATACCGGAGCCATAATCACAGCGGCAGTCCGCTGGAGGCGGTGGATGCGAAAAAGCAGCGGCAGATCAGCCGTGTGGCTTTTTTCTATTGTGGGACAAGAGCACAGGGAGAAGATACGCCCTGCCGTTTCGATGTTATCGCAATCAATTCTCGAAAACAGGTCATCCATATCGAAAATGCCTTTGAATATCGAAGATAATTTCTTGTCTTGCAGGGAAATATATGGTATGATGAATTGATGAAAAAAGATACGGAGGGAAGAAATGGGAAAACCGATTCTAGCAATAGTAGGTCGTCCGAATGTTGGAAAATCGACCTTATTTAATACATTAGCAGGAGAAAAAATTTCTATCGTAAAGGACTATCCCGGTGTGACAAGAGACCGGATCTATGCCGACGTAACGTGGCTGAATCATTCGTTTTCCTTAATTGACACGGGTGGTATTGAGATGGGCAGCAAAGATAAAATGCTGGTGCACATGAGAGAGCAGGCGAATATCGCGATTGAAACAGCAGATGTGATTTTATTTCTCGTGGATGTGAAGCAGGGACTTGTGGATGCGGATTATAAAGTGGCAGATATACTCCGGCGTTCCGGAAAGCCAGTGGTTCTTGTTGTGAATAAAGTTGATAATTTTGAAAAATATATGGCGGATGTCTATGAATTTTATAATCTCGGCATTGGGGATCCCCATCCGGTATCAGCAAGTTCTAAGCTGGGATTAGGTGATATGCTGGATGCGGTCTTAGAGATTATGGATCTGGATAAATTGGAACAAGAGGAAGATGACCGCCCGAAAATTGCAGTAGTGGGAAAGCCGAATGTGGGAAAGTCCTCTCTTATTAACCGGCTTCTCGGTGAAAACCGGGTAATTGTTTCGGATGTGGCGGGAACAACCCGTGATGCCATTGATACGGAAATTGTGTATCATGAAACGGAATACATTTTTATTGATACGGCAGGGCTGCGGCGAAAGAGCAAAATCAAGGAGGATATTGAGCGCTACAGCATTATTCGTACCATAGCAGCGATTGAGCGCTCGGATGTGGTCATTCTGATGATTGATGCGACAGAGGGAGTGACGGAGCAGGATGCCAAAATTGCAGGTGTTGCCCATGACAGGGGGAGAGGTCTCATTATTGCAGTAAATAAATGGGATGCGATTGAAAAGGACAATTCCACGGTGAAGGAATTTACGAAAAGAGTACGGGATGTATTATCTTTTGTTTCCTATGCGGAAATCATGTTTATTTCTGCAAGAACCGGACAGCGTGCATTGAAAATCTTTGACGTATTGGATTCTGTTATTCAAAATCATGCGATGAGGATTCAGACCGGTGTATTAAATGAGATTCTTATGGAAGCAGTTGCCATGCAGCAGCCGCCGTCGGACAAAGGAAAACGGTTAAAATTGTTCTATATGACACAGGTCAGTACGAAACCACCGACTTTTGTGCTGTTTGTAAACAGCAAAGAGCTGATGCATTTTTCTTATCAGCGGTATATTGAGAATCGAATTCGGGATACTTTCGGATTTATGGGAACACCGATACGTATATTCATTAGGGAAAGAAAAGAAAAGGAGTAGTGGAGGAAATTGATGGATATAGTAATTGGAATGATTTTTCTTGTGATAGGATACTTTTTTGGATGTTTTTCCACCGGCTATATCGTGGGAAGAATGAGTGGTCACGACATTCAGTCAGAAGGAAGTGGAAATATTGGTACAACCAATGCTCTCCGCACGATGGGAGCAAAAGGCGGAGCATTGACTTTTGGCGGAGATCTGTTAAAGGCATTCATTCCGACTTTGATTGTTCGCTTTGTTTTTTGTCCATGGATGGGGTATTCAAATGAAATGACATATCTTATGACGCTGGTGATTGGACTTGGTGTAGTCATTGGTCACAATTTTCCGTTTTATCTTCACTTTAAAGGAGGAAAGGGAATTGCTGTTTCAGCGGCAGTCATTGTTGCTGCCTTTTCCAATTCTGTAACCGGATGGTTTATGATTGGAGCCGGTCTTTTGATTTTTATCGTGGTGGTGGCACTTACCCGGTATGTGTCGCTGGGTTCCCTGATTGTTGTATGGTATTTTCCTGTTTTTACCACGATAATGTATTGGGACACATCTCTGTATTTCGTAACATTAGTTTTATCGTTGTTGTTTACCATGCTTGCTTATATCAAGCACAGCGGTAACATTAAGCGGCTGTTAAATGGAACGGAGCGGAAACTGGGCGAGAAAAAATAATTAAGAATAGTTCACGGAAGGAGAACAAATAAATGAAACATGTAAGTTTTTTAGGAGCAGGAAGCTGGGGAACTGCACTGGCAATTCTCTGTGCAAACAATGGACATCAGGTTACCATTTGGTCGAAAATCAAGGCAGAGACGGATATGCTTCGGGAGCACCGGGAGCATAAAGACCGTTTGCCGGGGGTTAAATTACCGGACAGCATTAAAATTGAAGATGATCTGGAAAAGGCTTGTACGAAGCAGGACATCATTGTCTTTTCCGTAGCCTCTCCTTTTGTACGTTCTACGGCACAATTGGCAAAACCATTTATTAAGAAAAACCAGATCATTGTAAATGTGGGAAAGGGAATTGAAGATGATTCACTTATGACTCTTTGTGAAATATTGGAAGATGAACTTCCGATGGCAGATGTCACCGTATTGTCCGGTCCAAGTCATGCAGAGGAGGTTTCCAAAGGGGTTCCGACAACGGTTGTTGTGGGGGCAAAAAGTGAAAAAACAGCGATGTTTGTTCAAGATGTATTTATGGGAGATAATTTCCGTGTGTATACAAGCCCGGATATGGTCGGGATAGAGTTAGGCGGAGCTTTGAAAAATGTAATTGCTCTGGCTGCTGGTATCTTAGATGGTATGGGACTGGGAGATAATACAAAAGCAGCTCTTATGACAAGGGGAATCACCGAAATTTCCCGATTGGGAGTAGAACTTGGCGGCAAAATGGAGACTTTTTGCGGATTATCCGGTATTGGGGATTTAATTGTAACGTGTACCAGTACCCATAGCCGAAATCATAATTGTGGATATCTTCTTGGTAAAGGAAAGACACTGGAGGAAGCAAAAGAAGAGATCAAGCAGGTAATTGAGGGTGTGAACTGTGCGAAAGCAGCAATGGCACTGGCAAATAAATACCATGTAACAATGCCGATCGTGGAACAGATTAATGCCATTTTATTTGCGGGCAAAACAGCCGGACAGGCAGTAAAGGACTTGTTGGTCCGTGATAAGGTTTCGGAATATAAGAGTCTTACATGGCAACGGAATTAAAAAAATGTTTGACAAATGAATGATAACTGAGTATACTAGACAATATAAAATAAACCGTTGACCGAGAGTAGTAGGTATTCATTTATGTTTTCAGAGAGTCGTCGTTTGGTGCGAGACGATAGCAGATGAATAGTGAATGGACTTGGGAGGGCAGCTTGAAATCTTATTTTGGAATATGAGAGTAGACGCTGACGGAGACCTGAACCGTTATCTACAGGAATGCATGATAGTGCATGATTGAGTGGATTGTAAAGCGAAATTTATACTTTATAGTCAATTTGGGTGGTACCGCAGGAGAATGAACAGCTCTTGTCCCTTTCCTCGAAAGAGGATTGTGGACAGGAGCTTTTTTTGCGGGGCGGCGTGCCTATCAGAAAAAAATATATGGAGGTAGGTTAAATGAAACCAAGCATAAGTGAAGTAAAGCAATTAGCAGAGGGATATGATATTGTTCCGATTCAGGAAGAAATCTATGCAGATGTTGTTACACCCATTCTTCTTCTTCGAAAGATTGCAGCCAGTAAGAAAAATTATTATCTTTTAGAAAGCGTAGAAGGGGGCGAAAAATGGGGACGGTATTCCTTTCTCGGCTATGATCCGGTCATGCGTGTAACTTGCTCGGAAACGGAAGTTACGATTGACAGTAAGGGAGAAAAAGAACGGATTTACACAACCGATTCCCTGTCAGTAATGCGGGATATTTTAAAAGATTACAAAGCACCAAAGGTAGAAGGGATGCCTCCCTTTGCCGGCGGGTTCGTAGGATATTTTGCCTATGCGATGATTGCACATGCAGAACCAAAGTTAAAGATTCAGCGGGGAGAATTTGCGGATTATGATTTGATGCTGTTTGATAAGGTCATTGCCTATGACCATCTAAAGCAAAAGATCGTTCTTGTGGCAAATGTGAGAACCGAGGGAGACATTGAGAAAAATTATGAAAAGGCATGTGCAGATATTAAAGGAATGATTTCTCTTATTCGCGATAACACACCGCTGCCGGAAGAAACCGTGTATGATCAAGTAGATTTTCATTGTAATGTGACAAAAGAAGAATATGCCGGCATGATTGAAAAGACAAGGAATTATATTTTGGATGGTGACATTTTTCAGGCAGTTATTTCCAGACGGTTCGTCAGTGATTATGAGGGAAGCCTGATTCATCCGTACCGCGTTCTCCGAACAACGAATCCTTCCCCTTATATGGTATATATGAAGATGGAGGATGTGGAGATTATGAGCACCTCACCGGAAACACTGGTGCGGTTAGAAGAAGGCAGACTGGTTACCTTCCCGGTGGCAGGTTCCAGACCAAGAGGAAAAAATGACAAGGAAGACCAAGAACTGATTAGGGACTTGATGGCAGATGAAAAGGAACTTTCGGAACACAATATGCTGGTAGATCTGGGGAGAAATGATCTGGGACGCATTTCCCGATTTGGCTCGGTAGAAGTGACAAAATACCAGATGATTCACAAATATTCCAAGATTATGCATATCTGTTCTCAGGTAGAGGGTGATATTCAAAAAGAAAAGGATGCACTCGATGCCATTCAGGCCGTGCTGCCGGCCGGAACCTTATCCGGGGCACCGAAAATACGTGCTTGTGAAATTATTGATGAACTGGAGCCGGAGCCAAGAGGGATTTATGGCGGTGCACTTGGCTATATCGACTTCAGCGGTAATTTAGATACCTGCATTGCCATACGTATGGCAGTAAAGAAAAACAATAAAGTATATGTTCAGGCGGGGGGCGGAATTGTGGCAGACTCCAAAGCAGAAATGGAATATGAGGAATCTGCAAATAAAGCAAAAGCAGTTATGCTTGCCATTGAGAATGCAAAGGAGGCGTTGGAACCATGATTTTACTGATTGATAATTATGATAGCTTTTCGTACAATCTGGTGCAGCTCGTGGGAACAATCCATTCGGACATCAGAGTAATCCGAAATGATGAATGCACGGCAGCGGAGATTGAAGAACTGTCCCCGAGCCACATCATTTTATCACCGGGGCCGGGTTACCCAAAAGATGCCGGCATTTGTGAGGAGGTGGTCATGAAATTACAGGGAAAGATTCCGATTCTCGGTGTGTGTTTGGGACATCAGGCAATTTGTGAGGTGTATGGTGCAGCCATTTGTCATGCAAAGCAGCTGATGCACGGGAAGCAGAGTACGGTAACAATTGATACGGAAAAGCCGATTTTTGCGGGGCTGCCAAAGGAACTGAAAGTGGCAAGATACCATTCTCTTATTGCCGATATCGAAACGATACCGGAAGAATTGGAAGTGATTTCTATGGATAGCAATCATGAAGTTATGGCAGTGAAACATCGAAATTATGATGTGTATGGATTACAGTTTCATCCGGAATCCATTTTGACACCGGATGGAATAAAAATGATTGAAAATTTTTTGAAAATGTAAAGAAAAATCAGATAGAAAAGTCAGGAGGAAATGAAAATGATACAGGAAGCAATTCATAAAGTAATTAACCGGGAAGATTTATCCTATGAGGAAGCATTGGAGACGATGAAAGAGATTATGACAGGAGAAGCCTCTCAGGTTCAGATGGCGGCTTTTCTTACTGCTCTTCGCATGAAAGGGGAGACCATCACAGAAATAACGGCATGTGCACAGGGAATGCGGAGTGTGGGAACACATCTGGAACCGGAGAAAGAAGTGATTGAAATTGTAGGTACCGGTGGGGATGAAGTAGGAACCTTTAATATTTCCACAACATCCGCCTTTGTTATTGCCGCAGCAGGAGTTCCGGTTGCCAAACATGGAAACCGCAGTGTGTCCAGCAAGAGCGGAGCAGCCGATATACTGGAAAAACTGGGGGTGAATATTTCCCTTGATGTAGAGGAGGCAAAGAGAGTTCTGGAAGATACCGATATGGTGTTCTTATTTGCACAAAAGTATCATGCGGCGATGAAAAATGTCGGTCCGGTGCGCAAAGAAATGAAAGAGCGTACCGTATTTAATATTCTTGGACCACTTACGAATCCGGCGAATGCAACGAGACAGCTTCTTGGAGTATATGATAAGGCACTGGTGGAAAAACTGGCAGAAGTTCTTGGAAATTTAGGGGTAGAGCGTGCCATATCCGTATGTGGAAGCGACGGGCTGGATGAGGTGACGGTAACAGGACCGACTCATTGCTGTGAGCTCCGTGATGGGAAACTTCGTTCTTTTGATATTACTCCACAGCAGTTTGGATTGAAAACGTACGAGTTAAAAGATATCATTGGCGGAACGCCGGAGGAAAATGCTCAGATTGCAAAGGACATTCTTTCCGGAAAGGAGCAGGGGGCAAAAAGAGCAATTGTACTGTTGAATGCCGGTCTTGGTATTTTTATCGGAAAAGATAATATCAGCATGGAGGATTCCGTAAAATTGGCGGCAGAGCTGATTGACAGCGGCAAGGCCTATGAGAAGATGGAGCAGTTCGTAAAAGCAACTCAGAAGTAGGGGAAAATGTTTTGAAAGGCAGGGAACAGCATGATTTTAGACGAGATTGCAGCAAAAACAAGAATTCGTGTAGAGGCATCCAAGCAAAGAATTTCTCCGGAAGAAATGAGAGCAAAAGCGGAGGCATTGAATGCCGGTACCGGATTTCCTTTTGAAGAGAGATTGAAACAGCCGGGGATATCCTTTATCTGTGAGGTAAAAAAAGCATCTCCTTCCAAAGGGGTGATTGCACCGGATTTTGATCCCGTTGCCATAGCAAAAGAATATGATAGTGCGGGAGCCGATGCCATGTCCGTTTTGACAGAGCCGGATTATTTTCTCGGAAGCATCGATTACCTGAGAGAAATTGCCGCAGAGGTAAAGCGTATTCCGCTGCTTCGGAAAGACTTTACTGTTGATGAATATATGATTTATGAAGCAAAGGCAGCAGGTGCCAGTGTGGTTCTTTTGATTTGTGCTCTTCTTGACGGAGAAACCATCCAGCGGTATATTGGAATATGTGACCGTCTGGGATTATCAGCATTAGTGGAGGCTCATGACGAACAGGAGATACAGATGGCGGTTCGTGCCGGTGCAAGGATTATTGGCGTCAACAACCGGAATTTAAAAGATTTCACGGTAGATATTCACAATGGAATCCGCCTGCGGGAACAGGTGCCGGCAGATATCCTTTTTGTGGCAGAGAGCGGCATAAGAACAAGAGAGGATATTGTGGAGCTGGAAAAAGGAAAAGTAAATGCCGTTTTAATTGGTGAAACCTTGATGAGAAGTTCGGATAAAAAAGCAATGTTAGATAAGCTGAAAGGAAAGCAAAATCAGGAGGATTAAAATATGATGTCGAAGGGAAGATTTGGTATTCATGGAGGACAGTATATACCGGAAACACTTATGAATGCAGTAATCGAATTGGAAAATGCCTATGAGCATTATAGAAAGGATCCCGAATTCGTAAAGGAATTTGAGGATTTGCTCCACAATTATGTGGGGAGACCATCCCGGTTGTATTATGCCGGTCATATGACAGAAGATTTGGGCGGAGCAAAAATATATTTAAAGAGAGAAGATTTGAACCATACCGGCTCCCATAAATTAAATAATGCCCTGGGGCAGGCACTTCTGGCTAAGAAAATGGGGAAAAAACGTATTATTGCAGAGACCGGAGCCGGACAGCACGGGGTGGCAACCGCAACGGTTGCTGCTTTACTTGGTCTGGAGTGTGAGATTTATATGGGTAAAGTAGATACCGACCGGCAGGCTCTGAATGTATATCGTATGGAGCTGCTCGGGGCCAAGGTTCATCCGGTGACGAGCGGAACGCAGACATTAAAGGATGCCGTAAACGAAACACTGCGGGAATGGACGAGACGGATCGACGACACTCATTATGTGATTGGTTCTGTGATGGGACCACATCCGTTCCCGACCATTGTCCGTGATTTCCAAAGTGTGATTGGTAAGGAGATAAAAGCACAGATATTAGAAAAAGAGGGCAAACTGCCGGATGCGGTACTTGCCTGTGTTGGCGGCGGCAGCAATGCTATGGGTGCTTTTTATGAATTCATACCGGATGAAAGTGTGCAGCTTATTGGATGTGAGGCAGCGGGCCGTGGTGTGAATACGGCAGATACGGCAGCTACGATAGCAACCGGAAGCCTTGGTGTGTTCCACGGAATGAAATCCTATTTTTGTCAGGATGAATATGGACAGATTGCACCGGTATACTCGATTTCTGCCGGTCTGGACTATCCGGGTATCGGACCGGAGCATGCGAATCTGTATGATACAGGTCGGGCACAGTATGTAGCCATTACGGATGATGAGGCGGTGGAAGCGTTTGAATATCTTTCACGAATGGAAGGGATCATACCGGCAATTGAGAGCTCTCATGCTCTAGCTTATGCGAAGAAGTTAGCACCGACGATGGGAAAAGATAAAGTGATTGTAGTGAATGTATCCGGACGCGGAGATAAGGATGTGGCAGCCATTGCCAGATATAGGGGGATTGATATTCATGAATAAAATAGCACAGGCATTTGAGAACAAAAAAGCTTTTATTCCATTTATAACGGCAGGAGATCCAACGCTTGATACAACAAGGGAAATTATTCTTGCCATGCAGGAGGCAGGGGCCGATTTAATTGAAATCGGTATCCCGTTTTCGGATCCGGTTGCCGAAGGACCGGTGATTCAGGAAGCGGATCTGCGTGCACTGGAAGCCGGAACAACGACGGATAAAATATTTGATATGGTAAAGTCGATTCAAGCACAACTCACAGTGCCTGTTGTGTTTATGACTTATATTAACCCAATCTATGTATACGGTACGGAAAAATTTGCCCAAAAAGCCAGTGAATGTGGTGTGGCCGGTGTTATTGTGCCGGATGTTCCATTTGAGGAAAAAGAAGAAATTCAAACTATTTTTGCCCATTATGGAATGACGGTAATTTCCATGATTGCACCGACAAGCTCGGAGCGTGTCAAAATGATAGCAGAAGAAGCAGAGGGATTTGTGTATTGTGTCAGTTCTTTGGGCGTAACAGGTGTTCGTTCTGAAATCAGCACAAACATTGCTTCCCTGATTCAGGAGGTGCGTTCGGTCAAAAATATTCCATGTGCCATTGGTTTCGGTATTTCTACGCCGGAACAGGCAAAAGAAATGGCGTCTGTTTCGGATGGGGCGATTGTAGGAAGTGCGATTGTAAAGATTGTGGCAGAACACGGTGAAAACAGTGTTCCCTATGTCCGTGATTATGTAAAAGCGATGAAAGATGCCGTTATGCAGGTATGACATATTTCAGCAAAGGGTGAGCAAGCAATAGCAGAAATAGAAATTTCACTTTTCTTTTCCGACCAATTATGGTATACTAAGTTTAGACAAATGCCCTTTGGGCAATAAGGAGGAAACAAAATTGAAGAAACAGCATTTAGTTGTCGCAATATTAGCAGTATCTGCAGCAGTTCTTACAGGATGTTCCTGGGATGATTTTAAAGCAAAATTTGTTGGAAATGATAAAGAGACGACGGTATCCGGCAGTGCCGTGTCCGGAAGTGCAGTGGATGTTGAAGATTATGATGTGAATGAATGTATCACCTTGGCAGAATACAAAGGTGTTGAAGTAGATTGCAAAGTGACGGATAAGGAACTGCAAAATGCCATTGATGAATATTTGCAGAGTAATCCTTTAGAGAAGATTGTGAAAAAGGGTACCTGTGAAATGGGAACGGTTGTAAATATTGATTATGTCGGTAAAGTGGATGGCAAAGAATTTGATGGTGGTTCACAGGAGGGACAGCAGATCACGTTAGGTGCCTCCGGATATATTGATGGATTTGATGATGGCGTGATTGGTATGAAGGTAGGGGAAACTAAGGATCTGAATTTGAAATTCCCGGATCCGTATCAGAATAATACAGCTTTATCCGGTAAAGATGTTGTATTTACCGTAACGGTAAACTATATTATTGAGTTATCGGAAGCAAAACTTACCGATGCCTATGTTAAGTCAACTTCGAATTCCGAATACGAAACAGTTGCAGAATTTAAAAAAGCAAAAAAAGAAGAACTTCAAAAGCAAAAAGAAGCCAATTATGGAACGACTGCTTTCTCGACCATAATTGAGAAATCGACGGTGAAGAAAATGCCGCCGACTTTAAAGGAGGCACTAAGACAGCAGCAGGATTTTATGAACCGTGCAACGATTGCCGCACAGTTCGGCAGTTCAGTATCTTTTGAAACAGCGATGGCGCAGTATGGAATGAATCAGGAAACTTATGATCAGATGTTGGATTCCAGTGCTGAAAGCAGTGCTAAGGTTCAGATGATTATTGAGGCAATTGCAGCGAAAGAGGGAATTGAGGCAACCGATGAGGCAGTTCAGGATTATATTCAGCAGAATATTAAGAGTGCTAATGTAACAGAGGAAAAATACCGCGAGGCATTTTTAGATTATTATGGTCCGGCCGTTCCGTTTGATGACTTTATTAAAACATCTTACCTGTACAGTAAAGTTTCTGCATTAGTGGAGGATAATGCGAAAGTAAAAAATGCTTCTACGAAATCGGGAAAATAAGGATTAGTGATACGACATAGGGGGTTTTTTATGAAAAATGTGCAAGCAATTGATTCTGAAATTCAGCAGAAAAACTACGAGCATGAGTTACAACTATGTCAAAATGCAGGCGGCGATATTGAGAAATATCGTCGTCTGCATTTTGATGTTCTGCAATTAGAGCAGATTCGGTTGGGACTGGAAGCAGGAATTGACGTAGACTCTTATTTGAATCCGAATAAGAGCTGGATGGAAATGGAGGCAATCCGAACAACACTGGAAACGGGCATTGATATGAAATCGTACATAAAACAGGGATTCAACTGGTTTCAATGTACAGAAATCCGAAAGGGAATAAAGGAGAATCTGGATGTTTCTGTTTATGCCCATACTTATTTTCTTGTTGCACAAATGAAAGAAATCCGGATTGGCATGGAAAAAGGGCTGAACGTGCAATATTATGCGAATCAACAGTATGACTGGTATCAGATGCGTGAAATCCGCCGCGGTTTAGAGGAGCAGCTGGATGTTTCCAAATATGCATCCCCAAAGTATAAGTATCTGACAATGCGGGCGATTCGGGAGGGGCTTCGTCAGAAGATTGATTTGGTGCCATATGTCGAAAAAGGATATTCAGGGAAAATTTTAATGGAGATCTGCCGGGGGATTTCGATGGGAAATGAGATAATTCCATATTTGGAGAAAGGATATGATGCCGAACAATTAAAGCAGATTAATAATGCATATGAAGTAAATGTCAATATTTTTCCTTATCTGTATCTCGATTTTCAAGGTGTTCAGCTACAGGAAATTATAAAAGGACTTCAAAAAGGCTTAGATGTATCGGTTTATGCAAAAAAGGAATTTAACTGGTTTCAGATGAGGGAATTACGTCGGGGGCTGGAAGATAAGATAGATGTCCGTATTTATGCAGATCCGGATTTTTCATTCAGGCAGATGAGAGAAATCCGAAAAGGGCTGGTATCCGGTGTGGATGTCTCGGAATATGCGAAAGTTTTCTATGAACCGAAGCAAATGGAAGAATTTCGTATTCAATTAGAGGAAAAAGGGATAGCACTCAGTGATGAAATGGAGGAAATGCTTCGTAATACATTGTCAGATGGAGATAAAGAGGATGAATGGGAGGAAACTAAAAAGGAGAACAGCCGTGATTATGTGTTTGATTCCCAAGTGAGCATATCCGAGGATAAAATGAAGGCAATCATTTATTTTTCCCAACTGAAAGAATTGATACCGGAAGAGCTGGAACAGCTTACTTATTCTGACGTTATACGGATTCTGAATCAACACAACGTAAAACAGGGAATTAAGAAAGAGCGGATTGCGGAGATTCTGGAGAAAAAACATTTTGATAAGGATATTGTTGCCGCCGAGGGAAAGCCTCCTGTTGATGGGGAGGACGGACATTTTGTCTATTATTTTAAAAAGGAATTAAATCGAAGACCAAAGGTTCTAACAGACGGTTCGGTGGATTATAAGAATATGGAACTATTTCAGGCGGTGAAAAAGGATCAGTTAGTTGCGGAATATCATAATGCAGCCAGTGGAACTTTCGGATATGATGTGACAGGACAACTGATTGCGCCAAAACGGGGAAAAGACCTTCCAACACTTCGCGGTCAGGGATTTCAGATGACAGAAGATAAGAAAAAATATTATGCAGCAATAAGCGGTATTATTGATTTCAAGGAGGAAAGCCATAGTCTTACGATCCGTAATCTTTATACTGTTCCGGGGAATGTGGATGCATCGACAGGTAATATAAATTTCAATGGTGATGTGAATGTCACCGGCAATGTAGAACCGGGCTTTACCATTACGGCTGCCGGCAGTGTTGTTGTGGATGGACACTGTGAAGGATGTAGTATTCATGCCGGAAAGGACATTGTAATAAAAAGGGGATGTCAGGGAAGAGGAATCGGTGAACTCCATGCGGAAGGTAATGTGACCGGACAGTTTTTTGAATCCACAACAATAAAGGCCGGCTGTAATGTAGAGGCAAGTTACCTTTTGAATTGTCAGGTCAAGGCGGGCGGAAAACTTTTGGTAGAAGGGCGTAAGGGTGTTATACTGGGAGGATATATTTGTGCCAAACAAGGTGTGAACTGTTTTGGAATCGGGAATGTCGCAGAGATTAAGACTATTGTTGAAACGGGAATTGATAAAGAAGATATGATGGTCTATCAGGAGCTGGTGAAGACATTAGAAAAGATAGATGCTGAGATCAGAACCTGTGAATCAGCTCTGAACAAATTTATGCTGCAACCGGTCCGCGATGAAAAAGTAACAGCACTTTGTGAACGGCTGACAAAAGCAGTTTATACACAGAAGTTGAGGAAAAAGAAATTAATGAAGGAACAGGAAGAGAAAAAGGATATGATGACGAAACAGAGAGGAGCAAGAATTGCGGTGACGGGAAGAATTTATCCAGGTACAATCCTTTTCCTGAATTCCGATACATTTAAAATTAAAGAGATTTATTCCAATGTTGAATTTGTTAAAAAAGATAACAAAGTTGATTTAGTGCCAAGATAGGAGGTGGGATGTCATGCTGGAAAGTTCCAAACTGTTAATTGAATATATGTGTTCACTGATTGAGTGCAGAGATTATACGGCAGAACGCCACTGTGAACAGATTCGCCGTCTGACAGAAATTATGATGGAGAAAATTATGCAGTTCTGTCCGGAGTATAAACTATCTCCTGAGGACTGCAAAAGAATTTCTTTTGCAGCTACGCTGCATGACTTGGGTAAGATTTCCATTTCCGACCGTATTTTACAGAAGCCGGGACGGCTGACTTTTGAGGAATTTGAGGTAATGAAAAATCATACAAGGAAAGGACAGCAGATTTTTGAACATGTATTGAAAAGCATTGAACAAGACAGTCCCGATTATGCACTGCTTCAATGCTGTGGGGAAATATGTATGTATCATCATGAACGTTTTGACGGTGGTGGCTATCCTGAGGGGCTGAAGGGTGATGATATTCCTATTTCTGCACAGGTTGTAGGACTGATGGATGCTTATGATGCTTTGGTAAGTGAACGAATCTACAAACCGGCATATAAGAAAGAGGAAGCTTTTGAAATGATTATAGAAGGTGAGTGTGGTGTGTTTAATCCCCGCTTGATTGAAATATTCCGTATGGTTCGTATGGAATTGGAAGAAATACTGGAAGAAACAGTGTGAAAAATAAGCTTGATAGCTTATTTTTCACACGGCTATTTGTGCCGGAGCATCACAAATAGTTCTGATGGCAGACGAGAAATCGGAGATTTTCTCGTCGCCCCGTCGCGTAAACGCTCCGGAATGGAGATTAAAATAAGACATATATGAAATCTCCCTTGCATATACTGTGTATTATCAGGAAAAAACAAGGGGGATTTTTTTGGACAAATATAATGTGTATCAGGATATGAACCGGCGTACGGGTGGGGAAATATATCTGGGAGTAGTAGGACCTGTGAGAACAGGTAAGTCTACTTTTATTAAGAGATTTATGGAACTGATTGTTCTGCCGGAAATGACAGATGAGAATGAAAAGGCAAGAACAATTGATGAACTGCCGCAATCTGCAACCGGAAAAACAATTATGACGACAGAACCAAAGTTTATTCCCAAAAGCGGAGCAGAGATTCATTTTCCGAATCAGGAGACAGGAAGAATCCGTCTGATTGACTGTGTCGGCTTTTTGGTGCCGGGAGCGGTTGGCAGTGAAGAAGGGGAAAAAGAGCGAATGGTTAAAACTCCATGGTCTGAGCAGGAAATTCCTTTTTCTGAGGCGGCGGCAATGGGAACGAGAAAAGTAATTACGGACCATTCCAATATTGGCCTTGTTGTGACGACCGATGGCTCTTTTGGTGATATTCCGGCAGATAATTATAAAGGTGCAGAAGAAAAAACGGTAATGGAGTGTAAGAAAGCGGGAAAACCATTTATTATTTTGCTCAACACAAGCAATCCACGGAGTGAAGAAACAAAGGAATTAGCGGAACATATGGCACAAAAATATGGAAAGACCGTTCTGCCGATCAATGGAAAAGAAATGAACAGAGAGGAGGCAATTTATATTATGGAACAGATTTTGTCTGATTTTCCAATTACCAGACTAAATTTCATTGTGCCGAAATGGGTGGAGTTTCTCACGATGGAGAACTGGCTGAAAGAAGATCTTGTGAAACAGTGCCGCAAAATATTAGAGAGAGTTCATACAATGAAAGATGTTACGGAAGAAAATGTTGCATTGGAAACACCTTATATCAAAGAGATATACATCCGGGATAAGCAGTTGGAAAATGGTGTTGTGAACTTAATGATGGAGTTTGAAGAAAACTACTACTATGAGATTTTAAGCGACATGGTGGGAACTACCATAGAAGGTGAGTTTGATCTGATTGCTACGTTGAGAGAACTGGCAGGACGGAAAAATGAATATGAATCCATTGCTACTGCCTGTGATCAGGTAAAGGGAAAAGGATATGGTATTGTTCCGCCGACGGAGAATGAAATACAAATTGCCAGTCCGGAATTAATCCGCCACGGCAATAAATACGGTGTAAAGATTAAAGCGACTTGTCCGTCTCTGCATCTGATACAGGCGAATATCGAAACGGAAATAGCACCGATTGTCGGAAATGAAGAACAGGCACAGGATTTGATTGATTATATTAATCAGAATGGGAAAGAAAATCCAGATGGTATTTTTGATACGAATATCTTTGGCAAGACAATTCGTCAGTTGGTGGAAGAGGGAATTAATTCCAAAGTCAATCGCTTGAATGAGGAGAGTCAGGTGAAGCTGCAGGATACGATACAAAAAGTAGTAAATGATTCCAATGGAGGATTGGTTTGTATTATTATATGATGTCAGGGTCAAAAGGTCAACATTGCACGTGCTTGCACGAAAGCAATGTTTGACCTTATTGACCCGCCAAACATGAGAAAGTAGCCGTTTCTTATGGGAACGTGCGGATTTCGAATGTTTGTAGGATTGAGGGAATTGCGAAGCAATGGAGCAATCCGTGGACATCAGTTGGGGGTATAATACCTTTTGACCCCAACATCATCATGCAAATCTACAAATGTAGTACAAAAAATGAAATATTTTCATGAAAAATATTGACATATCGTCTTTATATTGCTATAATTCTTAACAAATGTAATATTTTTGTAACAAAAGGGTAAGAATTTTAAAATATGAAGAAGGTAGCAATTATGATGAACAAAGGAAAGAAATGGCTTGTAGTAGCAATAGCAGGGGTATTAACCGTGAGTGCAATTCCTGTCCGTGGTGCAGTTCTGGCTACAGAAGAACAGATAGAAGGAACCAATGTTGTGTTGGATGCTTATTGTAATAATGTAGCAGCAGGAGTCGTTGTTGCACAGACTCCGGAAAATCTGGCAGGGATAGAACAGCCTTTGGCAACAGCGACACCGGCTCCACAGCAGAAAGAAACTCCAGAGGCAGAAGCGGAAGAGGATTCACATGTAGAATTGAATCTGAACTATAGCCGTCTTGGAATTGCGAATAAGGTGGATACTTATTTAAATGTACGTAAGAAACCGTCAGAGAGTGCTAAATTAGTCGGCAAAATGACAAAGAATGCCGGTTGTCATATTTATAGTGTAAAAAAAGGATGGGCAAAAATTGTATCCGGTAAGGTAAAAGGCTATGTAAAAGCTTCTTATCTGACAATGGATGAGAAGGCGGAAGAGCTTGCAACAAAAGTTGGACGTAACTGTGTAGAAATTCAGACAGATTCCCTTCGTGTCCGTGCCCTTCCAACAAAATCCGCTCCGATTTATTCCGTAATTTCGGAAGGAGAAGAATTTGTTATTAAGAAGCAGAATATAACCTTGGATTATGTAAAAGATGTAGTTAAAAAAGAGAAAATTTCAAAAAAAGGCTTGGAAAAAGCAGGCGGTTATGAACAGATTGAAGCGGAGATGAAAGACTTTATCTGCATCACAGTAGATGATGATCTTGCTTTTGTGGCAAAAGAATATGTAAAACAGCAGTATTCTTTAAAACGTGCCGTAACGGTGAAAACAGTTTCTGCCAGTAAGTCCTCCGGTGTTTCTTCGAGTCAGGCTTCCATTGTAGAGTATGCAAAGCAATTTTTAGGAAACCGTTATGTATGGGGAGGCTCCAGTTTGACCAGCGGAACAGACTGTTCCGGATTTACTATGAGTCTGTATCGTAAATATGGTCATTCCCTTCCTCATAACGCTGCTGCTCAGGCAGGAGTAACAAGGAGTGTAAGTTCGCCAAAACCGGGTGATCTGTTCTTCTATAGTAATGGAAGCAGGATAAATCATGTGGCAATGTATATCGGAAATGGGCAGGTGATTCATGCTAGTAATGAAAGAGATGGTATTAAGATTTCCAATGCCTATTATCGTCATCCAGTAAAAATCGGAAGAGTGATGAACTAATATATTTTTTCTTGCCAGTGGCTGATGCTACTGGCAATTTTTATGTTGTCCGTAAATAATTTGTCAGGACACATCAAACTAAAGTGGCAGCCCCATTTTGTTATATTGTAACGAAAAGTTGGATATACTTATTAAAGCAAAAAAACGATTTGACCTTTCTGATTATGTGTATTATAATTATAAAAACAATAATAAAAAACAAAAAAATGGTTTTGGAGGACTGCTATGATACTTAATTACAAATTTAAAAACTTTATGTCCTTTCGAGAAAATGTAGAATTTTCGATGATGGCACCAAAAACAAAAGTCAAGAACAGATTTCCTAATAATTATATTACTTCAGATATTGGAATTGATGTGTTAAAAACTGCCGTAGTGGTTGGAGAAAATGCTGGTGGAAAATCAAACTTTGTTAGAAGTTTATCTTATTTACGATCATTCTTTATAGAGACTGAAACACCAAAAGCATATAGAAACGTTATAAATACAAATAATATTCAAGGTTTTTGTCCTAAAAAAAATAAAACCTCACAATCCTTTGAAATCGAAGTTTTTATGAAAGAAAATATCCTATTTCTTTATCATTTAGAAGTAGATTTCGTGGGTATTGTAAAAGAGGCGTTTTATTTCAAAAATAAAGTAAAAAACAGGTATAAAAAAATATTTTTTATGGAAAGAAATGACTACACGATAGAATGCGAAAATGAAAACGAATGTTCAAATGGCAATAAGTGCCATACTCAGGTTAATGTCACATATATTTTGGATCTACCAGAATCTGATAGCGAAATAGAAAAATCCCTAAAAAAAGTGGTTAATAAGGAAAAAACACCTGGATTAACTATAACTAAGCTTGCAATGTTAGGTGATGAACATGCTATTACTTTTACAGATTGGATAAAAAATTATTTGTGTCCAGAGACTAATATTATAAACTATGACATCTATAGATCAATGAAAAACGAAAATGATGATTTGCGGATTTTACTTGATTCAAGGTATTTAGACATCTTTAGGATGATTGACCATAGTATTATAGAGCTTAAAGTGGATGAAGAAAAGCCGTTTTCAAAAACAATTATAATCAGGCAGAAAAAGGACGGAAGTACCTTTGCCAGAGAACTTGCACATGACTCAAGTGGTGTTCGCGAATTCTTTGCATGGGCTGTTCAAATTTTTAAAGTAGTATATGAAAATAAAATTGTTTTTGCAGATGAGATGGATAGGGTATTTAATCCTGTTTTATCCGACAGAGTAATTTCTTTTATCTGTGGAAAAAAGCATTTTGGACAATTTATCTTCACTACACACAATGTTTTACATCTCGATTTAAAAAATTATATGAAAGAACAAATTTATTTTATCACAAAAGATATTGAAACTTTGGAATCAGAATTATATTCACTAGCAGATTTTCCGGAAATACGATATGAAACTACTAAAATATACGAATTTTACATGAAAGGTATTTTAGGAGGTACGGCTATTGAGTAGAAAAACACGCGTGACAAAAAAGAACTTCAAAGTTTTTTGTGAAGGAGATACTGAATATAATTATATAGACGAAATGCGTCGCCAGCAAAGGCTATCAATCGCCCTAAAACCAGTAAATATGAAAGGTGGTGGTTATAGTAATTTTCTAGAACAAGTGAAAACGGATGGTACCACAAATTGTTTAGCAAAATTTATAATTATTGATGGCGACCGAGCGGTAGTGGAAGACAGCGAAAAGAAACATCTACGAGAACTTTTAGAATATTGCATATTACAAAACCGAAGCGGTAGAATTCCACATTTTTTAATTGTTGATTATCCTGATTTTGAATATATTGCATGTTTGCATACACCGAAATATAAAGGACAAAATGCCGTACAATATATTATCAAAGAATTGGGATATAAAAGTGTTGATGAATTTAAGGCGGACGAAAAAGTTTATAATGTTCTTAATACAAACGGAAACTCTTACACCCTAATGTTATCATTACTAAGAACGGAAAATTGTTTCGTTATTAACAACTACTCAATTAGCAAAAAGCAGTATGAAATAAAAATTTCCACTATTTATGATTGGAAAAAATTGGGGAGAAAAGGTTCAAATATAAATGAATTTTTTGAGGTGATAAGTAGTTTTAATACATAAATATCAAGGAGAGTGTTATGAGTCTATTAGGAATATTAGTATATATTATATTTACAGCATTCTTTATTATTTCTCTTGTTTGGATTTTTTTTACGGGAAAGATGATACGTAAAAGAGGAGTTGTAAAGTTTTTAATTGCAAGTATTCTATGGAATGGTGTGTTATTCGCTGTTTCTATACTGATATATTATATTGCGGGAACACTTCCGTCTTTATATTATAGTGTTTATTCTGAGTTTTGGAATAAAATATGTAGTGTTATATTTTGGGGCTACAATATTATGCAGAAGTTTATTTTTCCAATCTATACGTTAATTTTAATTATCTACTGCATTCGTTATAAAATAAAAATCGATGAGAAGAAAGCAAGGTGTAAATAAGAAATTCGTTAAAAAACTGCCGCACGAGTTTTCGTGCGGCAGCTTTTTTTGTGTGAATAAAGACTCTCTATTTTGTCCATGATTTATAAAAAAGGAATGGAATGGAGGTTTCTATGAAGCGGAAATATGGAGTGATATGTTGTTTTTTCGGAGCATCTCTTTTATTGGCAGTGATGTGCTATGGAAGTTATCGTTATTCTCAAAAAGTTGTAGAGGAAAAGGTGAGAGAAAAGGAAGCGGAGCTCTCTACGGAGGTCGTGAGCAATAAGGAACAGCGAATTACAAGTGAGACAAGATTCATTGTGGAGCTATATCACGCTGATACAGAAGAAACGGTGACGGAGGAAAGAACGATGCCGTCAGAATATGCAGGAAAAACAAGAGGAGAATTGTTAGAATATTTAAAGGATTCGTTAGAAGCACAAAAGCAAGAGGAGGGCGAAGAATATCTTACAAATTTAGAACTGGTTTCCTTTTCCAAAGAAAAACTTGTGATCCGAAAGGTCTATACAGAGCCGGAGGAAAGTGCCTATTATCTCACGGCAGTAGAAGGAGAAGTAGTGATTTATGATGGCGATAAAACAAAGCTTTTGGAAAGAACTGGGATTCTCACAGCAAATCTGCCGGTAGAAGAGATTCAGAAACTCGAACAGGGATATCGGGTGGAAAGTGAAAAAGACCTGTATTCTATTCTTGAAAACTTCTCCAGTTAGTGGTATGGTTGACATATCAAACTACCTTTTGACCCCAACATCATAGTTCAGTGGGAGAAAAAGAAAAACGATAATAAAAATGCATAAGAATGGATGAAAATAAATGAAAGAATATAGTGAAGTAGTGATTGTGGGAGCGGGAGCTTCCGGCTTACTGTGCGGTGGGATATTGGCAGAAGCCGGACTGAGTGTAGTGATTGCAGAGAAAAATAACCGGATCGGAAAGAAGCTTTCTGCTACCGGAAATGGGCGGTGTAATTTTACAAACCGAAAAATGGATGTTACTCACTATTATGGGGACAGGGAGTGGATACAACGGGTTCTAGAACGGGAATCACCGCAGGATGTTATGGACTTGTTCAAGGAAATCGGTATTTATCCAAGAGAGCGGGAAGGATATGTTTACCCCCATACCAATCAGGCTTCCACTGTGGTGGAAGCACTGCAAAAATTCTGTTATGTCAGCGGATGTGAGATTGAAACAGAGTGTAAAGTATCTGCTATTATCCCAGAGAGGGAAGGAGGGTTTCAGATTCGCACTTCATCGGGACGAATCCGCTGCCGGTATGTAGTAATGGCGACGGGCGGCAGAGCCGGTGCAGAGTTGGGCGGAGATGGCAATGGCTATAAGCTGGCCCGTAGTCTGGGGCATCGTATCAGCCCTATTTATCCCGGTCTTACCGGATTAATCTGTGGCGGGGACTGGTGGAAGTCTGTGGCAGGAACAAGAATTCAAGGGCGCTTTTCTCTTCAAATAAATGGAGAAAAAGTACCGGGGGAAATCGGTGAGATTCAAGTGAATAAAGATGGTGTATCCGGTATCCCTGTATTTCAGTTATGCCGTGTAGCCGCCAAAGCATTGAGGGAACAGGCGGGCAGCATTAAACTTATGGGAGAAATTGATTTTGTTCCGGAGATGAAAGAAGAAGAATTAAGCCAATGGATTATGCATTTTGGGATTGCTGGGCTGGTCCCGAAGAAATGGGTGACTTTGCTGGAGAAAAGGGCGGTATCCGCACATTTACTGAAAGCTTTTCGT
Source organism: uncultured Lachnospiraceae bacterium (assembly GCA_947631505.1). Taxonomy (GTDB): domain Bacteria; phylum Bacillota; class Clostridia; order Lachnospirales; family Lachnospiraceae; genus Eubacterium_F. The sequence goes on along the minus strand of CANRLR010000001.1, from coordinate 115,805 downwards.
TTTCCCATTCAGGATACATATGGGATTGACCGGGCACAAGTGACGGCAGGCGGTATACCTACATCCGAAGTGAGTGCGGAAACAATGGAGTCGCAAAAAGTTTCCGGTTTGTATGTGACAGGGGAGCTTTTGGATGTGGATGGGAGATGCGGGGGATATAATCTTCATTTTGCATGGAGCACAGCTGTAATAGCTGCAAAAGCAGTTATCAGGGAAAGGAACTAGAAGATGTTACAATATACGAATTGTAAAATATCATGGCAGCAACAGTCAATTGGTCATATTAAGAAAAAAATAGCAAGAGTTTTACATATAAAGGAAACTGATTTTTTAGATTTCAGGATTACGAAAAAGAGTCTGGATGCCAGAAGAAAGCCGGATTTGGTTTATCTTTATACGGTAGTTTTTGCGGTGTCAGAAGAAGAACAGGTGCTGCGGAGAAACCGAAAGAATAAGAATTTGTCAGTGGCAAAGGAATCTCCTTCGCTGTGGAAGAGGATTTCCCAAGTCAGGGAAAGGGAAAATGTAATCGTTGTAGGTGCAGGACCAGCAGGGCTGTTCTGTGCCTATTATTTGAGTTTATGCGGATTAAAGCCGGTAATTCTGGAGCAGGGAGAAAAGGTGGAAGACCGTGTAAAGGATATCAAAAAATTTTGGGAACAGGATATTCTTTCTCCGTATTCTAATATTTCTTTTGGGGAGGGCGGAGCAGGAACCTTTTCGGATGGTAAGTTAAATACGGGGGTGAAGGACAGGTCAGGAAGAAAGCAATTTGTGCTGGAAAGCTTTGTCCGTTTTGGTGCGGCAGAAAATATTTTGTATGATAGTAAGCCACATATAGGAACGGATGTGCTGCAAAGAGTGATAGCAAAGATGCGTGAGGAGATGATAAAGAGGGGATGTGAATTTCGCTTTCATACGAAGATGACAGAATTGATGCTGACCAAGAATTGTGTGAGCGGAATCCGCTATCGTGATGTAAAGTCGGAGGAAGAGGGGCAAATGTCATGTGACCGTTTGGTGCTTGCCATTGGACATAGTGCAAGAGATACCTTTGCTATGCTCAGGGAACAGAATGTTTTTCTTTCACCCAAGGCCTTTGCGGTTGGTGTGAGAGTCCAGCACCGACAGAGGGATATTGATCTGGCTCAGTACGGAGTCGTGGATGAAAAATTACCCGCTTCTCCTTATAAATGTACCGGAAAGACAAAAGAGGGGAGAGGTGTGTATACATTTTGTATGTGTCCGGGCGGCTATGTTGTGAATGCCTCTTCTGAAGAGGGTGGACTTGTTGTGAATGGAATGAGTGATGCCGCCAGAGATTCTGGAAATGCAAATAGTGCGGTTGTCGTAACGGTGGAACCGGAAGATTTTGGAGAGGGGGATTGTCTTGCCGGAGTACGTTTTCAACGGAACTGGGAGAAACAGGCATATAGAATTTCAAAGGGAAAGATTCCCGTACAGCGGTATGAGGATTTTTGTGAGGGAAAAACAACGGTTAAAGGAGGAAAAATCCAACCTTGCGTGAAAGGGAAATGGGAGTATGGGAATCTACAGAAAGCGTTGCCAAAGTTTATTAAAAATGGTATAATTGACGGAATGGGACAGTTTGCCCATAAAATAAAAGGATTTGATGACAAAGATACTTTGCTCATGGGTATTGAAACAAGAACATCATCACCGGTTCGGATTGACAGGGATGAGAACTTTGTGAGCATTTCTACAAAAGCATTATATCCCTGTGGGGAAGGTGCCGGCTATGCAGGAGGAATTATGTCTGCCGCGATGGATGGACTTCGGGTGGCAATGAAAATACAGGAGCAGTGTGAGGAAGGAAATCATGAGTTATAATCGAAATGAAAAAAAAAGAATTGTTTTTAAGATAGGAACGTCGACACTTACCCATAAGGAGACCGGTGGGCTTGATTTTGTAAAGATGGAAAAATTTGTCCGTATTCTGACCGATTTACATAATCAGGGAAAAGAAATTGTGGTGGTTTCTTCCGGGGCGATCGGTGTTGGAAGGAAGGCTCTGGGATTAAAAGAAAAGCCGGTGGAGCGTTCGGTGAAGCAGGCGTGTGCGGCAGTGGGACAGAGCCGTCTTATGACGGTGTATCAGAAATTGTTTTCGGAGTATAATCAGAATACAGCACAGATTCTGATGACTAAAATTACAATTGCCAATGATACCAGCCGCCACAATGCAGAAAATACATTTCGTGAGCTGTTGGATATGGGGGTTATACCAATTGTAAATGAAAATGATACGGTCGCAACAGATGAAATTGATTTTGGTGATAACGATTATCTGTCTGCTATTGTTGCAGCGATTATAAAAGCCGATTTGCTTGTGCTGCTCAGTGATATTGACGGATTATATACGGATGATCCGAATAATAATCCAAATGCGAAATTAATTCCTTATGTAGAACGAATTACGGATGAGATGCTTGGCATGGCAAAGGGACCTGCTACCGACTTTGGAACAGGCGGCATGGTATCGAAAGTAGAAGCTGCCGGCATTGCCAATGATGCAGGAGCCGATATGATTATTTTAAATGGCAGTGATATGGATAATATTAACCGCTTTTTGGCAGGTGAGGAGCTGGGAACTTTTTTTAGAGCACACAGAACAAGACATTTTCATTTAAAGAATTATTTGGACCGATAAAAAATGCCGGCAAGCGGAATAAATTTGGAGGAAGATATGGAACAGGCAAAAATAGATCGGATTAATGAATTGTATAAAAGACAGAAAGCGGGAACAATGACACCGGAAGAAAAGGAAGAACAGGCAGCATTGCGTGCAGAGTATATCGAAGCGATTCGCCGTAATATCCGACATACACTGGATCATACCTCGGTGCAGGAGCCGGATGGTACCATTCGGAAATTACGGAGGAAGGATACCCATTGATGGATAAAAAATTACAGCGTAAAAATGCTCTTATCCGAAGAAATTCTATAAGGGAAAAGGATAGGGGGCAGTGGTCAGAGGATATTGTGGAACAGGTGATCCGGTCGGATTGGTACTGCCGGGCGGAAATTATTCTCTCTTATGCCTCCTTTCAATCGGAAGTATCTACATTGGAATTAAATCATACAGTGATTCAAGATGGTAAAAGATTGTACTTGCCTAAGACCTATCCGGATAAGAAGAAAATGAAGTTTTATTCCGTGGAGTCTATGGATTATCTGCAATGCGGTTATCAGGGGATTCTGGAGCCGGAAGAATCGGAAGAAGCATTTGAAAATGAACAGGGAACGGCAGAAGTTCTTATGATAATGCCAGGTGTAGCATACGACTCCAAGGGAAACCGGCTGGGTTACGGCGGTGGTTATTATGACCGGTATTTGAAGAGTTTTGGAAACCGGATTACCCATACCATGATGCTTGCCTTTCAGGTACAGGAAGAAAAAGAAATTGTAATCGATGCTTATGATCAGAAACCAGAGTTAATTGTTTGGAATCGAAAGAAATAGGAGGATTGACTGTGACATTAGAAAAGATAGGAATTGCTGCAAAGACAGCATCCAGAGAGTTGAACCGCATGGGAGTTCTGGAGAAAAATAAAGGGCTGGCAGCGGTGGCAGCTGCCCTGCGGGAGAATGCAGAGAAACTTCTTTCAGCAAATGAAGCCGATGTGAAAAAAGCACGGGCAAACGGGATGAAAGAATCCCTTGTTGACCGTCTTACACTGACAAAGGAGCGGATTCATGCCATGGCGGACGGACTGACTCAGATCGTAGCCTTAAATGATCCGGTCGGAGAAGTTATCTCTATGAAAACGACGCCGCTCGGAATGCAGATTGGTCAAAAACGTGTTCCGCTTGGTGTGATCGGCATTATTTATGAATCTCGTCCCAATGTGACGGCAGATGCATTCGGGCTTTGTTTCAAAACAGGAAATGCAGTTGTTTTACGCGGAGGAAGTGATGCACTGAATTCAAATCTTGCGATTGTAAAAGTGGTTCGTGAAGCACTTTCAGGCTGTGGTCTGCCTGCGGACGCAATTCAGCTGTTAGAGGATACGTCTCATGAAACGGCAGAAAAATTTATGCGGTTGAACCAATATATAGATGTGCTGATTCCGCGGGGAGGTGCAGGACTTATCCGCACAGTTGTGGAAAAAAGTACCGTTCCTGTCATTGAAACAGGAACGGGAAATTGTCACATTTATGTAGATGAATATGCTGATTGTGCTATGGCGGCAGATATTGTTGAAAATGCAAAAACCCAGCGGCTGGGCGTCTGTAATGCTTGTGAATCGCTGGTCGTACACAGTAAAATTGCAGAGCAGGCACTGCCGCTTATCTGCGAAAGATTATCGAAACACCACGTCGAAATACGGGGTGACGAACGGGCACGGAAATATTGGAACGATATGGTTCCGGCAACAGAGGAAGATTATGGCACGGAATATCTGGATGCGATTATTTCTGTCAGAACGGTAGATTCTATTGACGAGGCAATCGGGCACATTAATACATATAACACCGGTCATTCAGAGGCTATTATTACATCTGATTATGAAAATTCCATGCGTTTTTTGAACGAAGTGGATGCAGCAGCTGTGTATGTAAATGCTTCCACACGTTTTACGGACGGTTTTGAGTTTGGTTTTGGAGCTGAAATCGGAATAAGTACACAAAAGTTACATGCAAGAGGACCAATGGGGTTATTGGCATTGACCACAACAAAGTATATTATTCTTGGTAATGGACAAATCAGACAATAAGATAAGAGGTGACTTATGAAGAAAATCAGAGATTGTGTCCGAATGATTTGTTTGTTTATCCGACTGGTGTTTGAAATGCTGCGTAATTATCCGGCACTGAATGATGATTTAAAAAATAATTTTTTAATTTGTAAAAAAATCTGCAGAAAAGTAGTAAAGTCCGCAAAGATAAAGCTTTCGATTAAAAACCAAGAAAAAATTCCAGTGGATAGACCTTTTTTAATTGTTTCAAATCACAGATGTTTTTTTGATGTTGTGTTTTTACTTGCAACGTTAGACTATGCGGTTAGTTTTGTGGCGGCGGAAGAATTGTGGCATTATCCGATTTTACATAAATATCTGGATTCCATCAAATGCATTGCACTGGACCGCTATACCAAAGATGTGGCAAAGATCAAGTCTGGAATTACGAATATGAAAGAGGCGTTAACAAAAGGAAACGTAGTTCTTTTTCCGGAGGGAGAATGCAGCTATTATGAGGAGGAGATGCAGCCATTTAAAAAGGGAGGATTTTTAGGGGTAATTGGTATGGATGTCAGCATTGTACCTGCTTTTATTCGGATTCATGAAATACGAAATATCGGAAGATGGATGATACCTCAGGGGGAAGTTCTAGTAGAAATAGGAGAGGCTTTCACGCCGAATTCTATGGGAGACGGAAAAAGAGCTGCCGAGCTGGCAGAGTATGCACAATCAAAGGTGAAAGAAATGCAACAAAAATAGGAAAAGTATTTCCAAAATAACAAGAAAAAGGCTAGTAATCATAAAGTGATTATGCTATAATTATCTTACTTATTGCTTATATTGGAGGGGTACTATGAAAAAGGACAAAAAGATGAAAATGACAAAAGAACAGAAGGACCAATTAAAGAAGCAGAAAAAACAGGAAAAAGCAATGTCTAAGGCAGCCAAAAATGAGAGCAAAAAGAAAGCCCCGAAAAAATTTGGCAAAAAAGAAAAGAACGAAACTAAAAAAGGAAAGAAACAAAAACCGTTGACGGAGGAACAAATCAGGAAACGGGAAGAGCGGGCTGCCAAGGTGAAAGCTTGGAAGGAAAAGAGACAGCAGAAGAAAGTAAAAAAGGGAAAAGCACCAAAAGCCGGGAAAGAGACGGAACTGGAAAAAGCAAAACGCTCCATTCGGGCAGAGATTGTATTTATATCCATTGTTCCACTTGTGATGTTGACGATTATTATTGCGATTTATTGCCAGCAGGCATTAAAGACGACACTGGAAAATGAGGCTCTGACTGGTCTGAAGGATTTGTGTTACAGTCTGGAGGGAACTTTTGATGCCTTAGATGGCGGAGACTATGTGCTGGATGAGGGGGCTTCTTCGACTTATCTGCGCAAGGGGGATTATCAGATTACAAAGGACCAGTCTTTGCTGGAAAATCTGAAGAAACTGTCTGAAGTAGAATTTAGTGTTTATTATGAAAATAAAGTAAAAGCGTCTTCTCTTACCAGTCATAAGACCGGTAAAAAGGTATTTGATGAGGAAGCTCCGGCTGAAGTAGTAGAAACGGTTATTCAACAAAAAGAAGAGTATGGTACGAGCAAAGCATTTATTAACGATGGGGAATTTTATGCTTATTATGTTCCGATAAAAAATGCAGGCGGAAAAGTAGTGGGAATGATATTTGCCGGTAAGCCGAGTGCTGCGATTAATAAAGAAATCCGGCAAAAGACAGTCGGTGTGCTGATTGTTGCCTTTATCATTCTTGTGCTGGCAGGTGTCGTCGTTGTATTTGTTTCCAGCAAAATCGGTGTTGCGGTTCGGAAAGCAGTAGGAATGGTAGGACAGTTATCACAAGGCGATTTGGGCGTTTCCGTGGATGAGAAGTTAGCAAAAAGATTGGATGAATTGGGACTTATGGCAAAAGCTTTAGGTGGTCTGAAGGCAAAAATGACAGAAGTTCTTAGTAATGTAAAGCAATCCTCTGAAATTCTTTCAGACGCTGGTAATGATCTGAATCAGTTTGCTGCGAAAACGGAAAAGACAGCAGATGAAGTAGGACTGGCGGTCAGCGATATTTCTCAAGGGGCTCATACCCAGTCCGAGGATATTGATAATGCGACGGCGCATGTGGATAAAATGGGAGAAACCATTCAGAAAATTGTGACAAAGGTGGAGAACTTAAACAAAACATCCGATGCGATGGAGCATTCCAAGGAAGAGGCAGAAAGTATTATCAAAGAGCTTGTTTCGAGCAGTGAGAAAACGTATGAGGAAATACAGAGAATTGAAGAACAGGTTCGTGTAACCGATGATGCTGTTACGAAAATCGGGGCTGCTATTACTTTAATTTCTTCCATTGCGGATGAGACAAATTTGTTGTCTCTGAATGCATCCATTGAGGCAGCAAGGGCAGGAGAAGCAGGTAAAGGGTTCTCTGTAGTAGCTTCCCAAATTCAGAAGCTGGCAGAAGAGTCGAATCATTCCGCAGCAGGTATTTCCCAGATTATTGACGATCTTTCCCGTGAATCGAAACGGACAGTTGAGGCGATGGAAGAGATGAATATGATTTTGGATGAACAGCAGGAAAAATTGCAGATCACACAATACAAGTTCAGTGATGTAAGCAGGGGAATTCAGGCATCTCGGAATGAGATTCGCGAAATCCGAAAGGATTCCGAAAGCTGTGATGAGGTCCGTGAAAAAGTGAATGATGTTTTCCGCAATTTGGCTTCAACATCTGAGCAGAATGCGGCATCGACAGAACAGACAACCGCTTCGATGGAAGAACTTCGTCATACGATGGGAGTGCTTACAGAAAAATCTGACGAATTGGAATCAATTGCTCAGAAAATGGAAAGCGATTTAGGATATTTTAAATTATAGACGAAAAGTGAGGAAACATTTTAGGAGGACAATATGAAATCATATGGTTTAAATGAATTACGAAAAATGTATTTGGAGTTTTTTGAAAGTAAAGATCATTTAGCAATGCCTAGTTTTTCTCTTATTCCGCAGAATGACAAGAGTTTGCTGCTCATTAATGCAGGTATGGCTCCATTGAAACCATATTTTACAGGGCAGGAGATTCCGCCGAGAAAGCGTGTTACAACATGTCAGAAATGTATTCGTACCGGAGACATTGAAAATGTTGGAAAGACGGCAAGACATGGTACATTTTTTGAAATGCTTGGAAATTTTTCTTTTGGAGACTATTTTAAACATGAGGCGATTGCCTGGTCCTGGGAATTTTTGACTAAGGTATTGGAAATCCCGGAAGAACGTTTGTATCCGTCTGTCTATGAAGAGGATGAGGAAGCATTTGAAATTTGGAATAAGGAAATCGGAATTGCACCGGAACGGATTTTCCGTTTTGGCAAAGAAGATAATTTTTGGGAACATGGTGCCGGTCCATGTGGCCCATGTTCGGAAATATATTATGACCGCGGAGAAAAATATGGCTGCGGCCAGCCGGGATGTACCGTAGGATGTGAGTGTGACCGCTACATTGAAATCTGGAATAATGTGTTTACTCAGTTTGAGAATGACGGAAACGGAAATTATACGGAATTAACCAATAAAAATATTGATACAGGTATGGGGCTGGAGCGTCTTGCAACCGTTATGCAGGATGTAGATTCTATTTTTGATGTGGATACGATTAAGGCAATTCGTGATAAAGTATGTGAATTTGCCAAAGTCAAATATGGTGCAGAGTATAAAAAGGATGTGTCAATTCGTGTTATAACGGACCATATCCGTTCTGTGACATTTATGGTTTCCGATGGTATTACGCCTTCAAATGAAGGCCGTGGATATGTGCTCCGCCGTCTGCTCCGCCGTGCTGCCCGCCATGGAAGACTGCTTGGTATTCAGGGTGAATTTTTGGCAGAGCTTGGTAAGACGGTAATTGCAGAATCTCATACCGGCTATCCTGAATTAGTAGACAGACAGGATTATATTCTGAAACTGATTACGGTGGAGGAGCAGAATTTCAATAAAACAATTGATCAGGGCCTGACTATTTTAAATGATATGATGGATGAGCTGGAACAGAGCGGTCAAAAAATACTGTCAGGAGACAATACTTTCAAATTGTATGATACGTATGGATTTCCAATGGATCTGACAGTAGAAATACTAGAGGAAAAAGGTTTTTCTGTTGATGAGGACGGTTTCCATAGAGCAATGGAGAATCAGCGGGATACAGCAAGAGCGGCAAGAGAAACTACGAATTATATGGGAGCAGATGTTACGATCTATCAATCCATTGATGCGTCTGTTGAAAGTGCTTTTGTCGGATATGACCGTTTGTCCCACCGTTCCCCGATTACCGTTCTTACGACCAGTGATGCTCTTGTCGATGAACTTACTGCCGGACAGGAGGGAACTATATTGGTTGCCGAAACACCGATGTATGCAACGATGGGCGGTCAGGTTGCGGATCAGGGAATAATTACAACAGCAAATGGTAAATTTGAAGTAGATGATGTGATTAAGCTTCAGGGGACGAAAATCGGACATGTCGGTAAAGTAGTAGAAGGTGTGATTAAGAAAGGCGAACTGGCGGAGCTTACGGTAGATGGGACAAGACGTAATCGGACTGCCAATAACCATAGTGCGACTCATTTAATGCAGAAAGCACTTCGCCTTGTTCTAGGTAATCATGTTGAACAGAAGGGTTCTTTGGTAGATAAAGATAAGCTTCGTTTTGATTTTACCCATTTTTCTCCGATGACACCGGAAGAAATTGCCAAGGTAGAGGAGATTGTAAATAAAGAAATTCAGGAAGCACTTCCCGTTGTGACAAAGGAAATGTCGATTGAAGAGGCAAAAAAAACAGGGGCTATGGCTCTGTTTGGTGAGAAGTATGGAGAAGTTGTCCGCGTTGTTCAGATGGGAGATTTCAGTTCAGAGCTTTGTGGTGGAACTCATGTAAGCAATACGAGAGATATTTCTGCATTTAAGATTGTTTCAGAGGGTGGTGTTGCGGCAGGTGTCCGCCGTATTGAAGCCCTGACAGGAACAGCACTTATGAATTACTATAGTGAAATGGAACAGGAACTTCATAAGGTGGCAGGGCTTTTAAAGAGTGCTCCATTGGAAGTTCATACCAAGGTTTCTTCCATGCAGGAAGAAATGAGAACCATGCAGAAAGAAATGGAAAGGTTAAAAGCTAAAATTGCCAAGAATGCAGCAGGAGATATGACGGATGCGGCAGAAGAAGTAAATGGCATAAAAATTCTCGCAAAGCAATTGACGGATATTGATATGAATGGGATGCGTGATTTGGGTGATGAGACAAAAAATAAATTGGGGGAAGCATTTCTTGTGTTTGCCTGTGAATCAAATGGAAAAGTAAATTTGATTGCAATGGCAACCGATGGAGCGATGAAGAAAGGAGCTCATGCCGGCAATTTGATAAAAGAGGTAGCAGCGGTTGTCGGTGGCGGAGGAGGAGGCCGTCCTAATATGGCACAGGCAGGCGGTAAAAATCCTTCTGCAATTCCAGAGGCTTTGAATAAAGCAGTTACCATTATGAAACAGCAACTTGGTTGAAAACGGAGGTATGGTGATGAAAAAGGAGAAGGCAGGAAGTAAAGAAAAGATACTTAAAAGGAAACAGAAAAAAGAGCGGGTGCAGGCAAAAAAAATGACAAGGCAGAAAAAGAAAGCAGTTAAAGCCGGTAAAAAGCCTGCAAAGAAAAGGAAATGGGATTTTAAAACAATCCGAAAGAAATTTCAAATGGAAGAAACGGAGACCGTTAATATGGGCAAGGTCAGTTTCTTCAAAAAAATGGGTGTAAAAATCACTTGTTTAATAGGAATTGCGGTTTTATTAGCCTCAACGATTTCTATGCTTATTGTTGTGCCTAATACAATTTCTGTTGTGACGGCTAATGCACAGTCGGAGCTTCGTAGTCTCGTTATGGCATATTCCTCTCGTGTGAATGAGAAATTAATTGATCTGAATGGTGTGATTTCTTATGACGGATATAAGAATATGCTGCAGAATATGAAAATTGACGGAGTAGAGTCTTCCTATGCCTTTGTTATTAATACAGATGGACAATATAAGTTTCATCCAAGTGAAGATAAAATTAATCAGGCGGTAGAATCGGAATATATGAAAGAGTTAGCAGCACAGGTAAAGGGTGGAAAGACATTTGATGCTACAGTTGTAGAATATTCAGATAATGGTTCTACCCAATATGCTGCTTTTCAGGTGCTGTCAGATAAGAGTATTATTGTCATTACCGCCGAAAAGGCAGAAATTCTTGAAAATATTACTACTTTTACGGTAATTGGTATTGTAGGTGCTCTTATTGTTACGGTTTTGTGTACTATCGTGGGATGGCTTTTTGCGATGTATATTACTCGTCCGATACATAAGCTGATTGGTGTGATTGATGAAACGGCAGCACTTGATTTTGCAGATGATACAAAGACAAAAGGGATCGCAAAGCGTGGAGATGAAATCGGCATGATCGGAAAGGCTGTTTCCCGGATGCGGGAGCAGCTGCTTGAAATTGTTGTTGATATTCAGGATGCCAGTAAGAATATTTATCATGATGTTGTACGAGTGAACGAGGTGAGCAATCGTATCCGTGAAGAATGTATGGATAATTCGGCAACGACAGAAGAGCTGGCTGCCGGTATGGAAGAGACAACGGCTACAACAGGATCAATTACAGAAAATATTGACTCCATGCAAAATGGTGCGACGGATATTCTGAATTTATCGCAGGAAGGTGTTCGGTTATCGAATGAAATTTCAGAACGTGCGATTTCTCTTCAGGAGTCCACGGAGCTTGCTACCCAGCGTACAACCAAAATGTACAGAAGAATTAAAAATCATGCTGAAAAAGCGGTCAAAGCGGCTGAAAGCGTGGAACAGATTAATGAAATGACGGATTCGATTATGCAGATTTCCACTCAGACCGGTCTGCTGGCATTGAATGCTTCAATTGAGGCAGCGAGAGCAGGAGAAGCGGGCAAGGGTTTTGCTGTAGTAGCAACTGAAATTAGTAAATTGGCGAGTGAAACTTCCAGTTCTGTTATCAATATTAATAATATTGTTACAGAAGTAAATTCTTCAGTTGCCGGAATGGTGAAAAGTATGGAAGACACTACCCAATTTCTTGAAAATGTTGTATTGAAAGATTACAACCAGTTTACACAAGTAAGCAATCAATATAATGATGATGCGGATATTGTGAAAAACAGTATGAGAAATGTGGAAGATTCCATTAACGCATTGAATGAAGCAATTGTAATGATTGCAGAGGCTATTGATGGTATTAATACTACGGTAGATGAATCCGCTTCCGGTGTAACAGATATCGCAGAGAAAACAAGTAACGTTGTGTTACAAACATCAGAAAATGCTGAGCTAGTGGATGCCTGCATGGAGTCAGTTGAAAAGCTGGAGCAGATTGCAAAGAAATTCAAAATAAAATAGAGCGTGGAAGATTGCATTGCGAAAACGGATACCAGCCGGTTCAAGACCGGCTGGTATCCGTTTTTTGGGTTTGACGGGCATGCCCGTGTTCTGTGGTGAAAGTTCACTTAGGCGTAGCTACCGCCAGAAAATTCTGCAATTCTGCAAATATTTTTTGACATATTTCGCTTGTTTTAGTATACTTTAAGTATATAATCGGAATCAGTGAGCCTAACCTCAAAACTATTTTGGACAAAACTGTTTCACACAAACTGATGATGCCTCAAATAAAGCAAGAGAAGGGATTAGTAAACATAGTATAAAAATGTTAAGGAGAGACTGAATGAATCAAAAAAATATGTGTTATAACTGCTTCCGTGAACTGGAAGAGGAGACAACTGGCAGTTGCCCCCATTGCGGATATGACCCGCAGGACAAGGAAAAGTATCCCTTGGCACTTCCCCATGGCACGGTACTGAATGGAAGATACATAACAGGGCGGGTGCTTGGACAGGGTGGATTTGGCGTGACATACATTGCTAGTGACTGGAAGACGAAGCAACGGGTAGCCATCAAGGAATATTTGCCGGATACGATGGCAACACGTATGGATGGGCGTTCTGTCAGTGCGTATTCGGGTGAACGGGGAGACAGTTTTTTATATGGAAAAGAATGTTTCCTAAAGGAGGCACAGACTCTAGCTGAATTCATCGGAAATTCCAATATTGTCAGAGTGCACAGCTATTTTGAAGAGCATGGGACAGCCTACTTTGTGATGGACTATGTAGAAGGAACCAGTTTTCAGGAATATATCAAGAAGCATGGCGGGAAAATTCCGTGGCAGGAGGCAGAAAAAATTTTGCTGCCCATCATGGATGCCCTGAATGCAGTACATGAAAAGGGAATCATCCACCGTGATGTGACACCGGATAATATTTTCATAACGGAAGACGGGACGGTAAAATTATTGGATTTCGGGGCGGCAAGATACAGCCTCGGGGATAAGAGCCGAAGTCTTGATGTTGTGCTGAAACACGGATTTGCCCCAAAGGAACAGTATACACGCCATGGACGTCAGGGTTCCTATACGGATGTATATACAGTAGGGGCCAGTTTCTACTATGCCGTGACGGGGAGGAAACCGCCGGATTCCATAGACCGGATTGAAGAGGATGATTTGGTGCCGCCCAGCAGTTTGGGGATTGATATTCCGGTAAATGTGGAGAATGCCATTTTAAAGGCCATGGAAGTGCAGCCGGCTGACAGGTATCAGAGCATGGCAGAATTTAAGAAAGCGCTTTTGCAGGATAAGAAGGAAGAGCCGAAAGAGGAGCCAAAAGAAAAGCCGAAAGAGGAGCCATTTCTTTCAAAAGACGAACCGAACAAAGTACTCTGGCAGCAGAAAAAAAAGAAAAAACTTGTAATTATCTTGGGATGTTCTGTCGGGGGCGTTGTCATTATTGCATTGATGGTACTCCTTATATTGGTTTTATTAGAAGATGTTTCAGATGATTCAAGGGATGTATATTCGCGGACGGATGATGTCAATATTTTTGAGGAGATTTCCACGCCAGAACCAACAGACATGCTAGAGCCCACGGACACGCCAGAGCCCACGGACACGCCAGAGCCTACCGACACGTCAGAGCCAGCAGATGGAAAATATACTTATTCCTGCAATGCTTCCCGTGAGGGCATTGAATTGCACAGCTACAAGGATGAGGGTGCTCCCATAGATTCAGTGCAAGCCAGCGATGAATTCTATGTAGGTAATATTATTTATTGTAATTTCACCTGTTCAAAAACGGGAATCATTAAATCCATTACCTGGAGCCTGTATAAGCAAAACGGTGAATCCGTTGATTTGATAGAGACAGAAACGGAGGAGTCTCCTACCACCTTTAGTTCATGGCGCAAATTATACACTACGCACAAAATAGATGCAGGGAGTTATTATTTTAAGGTGGCTCCGGTGGATATCAACGGAAAAAGCCTCGATCCTTTGCGGTGTCGGTTTACATTAAAAAAGAAGAAATATTAAAATGATTAAAAAGTATGAAAAGAAGAAGTAATAAAATATTCAAGGAGATTGGAAGCAATGGTTTGTGGAGTGGGCAGACGGCGGCCACTCTGAAAATGAAAAGGAGGGTTCTATGGAAAAAAGATTTACTGTATTTTGCATAGTACTTTTGCTGGCTCTGCTGATGCCACTGCAGGTACAGGCGGCCGTCAATTCGAATAAAACAAATTTAGGGATATCGGCATATTGCATAGATGATCAGTTATATGCATTTGTAAATTTGGGAGATGCATATGACGGCGCATCAATGAAAGTGAAGGCGTTTTCGGACAATGCAGTAGTTGGCGGGGAGGAAGTGCCCGTGCCTCTGAAAAAGAGCAACGCTATTGTAAGGTACATTTTCATGGTTGATTTATCTGGTTCCATGAAAGAACATATAGGAGAAATCAATCTGTTTGCCAAATCCCTGATGAATGCCGAGAAGCAGCAGGCTGTTTATTCAGTTGCTTCTTTTGGGGAACGTTTTACCGTAGTCGCCGAGAACCAGACAGATAAGGATGCAGTGATAAATATATTGTCCGGATTAGAATATAATGAAAAACTGACAAACCCTTACTCCGGGATAGAAAATGCCTTGAATTATCTGACCTCTTGTACACGTAAAAAAGGGGATATTGTCAATTTGATTATGATTTCAGATGGCGAGCCTGATCTGGGCTTTGCAAATAAGGCAAAGGAGAAGGCTGCCGAGAAAAAAGGAGCGAAAAGAGCAGCGAAAAAAATTGCTTCTGCACCGGAAACGGTAGTGCATACAATGATTTTTTCGCACAAGGATTCCCACGTATTTGACTCTCTGGGGAAGAGTTCTGGCATCAGCCAGACTGTGAAAGATAGTTCGTCCGGGGAAAATGCGGGTAAGGAGATTGCTTCCTTTGTGGATGATTTATATTCGGTGACGTTTTCTCTGCAAGAAAAGATACCTAAGGAGCAGATGCCGGTAGAACTTCGGCTACAGGGCAGTCTTGCGGGTGGGCAGTTGGCCCTGCTGAAAACATCATGGGATTCGGTGCCGCAGTTAAATGGTTTTTCTTCAGGCGGGAAAGATAATAAGAATCAAAAAGGCAAACAGGATAATGGGGATGATGGTCAGGAAAAGGTGAATTTGTGCGAACAAGAGGGGTTGGATAAAGAGACTTCCGGATTGGCAGATTATTCAATTTATCTGATTGTCGGCTGTGGTGGTATTGTTGTGGTTGTTTTGCTCTGTTTTCTCTTTTTACGTAGAAAAAAGTCTCACACCGGAAAAGGCAGGGGAGTGCCGGAAGATGCCGTATTTATGAGATTGGAAATTATTTCAGGGCATTGCAAGACATCAGAAAGTGGACTGTATCTGACAGAACAGCTTATTGTTGGCAGTGGTTCGGACTGTGATCTAGTTTGGGAAGAGAAGGAAGTGTCAAAACACAATTCTCGCATCTACCGAAGAGACCAGATGATTTATATAGAAGACCTCGATTCAAAAAATGGAACGTTTTTGAATGGAATGAGACTTCATGCTCCCAACCGTTTGAGGAGCGGTGATGAAATAAAGAGTGGCACAGCCTGTTTTTTGTTGCGGTTTTAAGAGGGCTGTCTATATACTAGAAAAGGAGGAAAAAAATGGCTTTTACAGAATGTGCAAACGGACATTTATATGATTCGGAGCAATACGCAATCTGTCCCTATTGTAACGACGGGGGAAATCGTATTGATTTTGGCGGCGCCGGCGTTTCCGATGTTGGGAAAACGGCTCCGGTCGGAGGTGGATTCGGACCTTCCGGCGGTGCTTCGGCAGGAGGTTCGGTCGGAATGGCTGAGATAGGTGCAACAGTAGCGCCGCAGAGCTACCGTAAGGCAATGGAGGAGAAAGAAGACACGGGGAAGACGGTTGGTGTGTTCCAAAAAAAAATGAAAATTGAACCGGTTGTAGGCTGGCTCGTCTGCATTGAGGGACCGGACAAAGGTAAGGATTTCCGCATTTGGGCAAAGAACAACACAATCGGGCGGAGCGAGAAGATGGATATCTGTATTAAGGGCGATACCACGATTTCCAGGGAGAACCACGCAAGGCTCGCATATGATGCTAAACACAATAACTTCCATCTGATACCGGCGGAGAGTACGAACAATATTTATCTGAATGAAGAACCGATTTATATTCCCACGAAACTCGGAGAATATGACGTGATTGAGTTTGGAGATTCCAAGTTCGTTTTTGTGCCGTTCTGTAACGAAAAGTTTTCATGGGGCAACGGTTTAAAACAGGGAGAATAAAATGTCTTTATTTCATAAAAAAAAGAAAAATAAGAGAACTGAGGTAAAAAGACTTCTTTCCTATCAGGTTGCGAATTTGCAGGAGATTGGCGCACGAACCAGACAGGAGGATTCCTTTACATTTGTCAATGCATATGATGTGACATTGATTAAAGAAAATGGTCTGCTTTTTGTGGTCTGCGACGGAATGGGCGGAATGAAAGACGGAAAGGTTGCAAGTGAAACGGCAGTCACCAGTATACGTCAGTCGTTTAACGATATGGACCGGGATGCAGACATGGCAGAACAGCTAAAGAAAAGTGTTTACCTGGCAGCGGATGAAGTAGAAAAACGTCTTGCGGGAGACGGGGGCAGCACGCTCGTGGCAGGGATTCTGTTTCAGGAGAAGCTGTATTATGCGAGTGTCGGCGACAGTTTCTTGTATCTGAAACGGGGAAAACAGCTCTATCGCTTAAACAGGGAACATAATTTATGCTGTCAGAAGTACTTAGAGTGCATCCGTTCGGGGAATATGGATCCGAGCGTGGGAAGAGAGTGTTCGGAAGCGGCCGCGCTCACCCAGTTTTTGGGAATGAGGGAACTTAGTGATGTGGACTGTTCGGTGAGACCGTTGCTGGTCAGGGATGGAGATGTCCTTTTGGCGTGTTCGGACGGCGTCGGGGGCGTATTAGACGAAGAAGAAATATTGGAAGCATTGTCTCTTCATTCTTCACAGGCAATGTGCCAGCGAGTGAAAGAGGGAATTATCGAACATGCGAAAGTAAATCAGGATAATTTTACGGCATTAGTCATAAGGTGCTTATATTAAGAAAGAGAGGTATACATGAGAAAAATATTATGTCTTTGGGTGACAGTGCTTCTTTTGGGTGTTGGATTGGGAATGTGGACAGTTCCTGCGGATGCATCCGGGTTTGATTCAGAGGTCAGGGAAAGTGTTGCAGTTGTGGCAACAGTTTTAGGAACACCGGACGGGAAAGAAAGCCTGACAGGATGGGGAACCGGTTTTTTTGTAGGGAATCCGGATGAAGATGCGGAGTATCTCATAACCAACCACCATGTCGTCGCTGATTATCTGCAGAATGGAAAAGGGGAGTACGTAGAGGTCCGCACGGATGATGGGAGCACTATCACGGTCAAGGTGAAAGTTCGGGTCTATTTTGACTCCAAAAACTATGAGGAAGCGTATGTCATTGATTATAACGAAACAAAGGATATCGCACTGCTAAAACTCGCTTCTGCAACGGACGAGAGAAAAGCGATTTCACTCTGCAGTCCGTCGGATGATATGGTTGGCTCCACAATATACTGCGTGGGATATCCAGGACTTTCGGAGAACATAATCATTGATGCAAGTTCCAGTTGGAGTAAAACAGATATATCGGTGACAACGGGGACGATCAGCCGTTTTGTAACGACTTCCGGAAGCGGCGTACAGAGAATCCAGACAGATGCGGTTATTCAGCATGGCAATTCCGGCGGACCGATGGTGAACGACAACGGCGCTGTAATCGGAATTAATACCTTGTATATTGGTTCGGAGAAGGAAACGAATTATTATGCGGTCAGCATTGATGAGATGATTCCGATGCTGAATAAAAATGATGTTGCCTATGTGACGGAAAGCGACATGAAAATAGGTGGGATTTCCTTTAATCTTTTGGATAATAAACCACTTTTGATTGGTATCATTGTGGCGGTGATAGTTCTGATTATTGTCATAATGGTAATCGCCATAAGCAAAAACAAAAAGGGTAAGGCACAGCCGTTACCGGTGGGGGCTGAGGGGGCGGTGCAGCAGGTAATTCAGCCTAAAAAAGCGATGATTTGTTCCTTGTCCACGCAGCATAACGGAATGAGTTATCCGATTGGGACAACGCCGATTCTGATTGGACGCGACGTAGCCAATTGTACGATTGCGTATCGGGAGGGAACACCGGGGGTCAGCGGAAGGCACTGCTCGGTCAGTTGGAATCCGGATACGGAGGAGTTTTTGATTACAGATCTTCGCTCAACCTACGGTACGTTTCTTCAAAACGGCCAAAAGCTGGAGCCGAACGTCCCGTATCGCTGCAGGGCGGGAGAAAGTTTTTATGTAGGTGAGAGTACGAATGTGCTGCGTGTTGAAGTGAGGTAAAGCATGGTTATTGACGAATTTGAATTTACAAATCAGGGAGGGCGTTCCTACAATGAGGATTCCATCGGCTCAAAGCAGGATGGCGAAGGCGGTATTTTTGTGGTGGCGGATGGACTGGGCGCTCATCAGTTCGGTGAAGTGGCGTCCGCATGTGTAAGGGATGTTCTATTGGAGGACTGGCATCCGGGGGAAACGGATAGACAGGAATGGATTAAAACGCAGATTGCGGAAGCAAACAAGCGGGTACTTGCGATTGAGAAGGAAAAAAGAAGCGTATTGAAAAGCACGGTTGTTGCGCTTGCGATTGACGGGGAAAGGGCAGTCTGGGCAAATGTCGGAGACTCCCGTCTGTATTATCTGCATAGAAGCGAGATTAGGAGCATCACGGAAGACCATTCGGTTGCCTATAAAAAGTATAAGGCGGGCGAGATTACTAGAGAAGAGATTGCGCAGGATGAGGATCAGTCCTGCCTGCTGCGCTCTATCGGCGGTGAAGACCGTAATGAACCGGATATTCATTGCCCTGATGTGCCGCTCGAAGCGGGAGATGCGTTCTTGCTCTGCTCAGACGGCGTATGGGAATATGTAAAAGATGAGGAAATCCTAATCGATTTTTTGAAGGCGGAGACAGCAAAGGATTGGGCGGAGCTTTTACTGCTACGTCTGATGGATAGGATTGACGGCAAGAATGATAATCTTACACTTTTAACACTAATGTTGAAATAGGTGCAGAGAAAAAGAGGAAGTGTTCTGTGCGGAGAAAGGAGAGAGGTTAAAATGCAGTATGCTACAAAAGGAGCCCGGATCGGTGCACTTATTATTGATGGTATTATATTGGATGTCATAGGGGTTCTTTGTTTTTTTATTTCATACGGACTTGGGGTGCTTGTTTTCTTGCTGGGACAGATGCTATATTTTGGAATTATGGAAGGAAGCGGAATGCATGGGACTTTCGGGAAATATATATTGGGGATTGCAGTGGCAGATGAGAGTGGGCAGCCGTTGGATTATGGGAAGTCATTCACCCGTTCATTGTGTAGATTTTTAAGTAGTTTAACATTAGGAATCGGATATCTGATTGGACTTTTTGACGACGAGGGAAAGACGTTACATGACCGGATTGCAGGTACTAGAGTCATCACGAAGGAATCCTTAGGTCAGCCGGCATATGCGGCGTATGGGAATCAGGGTGTGCCGCAGAATGTGCCGCAGCAAGCAGCGCGGGTGCAAATGAATTCCGCAGCACAGCCGAAGCTCTTCGGTGTGGCCGGAAGATATGCGGGGCAGGCTTTTCTTATCGGACCTCAGGGGATGATGATGGGCAGAGATCAAAGCGCATGTGATTTTGTGTTTGACGCCAGCGCCAATGGAATCAGCAGAACGCATTGTAAACTTCAATATAATCCGCAGACGAGGATGTTTATACTATATGACCTTGGTTCCTCGTATGGAACCTATCTCGGAAACGGGGTGCGTGTGCCACAGGGACAGCCTATGGCGCTTAGCCCGGGAGACCAATTCTACCTTGCAGACCGCGGATGCATGTTTATGGTGAACTTATAATAATAGTTGTCCTGAGTGTTTCCGTGTCGGTCTTACAGACGGCCGCCATGTTTAGCCTAAGTGGACTTTCACCACAGAACACGGGCATGCCCGTCATACCAAAAAACGGATACCAGCCGATTCAAAACCGGCTGGTATCCGTTTTATTATTTATTGCTCTTTCTCCAAATATTCATTTTTTCAGCTTCTTTTATAAGTTCATCTCTGAAATCCGGATGGGCAATGCTGATCAATGCTTCGGCACGCTCCCATGAGGAGAGACCTTTCAAATTAACCATGCCATATTCGGTTACCACATAGTTCGTATTAGCACGGGTATCGGTAACAATGGAACCATTTGTTAAAGTCGGACGGATACGGGATTGCAGTTCACCGGCTTTGTTCTTAAAAGTAGAAGAGAGACAGATAAAACTTTTTCCTCCTTTTGATTTGTAAGCACCGAGAACAAAATCCAACTGACCACCGGCACCACTGATATTTTTGATTCCGGCAGATTCTGCATTGACCTGACCGTAAAGGTCAATATCGACCGCATTATTTATAGAAATAAAATTGTCGTGAGCAGAGATTACATCAATATCGTTAGCATAATCAACAGGAACGCTCATACATTCCGGATTGTTATCGAGGTAGTCATAGAGCATTTGGGTTCCGGCCGCAAATGCATAGGTCTGGCGTCCTTTATTCAAATTCTTCTTGGAACCATTAATTTTTCCTGCCTTTGCAATATGAACGAAAGCATCTACATACATTTCTGTATGAACACCCAGGTCTTTCAGATCCGATTCTGCAATAAGAGAACCTACGGCATTTGGCATACCGCCAATACCGAGCTGTAAGCAGGCACCATTTGGAATTTCATTTACAATGAGTCTGGCAACTGCCTCGTCTACTTCCGTAGCATCACCACCGCCGCCAAGTTCTGCCATGGAAGGGTTGTTTCCCTCTATGATCATATCTACTTTTGAAACGTGAATGCGCTCATCAAAACCTCCAAGACAGCGTGGTATATTTTTATTGACTTCTACAATGATACATTTTGCACCTTCGCATACAGCAGCCAGATGGGATGCACTTGGACCGAAATTAAAGAAACCGTGTTCATCCATTGGAGTGACCTGCATTACAGCGACATCTGCCTGATTTGGCGAATCTCTGTAATAGCGGGGCAATTCCGAATAGCGGATAGGAGCGTAGAACGAAAATCCCTTGGCTGCAGCTTTTCTCTCAATGCCACCCATATGCCATGAATTCCATGTAATATGGTCCGCCGGATTTTCAATTTTGAAAATTTCAGGTTCCCACAAAAGAATTCCACCACGAAAATTAACATCGTGTAAAGAAGTAATTCTTTTGGCAAGTGCTTCATCAAAGGCAACAGGAGTAGTAGCAGTCCACGCATAGTCCACCCAATCGCCGGATTTAACAATCTCAGCTGCTTTTTCGGCTGTTGTTAATTTACTCTTATATAAAGCTTCGTAATCCATAATAACCTCCTGTAAAGTTTTTTATTGATAAAAATTTAACATAGTTATAATTTTATCATTACATTTGTATATGGTCAAGTGTCTGATAAAAGATTTCACTGTAAAATTTACACAAAAAAATCCGATAAAAGTTTGTTAAAATGTTGACAATATCCTTGCCATTTGTTATGATAGAAACGTGGTAGTAAATCTATGGGTGTGCTATGCTCACAGACAAGAAAAAGTGCAGATGGTTCTGAATCAGAATGGGAAATGAAAGGAAAAATGCACTTAGAAATGAGGACAAAATGGTTAAGGCAATTTATCCCGGCAGTTTTGATCCAGTAACCTATGGACACTTGGATATTATAAAACGTGCTTCCAAAGTCGTGGACGAGCTGATTATAGGAGTATTGGTAAATAACACGAAAAATCCGTTGTTTACAATGGAAGAACGTTTGGAACTGCTTCAGGAAACAACAAAAGAGTTCTTGAATGTTTCGGTACAGAGTTTTCAGGGGCTGACAATTGATTTTGCAAGACAGAACGGAGCGAAACTCATTATCCGGGGGCTGCGTGCTGTGACGGACTTTGAATCAGAAATGCAGATTGCACAGACAAACCATAGTATCGAGCCGGAAATTGACACCATGTTTTTTACTACGAGTTTGGAATACGCCTTTCTTAGTTCGACGATTGCAAGAGAGGTCGCGTATTATGGTTCGGATGTCTCAAAACTGGTTCCCCCGGTGGTGAATGAGGCATTTCATAAAAAATATGATCATTAACTGCGACAGCAGATTTTTGATAAATTTTAGAAATAAAATTATAAGGAGGATATATTTCATGTCTAAAAAGGTAGTTTTAGCAGGTGCTTGTCGTACAGCGATTGGTAAAATGGGTGGTGCGCTCAGCACAACTTCAGCACCAAAACTTGGTTCTATTGTAATTGAGGAAGCTCTGAAAAGAGCTGGTGTTCCAAAGGATGCCGTTGACCATGTTTATATGGGATGCGTAATTCAGGCAGGCTTGGGACAGAATGTGGCACGTCAGGCTTCAATTGGTGCAGGTCTTCCAATTGAAACGACAGCAGTTACGGTAAATGTAGTTTGTGGTTCTGGATTGAACTGTGTTAACATGGCAGCTCAGATGATTCAGACCGGTGATGCTGATATCGTTGTAGCAGGTGGTATGGAGAATATGTCCATGGCTCCTTATGCAGCTATGAACGCACGTTTTGGTTACAGAATGAACAATGGTAAGCTGGTAGATACCATGGTGAATGATGCTCTTTGGGATGCTTTCAACCAGTATCATATGATGATTACTGCTGAGAATGTAGCAGAGCAGTATGGAATCACTCGTGAAGAGCTGGATGAGTTCTCTGCAAACAGCCAGCAGAAATGTGAAAAAGCAATGGCTGAAGGTAAATTTAAAGATGAAATCGTTCCAGTTGAAATTAAACAGAAAAAGAAAACAATCGTATTTGATACAGATGAAGGACCTCGTGCCGGCACAACAGCAGAGAGTCTTAGTGCTTTGAAGTGCTGTTCCGGAAAAGAGGGCGGACTGGTAACTGCTGGTAACGCTTCCGGAATTAATGACGGAGCAGCAGCTATTGTTGTTATGAGCGAAGAGAAAGCAAAAGAGCTCGGTGTTACACCGATGGCTACCTTTGTTGCCGGTGCTCTTGGCGGTGTTGATCCTAAAATCATGGGTGTGGGACCAGTTGCTGCTACAAAGAAGGTATTTGCTAAGACCGGTCTGACCATTGATGATATGGATTTAGTTGAGGCAAATGAGGCATTTGCTGCACAGTCAATTGCCGTAGGCCGTGATTTGAATTTTGACCTTAGTAAGCTGAATGTAAATGGTGGTGCCATCGCACTCGGACATCCGGTAGGAGCAAGTGGATGCCGTATTCTTGTTACTCTGCTTCATGAGATGCAGAAGAGAGATGCAAAGAAAGGTCTTGCGACACTTTGTATCGGTGGTGGAATGGGATGTTCTACTATTGTTGAGAGAGAATAATTAAAAATGGAGGATTAGTGTGAAAAATATGCTCGATAGCATATTTTTTACACGGCTATTTTGTGCCGGAGCGTCACAAATAGCTTCGATGGCAGACGAGAAATCGAAGATTTTCTCGTCGCCCCGTCGCATAAACGCTTCGGAATGGAGGATTAAAATGGAATTCATTAAATATGAAGTAGAGGGTATGGTTGGTATTATTACCATTAACCGTCCCAAAGCACTGAATGCATTAAATAGTACAGTATTAGATGAGTTAAATGAAACGCTGGACGCAGTAGACCAGAATGCAATCCGTTGTCTGATTCTGACTGGTGAGGGAGAAAAATCTTTTGTTGCCGGTGCCGATATTGGTGAGATGAGTACGCTGACTAAGGCAGAGGGAGAAGCATTTGGTAAAAAGGGAAATGATGTATTCCGCAAATTGGAGACATTCCCAATTCCTGTTATTGCAGCAGTAAACGGATTTGCTCTTGGTGGTGGATGTGAGATTTCGATGAGCTGTGATATTCGTATCTGTTCTGAGAATGCAGTATTTGGCCAGCCGGAAGTAGGACTTGGAATTACACCGGGCTTTGGTGGAACACAGAGACTGGCCCGTCTGGTCAGTCCGGGTATGGCAAAACAGTTAATTTATACTGCCCGGAATATAAAAGCAGAAGAAGCATACCGGATCGGACTTGTCAATGCAGTGTATCCATTGGAAGAGCTTATGCCTGCAGCTAAGAAAATGGCTGCTGGAATTGCTGCACAGGCACCGATTGCCGTTCGCAACTGTAAGAAAGCCATAAATGATGGACTTCAGGTGAATATGGATGAAGCGGTTGTAGTGGAAGAGAAATTGTTTGGTGACTGCTTTGAGACCGAAGACCAAAAGGCCGGTATGGGTAATTTCCTTGAGAAGGATAAAGAAAAGAAGCTGAAAGTAGTTCCTTTCAAAAATTGTTAATTAGAATCATAAATATTACTGCAGCATACAGCAAAAGAAGTATGCTGCAGAATAATAAAAATTAGGAGGAAAATAAAATGATAGTAGGTGTTATTGGTGCAGGAACAATGGGCTCTGGAATTGCACAGGCTTTTGCTCAGACAGAGGGTTATGAAGTATGTCTTTGTGACATTAATGAAGAGTTCGCTGCAAATGGAAAAAATAAAATTGCAAAAGGTCTTCAGAGATTAGTTGACAAAGGTAAGAAAACACAGGAAGAAGTAGATGCAATTCTTGCTAAAATTACAACAGGTGTGAAAGATATCTGCACCGATTGTGATATCATTGTTGAGGCTGCTCTTGAAGTTATGGATGTGAAAAAACAGACATTCAAGGAGTTACAGGATATTGTAAAGAAAGAAGACTGCATTTTTGCAACAAACACTTCTTCTCTTTCTATTACAGAGATCGGTGCCGGAATTTCCCATCCGGTAATCGGAATGCATTTCTTTAATCCGGCTCCTGTTATGAAACTGGTTGAGGTTATTCGCGGAGAAAATACAACGGATGAAGTGAATGACAAAGTGGTTGCTATTGCAAAAGAAATCGGTAAAACTCCAGTAGAGGTAAAAGAAGCAGCCGGATTTGTTGTAAATCGAATTTTGATTCCTATGATTAATGAGGCAGTTGGTATTTTGGCTGACGGTGTTGCTTCTGTTGAAGGTATCGATGCCGCCATGCAGCTCGGTGCAAATCATCCAATGGGACCTTTGGCTCTTGGAGATCTGGTTGGTCTTGATATTTGTCTTGCCATTATGGAAGTTCTTCAGGCAGAGACCGGAGATTCCAAATATCGTCCACATCCATTGCTGAGAAAAATGGTTCGTGCCGGCAAATTGGGACGTAAGACAGGCATTGGATTCTATGATTATTCCAAATAATTCGTTGAAAATGATAGAAAGGAGTTCATGTAAACATGGATTTTAATTTAGACAAGCAGCATGAGATGGCGAGACAGTTGTTTCAGGATTTTGCTGAAAATGAAGTAAAGCCACTTGCTCAGGATATTGATGAAGAAGAAAGATTCCCTGCTGAGACTGTTGAAAAAATGCAGAAACTTGGTTTCATGGGAATTGCCATTCCAAAAGAGTATGGCGGACAGGGCTGCGACCCATTAATGTATACAATGTGTGTAGAGGAGCTTGCAAAGGTCTGTGGTACGACAAGCGTTATCGTTTCTGCACATTCTTCTCTGGGTGCTGATCCGATTATGATGTATGGTACCGAAGAGCAGAAACAGAAATACTTAGTTCCACTTGCAAGCGGAGAAAAACTTGGTGCGTTCGGTCTTACTGAGCCGGGTGCCGGTACCGATGCGCAGGGACAGCAGACAAAGGCTGTTTTAGACGGTGATGAGTGGGTATTGAATGGCTCTAAGTGCTTCATCACAAATGGTAAGCAGGCAGATATTTACATCGTAATTGCAGTAACCGGAATCGTTGAGAAACGTGGCAGAAAGATGAAAGAAATTTCTGCTTTCATCGTAGAAAAAGGTACTCCGGGCTTTTCTTTCGGAACAAAAGAGAAGAAAATGGGTATCCGTGGTTCTTCTACGTATGAATTGATCTTCGAGGATTGCCGTATTCCAAAAGAGAACCTTCTTGGTGCACAGGGTAAAGGTTTTGGAATTGCTATGCACACATTGGATGGAGGCCGTATCGGAATCGCTGCTCAGGCTCTTGGACTTGCAGAGGGTGCTTTACAGGCAACCATCGATTATGTAAAAGAGAGAAAACAGTTTGGCCGTTCCATTGCTCAGTTCCAGAACACTCAGTTCCAGTTAGCTGACATGGCTACAAAGGTACAGGCTGCTAAACTTATGGTTTACCGGGCTGCTATGGCAAAGGCAACACAGAAAGTATACAGTGTGGAAGCTGCTATGGCAAAATTGTATGCGGCAGAAGTTGCTATGGAAGTAACAACAAAAGCAGTTCAGTTACACGGTGGTTATGGTTATATTAGAGAATATGACGTTGAGCGTATGATGCGTGATGCTAAAATCACAGAAATCTACGAAGGTACTTCAGAAGTTCAGCGTATGGTAATCTCTGGTAGCTTATTGAAATAGGAGGTGCTCTTGTGAAAATTGTAGTATGTATTAAACAGGTACCAGATACAAAGGGTGGAGTCGTATTTAACCCAGATGGTACATTAAATAGAGGTGCCATGCTTACCATTATGAATCCGGATGATAAAGCAGGATTGGAAGCCGCACTCAAGATTAAGGATGAAATAGGAGCAGAAGTTACCGTTCTTACGATGGGACTTCCAAAAGCAGAGGAAGTTCTCCGTGAGGCTATGGCAATGGGTGCTGATCATGGTATTCTTGTAACAGACCGTGTACTTGGCGGAGCAGATACATGGGCTACTTCTACAACAATTGCCGGTGCATTGAGAAATATTGATTATGATTTGATTATTACGGGACGTCAGGCGATTGACGGAGATACCGCACAGGTCGGACCTCAGATTTCTGAACATCTGGGAATTCCTGTAATTTCCTATGCACAGGATATCAAGATTGAGGGTGACAGTGTAATTGTTGAGCGTCAGTATGAAGACAGATATCATAAAGTGAAAGCAAAAATGCCATGTCTGATTACTGCTCTTTCTGAACTGAACGAGCCACGCTATATGACTCCGGGCGGAATTATGGATGCTTATGCAAAAGAAATTACCGTATGGGGCAGAGCAGATCTGAAGGATGTAGACGATTCTAATCTCGGATTGAAGGGTTCACCTACTAAGATTGCAAAAGCTTCTGACAAGGTTCGTAAGGGTGCCGGTGAAGTAGTTACTTTAGACGGTTCCGAAGCTGCAACTTATATCGTTGACAAATTAAAAGAGAAACATGTAATCTAGCGAAGAATGGAGGGTAGTGTGAAAAATAAGCTCGATACTTATTTTTCGCACAGCTATTTGTGCCGGAGCGTCACAAATAAGCTTTGATGGCAGATGAGAAACCGCATCCGCGGCTTTCTCATCGCCCCGTCGCATAACGCTCCGGAATGGAGGGTAAAATGAATTTAGAAGAATATAAAGGTGTTTATGTCTTTGCCCAGCAGGTTGACGGTGAAGTAAGCAGTATCGCTTTTGAACTTCTCGGCAAAGCAAAAGATCTTGCAAAAGATCTGAATACAGATGTAACTGCTGTATTGTTAGGTTCCGGCATCAAGGGATTGGCAGATTCTCTTGCTGAATATGGTGCAGACAAAGTTATCGTTGTGGATGATCCGGAATTGGAAGTATACAGAACAGAGCCATATGCTCATGGCCTTGCCAGTGTAATCAATGAGTATAAACCGGAAATTATGTTAGTAGGTGCTACGGCAATTGGACGTGACTTAGGTCCTCGTGTATCTGCCCGTGTAGCGACTGGTCTGACAGCTGACTGTACGGTACTTGAAATCGGTGATTTTACAGATACTATGACAAAGGAAACGATTCCAAATCAGTTGTTGATGACTCGTCCTGCATTTGGCGGTAATACAATTGCTACGATTGCATGTCCTTATAACCGTCCTCAGATGGCTACTGTACGTGCCGGAGTTATGCAGAAGATTGAGCCGGTTGCCGGAGCAAAAGCAGAAGTGATTGAATATAATCCGGGATTCACTCCGAATAACAAATACGTTGAGATTCTTGATGTTGTGAAATCCGTTACGGATACCGTAGATATTATGGATGCCAATATCCTTGTATCTGGTGGACGTGGTGTAGGAAGTGCAGAGAACTTCAAGATATTACAGGATCTTGCTGATGTAATCGGCGGAACTGTAAGCTGTTCCCGTGCGGTAACGGATAATGGCTGGCTGCCAAAAGATCTTCAGGTCGGACAGACCGGTAAGACAGTACGTCCGAACGTATACTTTGCCATTGGTATTTCTGGAGCAATCCAGCATGTTGCTGGTATGGAAGAGTCTGATATTATTATTGCTATCAATAAAGATGAGACAGCTCCTATTTTTGATGTAGCGGATTATGGTATTGTTGGCGATTTGAATAAGATTGTTCCACAATTGACTGAGATGTTGAAAGCCGAGATGGCAGAATAAGAAAAAATATCACGTTAATAATTTGTGATGGGGCATGGGCGGTTATGCCGTCTCAGGCCTTATCACAAGGATTGCGGGAATTGCGAAGCAATGGAGCAATCCGTGGACATCAGTTAGGGGCAAAATATCTTTTGCCCCTAACATCATTATATGACAGGAAGCGATAGGAAAGGCGTACTCATGAACCCGATTGGTGTTGTAATATGTAATTTTAATAAAAAGGATTTTGTTCTCGAATGTATTCAGAGTGTATTGGAGAGTAAAGTACATAATTTTGATATTTTTATGGTGGATAATGCTTCTACCGATGGCAGCGTGGAGGCTGTTTCAGAAGCTTATGGGAATCAGGTTACAATTTTACAAAATAAAGAGAATCTCGGTGGTTCCGGTGGTTTTAATACGGGACTTCGGGTAGTGCGTGATAGGGGATATTCGTATTTTATGCTTTTAGATGATGATGCACAGGTGGATGAAAATGCCATACAGGTGCTTTATGAATATATGGAAAATAATTTGGATGTGGGAATGGCAGGCTGTCGTGTTTATCACAGACAAATGCCGGAATATATACAACAATGTGGTCTTATGATTGATTTTGACCGTTGCACAGCGAGAACACTTTATGCAGATAGGCTTGAGGATGGGACTTTGCCGGAAGTTATTTCCTGTGATACTGTGGCAACCTGTGCCGTTATGGTACGGGGAGACATTATCCGAGAGACAGATGTGGGGATTATGCCGGAGGATAATTTTATTTATTGGGATGATATTGAATGGGGACACAGAATGAATCTCGCAGGTTATCGAGTGGTGACGTTGGGAAATGCAGCAGCACTTCATCAGATGGGAGCCAATACAAAAAAACCGACTACATTTTTGAATTATTATATGTGGAGAAACCGGACTAATTTTTTTATGCGGTATACACCGGAAGAGCAATTGGAAAAAATGAGCCTATGTGCACTAGGAGATTATTTTGATGCTATGTATGAGAGCATGTTCCGGGAGGAACATCATATCATGCAGTCGATTTCCTATTCCTATTATGATGCAATTCAAGGGGTTCGGGGAAAAGCATCGGAGGGTAAAATCCTTTTGAATGATGCCAATGATGATAAATTGATTGCATTTGTACAGGACAAAAAATCGTATTGTCTTATTGTTGATAATATGGAAGAAGATGCTTTGTATCTCCGTAACTTTTTGGAACAGGCGAATGAAAATATGAAAGAAGAGGCATCTCCAGAAGAAGCGGAAGTCGTATTTCACTTGTGTCCCTATATCTTTGATGTGGAAGACTTGTCACGTAAAGAAATCTATATTGATGGAAGAAGAAACTGTATTATAACGGAAGACGATGTGCTGACGGTGAAAAATTATAAGTATTCTAAATTATTATACCTTTACATGAATCAGGGCGCATTTATGGAAGCATGTAAGCGGTTGCGGGATTGAAAGGAGATGGCGAAAAATGAAGAAATATATAAAATGGCTGATAGTAATAGTGTTTGCCTGTAGTTCTGTCTGGCTTACTTCATCAAAGGCTGTTCAGGCTGCCACTCCGGTGGAAAAGTGGGGACGGCTCTCAGTAAAGGGAACGAATATTGTCAATAAAAAGGGGAAGAAAGTACAACTAAAAGGTGTCAGTACGCATGGTATCGCATGGTTTCCACAATATGTCAATAAGTCCTGTTTCAAAAGCTTTAAGAAAATGGGAGCTAATACAATCCGACTGGCATTTTACAGTGATCCGAATGCAGGATATTCCAAAGACCTTTACAGTAAAGTGGAAGAGGGAATTCAATATGCAACAGAATCAGGAATGTATGTGATTATTGACTGGCATATTTTAAGCGATGGAAATCCAAAGACGCATCAAAAGCAGGCATTGCAATTTTTCCAGCATTTTGCCAAGAAATATGGCAAGCAAAAAAATATTCTGTATGAGATTTGCAATGAACCCAATGGTAATGTTACATGGGAGAAACACATTCGTCCTTATGCCAATAAGGTGATAAAGCAGATTCGCAAGTACGATAAGAAAAATTTGATTATTGTGGGAACACCGAACTGGTCACAGGACGTTGATGTTGTGGCAGCAAAACCATTAAAACAGAAAAATATTGTATATGCGTTACATTTTTATGCGGCAACTCATACAAATGGAATTCGTGATAAGATGAAAAAAGCTTATAAAGCGGGGCTGCCGATGTTAGTCACTGAATTTAACATTACAGATGCATCTGGAAATGGCAGCATCAATAAGAGCAGTGGAACAAAATGGATGAAACTGCTGAAAAAGTATAAGATTGGTTATGTGGCATGGAATGTTTCAAATAAAAATGAGACATCGGCACTGCTTCGATCCAATTGTAAAAAGACAGGTAGTTTCACAAAAGCTAACTTATCAAAAACAGGAAAGTGGATTGTTGCATGGTGGAAAAAATAAAGTATGTGATAGCTGCTTTTGTTTTAATGCTGATTGGATTTTCGATACCAACCATGGCAAAAGCAGAGTCAAGAACGGTTACGATTTCGACTAAAAATTACAAGAATGGAGATGGGCTGCAGGAGGCATTTGACCTTCAAAAGGGGAAGACTCCGAAGTATACAAATTTGAAAGTAGTATTGAGACCAGGAAACTATTATATAACCGGCCCTCTTATTGTATATAGCAATACGGCAATTGAGGCAACAGGGGCAACGATTTATTATGTTTGGGCAGATAAGGCAAAGCGGATCAATAAACGTGCGCCACTGATTGCAAACTATTGTGTGGGTGCCGGTGGTTATAGTGGAGCGGGAAATATCTCAATTAATGGCGGAATCTGGGATATGCAGGGCAGAGCGGGACAGGGAAACTATGGTGTTTCGATGGAAGCTTTTCGTTTTATGCATGGTTCTAATTTTCGTTTCACTAACCTGACAATGAGAAATTTGTACAATAGCCACTATTTAACGATTGAGGGGGTAAATCAGGTCGTTGTGCAGAGGTGTGTATTCCGTGATTTTATTGCATATTCATCAAGGAAAGAAGCAATTCATATCGATTGTATGCACAATTCTTCTATGGCACCTTCGGCACAGGAGAAAACCGTATATGATGATACGGTCTGCAATCATATAACAGTCACAGATTGTTCCTTTCTCAATGTACCGAGGGGAGTTGGTACCCATATTGCGGTGGCAGGTCTGTACCCTTCCAATATTGTGATAACAAATAATTTTTTTTCCAATATTACCTATGAAGCAATTAAGGCATATCATTACAAAAATATACAAATAACAGGAAACCAGATTCAAAAAGCCGGATGTGGGATTAAAGTCTATTTGTTCGCCAACGCTTCAGATAATGATAAGGATGAAGAAGGAAAATCGAATTATCTGGCAACTTTGCGGGGAGTCCGTACAGAAGCCGTTCCTGCGAACTTAAATGTTACGATATCGAACAATCAGATACAGACTGCGACAGGGACTAAAAATGGTTTTGGCATTCGTGTGGCAGGATGCAAAGAACGAGTTGTCTCTGGAGTACAAATCAGTGGAAACGGAATTGCACCGACAGAAATAGCAGCAGATTCCACTGCTCTGGCAGGAATTTATGTGGATTATGGTAATCAGGTTCAAATAACAGGTAACCGTGTTGTGAAAGGCGGCAAAACCGGAATTCTTGTTTCAGACAGCAGTAATGTAAGCATTCAGGGAAATGTGGTAACGGCACCAAAAGAGAACGGAATTGCTGTGCAAAATGGAAATGTTGTATCTATCTTTGGAAATAACGTGAAAGCATCAACAAAGCGTAGTATTTATATTAAAACGACCCTGCAGGCAAGTATTACAGGAAATGTGATCTCCAATGACCGCTTGGGCGGAATTGTGGTGAGCAAGACAAGTTCCGGTTATTGGATTGAGGGAAATATAATAAAAGCTTCCCGAAAAAATGGAATCGTAATCAAAGATTCCCCTCAGGGAACGATACAAAGGAATAGAGTGGTTTCTGCCCGGAAATTTGGAATATATGTGAAAAAATCAGATGATACCCGCGTATTGAAAAATACGATTTCTTCGAGTAAAAGCAGTGGCATTGTCATTTCCAGAGAGTCCAATATAAAGGTGGAGGGGAATACGATTTCAAAGGCAGGGAAATATGGGATTGCTTTTTCTAAAGTGAAAAAGAGCAGTGCTGCAAAGAATGAGATTATTTCCGCAAAAAATTACGGCATTATTTATTCGTCGGATTCCAAAAACAGAAAGTGGAATGTCCATATTCTTCACTGTTCCGTGAAAAAAGGGAAAAAGGAAATATTAGGAAGAACCAGTGGCAAAATGAAAGTTTCGGTTCTCTATAACAAAAAGGCAAGAACAAAGAAGGCAAAAAAAGATGGAGTTTTTAAAGTACCTGTTAAAAAACTGAAAAAGAAAAAGCAGGTGCGGGTACAGGTGCAGGATAAATGGAATAATACGGTGGTAAAAAGATATATTGTAAAGTAACGAGCGGAAGATGAATCAGAAAAGACACATAGGAGAGATGGAATGATGAGAGATAAGAGGGTAAAAAATAATTTTATGATTACCGGTGTGCTGTTTCTAATATTTGTTCTGTACACGGTTCTGGTAATGTTTGTAGATGTGAAAGCGGTTGGGCCAAAAGATTCTGCGGTCGGATTTGCTTCCGTGAATCAATTTTTTATGGATGCGGTAGGAGGATATCATTCTCTCTGGTATAAGATAACGGATATTTTAGGAAAGATCGCGTTATTGGTTGTAGTCGCGTTTGCCGGTGTAGGACTTGTTCAGCTTATTCAGAGAAAAAGTATCTTAAAGATTGATTCCAGTATTTTGGTTCTGGGTGGATTTTATGTTGTTGTAATGGCGTTTTATGTATTTTTTGAAGTAGTAGTTATTAATTATCGTCCTGTTATTTTGGAGGAAGGACTGGAAGCCTCTTATCCATCTTCCCATACGGTGCTGGTCTGCTGTGTTATGACAACGGCAATTATGCAGTGTGTCCGTCTGATAAAACATGAAATGTTAAGAAACACAGCGGTTCTCTTTTCTGCTCTTATGATTGTTATTATGGTAGTGGGAAGGCTGTTATCCGGTGTCCACTGGTTTACGGATATTGTCGGTGGTATATTACTGAGCGTGGCACTTGTATGGCTTTATTATTCCACGGTGAAGTATGTGTATGCGAGACAGAAGCGGGATAAAATTGAGGGGTAATGGTTCACAATATGGAATGTGTGAACGTTATTGGAATGGAGGTTACGATGAAGAGTTTTCGTGTAGAGCTGAGAAAAGTTGTGGATGATTCTTATGATGTGCAGATTGGAAGAAATTTGATTCCACAGTTCATGGAAGATATAAAGGGTGGATTGGCAGGAACGATAAAAAAATTCGCCGTCATAACGGATTCTCATGTAGCGGATTTGTATGCACAGCCTATTTTGGATGAGCTTAGAAAAGCGGGATATCAAGGGGATTTATTTGTTTTCCCGGCAGGAGAAAAAAGTAAAATAAGAAAGACAAAGGAAATGCTTGAGGATGCTATGCTGGCAAAATCTTACCGCAGAGATTGTTGTGTTATTGCGGTCGGTGGTGGTGTGGTGTCGGATTTAGCAGGATTTTTGGCGGGGACTTACGGCAGAGGGGTTCCGTTTATTAATTATGCTACGACACATTTGTCTGCGGCGGATGCTTCTATTGGTGGAAAGACGGCAGTGGATACGGAGCTTGCCACCAATCTGATTGGATTGATTTATCAGCCATTGAAAGTTTATGTCGATATTGAGACGTGGAAGACCTTACCAAAAGAACATATGATAAATGGAATGGCGGAAACGATTAAGCATGCTTGCCTTGCGGACGAAGGATTCTTCTATTATCTGGAAAATCATGTGGAGGATGTACTGGCATGTGACGCTGAGGTATGTGAGTATATTTCTGAAAAGAACTGTGCTGTGAAGTATGAAGTGGTAATGAAAGATGAAAAGGAAAAAAGTCTTCGTGAGATTTTGAATCTGGGGCATACCGTTGGACGTGCGATTGAAACGGTAAGTGATTATCAGTTATTACATGGCGAGGCAGTGTCAATCGGAATGGTGGCACAGGTCAGACTGGGCTGTAAGCTTGGATTTCTAACAGAGGAACAGCGCAATCGTGTGATTCATCTTTTGGAAAAAACGGGCCTGCCGGTAGCAATTCCTGCGTATATCGATAGAGAAGCGTTAGTGAAAAAATTGTATACGGATAAAAAGGTGCGGGATGGAAAAATTCGTATGGTGTTTCAAAAGGGAATTGGTCAGGTGATGAGTTTTGGTGATGAGATATATGCGAGACCAACGACAGAGGAAGAAATCCGGGATGTTTTGTCGGAAATGTAAATGCCGGAAGAAAAAAGATGCCTGTTTCCTATTTTTATAAATTGTTTGTTTACAAAAAATTTACAATTTGATAATTTTCCCAAATCATGTGGTTTGAGGAAAAGGAAAATACTACAACTTGAGAATAGCGATTTTACGCTGTTTTCAAGTTGTTTTTTGGTAAAAAAAAACAGTTGAAAATATTCTACATGTGTAATATAATGTGAAAACACATAGTAAAGAGTGTTAATTTTTTTTGTTGCGTGAGCAAAAGAATGGAGGCAGACATGGGGATTTGCAAAAAAGTACAGGTTGGGAAGAAATTCATTGGTAAGATTGTACTTGGGATTGCATTTTTAGGATTGGGAGTTGGAATGAAAGATGTAGTTTCATCTGCCGCAGTAGCGGAAAATTCGATTGGAATTATGACAAATGTTGGGAAAAGCATGTCTTTTATGGCAGTAAAGGATACAAAGGAAGAGGCTGTATTTTCATTAAATGGTAACGGAAGTGCACGTTTAAAAAGTGGTTCCATTGGCATGGGGGCGAATAGTACCATTCAGGTGGGAGCTATAAAGGTAAAGGATAATACGAAGAAGAAAAAGGGGAAAAAGAAAATAAAAACGAAAACAGTTTCTATTCAGTTGGTAACGGATGCAAATAACAGTGGAGTTGCTATTATTAAAAAAACAAAAAAGAATACGGCGGAAGTGACTCTCGAAGAAGGAGATACCATTACGGCAAATGGTGGAGTTACCACAACCGCGGGAAAAGGCGGGGCCGTTCTCAAAGTTTCTTATAATCCTAAAGAGAAAAAGGCGGTATATGAATTATTAAGTGGTACGACCTCGAATGAGGGCGGACTTTTGGTTACGCTTATGCCGGGGGAGACCAAAACAAAATTACCGATCGGTGTAGATGGTTCGGAAGCGGTCATGGTCTCTGCCCAAAAAGACGGAACATATCGTGTGAAAATTACTTCTGAGGATACCAGTATATCTTTGGCAGAGGAAACTTATAAAGGAAAGGCGGGAGCAATTGTATATACAATTGATACGGATAGCAATGTGTATGTAAATTCTATTACGTTACAACCGGGAGAAATGACCGATGAGATTATGACGGGTGGAAAACGTATGACAATTTCCAATGTGGGAATTGAGGGGACGATTAAGGTGAAATCGGGAAATCTTGCTGTTATTACAGCAGAAAGCGGTTCCAAAATTGAAGTGGGAATTGGTAAGAAGAGCCGTTTATATTCGGTTCCTGATTCGGAAAGCGGAAAAATAAAGTATGAAATCCAGAAAAGCAATAAGCTAAAGAAAATTGAGGAAAAAGAGAGCAAGACATCATTAGCACCGCTGCCCGCGGAACAGTCACAGTTTTTCTTTATGAACAGAGTAAATAATTATTTTAAAATGTATTCGGGTAATTCGGATGTAGGACGAATTGTAGAGATTAATGAATAATCTGCTTGTTCTGCATGGAAAATGATAAGAGAGAATCTGGGGGAAGATTCTTGACATAAGAAATATCTTATGGTAGGATAAGAAAAGATTGAGAGTATCTCAAGAAGGGGCACACCACCTCGGGTGTGAATCTTCTTGAGATACTCTTTTTTGTAGTCAGGAAGGAGGTTCTGTCTTTGGTAAAGGTAAACGGAGAAGAAAAGTACGGATATGACAATGTGTCCGTAGCAGATATGGTGGAAAAGGAAGGGTATTCCATTACCCGGATTGCGGTAGAAGTCAATGGGAACATTGTCAGTAAAAAAAATTATAATGAAATACTGCTCCATTCCGGAGATGTGGTTGAAGTCGTGAGTTTTGTTGGCGGAGGATGATAAAGTACTGAGAGCGGACAAAGAGCAGTTGAATTGTAATATGTTATCAGATAGGAGGAATTTACAAATGGAAGATAAGTTGATCATTGGAGGTCATGAGTTTACCTCACGTTTTATTTTAGGCTCGGGAAAATATTCCCTTGATCTGATTAAGGCTTCCGTTGAGCATGCCGGAGCACAGATCATTACGCTGGCTCTGCGGCGGGCAAATCAGGATGGACGTGCCAACATTTTGGATTATATTCCAGAAGGTGTAACGTTACTTCCAAATACATCGGGGGCGAGAAATGCAGAAGAGGCAGTTCGCATTGCGAGATTATCCCGTGAAGTCGGCTGCGGAGATTTTGTGAAAATTGAAATTATGAGGGATACGAAATATTTGCTGCCGGATAATGCAGAAACGATTCGGGCAACAGAAATTCTTGCGAATGAGGGATTTGTTGTTATGCCGTATATGTATCCTGACTTGAATGTGGCGAGAGATTTAATGAATGCGGGAGCAGCTACGATTATGCCGCTGGCTGCTCCAATCGGCTCGAACAAGGGACTTTGTACAAAAGAATTTATACAGATCTTAATTGATGAAATTGATTTGCCAATCATTGTAGATGCCGGAATCGGTAAGCCGTCGGAGGCATGTGCGGCGATGGAAATGGGAGCAGCTGCGATTATGGCAAATACCGGTATTGCTACGGCAGGGGATATTCCGGCAATGGCAGAGGCATTTCGTTTTGCCATTGAGGCAGGAAGAAAAGCGTACCTTGCCGGAACAGGAAGAGTGTTGGAGCGCGGCGGAAGTGCTTCTTCTCCGTTGACGGGATATATTCAGGATGGTTCCGTTCCGCCGGTAACGATTTAGAATGGAGGAAATCATGGCAACAGAAGTAATGAATGAAAGCATTTTGAGTGAGTCAATTTTAGAAGATATGAAAGAAAATCGAATTGACCATATGACCTATCTGGAAGGAATGGAAGTGCTGGATTCCGATGTGGAACAGACTGTTGTAGAGGCAATGCAGCATTATGATTATAACAAATATACAGCAGCTGATGTAAAACGGGCGATTTATAATGAAAGCCGCACCTTAGCGGATTTTGCAGCCCTGCTGTCACCGGCAGCTTTACCTTTATTGGAAGAAATAGCACAGATGGCACAGAGGGAAACAAGAAAACATTTTGGCAATTCGGTTATGATGTTTACGCCGTTATATATTGCAAACTATTGTGAAAATTATTGCATTTACTGTGGTTTTAATTGTCATAATAAAATTCGCAGAGCAAAATTAAACGCAGAAGAGATAGAACGGGAAATGCAGGAAATTGCAAAGTCTGGTTTACAGGAAGTATTGATTCTGACCGGGGAAAGTCCTAAAATGTCGAATGTGGAATATATTGGGGAAGCAATAAAAATTGCAAGAAAATATTTTAAAGTTATTGGTTTGGAAGTATATCCAACGAACTCAGAAAATTATAAGTTCTGGCATGATTGCGGTGCTGATTATGTTACGGTATTTCAGGAAACCTATCATTCAGATAAATACGAAACACTGCATCTGGCAGGAAATAAACGTATTTTTCCATACCGTTTCAATTCTCAGGAACGGGCATTAAAGGGAGGGATGAGAGGAGTCGGCTTTGCTGCTTTATTAGGCTTGGATGATTTTAGGAAGGATGCCTTTGCTACAGGAGTCCATGCGTATCTTTTACAGAGAAAATATCCACAGGCTGAGATTGCCTTTTCCTGTCCGAGACTGCGCCCGATTATTAATAATGACCGTATTAATCCAATGGATGTTCATGAAGCACAACTGTTACAGGTAGTCTGTGCTTACCGTC
Source organism: uncultured Lachnospiraceae bacterium (assembly GCA_947631505.1). Classification (GTDB taxonomy): domain Bacteria; phylum Bacillota; class Clostridia; order Lachnospirales; family Lachnospiraceae; genus Eubacterium_F. Next base: position 77,058 of record CANRLR010000001.1, on the reverse strand, counting down.
TGCTGCTTCCGTTTGCTTCGATTACGGTATCGACCAGAGAGTGCCAGCGGGTGAGGGATAATCTGATTCAGATCTGTGCCACCAAGATATCTGCCGGAGTGGATGTCGGAATCGGTGGACGCAGCGGTGAAGAAAAAGGCGATGAACAGTTTGAAATTGACGATACGAGAAATGTTCAGGAGGTCTATGACGCCATTCTTTCTGTGGGAATGCAGCCTGTCATGAATGATTATATCTATGTATAGAATTGCTGTTACGAACCGGCATCTGTGTGAGGGGGACTTCCTTGCACGAATTACTAAAATTGCGGCGGGAACTGCTTATGATGCCATTCTTTTGCGGGAAAAGGATTTACAGGCCGAAGAGTATTTAATTTTGGCTGAGCGGGTGGTTTCCATTTGTAAAAAATATAATAAGAAATGTATTTTACATAATTTCCCGGAAGCTGCTCTACAACTGGAACATCCTTATCTTCATCTGCCTCTGAACCGCTGGGATGAGTGGGAAGAAAAAGAAAGCCTCCGCAACGCAATGAGGGAAATCGGAACTTCCGTTCATTCGGTGGAACAGGCAAAAAAAGCAATGGAATTAGGAGCGGATTATATTACCGCAGGGCATATTTTTTTGACAGACTGTAAAAAAGGGCTTCCGCCAAGAGGACTTAACTTTTTGCAACAGATATGTGCAATCACTTCCGTTCCGGTCTATGGAATCGGTGGTGTCAAAAAAGAGAATGAGCAGAGTATTCTTGAGTGCGGAGCAAAGGGAGTCTGCATTATGTCAGGCTGTATGCGGGAATGACAATTGCCGGCAATTGGAAGAAACTCCTTGATAGCTGCGTAATTTTGTGTTACAATTTCAGTCGTGATTAAATGGAGTTAGGAGTGGTTTTATGCCAATTAAAATTAAAGATTCCTTACCGGCACAGAAAACATTGGAAAGTGAAAATATATTTGTTATGACAGAATACCGGGCTATGCATCAGGATATTCGCCCTTTACATGTGCTTGTACTGAATTTGATGCCTACAAAAATCGTTACGGAGACACAGATTTTACGAAAATTATCGAATACTCCTTTGCAGGTGGAAGTGGAGTTTTTGCATACAGCAAGTTATCAGTCTAAAAATGTGGAAGCAAGTCATTTAGATACTTTCTATAAAGTTTATGATGAAGTAAAAGACCGGAATTTTGATGGTATGATCATAACAGGGGCACCGCTTGATTATACGGACTTTGCAGATGTGGCATATTGGGATGAAGTGTGTAAAATCATGGAATGGAGTAAAACGCATGTGCACTGTACACTTTATATGTGCTGGGGAGCTTATGCCGGACTATATTATCATTATGGTATTCAAAATGTGTATTTGCCGGAAAAGCTGTCAGGGGTATATGAGCATCATGTGCTGAAGAAAAATTCTCCTTTGTTCCGCGGATTCGATGATATTTTTTATGCGCCACAGTCCCGGGCAATGACTGTGAATAAGGAAGATATTGAGAAGATTGCCGAACTGGAGCTTCTGGCTGTTTCAGACGAAGCGGGAGTTACAATGCTGAAGACAAAGGACAGCAGACAATTTTTTATGACCTGCCATCCAGAGTACGATGCGGATACATTGGCATTAGAATATTACCGTGACTTAGAAAAGGGGATAGAACCTAAAATTCCAGTGAATTATTTCCCAGAGGATGATCCAAAGAAACAGCCTATTGTCAGATGGCGCTCCACCGGACAGTTGTTTTTTAGTAACTGGTTAAATTATTATGTATATCAGAGCACACCGTATGATGTTGCAAAGATAAATAAGTAATATTTTATGCCCCTTTTATCTATATTGATAAGGGGGCATTTTTTAATGGCATCATTCCATGCATTTTTTTCCAAATTCCGTAATCTATTGACATTTAATCTTTTAGAATATATAATTTAACATACGCGTAGTATAAATCAGAAGGAAAGGGAAGCGGGTTCATATGAGTGAAAATCCTGAAGTAAAAATTAGGAAGGATTCGGGGGAAGCAAAAAAAATTCTTGGATTCAAGAGTAAAAAAACAGTAATTTTAATTGGAATAGGCGTAGGTGCAATTGTTCTTTTATTGGCCTTTATAATAGGGACTCATGTTTATTACAACAGTCGTTTTTATCCGAATACGTGGATTGCCGATTATGAAATATCAGGCATGAAGTATGATGAGGCAAAACAAAAGTTACCGGAATTATATGCGAATTATCAATTAGAAATGAATGGCAGAAATGGAGGAAGAACTGTCTTAACAAAGGATGATATAGATTATGAAGTCAATATTGATTCTTCCTTAAAAGAACAGTACGAGCTTCAGCATGATGAGTTCAGTATATTTTCCATTTTTGAGAAGAAAGAATTGGATCTTGATCTAGGTGTAAATTATAATGAACAGAAATTGGAAAATTTTCTAAGGAAATGCGAGTTATATGTAGGAAGCCAGAGTTATCCGATTACGAAACCAGAAAATGCAAAAGTTGTTTTTTCTGATGAGAAAAAAAGTCTTGTCATTGCAGAAGAAATAGAGGGAAATGCAATTCAGTATGATGTTTTTAAAGAAGGTGTAAAAAAGGCATTGTCACAAGGCCTACATTCGATTCAGTTAGAGGAATTGGCTGTGTATCAGAAACCTAAAATTACGGCTGAAAATGAGGGGCTGGTACAGGAGCTGAATGCTTGTAATACTATGATTCTCCGCTGGATCACATGGAAAATTGATGATGATATCCAAGAAACACTTGGACCAAAAAAGATTTATTCATGGTGTAACTATAAAGATGGTAAAGTGACATTTAAGAAACAGGCCGTTCGTAACTGGATGCAGCAATTATGCCAAAAGTATAAAACCGTTGGTGTAACAAGAACATTTACGAACCATAAGGGAAAAGAAGTGAACGTAGCGGGCGGTGATTATGGCTGGGAATTTAATAATGAAACGATGATTTCTGATTTGATTCGTGCATTAAAAAAAGAAGTAAACAAAGAAGCACAGCAGGCATATTTGGAAAATCCGGGAGAAGAGACAAAAAAGGCTCTGACTACAAAGCTGAAAACAAAATATTTAACTACGGCATATCAACGTGACACCGTAGAAAAAGAAAACGATTTTGATGCGAAAAATTTTACCGAAATCAGTTTAAAAGACCAGAAGGTGTATGTGATTCGCAATGGCAAAGTAAAATTTTCCTGTAAATTAATTAGTGGACTGCCAGTAAAAGACCGCCAGACAAGAACAGGAGCTTATTATATAAAAGAGCATCAGATACATCGTGTTCTGGTGGGAGAGGACTATAAAACACCAGTTGATTACTGGGTGCGCATCACATGGACGGGAACCGGTTTTCATTCAGCACCATGGCAGCCTTGGAGCCGTTGGACAAAAGATACTTATAAATCAAGAGGCTCTCACGGATGTCTGAATCTGGAGCCTAAAAATGCAAAAAAAATATATGAGCTTACGAAGTATAGAGAAATCGTATTTATCTATTAAAAAAACGTTATAAAAAATAAGTAAAACGCTGTGAAAAGCAAAAAAAATAGGCTGCTGCATCAACTTTGATGCAGCAGCCTATTGCTTTTCTTCTTACTTTTCAACTTCTGCCATTTTCATTGCACGAACCTTTGTGGAAAGTCCGAACAGATTGATGAATCCTTCTGCATCATGGTGGTCATATAAATCACCGGTCGTGAATGATGCAATACTTTCATTGTATAAGCTGTATGGAGAAGTGGTTCCTGCTTTGATAATGTTACCTTTATACAGTTTAAACTTAACTTCACCCGTCACATATTTCTGCGTCGACTCAATGAACGCCTGAACTGCCTCACGAAGAGGAGAAAACCATTTTCCTTCATAACAAATTTGTGCCAGTTTATTTCCCATATCCATTTTTACTGCATAAGTATCACGGTCTAAGATTAATTCTTCCAGCTGCTGGTGTGCCTCGTACAGAATGGTTCCGCCCGGAGTTTCATATACGCCGCGGGACTTCATTCCCACGACACGGTTTTCCACGATATCAACAATACCGATTCCATGTCTGCCACCAAGCTCATTTAATTTACGGATAATATCCGATACTTTCATTTCGACACCATTTATGCTTTTTGGAACTCCGGCTTCAAAAGTCATGGTAACATATTCGCCTTCTTCCGGAGCATTTTCCGGTGTTGTTCCCAATACAAGAAGATGTTCAAAGTTTGGCTCATTCGCTGGCTCCTCCAGTTCAAGACCCTCATGGCTGATGTGCCATAAGTTGCGGTCACGGCTGTAGCTGCTGTCTGCGGAGAATGGTAAATCAATACCGTGGGCCTTACAATATTCAATTTCAGATTCCCGGGAATCCAAATTCCATTTATCACTTCTCCATGCAGCAATAATTTTAAGATCTGGAGCAAGTGCTTTGATACCGAGTTCAAAACGAATCTGGTCATTTCCTTTACCTGTTGCACCGTGACAAATAGCAGTAGCACCTTCCTTGCGGGCAATTTCTACAAGACGTTTTGCAATAACAGGACGTGCCATAGATGTTCCTAATAAATATTTATTTTCATAGACAGCATGAGCCTGTACACAAGGAACAACATACTCATCGCAAAATTCATCAATGACATCCTCTATGTATAATTTGGATGCACCACAGAATTTAGCACGTTCTTCCAAACCATCCAGTTCTTCGCCCTGTCCACAGTCGATGCAGACACAGATTACTTCATAGTCAAAATTCTCTTTTAACCATGGAATAATTGCTGTTGTGTCCAAACCACCGGAATAAGCTAAAATTACTTTTTCTTTCATGATTCCTCTACCTCCATAGGATATAATTTTTGAAATAGACCAATGTTCCACATTGGAATATCCATGTACTCTGCTATCTAATATACACTAGAAGTGAATATTATGCAAGAGGGAAATCTATGGTTTTTTCCAATATATTGTAATAAAGAAATATATAGTATTGCATATTTGTCGAAAAAGGAGTATAATAAATGCAGTTTGTGTATATTATGCATAAATATACATAAAATATTCAAGAAATACAAGAGAGCGGGGGCAGTCGCTCAGAATGGAGGAATTTATGATAAAAGCAGGTATTATTGGTGCAACCGGTTATGCAGGTCAGGAGCTTGTACGGCTTTTACTCCAACATAGAGAGGTAGAAATTATATGGTATGGTTCCCGAAGTTATGTAGATAAGAAATTCAGTTCTGTTTTCGGAAATGTCTTTCAGATTGTAGAAAATATATGTAAAAGTGATGATCTGCATCAGTTGGCGGAAGAGGCAGATGTTATCTTTACTGCTACACCGCAGGGATATTTAGCAGGGGTTCTGGATGAGGAAATCTTATCCCATGCCAAGGTTATTGATCTGAGTGCAGATTATCGTATCAAAGATGTGGCAATTTATGAAAAGTGGTATGGTATCAAACACAAGAGTCCACAATTTATTGAAGAAGCAGTGTATGGATTATGTGAAGTGAACCGTGACAAGGTGAAGGGGGCAAGACTTGTGGCAAATCCAGGGTGTTATCCGACTTGCTCATTCCTGTCGATTTATCCGTTAGCAAGAGCGGGACTGATTGATATGGATACCTTGATTATTGATGCGAAGTCAGGAACTTCCGGAGCGGGACGGGGAGCAAAGATTCCAAATTTATATTGTGAAGTCAATGAAAATATTAAGGCATACGGTGTGGCAGGTCATCGCCACACACCTGAGATTGAGGAGCAGTTATCCTATGCCAGTGGAAAAGCAGTTACATTGAATTTTACTCCGCATCTGATTCCAATGAACCGGGGAATTTTGATTACGGCATATGCTTCTTATAAAAAAGGAACAACAAAAGAGGAAATTCGGAAAGCCTATGAAGAGGCATACAAAGATGAATATTTTGTCCGGCTCTTAGATGATGGTGTCTGTCCGGAAACTAAGTGGGTGGAAGGAAGTAACTTTGTGGATGTGAATGTAACGGTGGATGAGCGTACCGGCCGTGTTATTATGATGGGAGCGATGGATAACATTACAAAAGGAGCCGCCGGACAGGCTGTCCAGAATATGAATCTTATGTTTGGGTTTGATGAGACAGAAGGCTTACGTCTTGTGCCAATGGTACCATAAAAGAGAACGATAATGTTATCGGAAAGGAAGATTTATGATGAATATAATTAAGGGCGGTGTAACAGCGGCAAAAGGTTTTCAGGCAGCCAGTGCTGCGGCAGGAATCAAATATGAGGGACGCACGGATATGGCATTGGTCTATACAGAAAAGGAGGCAGTCTGTGCCGGAACTTTTACAACTAATGTAGTAAAGGCAGCCCCTGTCTGGTGGGATAAAGAATTAGTATCAAAGGGGCAAAAAGTTCATGCGGTTGTATTAAATAGCGGAATTGCCAATGCCTGCACCGGAGAAGAGGGCAAGGAATTAAATCAGTACATGGCCGAGGTCGTGGCTGAGCAGTTGACAGCAAAAAATGAAGAAAAGACTATTTTACCGACGCAGATACTGACCGCTTCCACAGGTGTGATTGGAATGCAGTTAAAAAAAGAACCTTTGGCGAAAGGAGCTGTGTTATTGCAGGAAGCCCTTTCGGACAGCATAGAGGCCGGAACACAGGCGGCAGAGGCAATTATGACAACAGATACCGTTTCCAAACAGGCGGCAGCCTGTCTGGAAGTGGATGGTGTGACCGTGACAGTAGGTGGAATGAGTAAAGGTTCTGGAATGATTCATCCGAATATGGCTACGATGCTCAGTGTTGCTACAACTGATGCGGATATATCCAGAGAACTTTTGCAGGAGATGCTCTCGGAGATTGTATCTGACACGTTTAATATGATTTCTGTTGACCGGGATACTTCTACCAATGATACGTATTTGGTTCTGGCAAATGGACAATCGGGTGTTACCATTGAGAAAGGGACAAAAGCCTATGATGATTTTAAGGAAGCTCTGTTGTATGTATCCGAATCTCTTGCCAAGCAGATGGCGGCGGACGGAGAGGGCTGTACAAGACTTTTAGAGGTACAGGTAATAAACTGTCAATCCAAAGAAAATGCAAAGCAGCTGGCTAAATCTGTAATCAGTTCCAATCTGGTGAAAACTATGGTATATGGTAAGGATGCGAACTGTGGAAGAATAATGTGTGCGCTGGGATATGCCGGTGTAGAGTTTGACCCGGAGGCCGTTGATCTGACGCTGGAGGCAGAAGGAGAGAATTTATTGCTGGTAAAGAATGGTGTGCCGGCGGATTACAGTGAAGAGAAGGCGACGGAGCTTTTAGGAAAAGATAAAGTAACTGTGTTCTGTGATATGAAAGAGGGAAGCGAAGCAGCAACGGCATGGGGATGTGACCTTACTTATGATTATGTAAAGATAAACGGGGATTATAGAAGTTAAGAGAAAGGAATGTGTACGATGGAGAACTTAGATGAGATTATGCTGAAAGCGGAAACGCTGATTGAGGCATTACCCTATATCCGGGATTTTAATGGTAAGAAGGTTGTTGTAAAATACGGTGGAAGTGCTATGCTGGATGAGAAGCTGCAGGAGTCTGTGATTAAAGATGTTGCCTTATTAAAATTAGTTGGTATGCAGCCGATTATTGTTCACGGCGGCGGAAAAGAAATCAGCAAATGGCTTGGTTATATGGGAAAAGAAAGTGAATTTGTAGAGGGACTTCGTGTGACGGATGCCGATACAATGGAAGTGGCGGAAATGGTTCTTAGTAAGGTCAACAAGCATTTGGTTCAGATGATGGAAAAATTGGGAGTAAAGGCGGCTGGAATCAGTGGAAAAGACGGAGGAACGATGCTCTGCAGGAAAAAGACAGCCAGTGGAACGGATATTGGTTTTGTCGGGGAAGTGGTTTCTGTCAACTCCGATTTAATTGATACATTGATTGAAAACGATTTCATTCCGATTATTGCTCCCATTGGCATGGATGAAAATTATCAGGCATATAATATTAATGCAGATGATGCGGCAAGTGCAATTGCCAAATGTATTAAGGCAGAAAAATTGGCATTTATGACAGATATCGACGGTGTATGTATGGACAAGGACAATCCGGATACGTTGATTTCTGTATTGCCTGTGGATGAGGCAAAATATTTGATTGAGAACGGAACGATTGCAGGAGGAATGATTCCGAAAATCCGTAACTGCATCGAAGCTGTGGAACAGGGAGTCAGCCGTGTACATATTTTAGACGGAAGAAAGAGACACTGTCTGCTGCTTGAATTCTTTACGAAGCAGGGTATTGGTACGGCGATTATTGACCACAACTTGAATTTATATCCACATGAGAGGAGCGAGTAATCATGAGTTCAATCATTGAGCAGTCAGAAGAATATCTGATACATTCTTACAACCGTTATCCGATTGTGTTAGACCACGGTGAGGATGTCTATTTATATGATACAGAGGGAAAGCGATATTTGGATTTTGGTGGTGGAATCGCTGTGTGTGCATTGGGTTACAGCAATGATGATTTTAAAAATGCCTTAAAAGCACAGATTGATAAGGGGATTCATTATTCCAATTTCTTTTATTCTGAGCCTTTAATGGAAGCTGCTAAAGGATTGGCAGAAGCTTCTGGAATGGACAAGGTATTTATGGCGAACAGCGGTACGGAAGCTAATGAGGGTGCCTTAAAGATTGCCCGTAAATATGCCATTATGAAAGGGAATGATAACCGTCATGAGATTATTTCCATGAATAAGGCATTTCATGGCCGCAGTATGGGAGCTCTGTCTGTGACAGGAACAGCAAAGTACCGGGAACCATTTGAACCGATGATTGGCGGTGTAAAGTTTGCAGATTACAACAATTTGGACAGTGTAAAGGAGAAAATTACGGATAATACTTATGCCATTATTGTGGAAGCGGTACAGGGAGAGGGCGGAATATATCCGGCGGATAAGGGATTTTTGGAAGGAATACGGACGCTGTGCACAGAACATGACATTATTATGATCTGTGATGAAATCCAGTGTGGAATGGGACGTACCGGAAAGATGTTCGCCTATGAACATTACGGCATAAAACCGGATATCGTAACAATGGCAAAGGGAATCGGTAACGGCATAACGGTTGGTGCGATTGCAACAAGTACAGAAATTGGAAAAGCACTGGTCCCGGGAGACCATGGTACGACCTTTGGTGGTAATCCATTCGCATGTACGGCTGTGGTGGAAACGCTGAATCAGTTTGAAAAACGGCAGATTCCATCACATGTGGAAGAAATGGGACAATATCTTCATAAAAGACTTACCGAACTGGCAGAACAGAAGGAGATCGTAAAGGAAACCCGTGGTCTGGGCCTGATGCGTGGTCTGGAATTGAAGGAAGCGGCAGGCCCTTATATAACGAAGGCTTTGGAACAGGGAGTTATTCTTATGGGAGCAGGAATGAATGTGATTCGTTTTGTGCCGCCGCTTATTATCGAGAAACAACATATTGATGAGATGATAGCGATATTGGAAACCGTTTTATAAGGATGTTTCACCTATTGTATAAAAGTACTTTTTTCGACGATACTAAGAATACAATTTATTTCGAAATAAATTGTATTCTTATAAATGGAAAGAGGTGCTTTTTTATGTGGGGAATTCTCATAGCGGCAATATCGGGTGCTTTAATGAGTATACAGGGTGTTTTTAACACGGAGGTGACAAAACAGACAAGTATATGGATGTCAGCAGCCTTTGTGCAGATCACCGCCTTTGCCGTATGTGTGATTGCCTGGTTTCTGACCGGAAGAGAGAGCAGTGTGGGAGCATTGTTTCAGGTTTCTCCCAAATATATGCTCCTTGGAGGAGCCATCGGTGCATTTATTACCATTACAGTAATTCAAAGTATCAATGCCATTGGTCCTGCAAGGTCAGCCATGTTTATTGTTGCTGTACAACTGCTTGTTTCTTACATTATCGAACTTTTCGGTATGTTCGGTATGGACAGACAGCCTTTTGAATGGAGAAAATGTATTGGACTTGTCATTATTATAACAGGTATTGTGGTATTTAAGTTTAAATAGCATTTTCTGTAACAGTAATGACAAAATGTTACAAAAATTATTACAAAAATGTTAAAAATGTTATTGTAAAATTTTAAAAAGGGTTGTAAAATAAAGCTATACATCGCGTTTTCCTTTTCCGGCAACTAGGAGATGAGCGATTGAATCAGAAGAAAATAATGAAAATAGCGGCAGGGAGTTTACTTGTGATCCTCTGTGGTGTTTTCTATTTGTCTGCGAATGAACAAAGAGATTCCAAAGAAGTTGTGACGGAACACTTTTCAGATAAAATAGAGAAACAACAGACAACGTCGGAACCTCAAATTTATATTCACATATGCGGTGCTGTGAAAAAGCCGGGTGTATATATTTTTGACAAAGAGCCACGGATTATTGAGGTAGTACAACAGGCGGGAGGATTTACTAAGAAAGCAGATAAGGCCGCCATGAATCTGGCACAGATTGTCAGTGACGGTACAAAACTGGAGGTTAAAAGAAAAGGTAAAAAAGCGGATAAATCAAATCAAAAGAAAGCAGAGCCGAATCATTCCGATGGGAAAGTAGATTTAAATACGGCAACGAAAGAGGAATTAATGACAATTAACGGAATTGGGGAATCCAAGGCGTCTCAGATTATTTCCTACCGTGAGACATACGGCGGCTTTCAGAAGATTGAAGATATCATGAATATTTCCGGAATCAAAGAGGGAATTTTTTCTAAAATAAAGGATTCGATTACGGTATCCTAATAAAAGGTGGAGGTAGAGCATGGCCAGTAAAGTTTTGGTTGTAGATGATGAAAAATTAATTGTAAAAGGAATCCGTTTTAGTTTAGAGCAGGACGGATTTTTGGTGGATACTGCTTACGATGGAGAAGAGGCATTAGAGGCAGCCAAAACAAATGAATATGATGTGATTTTACTGGATGTTATGCTGCCGAAAATGACCGGTTTTGAAGTATGTCAGCAGATACGGGAGTTTTCAGATGTTCCGATTATTATGGTAACTGCCAAGGGAGATGACATGGACAAAATATTAGGGTTAGAGTATGGTGCGGATGATTATATTACAAAACCGTTTAATATTCTGGAAGTGAAAGCAAGAATTAAGGCAATTATTCGCAGAAATTCGAGAAAGGGCCGTTCAGAGAGAAAGGAAGATGCAGAGAAGCCTTCTTATGACAGCCGGATCCGTTTGGATGCAGAAGGACGCCGTGTTTTTATTGAGGGAAGGGAAATCAGCTTAACGGCAAAGGAATTTGAATTGTTGGAGTTTTTAATGAATCATCCAAACAAGATTTACAGCAGGGATAAATTGCTTCATGAGGTGTGGGGAGCGGATTATCCGGGTGATGTGCGTACAGTAGATGTCCACATCCGCCGGATGCGTGAGAAAATAGAAAATAGTCCTAGTGAACCAATTTATTTACATACAAAGTGGGGAGTCGGATATTACTTTGACATTAAAAAATAAGTTAAAACAGGTGAAAAGTCTTCGTGCTCAGAGTATGCTGGTATTATTGCTGGTAGGGCTTATTCCTATGGTTATTTTTACTATCATTCTCTTAAATACGTATCATTCAAAGGCGGTGGCACAGCGTATCACAGAGCTTCAGACCAGAGGTTCCATTTTATGTAATCTTGTAGTATCTTCTGCTTTTTTTACCAACGATGTGTCGGCAGAGGTAGACTCGGAAATTACTCAGATTTCGGATATTTTTGATGGCCGGATTTTAGTAGTGGATTCGAGTCTTCTTGTGATGAAAGATTCTTACGGACTGGAAGAGGGCAGAACGCTTCTTTTGAAGGAAGTTGTCCAGTGCCTGAAAGGGGAAGATACCAAAATTATTACCCAAAGGGACAACAGTGTCCAGATTGTGCTTCCCGTATATGATTCGAGAGAGGAAGAACCGAGCGGAGCGGTAATTCTTGACTTTTCCCTCAATAAAGTGAATCGTATGTATGAAAGTATCCAGACGATTTCTTTAACAATGATTTTATTGTTAGGTGTGATCGTAATTGTTGTATCGGTATTGTATTCCGGTCAGATTGTTCGTCCGTTAAAGGAAGTATCGGGTTCCATTATGCAGATTACGCAGGGAGATTTCAATGAAAACATGGATTTAAAGGGGTATTCAGAGGAGGAGGAAATATCAGAGAACTTTAATCTTATGTTAAGTGATCTGCAAAATTTAGAGGATGCCAGACAGGAATTTGTTTCTAATGTGTCCCATGAATTAAAGACGCCGATTACTTCTGTTAAAGTATTGGCAGAATCTTTAATCGGACAGGAAGGACTCCCGGTTGAATTATATCAGGAGTTTATGGTGGATATCAATACGGAATTAGAACGAATGAATCAAATTGTAAATGATCTGCTATCCCTTGTAAAAATGGATAAAACAGCTGCACAAGTCAATATTGCTGAGGTGAACGTGAATGAGTTTGTTGAGGGAATTTTGAAGGAATTGCAGCCAATTGCAGACAAGAGAAATATTGATATTCTTTTTGAGAGTGTCCGGCCGGTCACGGCACAATTTGACGAAGTGAAAATCGGGATGGCCTTCCGAAATTTAATTGAGAATGCCATCAAATATAATTATGAGGATGGCTGGGTGCGGGTTTCTTTAAATGCAGACCATAAGTTCTTTTATTTGAAAGTATCCGATTCCGGTGTCGGGATTCCAGAGGAATTACAGGACAATATATTTGAACGGTTTTACCGGGTGGACAAGGCTCGTTCCAGAGAAACGGGTGGAAATGGCCTTGGCCTTGCGATTACCCGCAGTGCGATTTTGCTTCACCGCGGCTCGATCAAGGTACACAGTGTCGAGCAGCAGGGAACTACTTTTAATGTTCGGATTCCTTTAATTTATGTAGAGTAATGTGAAAATGATGTTACCCGTTGACAGAGCAGGAGGTTTTATCGTGAAGAAAACAGTGTTCTTTTCCATTTTGTTATGTTTCATGTGTTCTATGACAGGTTGTAAGGGTTCGGATGAGGAAATGGTGAGCACCAGTTATCAGCTCTATTTATTGAATGAAGATGGAACGGGACTGGTAACAAAGGATTATGAGCAGACGGCTCCAAGGCAGGACTTGCTGGAGGTGATTGGCGATTTGCTCCTGCAGTTAAAGGAGCAGAATGCAAAAAGAACAATCAATCCGATTGATGCCAATAATGAAATCAGTGATTTTCAGGTAAAAGAGAATCAGTTATCGATTTATTTTTCAGCTGGATATAATAATAAAAGCGGCTTGGATGAGATTTTATCCAGAGCAGCGATTGTTAAGACACTATGTCAGATCAAAGGGATTGATTATGTCGAATTCTATGTGGAAGACCAGCCTCTTATGTTGTCCGGAAATGCAGTGGGGCTTATGAATAGTGATATGTTCATTGACGAATTAAATCCTGCGAATGCGGAGCAGAGTAAACAGGTTACGTTATATTTTGCAGCATCCAATGGTGAAAAACTACAGGAAATCTCATCGGAGGTCACTTATAGTGCAGCAGAACCACTGGCAAAGCTTCTGGTCGAAAAATTGATTGAGGGACCGGATGCGATAGAAAACCTGAATGTATCTGACGTTCTGCCGACTCTTCCGCCGGATACAACAATAAATAGTGTTACCATTCGGGACAACATTTGTTATGTGGACTTTAGCCGCGAATTGGAAGAGCGGGTCCTGAATGTGAAAAGTGATGTTGTGATTTATTCGGTCGTCAATACACTTTGTGAATTGCCAAATGTCAGTAAAGTGCAGTTCGCGATTGAAGGAGAACAGCAGGAAAAATATGGTGAAACAAAAAACTTTAATACTCCTTTTGAAAGAAATTTGAATTTGATTGAGGGAGGAGCAGAATCTTTGGGATAAAATGGGGGGAATGAAAGCTTGACAAAACGCCCGTTGTGTATGTTGTCAGTAATTCTTGTGGCGGGAATATTATTGTTCTACCGGCCAAAGGGAACGGAGCTGCAAGCAAAAGATAACACGGAACAAGCAATTACCTGTGAGGTTTCGGAAATAAGCGGAGATGGGAAATATATTGTTGTAACGGATGTAATATCGAAAGAACATTGGCGATGTCGTTCCTTAAAAGTATATCAGAAAAGCGGTGGGAATCTATTTCAAAATCTAAAAATAGGGAATCTTATTTCCCTTTCAGGAACTCTCTATTGTTTTGAAAAACCCGGAAATCCCGGACAATTCAATGAATATCAGTACTATTTGGAAATGGGCATTGATGCTAAATTCTTTGCCAGATCACTTACGATACAACATACGAACTGTAAAAGAATACAGCAACAATTACATGAGATACGAGTCTTGTTTTTCCAACAATTAGAAAAATGCTGTTCGGAGGAGGAAGCAGGTATTATTGCTGCCATGGTTTTAGGTGATTCGTCCGCTCTTTCTGAGGATATAAAGAATCTGTATCAGCGGAATGGGATTGCCCACATACTGGCGATATCCGGTCTACATATTTCTCTTATTGGTGCCGGTCTTTTTTTCATACTGCGCCGATTTATTATGCCAATGAAGGGAGCAGCAGTGACATCGGCATTATTGCTTGTACTGTACGGAGAACTGACGGGATTTTCCGTTTCTACAACAAGAGCCGTACTCATGATGTGCTGTATTCTGCTGGCAAGATTCATCGGAAGGCGGTATGATTTACTGAATGCACTGGCTTTTAGTGCATGTATACAGTTGGTGCTACATCCTATATCCATCTATCAAGCCGGTTTCTTATTATCCTATGGAACGGTATTGGGAATTGCCCTCTTCTTACCAATCTGGGAAAAAGGCGGGACAGCTTATAAGAGAATAGAAGGGATATGGAACATAATTACCGGAAATGTAGGAATCAGTCTGATTACGCTGCCGATTATTCTTTATTTCTATTTTGAAATCAATTGTTACAGTGCCACGGTTAATTTTATGATTCTTCCTTTTTTAAGTCTGTTACTGCTCTTTAGCATATGCGGTGGAGTGTCCTCTTTTTTTTCTATATTTCTGGGCAGATTCTTTTTGGGAAGTGTTCATTTTATTCTACTATATTATCAGGAACTTTGTCATCTGGTTATCCGGCTTCCCGGTGCGGTATGGGTATCCGGACGGCCGGAAATGTGGAAAATACTGTTGTATTATAGTGGTCTGGCTTTTTGGACTTTTGCAAAAGAAAAAAGAAAAAATCATGCCGGTATCCTGATTTTGGCAGTGGCTCTTCTGGTTCTGCCGGTTCCAAAGGAAAACAAACTTCAAATAACGAATTTGGATGTGGGACAGGGAGATTGTACCTGCGTTCAGATAAAGGATAAAACAATTCTGATTGATGGTGGGAGTTCCAGTGTAGATCAAGTGGGAACATACCGCATTCAAAAATATTTAAAGTATTATGGAATTACAAAGGTAGATTATGTTTTCCTCACTCACTCCGATGGTGATCATGTCAATGGTATCACAGAACTTTTGGAAAAAAAGGATTCATCTGGAATTGAGATTGAAACGGTAGTGCTGCCAGAGCTAAAGAAAACAGATACGAATTACCACACCTTGGAGGAGGTATGTAAAAGGAATACTGTGCCAATAAGAAAAATGCAACGGGGAGATTCGATTGTATTACCGGAAGGAATGAAGATTTCCTGTCTGCATCCCACTTTTGAATATAACTGGCAATCCGAAAATAATTATTCTTTGGTATTACAAATCACATATGGGACTTTTACGGGATTATTAACCGGTGACTTAGAGCAGGAGGGGGAGGAGGAATTGATAGAACTGCCGAAAAACATTGATTATTTAAAGGTTAGCCACCATGGTTCCAAAGGGGCCTCCGGTGAAGGGTTTCTTTCTATTGTAAAACCTGAAATTGCGGTTATTTCTGCCGGAAAAAGGAATCGTTACGGACATCCTGCAAAGGAGACAATAGCACGGTTACAAAAAACAGGGGCGAAGATTTATTCAACAATCGATTCCGGGGCGGTCACGGTGTCAACGGATGGAAGGGAAGTGGAGGTTACAAGTTTTCGCAAAAATTAAAAAAATCGTGACTTTTGGAATGGCAGAGGGTATACTAAGAACAGAAGGGAGGAACCTATGCTAAAACTGGCAGAAGAATTAAAAAATAACACGATTTCCCGTTTTCAATTAGTATATGGAGAGGAACGGTACATGGTCCGCTATTACAAGCACTGCCTTATCGAAAAATTATCCGTACCGGGAGATGAGATGAACTGCACCTATTTTCAGGGGGAGAAAGCGATACCATCGAGCATTGCGGATGTAGGACAGATTCTGCCCTTTATGGCATCTCACCGCCTTATTGTGATTCAGGATAGTTCCCTATTGAAAAGTGCGAGTGATATGACTGATTTTTTAGAAGGTTTTCCGGATACGACCTATGTGGTCTTTGTGGAACGGGAAGTCGATAAAAGGAATAAATTGTATAAATGGCTGAACAAGAATGGATGTGTTACGGAATGTCTCCCGCAAAAGGAAGGAATGCTTCGGAAATGGATTGCCGGTTATGCCGGAAAGGAAGGGAAAACAATTTCCGGTGCGGCAGTAGAATGCCTCATTGAGCGTGTAGGTACGGATATGGAGATGTTAAATAATGAACTGGATAAATTAATCGGCTATGTAGGAAAACGGGTAAATATCGAGGCTGAGGATGTGGACATCATTTGTTCCGGTCTTACGGTGTCCCGGATTTTTGATATGATAGATGCCGTAGCATTGAAGGAGAAGGACAGGGCACTGCGATTATATTCAGACCTGCTGGCTAATAAGGAATCACCGATGTCTATTTTATATCTTTTTACAAGACATCTGAATATTCTTTTGCAGGTGAAAGAATGCCGGGGGTTGGGACTTTCTAACAATGAACTGGCAAAAAAAATCGGTATTCCCTCCTTTACCGTTTCCAAATATGGAAAGCAGGCAGAATTATTTTCGAGGAAAAAACTACTCCATATGCTGGGAATACGCTTAGAATTAGAAGAATCATTTAAGACAGGAAAGATATCAGACCAGCTGGCAGTCGAAATGTTTTTCATTCAGGCATTGACAAAATGACAAAATAATGGTTTAATCATATTGTTATGTTATGGAGACGTATCGAAGTGGTCATAACGAGAACGACTCGAAATCGTTTTGCCTTCACGGGCACGTGGGTTCGAATCCCACCGTCTCCGTTGTTGCAAAAGCGGCGGTAATCGCCGCTTTGTTAGTGCGGTTCTTTGCGATAAATCGCTCAGAAATGGGGATTAAAATGATTTTTCTTCGGATGTTATGTTATCTGGTAGTATTCTTATTAGGGGCTTATTCTGTCTTGCGGTATTTTCATTTATATAAAAGAAACCGAATTCCCGATATCACATATTTTATTTTGAACTTCTTATTTATTCTGAATTTATATGTATGCTATTATAATGCTTCATGGATTTCAAATGAGACCTTACGGACTATTTTACAGGGGGTCAGTGCTGTGTATCTGAGCATTCTGTTATACACGCCATTTTTTTGCTTTTTGAGGGGAATCATTCGAGTGTTCGGGAAAAGAAAGAAGAAGCAGGGCAAACTTTATAAATTTTTTAATCATCCGGCAAAGACAATCTATATGATTCTTGTTGTAACGGCTCTGATTGGCGTTTTTTCCCTGTTTCGTATGAGATATGTGACAGAGACAGATTATACCGTTGAGGTGAATAAAACATCAGAGAAAGAGTCTTTGACAATTGTATATGTGGCAGATACTCATATAGGAAGTGCTGTGACAAGAAGCGGTGTTTCACATTTAGTAGAAAAGATTCATTCAATGAAACCGGATATGATTATACTGGGAGGGGATATTTTTGATAGGAATACGACCGATTCCTTGAAACAGTATACGAGCAGAGAATTAAAAAAACTGGTGGCGAAGCAGGGAATTTATTATGTAGAGGGAAATCAGGAGCTTCGCCTGAAAGAAGATTTCACGACCTATTTCAGGAACGCAGGTATTACTGTTTTGCAGGATCAGACGGCATATCTTCCAGCAGGAATTCAGATTGTGGGGTTACGGGATAATGCAGATCGGAACAAAATGCCGGTAGAGCAGATCATGAGTGGTCTTGATACAGAAAAACCGGTAATTGTCATTAGTCACAGACCAAAGGATTTGGAAAAGCTCAGTAAAGCGGGAGCTGATATTGTTCTTTGCGGACATACCCATGGAGGACAGTATCCACTTGGATTTCTTGCTGTTTTGGCAGCGAACGATATGAATTATGGTATCAAAAAATATGACACGATGAGTGCCATCACTACCTCAGGGGCAGGCGGCTATGGAATTCCTTCCAAACTCACAGTGCCAAGTGAAATTGTAGAACTTACGATTCATTTTAAAGGATAAGAGAATCAGGCCCAAGGCGAGAGTACCTCTCCGATCGGCAGATGGAGGACAAGATTCGCCTTTGTATCCCGGCTGGTTTTGTCCTTATTGATCAGTACCAGCTTATTGCCACGGTAGTAGTCAATCAGGCCGGCGGCCGGATATACAGCAAGAGAAGTTCCACCGATAATAAGCATATCTGCATTGCTTATATAAGACACCGATTTTTCCAAGGTATAAGTATCTAATCCCTCTTCATAAAGAACCACATCCGGTTTGATCGTTCCCCCGCATTCACATTTTGGAATACCGTTTTTGGGGGAAATATCGGACAAAGAATAGAATTTGTGACAGTGCATACAGTTGTTGCGAAGTACGGAACCATGCAATTCTAATACTTCTTTACTGCCGGCTTTTTGGTGAAGTCCGTCAATATTTTGCGTAATTACTGCTTTTAATTTCCCCTGCCGTTCCCAATTGGCGAGGGCAAGATGGGCATTGTTTGGTTCTGCTTCTTCAAAAATCATCTTATTCCAGTAAAAACGGTAAAATTCTTCTGGATTCTGCATGAAGAAGGTGTGGGATAAAATGGTTTCCGGTGGATAATCATATTCTTGATTATACAAGCCATCTACACTTCTAAAGTCTGGTATGTTACTTTCGGTAGAAACACCGGCACCGCCAAAAAATACAATATTATTACTTTCTTCAATCCACTGCTTGAATTGCTTTAACTGTTCTTTTTGTTCCATAGTGACCTCCTATTTTAGTGTGATTTTTTTTGTTTTTGTATAAGAAGAGTAAATCCATTGTCGGTTCTGTTTGTTTCTGCTGCGAAAACGAATCCATATTTTTTTCTTTGTACTGGTAAACGAATATTTGTTTTTTGTCTTTATTACATGTTTTTTCCATGAACCAGAACCCTGCTTTATATAAAGTAATGTCTGGCTTTTTTTGGAATTCTTTTTCCAAGTGACGGTATATTTCTTTTTTTTCCTTCCTTTTTTTGTTTTTCCTGCTTTTTTTACTTTCACCTTTATTTTCGTTGGTTTCTTTGGTGTTACTATTTTTGCTTTTTTAACAGGAATTGGACGTTCATTCGGTTCATAAGTCGTCGAAGCCGGAGACACCGTCGATATCGCAGTACGGTCAGAGCTGGTATCTACTTCTTGTACTGCAAATAGTGTACCACTATCATTGGAATAATACAAGGTGCCGTCTGCACCGCTGACAATGCTGGACAGACAAAATTGTTTTGCTGTGTAAGGGGTGTACAAGGTTTTCATTGTTCCGGCAGCCGAGTTTTCATCATCCTCTAAATAGTAAATACCTCCGGGCGGAGCATTATAGGTAACATAGATATATACTTTGTTATGATTTTCTTCCGTTGCATATCCGGTGCTGATGAGAGGTGTGGATTTGATTTCTGCTGCTTTATTGCCACGGACAGAATATAGAAGTGTAAAGGATTTTAAATCAATAACGGAAAGAGTTCCGTAGCCATCTGCTATCGAGCCGATATAAAGCCTGTCATTGTATATGGCAGGAGTGGAGGTGCAGTTTTTTGAGACTGCGTCCGGATGTAAATTCAGAGTTTCAATTTTTTCGGGGGCCCCTTGTTCATTAAGAATAATCCGGTACAGCATCCCATCATTAGAGGCTGTATATAATGTGTCTGTATTGGAATCACAGAGAATGCCGGTCCGAATTTTGGCAGATTGTGTAAGCGTCCATGTATGATATAATTCATCGGTCAGCAGACTATGGCAAACAAGCCTGCCATTATCACCAGTGAAATAGAGTCGGTCCTTTATCACAACAGCACCGCTCCAATAATAACCACCGGGATTTTCATAATCCGCATAGCTCCATTTCGTTTTCCCGTTTTCGGAGTCTAAGCAAAAAAAGAGCCCCTTTGTAGAAGAACTGTCAATCATTGTTGTAGTACCTGCATACAGATATCCATTATGATAAATTACTTTCGATAGGGACTGTCCTCCAAAAGCTTCGCTAATCCAAAGAGAGGAGAGGGTCTCTGTATCTACGCACTGCATTATGCCGCCAGAAAGCGGGATATATAGTTTTTTGCCCTCTAAAATCATATGACAGGCTGAGTTCATACTTTTCGTCAAAGTGAGCCTGCGAAGTATAGTTCCGTTTAAATCCATCTCAAAAAGTGTATTTTCGTTTACCAGATAAATGGTTGATTCGGTTACAACAGGAACGGAATTGTAGGAAATTCCACTGGTGGAGAAAGAGCGGGTCCAAATAGTCCCGCCCTTTGCTGTTTGAATTGGTGTTTGTGTTTGCACCACAGATGCTGCGGAAAAAGAACAGAACATCAAACCAGTGGATACCGTTAATAGAAATAGCATTAATTTTTTAAATATCTGTCTCATGGTATCCTTCCTCCATCGTTTCGATTATTTTACTTTTACCGTAATTACCTTACTAAAGGAACCGTTTTTTGTTTTGCTGCCGGATTTGTTGTAGGCACGTACCTTTATTTTGTACGTTCCCTTTTTCAGCTTAATGGCAGCTTTATTCTTTTTCACGGTTGCCTTTTTCTTGTAGGAACTTTTGAGACCTTTTTTTGCTGTTCCCTTTTTCGCTTTTTTTAATACATAGACCTGATATCCTTTGGCATTCGCCGCTTTTTTCCAAGTAAGTTTTACTGTTTTTTTTGTCTTTTTTGATTTTTTTACCGTGGCTTTTAATTTTTTTACTTTTGCTGGTTTTTTCACGGTAATACCCGACGCTGGTTTGTTTTTTGAATTGGTAACGGTTGTATCATTTTTTTGAGGAGGTGTTGCCAGTTGTTCCTCTGTTACGGTCACAACCGAATAAGGACGGGAAATGTCATAATGTTCAGTGGTTGTACTGTCATCATTTTCTACGCTGATTTCGCGGTAGGCAGATAACGTATAAGTTCCGGCGGATGGGAACTTTAATGTAACATTACCATTTTTGTCAGTGACGCCTTTCAGGTCATATTCTGTCGGAACAGGAATACCATTTTTGGACGCAATAACGATAGAATCTGCACTGGCACCAAAGGTGTTCGTTGTATCATAAATTCCGGTCTGTTTCAAGGAAATATTAACCTCCTGATTTGTTGCTGCATTGTACTGTTCTTTATCAAATGCAGAATAGTAGGCATCAATTTTTCCGTAAACACCCCACCATATACCATAGAACAAAATGGAATCATTATTTGTCAATGGATAATCATAGGAAGTATAATGAATTGCGTAATCGCTTCCTTCGGATGCTTTCTCGTTCACAAGATTGCTTTTGTCATTCACGGCGAACATCCAAGAGGTATCCGTCTGATTCATACTGCTCGGAGTTCCGTTATCACTTTCATTTACCTTGATGGAAGTAATCCAGCCATTATTCTGAGAGATATAATCTGACATGTTTTCATCGCTGACTTTTTTTTCCGTTTGAAGATATTTTGCAAGTGCATGGAGCGGTGTCAGAGTTTCGGTTGACAGACCGATTCCGTAATCCTTTTTGTCTGCTTCTGTCAGCGTGATTTTAACTGGTGGTAGAAGCGTAGCAGCATCCTGTTCTACCCGTAGTGTCACGGTGAGATTGTTCGTCTGTGTGTCTGCCGCCTTTGCTGAGAAGCCGCTTGTCAGGGACAATGCCAGAACAAGAGTCATCAGCAAGGAAAACAGTTTCTTTGATTGTTTCATAAGAAAACCTTCTTTCTCGCGTATCGCGTATTATATTTTGTGGTATTAATTATAATGCGATAACAAAAGAAAAGTCCTGATATTTCCCAAAAAAGGGCATAGCAGGACCTGTGATGACTATGAATTCAGTCAAAACATTTCCTCTCCCTCCGAAAGGTCACATTTCACACCATAAGGCAGGTCTTCCGACTTAAGAATCATCTACGGACAAAACCTTCCCAGCATATGCCAGTGGTATCTCTTTGTCCATATCCCCTAATACGGCAGCGGGGGCTGTGGCGGACTCACACCGCCTTCCCTATTAATTTCTTGCGAAAACCATTATGGCAACTATGTTATTCATTACTGGCAGATTGCCAGTTTGATACCATCCGAACTCATTATAGCAATGCTGCCAAGGTTTGTCTATCAAAAAATTGCTTGTAATAAAGAGGGAACTTTGTTAAAGTGTAAAGTGAATGAAATGCTGTGACACGATTTGTGGCACTTTGGAATGGGGATTTTTATATGAAATGGAATCGAAAATATATTGTAATCTGTAGTGCTTTCTTTTTTATTCTGGCCGCTTTTCTGATTGGTAAGGGATGGCAAATGCCAAAGGAAGAAAATATGACCCAGAAGGGAATCGAAGAAAACATTATCCAGCCTTCTGTTACCGGAAGTTTTATACAGGAGAATAAGACAGGAGAAGCAGTTCCCGATCATGATACAAAAACAGAAGAAATAAAGTCGAAAAAGCAGGAGAAGAACATTTCTGAAAAAAGCAGAAAACAGGGGAAAAATTCGGAGCAGGAGCAGACAAAGACGAATCAGAAAAATACAGATAAAAAACAATCGGGACAGACAAAGAAAAAAAATACAGAAAAAGCAGAGGAACATAATACAGCAACAGCAAAACCGACGGTTACCCCGGATTTATCCCAAGAGGAAACCGGGAAAGAGGAAAAGAAACAGAACCCCCTGCAGGTCTCTTTTCAAATTGATTGTATCAATATCTTATCACAAAGGGAGTTATGGAAAGAGGGAATCGAGGAAATTATTCCATCGAATGGTATTTTTTATAAAGGAGTCGTTTCTTTTACGGAAGGTGAAACGGTATATGATTTGTTGAAAAAAATCTGCAAAGAAAACGGTATTCCCCTAGACAGCCAATATACACCATTATATGGTACCTATTATATCAAAGGAATCGGAAATCTGTATGAATTTGACTGCGGTGGGGAAAGTGGCTGGAAATATGCTGTTAAGGAAATAATACCGGGAGTGGGGGCGAGTAATTATAAAGTAAGAACAGAAGATAACATTCGGTTTTTTTATGATTATCAGTATTAGATAAAGGAGATACGCATGAGTGGTTTTTTCAGGTGCCATCCCCTGCTTATTCTATTGTATTATATTTTGGCCGTTGTCATTATGATCTGGCTGGGGCATCCCATAATAGACCTTATTATTTTTTGTATGGGATTAGGCACATATTTTACATTTATGGGAGTGACAAAGGGGATGAAAATGGTCGGGGCAAGTGCTCTGACTGCCTTTTTTTGTATTATATTGAATCCCTTATTTAATCATAGAGGGAGAACCCTCCTTTTTGAGATTATGGATACGAGATTTACTTTAGAAGCCTTGGTTTACGGAATTCATATGGCAGGTATCCTTATGGCGTCTCTTCTTTTATTTGCCTGCTTCAGCAGGGGCATGACGGCAGAGAAAATTATGACTTTAACGGGAAAGAGACTGCCGGCATTTTCTTTGCTTTTTTCAATGGTACTGAGGCTTGTACCAAAGGCGGCAAAAGATTTTCGTGAAATGTCATCTATCCATGGAAACAAATGGCTGGCAATTTCCAGTCTGATCAGGATGGAGCTGGAGCATTCCATGGAGAGAAGCATTGCGATGAAAGACCGTTATTATGGCATGAAGGACAGAAGTTCATATTATGATAAAAAATTTCAAACAGAAGATAGGATTCTGCTTCTGTTAATACTAATCTTATTTGCGGGTATTTGTTTGGTTTCTTTTACGGAGAATAGACCGGTCCGATTTTTTCCCTCTCTTCATATAGAGAAACCATCTGCCGGAGAGGTATTGTTGGCCGGGCTGTATTATGGTATGCCACTGTGGATGTGGGGAAAGGAGGAACTCTTATGGATATTGTCCAAGCGAAGGATTTCCGGTATTTTTATCCGGGACAGACAGAGCCAGCCATTCAAATAAATGATTTTTCTGTTCAGAAAGGTTCTTTTTCTCTCTTGACAGGGCCATCCGGCTGTGGGAAAACAACATTGCTGCGACAGATTTTTGGGGATAAGGAGCGGGCAGGAGAAAAAAACGGAACTATGCTCTGTCATGCATTACGGAAAGGATATGTATGGCAGAACCCGGAGAATCAGATCGTGACGGACCGGGTGGAATATGAGATTGTTTTCGGACTTGAGAATATAGGAATGTCAAAAGACCGGATGTCGAGACGCTTGGCGGAAATGGTTACGTTTTTCGGGATGGAGGATTTATTAAAAAAGGATACTATGTCATTAAGCGGAGGGGAGATGCAAATACTCAATATTGCTTCCACAGTGGCGATGAATCCTGAGATTCTTCTGTTGGATGAGCCTGCCAGTCAGTTAGATCCGGTGGCGGCTAGAAGATTATATGAATTATTACATCAGATCAATGAGGAACTTGGCATTACTATTATTGTGGCAGAACAGCGGTTAGAGGATTTGATTTTATATGCGGATGCAATGTTTTACATGGAAAAGGGAAAGCTAAAGGCACAGGGAAAACCATATGAAGTCTATGCCATGTGCAGAAGGATGAATTCGGGGGATACTTTTTTGTCCTTTTTTCCATCTTATTTTCGACTGTTCGAGGGAGAGAGCGAAGGACTGAGTCATTTACTTTCCAAAAAGGAAGCACGTATATGGTTCTGTGAGAATTATAAAGAGAAACAGCAGGCAGAACTAGAAGAAAAATGTGAAATAAGTGAAGATAAGATTATATGCAAAAAATTATTTTTCCGTTATGAGAAAAAAGAACCGGATGTCTTACATGATTGTTCCATTCGTATTCCGAAGGGAGCAATTACCTTTATAGCGGGAGGAAATGGAAGTGGAAAGAGTACATTTTTGAAGCTTTTGGCAGGAAATATACGGCCTTATCTTGGGAAAATTCGGAATATGCCCAAAAGATGTGGCGTTCTGCCGCAGCAGCCGGAATATTTATTTTTGAGAGAGACGGTTCAGGAAGAAATCGGAGACAGGAAAAGAATCGGGGAACTGGCTCAGTTTTTCGGATTGAAGGGGTATGAAGAACAAAATCCGCTGGATTTGAGCGGAGGAGAACAGGAGCGTCTGGCATTATCGCTTATTTTGGGGGAGGAGAGAGAACTTTATTTATTAGATGAGCCCACCAGAGGGTTGGATGCTGCTTCCAAACAAAAGCTGCGGAAGCTTTTGTCTGATTACAAAAAGTCAGGTAAAACGTTTGTTGTTGTAAGTCATGATATGGAATTTATGGCAGAAACAGCAGATTATGTCGCTCTTATGTTTCAGGGAAGAACCAAGGTCATGTCGGCAGCGAGAACCTTTTTTGTAGAAAATCAATTTTATACAACCAGTATGAATCGAATTGCCAGAGAAGTCTCAAGGAATATTATTACGATAGAGGATGTTGAGTGTTATGCAGAAAAGAACAGGGATTGAAATAGGGCTGTGTGTTTGGATGGCAGTCATTTTGTGGTATGGTATCGGAGTATTGAAGGGAGAAGCTTATTATGCGGTCAGTCTTGCTATTATATTGTCCGGTTTGGTTGGATTTTTTCTTTTGTTTGAAAAAGAAAAACCAAGTGTAGCTCTTCTGACCATTATGGCAGCTTTATGTGGAATTGCTATTGTTTCGAGAATTGCATTTTTCTTTTTACCACAAGTAAAGCCAGTGGCCGCCATTGTTATAATTGCCGGAATTGCCTTGGGAAGAGAAGTTGGTTTTATAACGGGGGCAGTCAGTGCTTTTGTTTCCAATTTTTATTTTGGACAAGGCTCATGGACGCCGTTTCAGATGTTTGCTTTAGGGCTAATTGGATATTTGGCAGGTGTGTTCTTTCGAAAAGGCGGCAATAAATATTTGGTTGCTGTCTATGGTCTTGTGGCAACCGTTGTATTGTATGGCGGGATTGTAGACATTAATACGATTTTTTATACATCACAGAAACCAAATTTGTCAATTGTACTGGCGGTTCTTGCACAGGGGCTTCCCTTTAATATCATTTTTGGAATTTCGACAGCTGCTTTTCTATTTTTACTGTATCGTCCTCTATTAAGACAGCTGGATCGGATTCAAAAAAAGTACCGGATCATTGACAAATAGGAAAAAAAATAGTATAGTATGTTAATCTTATGTTTTTGGAATGGAGGTTTTTTATGAGTAAAATAGCCATTATTACAGATAGTAACAGTGGAATTACACAGGATGAGGCAAGAGAACTGGGAATACAGGTCGTACCAATGCCTTTCTTTGTAAATGGAGAAACTTTTTTTGAAGATATTAGCATGACTCAGACAGAGTTCTATGATTATCTGGCACAGGATGCTGATGTTATGACATCACAGCCTAGTCCAGAGGCCTTGACGGAGCTTTGGAATAATACGTTAAAGGAGTATGATGAGATCATTTATATTCCGATGTCCAGTGGGCTTAGCAGTGCCTGCGGAACGGCAATGATGTTATCTTATGAAGAAGAGTTTGAAGGTAAAGTTTTTGTTGTGGATAATCAGAGAATATCGGTTACACAGAGACAGTCTGTTCTGGATGCCATACAGCTGGCAGAGAAAGGTTATGATGGAGCAAAAATAAAGGAAATTCTTCTCAGAGAGAAGTTTGAGTCCAGTATTTATATAATGGTAGATACACTGTCATATTTGAAAAAGGGCGGACGTATTACTGCGGCAGCGGCTGCTATTGGTACGGTTCTTCGTATTAAACCTGTTCTGCAGATTCAAGGTGAAAAACTGGATGCCTATGCAAAGGTGAAAACATTAAAACAGGCAAAGACAACGATGTTAAGAGCGGTTCGAAAAGATTTGGAGGAGCGGTTTCATGATCCGGCAGGAGATAATTTCCATGTAGAAATTGCCTATACGGCAGATGATACGGAAGCAATGAAACTTCGGGCTGAGTTAGAAGAGGAATTCCCGGGACATGACATTGTGGTAAATCCATTGTCCCTGAGTGTTTCCTGCCATATTGGTCCGGGAGCATTAGCGATTGCAATATCAAAGGTAGTAGAGGAATTAAAATAAAAAAAGCGTCGTGAAAAACCGACGCTCTCAAAGTTTGCCTGTAGCAAACTTTGCTCCGCAAATGCCGAACTTTCCTATACAGTAAAAAAGCGTCGTGAAAAACCGACGCTCAAAACAAAACAAATGTGCGACTTAACAAAAGATAAGCCGCATATTTATTTTGCTTTATATAAATATAATGAAAAGATTTTATCATTATTCATTTGAAGATTTCACAGATTTCACGTAAACATCTTTATCATCAATGTCATCATCATCGAAATCATCCTCAAACTCATCGTAATCAAAATCACCGTCAAAATCTGCATATTTTGGATTCATATAGCGATATACAGCATAAGCAATTGCCGCAACAGTAGCAACGGCACCAATAATAGCAAGTACCCATAGAACACAAGATTTATTTTCGTCCTCTGCCTTTTTCTTATTTAAAAGTTCATTGATTTTAACATTGTTAATAAGTTCATCTAATTTTCCAGCCATAATAACAACCATCCTTTCTACGGTTTCATTCGATAATACTATTGTAACACGTTTTTGGCTTTTATACTACAACTTTTTTCATTTTTTACAATTTCTTTAATTTGGCAAACGAAGAGCGGAGTTTACGCTGTCCGAATCCTTCAAATTCTACTACAACTTCATAATCGGAATCCAATTTTGTCATGGAGGTAACAGTGCCGGTTCCGAATTTGAAATGACGTACGGCATCCCCTGTCTGATAATCGGGTTCTCCCATTCCGGTATTGTTTCCGATTCCTTTTTGGATGTAAGGATTATCAGCAAAAGGATTTTTGCGGTCCTTACGGTAAAGGGAGGCTTTCTTGCTGGAATAATCCGCTGATGTCCCAAATGAGAAATTGCTCTGGGGTGTAAATGAGTTTTCTATTTTTGGGGGAACGGCACCATAGGTCTGTTTTATGAGATAGCGGGGAATCTCATGAATAAACCGTGAAGGACGATTAAAATTTACCTCTCCATTTTTCATTCGCTGATTGGCACTGGTCAGTGTTAATTTCTCCTTTGCTCTTGTGATTCCCACATAGCAAAGCCGGCGCTCTTCCTCCAGTTCTGTTGGATCATCACCAAATACCGCCATGGCGCCGGGAAAAATGTTTTCTTCCATTCCACAAATATACACGTGAGGAAATTCAAGTCCCTTGGCACTATGTAATGTCATGAGTAAAACCTGCTCGGCATCGTCGGATACGGTATCTAAATCTGCAACAAGAGCAATCTCCTCTAATAATCCTGCTAAAGTAGGTATTTCTTCGCAGTCTTCTTCATATTGGACAATTTTATTGATTAAGGAATCAATGTTCTCAATACGCGAGGTGGCTTCTACGGTATCTTCCGCCTCTAAAAGACGTACATATCCGGTGGTATCTATAATTTCGTTGATTAAATCTTCCAAGGAGTAGGTTTCGTCTCTTAATTTGGCACGGAGTTTTTCAATAAACCCTACAAAAGAATGGATGGCCGATACAGAGCGGTTACATCCCGGGATGCTGTCAATCTGAGTCAGAGCATCATAAAAAGAGATTTCATTCTCGAAAGAGTAGTCGGTAATCCGGCTGATCGTGGTTTGTCCAATGCCTCTTTTCGGAATATTGATAATTCGCTTGATAGCAATGTCATCGGCAGAATTGTTTACCGTTTTCAAATAGCAGAGCAGATCTTTAATTTCCTTTCGTGCATAGAAATTGATTGCACCAATGATTCGGTAAGGAATCCCCTCGTATACCAGTTTTTCCTCAAATATGCGGGACTGAGCATTAGTGCGGTATAAAATGGCAAAATCCGAATAACCTCGACCAGATTCCTTTTTCTCTTTCCGAATATCCGAAGCAACACCCTGAGCCTCCTCATATTCATTGTCGTATCTGCCATAAAAAATAGGTGCTCCCTCCTTGGCATCGGTCCAAAGTGATTTTTCTTTCCGCATCGTATTATTTTTTATTACTTCATTAGCGGCCTGTAAAATATTTCCGGTGGAGCGGTAGTTTTGCTCGAGTCGTATTGTCTTAGCAGCAGGAAATATTTTTTCAAAATTAAGAATGTTATAAATGTTGGCACCGCGGAATTTGTAAATGGACTGGTCATCATCACCTACTACGCACAGATTCTGATAACGGCTGGCAAGAAGACTTAAAAAGGTAAACTGTGCGGTATTGGTATCCTGATATTCATCGACCAGAATAAATTGAAAACGCTGTTGATAGTAATCAAGAACTTCTGCATTTTCCCGGAAAAGCTGAACGGTCAGCATAATTAAATCATCAAAATCTAATGCATTGTTCTGCTTTAATCTTTTTTGGTACTCTTTATAAACGGTGCCAAATATTTTTTTGTTGTATTCTTTTGCCACTTCATCAGCATACTGTGCCGGTGTTTTCAATTCATCCTTGGCAGAGGAAATCGCATTTAAAAAGGTGCGTTCCCTATATTTTTTTGTGTCAATGTTTAAGTGTTTGCAAATATCTTTCATTAATGTTTTTTGGTCATCGGAATCATATATGGTAAAATTCCTGTCATATCCAAGATGGTCAATATAACGGCGTAATATACGTACACAGGTGGAGTGGAATGTACTTACCCATATATTTTGGGCACCATCGGTCACGATATTATCCACACGGTCCCGCATTTCTTTTGCTGCCTTATTGGTAAAAGTCAGCGCCAGAATGTTGTAAGGGTTCACCTGATGTTCTTCTATCAGATAGGCAATGCGGTGAGTCAGTACTCTGGTCTTTCCGGATCCCGCTCCTGCTAAAATAAGGAGCGGTCCTTCAAAATGGAGAACCGCTTCTTGTTGTTTATCATTTAATCCAGTGAATAAATTACTCATATAAACCTCCATTATTGTGGTTGAACGGATTATTTTTTTACTTTGGTATCATTATCATCCGAAAGGATTTCGTCAATCATTCGTTCCACCAGTATTTTTTTCATATAGGCATCAAAGCTGAGCAGACAAATGGTGGCAAAGTGAGAGAGAAAATCTGCCTCTTTTTCATCTTTGACGTCAGGAAACAGATTCTGGGAGATTTTAAACCGCCGCAAGATCTCTTTGGCGAGGTGGTCGGTTTGAATTTTCTCCATCTTAAAAATTATTTGATAAATTTCTTCCAAAGAAACATCTCTTGATTTATTGTCATAAAACATTTCAGTCAGAGGTCTGAAAATTTTCTGAATATCATTAATCGACAGCACATTTTTAAAATAGTATAAAAAAATGAGAAGATACATATGATCTTTGGAATATTTTTTCTTCACTGGTGGCGGGAGAAAGTCATTTTTGGTATAATTATTAATCATGGTCTTGGTAAGGATTTTATCATCATCCATCCGTTTACAGGCAGCAAGATGCTCATCCATAAAGGTCGTTACCTGATCCATGTATAAATCAATGTTCGGTATTTCATCCGGATCAATGTAATCAATTGCCTGTAATTTTTTCAGAATGTCCATAATACTTTCTTCGCTTGAACGTTCCATATGCATTCCTCGTTTCTGCACTGTGTATGATATGATGCTGTAACCGTGCTACAGTGCTGGCACAGTGTATGATATTGTTTCTAATACTATGTAGTATAGTATATATGATTTTTCATGGTAAATCAAGGTAATTTCCTGTCTTTCACGCAGAAACAAAACACTCGAACAGCCGCTCCCGCTTCATCAATTACGTAGCACTAAGGGTGCGCGCGACCACGCACACCTCTTAGTGACGCAATTGAAATACTGTTCTCATTGTTTTGTTTCTGCGTGAAATACTGTGCAATTACAGATGTGCCTACGGCTTCTCTTTTTCTTCTTC
Organism: uncultured Lachnospiraceae bacterium; assembly: GCA_947631505.1. Lineage (GTDB taxonomy): Bacteria > Bacillota > Clostridia > Lachnospirales > Lachnospiraceae > Eubacterium_F. Next base: position 45,818 of record CANRLR010000001.1, on the reverse strand, counting down.
ATCAATTCGTTCCCCAAGCTTTTGAACAAGATTCCAAACTCCTTGTGTCATTTCTCTTCCCGATTCACAAACAGAAGTAAATATTTTTTGTTCCAGTTCCTTGAAAGATACGAGCCCTTCCTTTACAATAGTAAGCATCATACAGTCCCCTTTGTTATTAACTTTAGCAATTCATATCATAAAGAAAAACTGTATGATCTACACTAACTGAGAATTGCCCTGATGAATGGAGTATGTTATACTGATTCAAGTGAATGGATTGAATAAATGGAGGGTTTCATGAAGAAAAATGAATGCTATGAAGGAGTGGTGACCGCTCTGAAATTTCCAAATAAAGGTTACGTAAGAGTAGAGGGGGAAAGGACTCCCGTACTGGTAAAGAATACACTGCCGGGCCAGAAAGTTTCTTTCCGTTGCAGTAAGCTTCGAAAGGGAAGACCGGAGGGTATGCTGATTGAAGTTCTAGAACTGGCAGAAGATGAGGTACAAATCCCGCCTTGCCCGCATTTTTCAGATTGTGGCGGCTGCTCTTATCAGACACTGGATTATGAGGGGCAAAAGAGACTGAAATTGACACAGGTGAAAAATCTGCTTACACCAATACTGGCAGATTTTCCGCTTGAGAATTGTGTGGCAAGTCCGGATGAATGGGAATACCGTAATAAAATGGAATTTTCTTTCGGAGATGAAGTAAAGGACGGGGAGCTGGCATTAGGGCTTCACAAAAGGGGGAGTTTTTATGATATTGTGCCAGTGACACAATGTCAGATTGTGGATGAGGATATCCGTAAAATTTTAACAGCTACGTTGCATTTTTTTAGGGAAAAGAAGTTGGGGGGAGAACTTCTGACCTTCTATCATAAAATGCGGCACGAGGGGATTTTGCGTCATCTTCTTGTGAGAAAGGCAAGAAAAACAGGTGAAATGCTAATTTGTCTTGTGACAACTTCACAGGGAATGATTCAATCACCGGAAGGAAAAGAATTGTTGGAAGAGTACCGGAATCGGCTTTTAGAAATTGAGACAAGGGGACATTATGCCGGAATTTTACATATGATAAATGACAGCTTGTCCGATGTGGTGAAAGCAGATGAAATACACATTCTGTATGGAAAAGACTATTTTTACGAAGAACTGCTTGGCTTAAAGTTCAAAATTTCACCTTTTTCCTTTTTTCAGACGAACTCGTTGGGAGCAGAGAAGCTCTATGAGGTGGCAAGAGAATATGTTGGTGATGTGGAGGGAAAGGTCGTTTTTGATTTGTACAGCGGAACCGGAACGATTGCACAGGTTCTTGCTCCGGTGGCAAAAAGAGTTGTCGGTGTGGAAATTGTAGAGGAGGCGGTCGATGCAGCAAGGGAAAATGCGGCATTCAATCATCTGACAAATTGTACCTTTCATGCCGGTGATGTACTGAATGTAATGGATGAACTGGAGGAAGTTCCTGACCTTATTGTTTTGGACCCTCCAAGAGAGGGGATTCATCCAAAAGCAATTAAGAAAATAATTGATTTTAATGTTAGTAAGATTTTGTATATTTCTTGTAAACCGACGAGCTTTGCCAGAGATCTGGAAGTATTTTTGGAGCATGGCTATCAGCCGGTGAAGGCACAGTGTATCGATATGTTCCCGTGGACGAGGGGGATTGAGACCGTGATTCTGATGCATAAAACCTCTTCTTTTGCTTAAACTAAGGGACAGAAATGGAGTTGGTATCATTGCTGGTGAAAAATGGGAAAGTCCTTACAATGGCAGGTGTAACATATGAAAACGGTTATGTGTATATAGAAAACGGTAAAATTGCAGCAGTAGGAGATATGAAAGAACTGTCGGGAGAATCTCGGAAGAACGAACAGATACTCGATGTTCAGGGAGCGTGGGTGATGCCGGGATTCATTGATGCCCATTGCCATGCAGGGATTGCGGAGGAAAAATGGGGCATTGTCGGTGATGATTGTAATGAAATGACATCTCCGGTAACACCTTATTTACGTGCATTGGATGCCATTAATCCGATGGATCCGGCATTTCATGATGCGATCATTGCCGGAGTCACTTCGTTAATGACGGGTCCGGGCAGTTCCAATGTAGTGGGGGGACAGTCCTTGTTTATGAAAGTTCAGGGACGCTGTGTCGATAGAATGGTAGTAAAAGCCCCGGCTGCAATGAAAGTAGCCTTTGGAGAAAATCCGAAAATGAATTATGGGCAGAAGGATAAAATGCCCGGCAGCCGAATGGCGATCGGGGCAATGCTTCGGGAAGAATTATACCGGGCGTGTCAGTATAAAGAAAAGAAAGAACAGGGAAAAACGGAAAACGGTGTAGAAGACTTTAAAATGGAGTGCTGGCTTCCGGTACTTCGTCGGGAAATTCCTTTGAAAGCTCATGCACACCGGGCGGATGATATTTTGACTGCAATTCGTATCGCAAAAGAATTTCATTTGAATTTGACACTGGATCACTGCACAGAAGGGCATTTAATTGCAAAAGAGATTGCAGATTCCGGCTTTCCTGTCATCGTAGGACCGGATTTAACTTCCCGCTCCAAGATAGAAGTGAAAAACATGAGTTTTAAAACAGCAGGAGTTTTGGAGCGTGCCGGAATAAAAACAGCAATTATGACAGACCATCCGGTCTCCTTAATTCGGTATTTACCGCTCTGTGCCGGACTTTCTGTGAAACAGGGGCTTTCTATGGAGGGAGGATTCAAAGCAATTACAATCAATGCCGCAGAAATTTGCGGGGTATCCGACCGTGTTGGTTCACTTGAGGTGGGAAAAGATGCGGATGTTGCTGTTTTTACAGGGAATCCCATGGAAGTTTTTACAAAGACACTATATACTATTATTGATGGGGAAATTGTTTATGAAAACAGATAAAAAATTGCATTTGTTTGATTTAGGAGGATTTTGATGGAAAAATTAAAGACATGGATATCTGTTATAATTGGAATTGCTGTGGCACTCTTTGTGTTTACAAATTTTAGTTTGGAGGGATATTTATGGGACAAAGAAAAAGAAGATGTTGTTACGGCAAAGGATCTGGAGGAAAAAACCTGTGATGCCTTAGTTGGCAGACCGGCAGCGGAAGATGTAAAACAGATTGCTTCTAAGGCGGAATTTGATAAGATGACGAACTCTGCGGAAACGGGAGTTATTACCCCCAAATCAATTATTTCTACCGGAGTATACAATCTTGGCAGATGGTGTGATAAATATACCAAATCAAGGAAACGTGCAACAAAGCGTAAAAAAGCGGAGGTGCTTACCAGTACATTTTTAGCACGGATATGGGGCGAATATTATCAGTATTATTTGATCCAATTGGAAGATGATAGTTACATATTGGCACAGATGAGTGACTGTGTTGCAAGAGAGGTAGAAAAGGGAGAGAGTGTCCGGCTTCCGGTGGGATATAAAATCGGGTTTTCCCAAAAGGCAAAAAAAGAATTAACTGAAATCTGTCAGGAGTATGGGGCAGATACGCAGTATGTGTTCTATACCATAGATGATACATGGCAGAAAGAGCAGTCATTCATATTATTGATAAGCCGCATCGCAGTTGCATTTGTTACTCTTTTTGCCGTGTCTGCAATTGTTATGTTCTTACTTGGAAAGATACCGGAAAAAAGGAAGTGAGGGGGATTACTCTCCCCCCATCTGTTCTTTAATAAAATGTGAAAACCCATCCTGCCCCTTTGTATTCAGATGAGTACCATCCTGATAGAACCAGTCGGGATGTTTTTCTGCCTCTTTATCCCACGATATCAGATGGACATTGCTGTTTTTGTCTGCCAGCTCCTGAATGGTCTGGTTTACTTCCTCTTGAAATTCTAAATTTTTTCCATAGGCAGTAATCCAATAAATGGTTCTTTTGGTTCCCAGATAATCAATGAATTCCTGACCGGTGACAGGATTAAATACTCCGTTTGTCCCGAGTGAAATAATAACAGTGTCTCCCAATTTTTCTTTTTTCTGTAATTTCTTTGCCACATCAAGACCGTGACGGACCTGTCTTGAAATTTTCGCATCAATTACTACATTTTTCTGTATTTTTTGGAAAGATGGTGCCGCACCAAGAAAAACAGAATCTCCAATAACGGTGAGGGTTTCTGACAATTCCGGTTCTTTTATGTTCTGTTTTTTATCAGGAGAAGCCGTTGCCTGAGCTTCTGTATCTGATAAGGCAGCTCCCGTTGATGAATTCTCATGTTGTAAGGCCTGTTCATGTTGCAGTAATTCCTGTTTCATTTCTGTTTCATCTGATTTTGGTGCTTTCCATATACCATAAATGCCAACTATTGTACAACATAATAATATAACGATCCGTGAATATTTTTTTATTGTCTTTTTCATTTGCTTATCCTCCTATTTCATTTGAATAAATGTTAAGATGATGATTGGATAATGCCATAAATAAATAGAATAGCTTTTCTTCCCCAAAAAGGAGAAGAGGGAAGCGTTGACGGTATCTTTATCCGGTCTGTCCTGATTTTCTATCAGGTTTATCATGACAGCATAAAACAGACTGATCATGAACATGCCACCTTGATAGAGAAAACCGTTCTGCCCGTTCATTGTGAGAAATAGAATGCATGGAACGAGCACAAAAATGAATTCAACAATTATATTTCTTGGTAAATCAGAACAAAGGCTGTCATATTGCTGCCGGACAGCACCTAAAAACATACCAATCAATAATGAAAATGCCATGGTATCTGTTCCGTAATAGACCCGGGACGGATCTTCGCCCGGAGTGTATAGAAATAACATTTCTCCAGCGGAGAGAACGGCGAGCAGCAAAAAGAAAAAACACATTTTTCTGCCGCTTATCCGCTGACAGCATTTTTTATAAAACAGAAATAGAAATGGCCAGAAAAGATAAAATTGTATTTCTACTGCCAAAAACCAAAGATGAGTAAAAGGAGAAGGATCGGACAGATTGGAAAAATAGGAGGCATTTTCGACAATCTGCCACCAGTTGTCATAACCCAAAAGGATGCTGCAGATTTCTTCCCGTATTCCTGTCAGAAGACTGCTCTCTGTCAAGGTCAGAAAGCAGCATACAATTATAACCATTGTAAATAATGGTGGAGTTATTTTCTGAATACGATTTTTGTAATAACTTATAATGTGAAAATTTCCGTCTTTCCATTTTCGTTCACTGGTGTTAAACATAAGATAGCCGGATAATACAAAAAATAAAGGAACACCGAGAAAGCCACCCGGAAATACAGAGGGGAATAAATGGTATAGAACAATTCCAGTGATGCCGATTCCTCTCAGAACATCGAATCCTTTTTTCCTTTGCAAATTATTAGACTGACTCATTTCATAGAACCTCTCTTTCGTACTAATAATAAATTTTACTTTGTAAACCAAATTATAACCCAAAAGGTTTACTGGGTCAACCATAATTTTATGAAAATATTTTTAACGGGCACTGTCTGTGCCCCCACCCTCAGTGAAAATGCTTACAGCGAAATTAATTCTTTGCAAAAACGGTTGACATACTAAACTGATTGCATTATAATAAGGTTTACAAAGTAGATTCTAAATATCAATTGCGTATTATAGGAAGCGCAGTGAAGGAGGACATGGTGAAACAGGAAATTCGTGTAACAAACAGTGAATGGTATTTGATGAATTGCCTTTGGGAGGAACATCCGCGGACGTTGATGCAGATTGTACCGATTTTGAATGAGCGTATCGGCTGGAGTAAAAGTACCTCTGCAACGATGGTGCGAAGAATGGCAGAAAAAGGTCTCATTGGTTATGAGGAAAAAGGAAAAACAAAATACTTTTTCCCAAAAGTAAAAAAAGAAGATGTTGTTGTACAGGAGACAAGAGATTTTCTTCAGCGAATTTATGATGGAAGTGTTGGCATGATGATGAGTGCTTTGGTGCGTCAGAATGATTTATCCAAAGAGGATATTCAGGAATTACAGGAAATATTAAAAGCTGCCGAAGAAAAGACAAAAGAAGAATGATGTGTGATGTTGTAAAGGGAAAGGAAGACAGGGGAAGTAATGGGAAGTTTTTTGGAGTGGATTTTGGAATCCTCTATTCTGATATTGCTGATTCTGGGAATTCGGAAAATTTTCATGGGAAAAATCCGTTATGCCGGAATCTATGCCCTTTGGCTTGTAGTTCTGCTGCGGTTTATGATTCCAGTGAATTTCATTTCGACACCGTTCAGTGTGGGAAATATTATTTCAGACAGGGTTTCAGACTGGCCGGCGGCAGAACAGACAGAACAGACAGAACAGAAGATAGAGACTTCCAATTTGGGCGAAGCCGGTCAACAGCCGGATAGGGAAACAGGGCAGGTCTGGAATTCCGGTTCTAGTTGGGAGAATGCCGGTAAGTTTCCGGTCAGACAGAATGGTTACAACAGTCTAGAGTCGGAAAATACAGAGAGAAATACTTTTCAAGAATTTGTACAGAATTTGAAGGGTGTAAATGGAAAACTTATTTTGGGTATTGGGTGGCTGATTATTTCGGTGCTTTTATTGTTATGGTTTGTTTTATCCAATATCTGTCTGCTTCAAAGGTTAAAACAGAATCGAAGATTCTATGGAAAACGGGATAGCGTTAAAATATATACCGTTTCCGGTATTCAGAATCCATGTTTGTACGGCTTTTTCCGGCCAGTGATCTATATTCCCAAGTTTTTAGTATATGGGGAGGAGTGTGTAAGAGCGGACAAGGAAGAAATGGAGCAGATCATTACGCATGAATATGTACATTACCGTCACAGAGACCACATCTGGGCAATGGCCCGCATGCTTTTGGCATCGGTATATTGGTTCCATCCCTTTGTCTGGCTGGCGGTATCCTGTTCCAAAAAGGATGCGGAATTGTTCTGTGATGAAACAGCAATTCAGCTGTTAGGGGAAGAAAGGCGTTTTTGCTATGGAAGAATGCTGGTGCGGCTGGCGTCGGATGCAAAATGGGGAGATTTTCGATATCCGATTCTGTCAATGAGCAGAAAAGGAAAAGAAATGGAGAGAAGAATTCGTGCCATTAGTGTGAAAAAATGTTATTCCAGATGGGTACTCATACCTCTTATAGTGGTTGTATTGGCGACGGCAGGCATTACCTGCAGTACCGGAGTTAAGCCATCGGCAAAGGGGAACGAAACAGAAGAACCAATGCAATCGGAGAGCAGCGTGGGAGAAGAGAAGGAACAGCAGAAGGATAAGGCAGGCCAGCTTTTTCAGTTGGGAATGAAGGAACAACTGCCGGTATATTCAAATTTCTTTCAAACATATACAGGGGACAGCAAGGATTCCTTTGTGCGGACGGGAAAGGATAAAGGTTATTACACATCCTCGTTTTATGTAAGTTCCTTAGAGAAAGTTTTTCAAGATTATATCAATATATTTACGGAGTCGGTAAACACTGGGAACACAGATCAGATGTATCAGGTTCTGGCGATAGACAGTGATGTGTATCGCCAGCAGTGTAACTTAGTAAAAAATTATTATAAGCGTGGAATTCATGAGGAAGTAAAAGCGTGTTCAATTACGGCATTGGACACCGTTGCTCCTAATCAGGTAAAAATTAATTCCAAAGAAAAAATTAAGGTCTATTACGGGAATGATACATCAAAGATTGTAAAACAAAAGTATCAGTACACTTGTGAATTCAGAAATGGCGGGTGGTTTATTACGGACATGAAGGATATCCTGCTTTAATTTTGATATCTTCTAATTTAATAGAGAGACAGAACATAGTGTCCTCCAAGTTGTGTTGACTTGGGGGACATAGTGTTTTATAATTCAGTTATACTAAAAATGGAAAGTTTTTTGAAATATAGGAGGTGCAGAAATGAGGAAAACAAGGACGAAAGTCTATTTTGTGCGTCATGCACAGCCGGAGCATGCATGGAAAGAGGACCGGACACGTCCCTTGACAGAAGAGGGAAAAGCAGATTCCCGGATTGTATTAGATTTTCTGAAGGATAAGCAGATTGACCGATTTTATTGCAGCCCTTATAAAAGAAGTCTTGATACCATTGCCGGAACTGCTGCATATTACGGCAAAGAAATTATAACCGACGAGCGTTTAAGGGAAAGGGAGAAAGGGAAAAATGGAAATAACCACGGAATGTTTCAAAAGCGTTGGGCAGACCACAATTACCACGAAGAGGGTGGAGAATCCATTGCTATGGTACAAGAGCGTAATATGGAGGCTTTCGACGAAATTCTGAAAACCAATTTGGGAAAAAACATTGTGATTGGTACGCATGGAACTGCGTTGAGTACGATATTGAATTATTATGATGACAGCTTTGGCTGTGAGGATTTTCTTCGTATTATTGATTGGATGCCCTATGTGGTTGAATTCGATTTTGAAGGGACTGATTTAGTGACAAAAACGGAACATGTTTACCGCGAAAAGGTGTTTAAGGGAAAGGGGTGTGCAGATAAAGCATGAATGGAGGACTACCATGGAATTTGTGAATTATATTTTAGATGAAATTGTTGCATGGGCAATTCTGCTATTTGAATCAATTGGTGTCGGTGTTTTGATATACAGTGGATTAAGAGGATTCTTCTATTATGTGAAAGGGAATCCGGATACCAGATTGATTTTGGCAAAAGGAATGGCAATGGGACTGGAATTTAAGCTGGGAAGTGAAATTCTCAGAACAGTTGTAGTACGGGAGTGGGAGGAACTTGGTGTGGTAGCAGGAATCATTGTATTGCGTGCCGCACTGACATTTTTGATTCACTGGGAGATTCGGCAGGAAGAAAATAAATAAGAGGACAAAAAAGTGAAGGAGAAAATGAGACAGCACAAGGGGATGTTTCAGTATGTAGAGGAGATTCTCTACAGTTATGACCGAAAAAAAGGCGACAAAAGTAAGAATAAAATTGCATATGACCGCTACGCTCATACGGTTCGCGTCTATCAGTGGATGATTCGGATCTCCAATCAGTTAAAGGATGATTCATTGGATACAGAGTCATTGAAAATCGCTACTATTTTTCATGATGCCGGATATGGGAGAAACGAAGAGGAAGACGGACATGCAAAAGCGAGTTCCATTCTCTGTCGTGAATATTTGGAACGACGGAATTACCCACAGGATAAAGTAGATTTTATCTGTTATTTAATTGAAGAACATTCCAATAAAAAACTACTTCATGAAAAAAGCACCCCTTTGGAATTGGTGGTGCTTATGGAATCCGATATGCTGGATGATACCGGAGCTATGGGAATCATTTTGGATTCATGGATTGCTTCTAAGGAGGAGAACTGTTCCTTTGATTCGGTGTGCAGGCATTTTGAAAAATACACCTATCGACATATGAAGCAAATGGAATTTGTTACAGCTCCGGGGAAGCGGTTCTGGCATGAAAAACGAAAACTGGTATATGAATTTCTGCGTCAGTATAAGCGTGATCTGGGTGATATGAAATAAGAAAAGAAATCACATGAATCACGTTTCCTGTGCATTGCATTTAAACGTAGTGTTGAACCGTTCGTGAAGCGGTTTTCCTGTTGTTACGCTCAAATGAAAATCCGGTAACAGTTCTTCCGCAATGTGAACCGCATTATCATATATGAACTGTAAACTCTGATTTGTTTTTCTGGCATATTTTTTCGGATGCAGATCCATCATATGACCTTCCAGATCGGCATAATGTAAAGATAGCAGCATAAGGAGACGGACGATTGCCCGTTTGATGGAACGGCCGCCTGTCAGCAGCCATTTGTAAAAACGCATACCTTTAAGAGAACGTTTGATTTCGTCTTTAGAGAGATGAAATGGACGATAAGTTTTATAAATTGCCGATATGATTTTAGGGCTGCATAGAACCTTTTTCCAAATTGGGTAAGTGATAGGACGGTATCCATCTTTTCGCAAAAGATGACGGTCAAATTCATTTTCAATGGCAAGATGACGGTATCCCGGTTTATTTGACATAGGAATTACAAAGCTGTGACATTCGCTGTCTAAAATGAAATGACATAGGAAACCGAGCGTATAGGCGTACATACCAGAATCAATTCCCTCTTCTTTGATCAGGGGGATAAGCCGATTCAGAAATGGGGTCAGAGACGTTCCGTGCTGCCAGTGACCGATGCGGTTTGTTCGCAGATGAAACATCGGGCGGTCAAAGAAAAGAAAATCCGGTCCCTGTAATCCGGCATTAAATTCATCCTGATGTTTTTTAATAATTTGCTGTAACTCCTCTGGAAGCAGTGCGGCCACACGGCGGCCAAAGGAATCATGAGCATAAATACATGGCATAGTAAAACCTCCATTCGGAAAATAAAATCAATTATATTGATAACAATAGTATATCAAAAGAGGTGAAAAATATGAAGGCAAATCGAAAAGAAATCAATGGTGTTGTCTACTATACCTTTCCTTCTTTGGAAAAAGAGGGGATTGTTCATGGTTTTTCCACACGTTATGGTGGCGTGAGCAAAGGCTTTTGTTCTTCGATGAATCTGAGCTTTCAGAGAGGGGATAAGGAGGAAGATGTAAGGGAGAATCATAGGCGTTTTGCAGAAGCTGTGGGATACAATATTGACCAGTTAGTGTTTAGTGACCAGATTCATGAGACGACAATTCGGAGAGTAACGGAAGCGGATGCAGGAAAAGGATTTAACAGGGAGTCAGACATTGTTGGAGTGGATGGTCTGATTACCAATGATGAGGGTGTTGTTCTGATGACCTTTTTTGCAGACTGTGTACCACTATTTTTCTATGACAGAAGGAATCGTGCCATTGGGGCTGCCCATTCCGGCTGGCGGGGAACAGTCGCACGGATTGGTGCAAAAATGATTCGGGAAATGGAAAGTGAATTTGGTTCCGATCCGGAAGAAATTTTATGTGTTATTGGACCGTCCATTTGTCAGGACTGTTATGAAGTGAGTGCAGAGGTGGCAGAACAGTTCCAAGAGGAGTTTGAAGAGAGAGATTGGAATGAGATTTTGTTTCAGAAATCAAGGGAGAAATATCAGCTGGATTTATGGCGTGCCAATGAAATCATTTTTAGGGAAATAGGTGTGCCGAAAGAGCATATTGAGACAAGTGGTCTTTGTACCTGTTGTCATTCCGGGGAATTATTTTCCCATCGTGCCAGTCATGGAAAGCGTGGAAATCTGGCAGGAGTGATAACGCTGGCAAGGAAAGGAATAACGATTGATGAATAAAAGGAATTATCAAAAAGAATTGGATGTGTTATTAGAAACGATAAAAGCAGATAGCTCAGAAGAAAAGCCTTCTCTTTTTCTCCATTGCTGTTGTGCTCCCTGTAGTAGTTATGTATTGGAATACTTACATGAATACTTTAAGATTACGTTATTTTTTTATAATCCGAACATTACAGAAGAGAAGGAATACAGAAAAAGAAAAGAGGAATTAAAACGCTTTGTGTCGGAATCATCTTTTGGGAATGGAATTCATTGGATCGATGCGGATTATGATCCAGAGAGATTTTTGGAAATTTCCAAGGGGATGGAACATGAACCAGAGCGGGGGGCACGATGTAAAAAATGTTTCCGGTTGCGGCTGTTTGAAACGGCAGGAGAAGCCCAAAAAAGAAACTATGATTATTTCTGCACTACATTATCGATAAGTCCTCATAAAAATGCGGACTTATTAATGCATGTGGGAGAGGAAGCAGCAGAGAGATATGGCATTTCCTATTTGCCGTCAGACTTCAAAAAGAAAAATGGTTATAAGAGGAGCATTGAGCTGTCCCGTCAGTATCATTTATACCGACAGGATTATTGCGGATGTGTTTTTTCAAGAGAACAGCGGAGAAAGGAACAATGTGATGAAAAAGGTAATCATTAGTGTGATTCTTGCTATTGTTTTTCTTTGCGGCTGCAGTGGTGAAAGTAATGTTTTAGAAACAAAGGAAAACAAGTGTGAAAAAGAAATCTTTGCCATGGATACGATAATGAAAGTAACCATTTATGGCAGTAATGCTTCAGAGGCAATGAACAAAGCGGTGGCATTGATTCAACGTATGGATAAAGTCTTTTCTGTGACAGATAAAGAAAGTGATGTGGCAAAAATCAACAGTTCCGGAGGGACACCCGTGACTGTTTCGACAGAAACTTATGAGCTGATTCAAAAAAGCATAGAGATTTCAAAGGAAACCGGAGGGCTTTTTGATATCTCTGTTTATCCGGTTGTGAAAGCATGGGGGTTTACGACGGAAAATTATCAGATACCAACAGATAAACAGAGAAAAGAAGCATTAGCGAAAGTTGACTATAGGAAAATTAAACTTCTTGCGGAACATCAGGTGCAGTTAGAGGCAGGAATGGAAATAGATTTAGGAGCGGTGGCAAAAGGATATTTATCACAGAAATTAATGGAACTGTTACAGGGAGAAAAAGTCGACTCTGCCATTGTTTCTCTTGGTGGCAATGTACAGGCATTAGGGAAAAAAGAAGATGGAAGTTCTTTTGTTGTTGGAATTACAGATCCTTCCGATGGGAGCAGCTTGTATGGTACAATAAAGGTAGAAGATAAAGCGGTTATTACGAGTGGAATATATCAGCGGTATTTTGAAAAGGACGGCAAAAAATACCACCATATTATGGACAAGCGTACGGGCATGCCGGCAGATAATACACTGGCTTCCGTCACCGTGATTTCAGAGGACGGTGTAAAAGCGGATGCACTGGCAACGGCACTTTATGTTATGGGTGAGGGAGAGGCAAAGATATTTCAGGAAAATCATCCGGAAATTCAAATCATATTGATTTTTAAGGATGGTACATGCTGGCAGTCAGAACAGGCCGGGATGACAAGAAATGAATATCGTTCTCAGAAGGGAGACCAAGGTCAAAATGGATAAAAGATTAATCGTATTATTTCCGGGTGTAAATTACAGTGTCGATTGCCCACTTTTGTATTATGCAGAATTTTACTATCAGTTAAAAGGATATGAAGTGATAGAAATAGAATCTTATAATGTGGAAGGGATTCATGGCTTGTCAGATTTAGATACTTATGCTGCGATAGCAGAAAAAAATGTAAAAACACAATTACAGAAGGTGGATTGGAACCAATATACTCATATTGTTTTTGCCTCCAAAAGCATTGGTACAGTGATTGCCCATTGGCTGGAGGATGAATGGGAACTTTCACCGGTTACCCATATTCTTTTAACTCCATTGAATCAGACATTGCCTTATATGGAAAAGGAGCGTGACTATCAATGTATTGTAACAGGAACAGAAGATTCCTTTGTTGATATGCAGCGTTTAAAGAAAGTCTGTCAGCAGAAAAATTATCCGCTTACGGTGATAGATGGAGTAGGACACCGTCTGGAAACAGAAGAAAATTTTACGGATAATCTGAAAATTTTGAATCAGATTGTAAAATTGTATGGAGGTGAAAAAATTGTCTGAAAAGAAAAAGGGAACATCCTTAACAACGTTATGCTACATTGAGAAAGAGAATCAGTATTTAATGCTGCACCGGGTAAAAAAGGAAAAGGATGTCAATAAGGACAAATGGATTGGTGTAGGCGGGCATTTTGAGCCGGAGGAAACACCGGAAGAATGTCTGCTCCGGGAAGTGAAGGAGGAGACAGGACTTACATTGACATCATGGAAATTTTGCGGCATTGTTACTTTTATCGCCGACCAATGGGATATGGTCGAATATATGTGTTTATATAAGGCGGACGGTTTTACCGGAGAACTTACCGATTGTACAGAGGGAGATTTAGAATGGGTAGAGAAAGATAAAGTATATGATCTGCCCATATGGGAGGGAGATAAAATATTTTTTCATTTGATGGAAGAAAAAGAGGATTTCTTTTCTTTGAAATTATGCTATAATGGGGATAAATTAGTAGAAGCTGTTTTAGATGGTAGAAAAATGGAGTTATAATGCTTTGTGTGACGGTAAGAGGGAGGATTTAACAGAATGGTTGAGTTATGGGATGCCTACAGGGCAGACGGTACACTGGCGGGTGTCGATTTGGTGAGAGGGGAAAAAATTCCGGCTGGATTGTTCCATGTCGTTGTGGAGATTCTTGTTATGCATAAGGACGGAACGGTTCTTTTGATGAGACGTGACCGGAACAAAGAGAATGCTCCGGGATTATGGGAAGCCAGTGCAGGGGGGTCGGTAATAAAAGGAGAAGAATTTGAAGCGGCAGCAAGGCGTGAATTGTTAGAGGAAACAGGAATCGCTGCCGGAGATCTGGAATTTATTTATAAGACAATGTCAAAGGCGTCGATTTACTATGGCTATCTTTGTATTACGGATGCAGAAAAAGACTCCATTACTTTGCAGGAGGGTGAAACGATTGACTATAAATGGATAACGCTGGAAGAATATGTACATATTTATGATTCAGATGAACTTACAAAGGGAAATCAAAAACGGTTGAGACCTTTTATGGAAAAAAATTTATTAAAAAAAGCGTTGTGAAAGCGAACAGCACCTCAAATATTAGCTGTTTTTTTCTGATATTTGGGGTGCACTTCCCATTTCATGCCGCTTTTTCTTAGATGAAATGATAAATAATGGCAGCAATAATAATGCCAATAATACTTGCGATGGTAAATTTAATGGTCAGACCAAAGGTAAGAACCATAACACCGATGTCCAATTTGATGGGAGATGCAAGTCCGAAATTCATGCCGTAATCCAACCAAGAAAGGGCAGAGACACCACTTGCCAGATGTCCGATAAAACTACCAAGCACAACGCCTGCTAATACCAAGAGAAAAAGAGCCCATCCATTTTTTCCTGCTCCTCGTGCCATGTTAATTTCCTCCATTCCAAAATACAGTTTGACATACACTGTATTTTTTGTTATTCATATGTTTATAGTAGAATCATTCGTTTGAAGAAAGCAAACAAATATTCTGTTTATAGAATACACTATTTTTATAAATTAAGCAATCCCGAGTTTTCAGAAAGGAAAGAAGTATATGGATATAATAACAGGACTGATGATTCCCTTTTTCGGTACAGCACTCGGTGCGGCTACCGTATTTTTTATGAGAGGGGATATGAATAGGAAAATCGAAAAATTACTGTTAGGTTTTGCCTCGGGTGTCATGATTGCCGCATCCGTCTGGTCTTTGCTGATTCCTTCTCTAGAAATGTCAGAAGAGAAAGGAACGTTTGCTTTTGTTCCGGCGGCAGCAGGCTTTCTGCTCGGAATGGGTTTTTTACTTTTTTTGGATAGTATTATCCCACATATTCATTTGGACAGTGAAAAGCCGGAGGGAATTAAGACACAGTTAAAAAAAACGACAATGCTTGTCCTAGCAGTAACCCTTCATAATATTCCAGAGGGAATGGCAGTAGGCGTGACCTTTGCCGGAGCAATTGTAGGAAATAGTGGTATTTCCATGGCCGGAGCAATGGCATTGGCAGTGGGAATTGCCATTCAGAATTTTCCGGAGGGAGCAATTATTTCCATGCCTCTATGCAGTGAAGGAGTATCAAGAAGAAAATCATTTTTGTACGGTATGTTATCTGGAATTGTGGAACCGATCGGGGCGGTGGTCACCATTCTGCTCACCAGACAGGTCGTTCCCTTTCTTCCCTATTTTTTATCCTTTGCTGCGGGAGCAATGATTTATGTTGTAGTGGAAGAACTGATTCCGGAAGCGCAAGCGGGGGAACATACCAACGTAGGTACAATTGGTGTGGCATTGGGATTTGTTCTGATGATGGTATTAGATGTGGCATTAGGATAATGATAAGGAGGTTCACAATGAAAATGATGATAAAGCGGATATTTTCCCTATTCTTGTCTGGAATTTTAATCATTTCTCTTGTCTCTGTTCCGGTATCTGCAGCGGGCAAGGTGAAATTATCCAGTAAAAAAATAACTCTGACTGTGGGAAAATCAAAGAAAATAAAATTATCCAATAATAAGAAAAAGGTGACATGGAAAGTAATCAGAGGCAAAAGTTCTGTATCCCTGAAAAGAAAGAGTAAATCCGGTGTTACCATTGCTGCCAAAAAGAAAACAGGGACTGCCATTGTACAAGCTAAGATTGGAAAAGCAAAATATAATTGTAAGGTGATAGTTACGAAAAAGAATGCGGCAAAGAAAAAGAAAACGACTTCAAAGAAGAAACGTTCCCAGACAACAGCAGCTTCCGCGCCGACAGCAAAGCCGACAGTTAAACCGACGGCAGGACCAGCAGCAAAAAATCCCGAAGAGGCAGAAGAAAAGCTGATTCTTGAAATTGGAAGACAAAAATTTGAGGCAACTTTGTATAATAACAAAACGACAAGGGCATGGAAGAAAAAATTGCCGATGACAATAAAAATGAGTGATTTGAACCGCAATGAAAAATATTACTATTTATCCTATTCCCTGCCTACAAAAGCAGAAAAGCCGGGGACAATTCAGGCAGGTGATTTAAAGCTATATGGTTCTGACTGTTTGGTCCTATTTTACAAAACTTTTAAAACTTCCTATTCTTATACTAAATTAGCAAGAGTCAATAATATTACCGGATTGGAAAATGCCATTGGAAGGGGAACGGTATCCATAACATTTAAGCTCGGATAGAATAGGACCGGGGTTTTTTGAAAATAAAAAAGGAAAATCCTTTTTTATGTTGTAAATTATACTATGTAGGTGTATTTCGGATATCAGTTGGGGGCAAAATACCTTTTGACCCCAATATCATAGTTATACAGAGGTGCATATGACAATTCGCGAACAATTAGAACAGAGAGAACATGATATTTTAAGTCCGTATGCTTCTTTTAGCGACGAATCGTTGGGACGGGATTATTATGTGGAACCCTGTGATTTAAGACCTGTTTATCAGCGGGACCGGGACCGGATTTTACATTCTAAATCGTTTCGGCGTCTGAAGGGAAAAACGCAGGTATTTCTTGCCCCGGAGGGGGATCACTACCGCACCCGGATGACACATACGTTAGAGGTGTCACAAAATGCCAGAACAGTGGCAAAGGCATTGCGTCTAAATGAAGATTTGACAGAGGCAATTGCATTAGGACATGATCTGGGACATACACCTTTCGGACATGCTGGTGAGAGAGTGCTGGACCGCATATGTCCGGGAGGATTCCATCATCAGGAGCAGAGTGTCCGCGTGGTGGAACTGTTAGAAAAAGACGGTAAGGGACTGAATCTTACAAAGGAAGTAAGAGATGGTATCCGCAATCATTCTACGGCAGGAAATCCATCTACTTTAGAGGGGAAAATTGTTCGTATATGTGATAAAATTGCATACATAAATTCGGATATTGATGATGCAATCCGGGGAAAAGTAATCTGTGAAGAAAATATTCCAAAGGAATTTACTGATATATTGGGGAATACCCTGCGGGAACGCCTAAATACGTTGATTCATGATTTAATAAGCAGTAGTATGGGGAAGAATGATATTATTATGTCAAAGGAAATTGAAAGGGCGTTGAAGGGATTACGTGCTTTTATGTTCGAAATGGTCTATACTAATTCTGTTGCCAAAGCAGAAGAGGGAAAAGCGGAGTATATGATAGATTTATTATATGATTATTATTTAAAACATCCAGAAGAAATGTCGGCAGAGTATCGGCAGAGAATGGAGGAAAAAGGGGAAAAAACAGAGCGTACGGTATGTGATTTTATTGCGGGAATGACAGACCGGTATGCCGTAATGAAGTTTGAAAGTCTGACCGTACCAAAAACATGGTCGGTAATGTAAGGGAAAGTGTGAGGTTAATGTATTACGAGGAAGAATTTGTGGAAGAGGTTCGCAGCCGCAATGATATTGTAGATGTTATTTCTACTTATGTGACGTTGAAACGTGGGGGGAGCAACTATGTTGGATTGTGTCCTTTCCATAACGAAAAAACGGCTTCCTTTTCAGTCAGTCCCGGAAAGCAGATGTATTACTGTTTTGGCTGTGGTGCTGGTGGGAATGTGTTTACTTTTTTAATGGAATATGAGAATTTGACTTTTGTGGAGGCCTTGGAGCAGCTGGCTGAAAAAGCGGGAATGGATATGCCAAAAAGCAGTGATTCTGCTGCGGAACGAAGGAAAAGGGATTTGCGGGATGCTGTTTTGGAAGTCAATAAACTGGCAGCAAAATATTATTTTGCCAAACTAAAATCAGAGCGGGGAAAAGATGGTTATGCCTATCTTAGGAACCGGGAACTTGAACCAGAAACGATTATCAAATTTGGACTTGGTTTTTCGGATAAAAACAGCGGTGAACTCTATCGATACATGAAGAGCAAAGGTTATGGGGATGATATTTTAAAGGAAACCGGACTATTTACGTATGACGAAAAACGGGGAGCCTATGATAAATTTTGGAATCGTGTCATGTTTCCCATTCTTGACCGCAACAACCGTGTTATAGCTTTTGGCGGACGGGTGATGGGAGAGGCAAAACCGAAGTATCTGAATTCGCCTGAGACGATTGTATTTGATAAGAGCCGTAATTTATACGGTCTGAATTTTATTCATGGAAAGCAAAGTGAAGGAATCATAATCTGTGAGGGATATATGGATGTTATCGCACTTCATCAGGCAGGCTTTTCCAATGCTGTTGCTTCTTTAGGAACTGCGTTCACCAGTCAGCATTGCAGTTTGTTAAAGCGGTATACGGATTTAGTATATTTGTGCTATGACAGTGATGGTGCCGGTATAAAAGCGGCGATGCGGGCAATTCCTATGTTGAAGGAAGCAGATATACGGGTAAAAGTTATTGATATGCATCCTTATAAAGATCCAGATGAATTTATGAAGGGATTGTCACCGCAGGAATTTAAAGAACGGATAAAAAAGGCAAAAACCAGTTTCTTTTATGAAATTGACCATATCAAAGAAGAATATGATATGGATGATCCGGAATCAAAGACAAGATTTATGAATGAAGTAGCGAAAAAATGCTTAACCTTTGATAATGAGATTGAAAGAAATAATTACATGGAAGCATTTGCCAGAGAATATTCCGTGAGAACGGAAGACTTTCGCAAATTAGTAGCATATCACAGTGCTAAAATGGCAGGAATTGATTATGAAAAGAGGAAAAAGGAACGTTTGCAGGCGGGAATTACTCAAAAAGAGGACGGAATTGCAAAGCGGCAAGGTATATTTCTTACATGGCTGAGCAATGATCCGGCATTGTTTGATAAGACGAAAAATATTATTTCCGTGGATGATTTTGTGGACGAGCCTTATCATCAGGTAGCAGAAATGATGTATGAACAGCATGACAAGATGGGGCATGTAGAACCGGCCAAAATAATTAGCAGGTTTCAAAGTAAAGAGGAGCAATCTCTGGTGGCAGGACTTTTTAATAAGGAGCTCAAGGCGGTAACGCAAAATGCCGAGCAGGAAAAGGCTTTAAATGAAGTGGTGCAGAGTATTAAGAAATACAGTTTGGATTATCGCAGCCGCCATGTAACCGATTTGAATGAATTACAAAAACTGATCGAAGAAAAAAGAAAAATACAGACATTACAAATCTCTTTATAAAATAATTTGAACGCTGAAAAGCAGCAGAATTGGAGGAAAACATGGATAATAAAAATACAAATGTAGAGGAACAACAAAAAATGCTTGAAATATTAGGTGTTCTGGTTGAAAGTGCAAAGAAAAAGGAAAATGTATTGTATTTCGATGAGATTAATAATGCATTTGTGAAAGTAGGAATGGAACTTGATCCAGACACAACGGAAAAGGTTTTTGAGTATTTAGAGAATAAGGGAATTGTTGCAATTGTTCCAGAGGATGATACGGGTGAGGATGATATTATTCTGGATGTTGATGACGAGCCTACGGAAGAGGAATTAGAAAATATAGAATTGGCAGTTCCGGATGGTGTCAGCATTGAGGATCCGGTTCGTATGTATCTGAAAGAGATTGGTAAAGTTCCGCTTTTGACGGCTGATGAAGAGAAAGAACTGGCAATGCGCATGGAAGAGGGAGACGCAGAGGCAAAGAAGCGTCTGGCAGAAGCAAACCTCCGGCTTGTGGTAAGTATTGCCAAACGGTACGTAGGACGTGGTATGCTCTTTTTGGATTTGATTCAGGAGGGAAATCTTGGTCTGATCAAGGCAGTAGAAAAATTTGATTACCGCAAAGGGTATAAATTCAGTACCTATGCTACATGGTGGATCCGACAGGCGATTACAAGGGCAATTGCTGATCAGGCAAGAACGATTCGTATTCCGGTACACATGGTAGAGACCATTAATAAGTTAATTCGTGTGCAGCGTCAGCTATTACAGGAATTGGGAAGAGAACCATACCCGGAGGAAATCGCTGAAAAAATGAATCTTCCGGTGGAACGTGTCCGTGAAATTCAAAAGATATCACAAGAACCGGTTTCCTTGGAAACACCGATTGGTGAAGAGGAGGACAGTCATCTTGGTGATTTTATTCAGGATGATAATGTACCGGTACCGGCTGAAGCAGCAGCATTTACGTTATTAAAGGAACAGCTGGTAGAAGTTCTTGGTACCCTTACGGAACGGGAGCAGAAAGTTCTCCGCCTTCGTTTTGGACTGGATGACGGACGTGCCAGAACCTTAGAAGAGGTCGGCAAAGAATTTGATGTGACTCGTGAGCGTATTCGGCAGATTGAGGCAAAGGCACTCCGAAAACTGAGACATCCGAGCCGCAGTAGAAAATTAAAGGATTATTTGGACTAATGGAATTGTCAAAACGGATGCAGATGAATGCCGATCTGGTTTCTGAAGGAAGTCGTGTTGCTGACATTGGCTGTGACCATGGCTATGTGTCGATTTATCTTGCTCAGCAAAAAAAGTGTCCGAAAGTAATTGCCATGGATGTAAATGAGGGACCACTTCAGATTGCCAAAGGAAATATTGTTCGTGAAAGGCTGGAAGGACAGATTGATTGCCGGTTAAGTGATGGGCTCGAAAAAATCGTACCGGGAGAAGTGGATACCGTTCTGATCGCGGGAGTAGGCGGTATGTTGATCTGCCGTATTTTACAGAGAAATCCAGAGGTGCTTGTAAATGTGAAGGACTTAGTTCTGCAGCCCCAATCGGATTGTGGCATGGTACGCCGGCTGTTGTCTAAATTAAATTTTAAGATAATCAAAGAGGATTTTTGTATCGATGAGGGTAAACCATATTTGGCAGTCAGAGCAGTCAGGAGTGATTTGGCGGTTCCTGTATACAGTGAATCGGAATATTGTTATGGGAAAATGTCTTTACAGCAGAATCCGTTAGAATATAAAGCGTATTTACTGGGAGAAAAGGAAAAAATATTACATATTATCGAAAAATTGAATCCATTTTTTTCTGATTCGTCCAAGACAAGAAGAGAAGAACTATTGCATACACTAAAATGTATCAATGAGATACTGGTATGCTCAGAAATGGAATCAAAATGAGAGAAAGGGGAACACGGAGTGGAGGAAATCACACTTACATTGCATGGAAAAAAAGTAACGTGTCCGAAAGATACGACATTATTTACATTAAGCAGAACGTATGAAAAAGACTATAAATATCCGATTATTGTGGCGAGATGCAATGGGGTAATTCAGGAACTGTATCATCAGGTAACGGATGGGAGTGAAGTGGAATTTGTCACAATGGAAGAAAAGGACGGGAAAAGGGCTTATATCCGTGGCATGTCGATGTTGTTGTTAAAGGCAGTCTATGCAGAAATTCCAAAAGAGAAAATAGAACGAGTAACTTTAGAATATAGTTTGGATACCGGATATTTTGGCAGAATACATGGTGATTGTTTACTGGATGAAACCTTGTTACAACGAATCGAAAAGCGGATGAAAGACTATGTAAAACAAGACCTTCTGTTTGAAAAACAGGTTATTTCAACAAGGGATGCCAAGCGGTTGTTTGATTCACTTGGTATGAATAAAAAAAGCCTTCTTACGGAATATAGGAGAAATTCCCGCATGACCGTATACCGCTTAGGAGGATTTATTGATTATTATTATGGTGCAATGCCATACAGTACCGGGATATTATCTTATTTTTCGTTACAATTATTTGAAAATGGATTTGTGTTCATTATACCCAAACGGAGCAATCCGGTAGAGGTGCCGGAATTTGTACCTAGTATGAAATTGTATCATACGATGCAGCAGACAAATGAATGGGCAGAAAAACTGCATGTCTCTTCGGTCGGAGAGTTGAATCGGGAAATTGTAAAGGGGGATTTTCGCGAGCTGATGCTCACGCAGGAGGCATTACACGAAAAGAGGATTGGTGATATTGCAGAACGGATCGCAGAAAAGGGATGCCGGGTCATAACAATAGCAGGCCCTTCCTCTTCCGGAAAGACAACATTTTCGTACCGCTTGTCTACTCAGTTAAAAACATTGGGTCTACGCCCGCATCCGATTGGTCTGGATGATTATTTTGTCAATCGGAAAGATACACCGCTCGATGCAGAGGGAAATTATAATTACGAATGTTTGGAAGCAATTGATACAAAAACTTTCAATGATGACTTGAACCATCTTTTAGAAGGAGAAAAGGTTCAGCTTCCTACTTATAATTTTATTTCGGGAATGAGAGAATATAATAAGCCGTTTATGCAGTTAGAAAAGGATGAAATTCTTGTGATAGAAGGGATTCATGGACTGAATGATAAGTTGACGTATTCCATTCCCAGAGAGGATAAATTTAAAATTTATATCAGTGCGTTGACTACGCTGAATCTGGATGACCATAACCGGATTCCAACAACGGAGGGACGATTGATTCGGCGAATTATCCGGGATGCGAGAACAAGGGGGAATTCTGCACAGAAAACGATTTCAATGTGGAATTCTGTGCGAAATGGTGAAAATCAAAATATTTTTCCTTTTCAGGAACAGGCAGATGCGATGTTCAATTCTGCATTGATATATGAACTTGCAGCGATGAAACTTTTTGCGGATCCAATCTTATTTCAGGTACCTAAGGATTGCCCGGAATATAGCGAAGCGCAAAGAATTTTAAAATTTTTGGATTATTTCCTGCCAGTTGATCCCCATGAGGTTCCGTTAAATTCCATCTTGCGCGAATTTATCGGCGGTGGTATATTATTAGATTAGATGAGAAATGAGCAGCACAGGTGAACGCATCCATTCAGACGAAAGGGAATGGATGAGGAAAGTCCGAGCTCCATAGGGCAGGATGCCGGATAACGTCCGGTGGAGGTGACTCCCAGGCTAGTGCAACAGAAATAAACCGCCAGATTTTTGTCTGGTAAGGGTGGAACGGCGAGGTAAGAGCTCACCGTCTCTTTGGTAACAAAGAGGGCAGATGTAAACCCCATTCGGAGCAAGACCGAACAGGAAACGATACGGCGGCCCGTCGTGTTTCCGGGTAGGTCGCTGGAGCCTGTTGGTAACAGCAGGCGTAGATAGATGTTCACCCAACGACAGAACTCGGCTTATCGTGCTGCTCATTTTCTTTTTTTTGTGAGCAAACAGGGAAGAGAAGGGGATTTCTATGAAACGATTAGAACAGCAAATGCAGTTTATTGAGGAATTGGATAAAAATAAAGGAATTGGAAGACAGACTTATGTGTTACAGGGAGAGCGCAAAGAAACCGATGCGGAGCATATGTTTCATCTGGCACTGATGGCGGCTGTTTTAGCAGAGCATGCCAATGAAAAAGTAGACGTATTAAAAGTAATGACAATGGTACTAATTCATGATGCAGTAGAAATAGATGCCGGAGATACATATGCGTATGACCAAAAAGGAAAGTTGAGCCAGCACGAAAGAGAGAAAACGGCGGCAGACCGTATTTTTCATCTTTTACCGGAAGATCAGGAAGCATATTTTCGTGGATTGTGGGAAGAATTTGAAGCAGAAGAAACACCTGAGGCGAAATTTGCCAGAACATTGGATAATATACAGCCGACTATGTTAAATCATGCTTCTGGTGGAAAGGCATGGAAAGAACATGGTGTTTTCTTATCACAGGTATTAAAGCGAAATGAAAAAACAAAAAACGGTTCCGAGGCATTGTGGAATTATTCATGGGAGAACTTTATTTCTCCTCATGTGGGAAAAGAAATTTCAGATTCCACGGAAATGACTGACAAGAAATGAGGGATAGAATGACAATTTGGGAAGAGCGTTTTGAACTTGTAGCGGAGAGAATCCGTCAGCGTATGAGCGAAATTGATGGTAAATATGCCGACTATGAGCGGGTAATATGCGTTTTGTTTGAAAATCTTATAGAGATTGTACAGACAGACAATCCGTCTTATATACAGTTACAGGAATGGAACGAAACTTTATATAAAAATATGGCAGGAGCTGCTTATGAAACCTGTTATGGCAATCCCCGTTATATAGCAGAACAGTATGAGGGAAAAATGGGACAATATCTTTGTTGGTATTTTGCGATGTTTCACAATGGCATCACAGCAGCCTATGAAAAAGATCTGGAGACTCTGGTACCACTTATGGAATTGTATTCCCAGCTTTCTTTTATTTTACAGGAAGAAGAGGACAAGGAACGTTCATTAAAAGAAACCATGTATTATTTTGTGCATGATTATGAGGAGGAGCGTGCGGAAAAAAATGTTCGCCGCATGCTTCTTCCAGAAGAAAGTCAGTTTATTTTGTCTATTATTATGGACAGTGATTTTTCCGACACCGGCTTTTTGTACCGATATGGTGAGTATATAACAGAAAATGAAATCAAAATGGCTCAATTTCTAAATTCTTTACCGGAAGAAATACTTTCGGAGATGGCTCGGACTTATACCGAGGGATACCGGAAGGGGTTTGAAGCCGCAGGCATTGATTTGACAAAGAAAAGGACAGTGCAGATTCGTTATCACATTGGATTTGAGCCAATGGTGCGGCAGGCAGTTATACAATTCCGCAAAATGGGATTAGAGCCTCTGTTTAGCCGCCGTAACGGCATTTCTACTACGGCACCGAACAGGCAGTATGGCTATGACCATCGTTTTGATGATGCTTTGTATCTGAATCGAGCCATTGTCAGTAACCGATTGCAGCAGGCGGAAAGCCAGTTTGAGATTTATAAGAAACAGGCCTTGGAGTATGCGGGACCGGCTGTGATTGAAGTATTCGGGGAAAAACTATTTTCGCCGGAAACCAAAAAGGAAAGTCCTTCCTATACAAAGGAACAGGAGAAATTGTCAGTGGAATATGCAAGGGATTATTCTCTTATGGTGAACCGCTTTATTCCACAGGACAATTACAGTTTTACGATTATTGCTTATCCGATACCGGAAATCGGGGAACAGTTTGAAGAAATTTTCAGAGAAACGGTAAAAGTAAATACATTGGATATGGGCCGGTATGAAAAAATCCATCAGAGGTTAATTGATGCACTGGATGAAGGGGATTATGTGAAAGTCACAGGACGGGGAGAAAATCATACGGACATTCAAGTTCAGCTGCATAAGCTGAAAGATAAGACAAAAGAGACAAACTTTGAGAACTGTCTTGCGGATGTCAATATTCCGGTAGGGGAAGTATTTACTTCACCGGTTCTTACGGGAACGAATGGTGTACTTCATGTAACGCAGGTGTATCTGAATGAACTCTGTTACAAAAATCTGGAACTGACCTTTCAGGATGGCATGATCACAAGCTATACTTGTTCCAATTATGCAACAGAGGAAGAAAATAAAAAGTATATAAAAGAAAACGTTCTTCATAACAGAGAGACGCTTCCGATGGGCGAATTTGCCATCGGAACGAATACGACCGCTTTTGTTATGGGAAGAAAGTATGGGATTGAAGCAAAACTGCCAATTCTCATTGCAGAAAAGACCGGACCTCATTTTGCGGTAGGAGATACCTGTTATTCTATGAGTGAAGATGTGATACTTCATAATCCTGACGGAAAAGAAATAATCGCCAAAGAAAATGAGTGCTCGGCACTTCGGAAAACAGATAGGGAAAAGGCTTATTTTAATTGTCATACGGATATTACAATTCCTTATGATGAATTAGGTGATATTGTGGTATTTACAAATGAAGGAAAAAGCATTACACTAATTCAGGAGGGACGTTTTGTTCTTCCAGGAACAGAAGAACTGAATACGGTACTGGAGGAGTTATAATAACTTCTTTAAAGTATAAGAAATTAGATGGAGGATAATGATAATGGTCAAAGTAGGTATTTTGATGGGAAGCGACTCAGACCTTCCTGTTATGAAGAAAGCAGCAGATATGCTGGAAAAATTCGGAATTGAGTATGAGATGAAGATTATTTCAGCCCATCGTATGCCAGATGTTTTCGTAGATTATGCAACAGGAGCAGAAGCTCGTGGAGTCGAAGTGATCATTGCCGGAGCCGGCGGGGCTGCCCATCTTCCGGGGATGTGTGCCGCACTGTATGATTTACCGGTTATCGGTATTCCGATTCATACGAAAAGTCTTGGTGGTGTGGACAGCTTGTATTCGATTGTACAGATGCCATCGGGAATTCCTGTGGCAACGGTTGCTATTGACGGTGCAGCAAATGCGGCTATTCTTGCAGCAAAAATTCTTTCCGTATCGGATAAAGAGCTGCGGGTAAAATTAAAGGATTATAAGAAAGAAATGAAAGACGGTGTCTTGGCAAAGGATGAAAAACTTGCAGAGCTGGGACATAATGAGTATATTGCACAGATGTAGTTTCAATGGAACAATCCTGCAAACATTAGAAATCCGTGCGTTTCCGTAGGAAGAAACGGCTACTTTCTCATGTTTGGCGGGTCAATAAGGTCAAACATTGCTTTCGTGCAAGCACATACAATGTTGACCTTTTGCCCCTGACATCATATTATTAATCTGTTACAAGAAAGAGCCGAGAGATACTCTGTTTTAAAAAGTCAAAATAATTTGCTTCCTTGACATCTTCACAGGAAACAAGGGGCAGTGTTCCGAGTTCTTTTCCCTCGTAAGAATAATGGATCGAACCAACTGTTTCTCCCTTTTTCAAAGGAGCGTGTACCTCATTATATTGTATTTTTCTTTCGATTCTGTTCTTGTCAAAATCCGAGGTGAAAGTATGGGAAAAGATTCCCTGACTGGTTACCGATACGGTAGAGGGAATCCCTCCTTTTATGATGGCTGGCTCAAAACTTAAACCTTTGCCGTTGTCTTCATAGATCTGACAATTGGCAAAGCCATAATCCAGTAAAGATTGTGCTTCCGTAAATCGGATCTTGTGGTCAGGTGCTGCCATGACAACAGCAATCAGATTGAGACCATTTCGTTTGGCAGTAGCACTAAGACAATATTTTGCCTTGCTGGTGGAACCGGTTTTTAATCCGGTAATTCCTTGATAAAAACGCACCAGCTTATTGGTATTGGTAAGCCCGAATTCGGTCTCTCCCTTTTTTGTCTTGTGCGTGATGGTATCCATCCAAACGGTGGAGTAATTGGATATTTGAGGATGTTTCATAATTAATTCCCGGGACATCAGTGCTACATCATAGGCACTGGAGAAATGTCCCGATGTGATGTCATCATCCAATCCGGTACAATTTTTAAATTGCGTATGTTTCATACCAAGATTTTTGGCTTTCTGATTCATTAATTTTACAAAATTTGCTTCTGAGCCGGCAATCTTCTCTGCCATGGCAACGGCTGCATCATTGGCACTGGCGATGCTGATACATTTAATCATTGTATCGACAGTTTGGGTTTCATTTGGTTCCAGAAATACTTGGGAGCCTCCCATACTGGCAGCATATTCGCTGACCGATACGGTATCGGTCAGTTTGATTTTTCCGTTATCAATAGCCTCAAAAATAAGTGTTAAGGTCATAATTTTTGTAATACTGGCAGGGACCAGTTCTACATCTTTCTCTTTTTCATAGAGGATTTCCCCTGTACTTCCCTCAATTAATACGGCTGCTTTTGCACTGATGTTGACAGCAGAACCAGTGGCTGTCTCCGCATGACAGATTTTAGAGGGTATCCGTATTCCCCCTAAAATAACAATTGTGATAAAGAGAAACAGGGTGGAAAGGGTGAATGTCAAACGTAATTTCATGAAACCCTCCTTGATTTTTTTCATTCCTTTGTTTATGATATGAAAGTAGGGAAAAAAAAAGAACAAGAGAAAGAAAAGGTTCAGAATGGAGGAAGCTATGAAAAAAAGTATGGCAAAGCTATTTGTTTTCGCCAGTATTTTAATCGTTGGGGTGATGACCGGTTGTGATAAGGGTGCACAGGAACAGGAGCAAACAGTGGATTTATATTCTAAAATCACGCCGGCTTCAGAAAATGCCGGATTGTATTTTGATACGGAATATAAGGAAACGAAACTATATTTATACCGGGTGACAGAACGCTATATGTGGCTTGCATATAATGATTCGGGGGAAATCGGTATGATTCGTGCAGAAAAGGACAGTGGTGACAGCTATGAAGTTATTGTCAGTTATCGAACAGACGAAGAATCCTATAGTGAATATGATTTTAGTCAAATGGGAGATTATAGTGCCGGTATTGCGTTTCAGCTCAAAGGGGATAAGGTGTATGTAAGACCGGATACGGATGCTGCTTTTTTTGAGTTCAAAGGTTCTTTGAAGTTAGCCGAGAAGGCACAGGAAATGAAGGCCTATGATTTGACAAAATGTTTAGGAGAATTTTACGCTACAAGAAAAGAATTTTATCGGGACGGTGCCGGCAATAGTGAAATCGGAAAAGATTCTTCCTCGGATCAGGTATCCTATGTACAGGTGAAGGCACCCGATAAATGGAAGGACAGACAACAGAATTTAAAATATTGTATTGGTGGTATTACCTTCTTTTCTACAGAGGAAGAATGTGATAAAGCCTTTGGTACGCCGGAAGTGAAAGAGGATGGCACAAGAATTTACCAATATAAGGATAAATATGAAATAGCCATTAAATATGAGAACCAGCGAATGCAGGAAATGGGAATATATCTTGGAAGCAGGGAGAAGGCTTATCAGGAATATACGGAGGGGGATTTTACACTCCGGGGAGGAAATCTTGTAAAGTGGAATCATGCTTTTACCAAGGAAGGAAAGCTGGAGTTTCCCAAAACGGCCGTAGCGGTAAAAGCCGATGCCTTAACAATCGTAGATGAATATGATGAGGAGGGATTTCCTCATATTGAGCGTGATAAATCTGAATTTAAAAAAGCTTCGATCTATATTCCTAAAGATATGTATTTGGAGTCCAATGCTTTTCGGGGAATTGCTTCCGCGGATATTACTTTTGAAGAGGGGCGAACTGAAATAGAACCCGGTGCATTCCGCAATATGTGTCTGGATTCTGATGATTATAAATATCCGTCGCCGATACGGATTACACTGCCCAAAAGTATAACGAAGCTGGGAGAATGTGCATTTGAGCAGGAAGCGTCAGATTTGAAGCTGATGCTGGAGGTTTCATTGAATGAAGGAATTACAGAAATAGAGGCGAATGCATTATATGGATTGCGGGTGGATTTACCGTCCGGTGTTACCAGACTGGGAGACAGAGCATTGAATAATTGGCGGCCTGCAACAGATCAAGGCTACATTCTGCCAGAGGGATTAAAAGAAATCGGAAATTATTGTATTTCTATGAACAGTGACGGTGCACAGAAATTTGTACTGCCGGCTTCTCTGGAAAAGGTCGGCTTCTGTCCGTTAGATATATTTTATTCAGATGGGGACAGTTCTCATATCGGTTTTTCTGTTGCCGATGGGAACCGGCTTTTTAAAGCAGATGAAAAGGGCTGGCTTTACAGTGCTGACGGAAAAACACTTTATTATGTTAATTCGAGAGAAGAAAAAATTACGATTCCCGAAGGAGTCGAATATCTTATGACGGATGAGCCAACTTATAGCTCCAAGTTTATTTTCCCGAAATCTTTGAAAAAGAACTACAAAGAAGATTTTCCGGTTGATGAATCAGAGAGTTAAAATCAGAGGAGATGTTTTTGTGATCATTATTCTGGGATTCCTAACAGTATGTATCGTTCTATTGTTCTTATATGGATATTTTGAAAATTATCATTTAAAAACAGAACGCTATGAATTAAAAAGTGAAAAGCTGAAAAAACCACTGACGCTCGTTTTTTTGACTGATTTGCACGCCAATGAACATGGGAGAGACAACTACCAATTGTTCGACCGAATCTGCAAAATAGAACCGGATATTATTTGTATTACTGGTGATATGGTAGTAAAAAACAACAATCATACGGAGCGTGTTCTTGCTTTTATGGAAAAATTGGGGGAGAAATATCCTGTCTATTATTCACCGGGAAATCATGAAATCCGTTTGGAGCAGTATGACGAATACAAAAAGAACTTAAAAGACAGAGGAATTTTCTACCTTGAAAACCAGTCGGTTACTTTATCCGAATATAATGTGAATATCACTGGTTTAGATTTACCGGAGTTTTGGTATCATAAGGTGTGGGACAAGCGGGTACTTACTGCAGAGGCGTTAGAAGAATTTATTCCTTTTGATAAAGAAGAATCTGTTTTTCATCTTTTGCTTGCCCATAATCCCGAATATTTTCCGGCTTATGGGCAGTGGGGAGCAGATTTGACATTATGCGGGCACATTCATGGAGGTATTGCTATACTGCCATTTTTAGGGGGAGTATTATCTCCGAGCCTGCGTCTGTTTCCCAAATATGACCAAGGGTTAAAAAAGGAGAACGGGCGGTACCTTCTGATTAGCCGGGGACTTGGACTGCATCATATTAAGTTCCGCTTTTTTAACCGTCCGGAATTATCGGTGATAAATTTATCTTGCCAAGTAGAGAAAAAGTAGTTAAAATATAAGAGTTGCGTTAAATATGAATTAAGCATGGAGGATATCATGGGAATACCGGTTAAGTTAGAAGTATTTGAAGGGCCGTTGGACTTATTGCTTCATCTGATTGAAAAGAATAAAGTGGATATCTATGATATTCCGATTGTGCTAATTACGGAGCAGTATTTGGATTATGTCAGCCAAATGGATGCTAAAGATATGGATTTGATGAGTGAATTCCTTGTTATGGCAGCTACGCTGGTACGGATTAAGTCAAAAATGTTATTGCCAAAAGAAGAGACGGAGGAAGAGGAAGAAGAGGATCCCCGTGCTGAATTGGTGGAGCGATTATTAGAGTACAAAATGTATAAGTATGCTTCTTTTGAATTAAAAGACCGTCAGTTCGATGCCGGAAAAATCTTTTTTAAAGAACCTTCTGTGCCGGAGGAGATTAAAAATTATAAAGAAGAAGTAGATTTTGATGAACTCTTATCGGATGTTACACTGTCAAAACTGCAGAGCATATTTGATTCTGTGATGCAAAAACAGGTGGATAAGATTGATCCGATCCGCAGTAAGTTCGGAGAAATTGAAAAGGAAGAAATAAATATAGAAGACCAAATGCTTTATGTGGAGGAATATGCAATGCTCCATGGTACTTTTCGTTTTCGCGAGATGTTAGAGCATCATGCAGGAAAAGGAAAGAGTTACCTTATTGTTTCCTTTCTCAGCATTTTGGAAATGATGAAGACAGGAATGCTTACAATTGTGCAGGATAAGCTATTTGATGATATTATCATTACATATCAGAAAGAACAAAAAGAAGAGATTGACGTTTCGGAACGGAGGTAAAAATGAACATTAAGAAACTGGAAGCCGTAGTAGAAGCCATTCTTTTTACGATGGGAGAGGCTGTTGAGATTGAACGGCTGGCAGCGGCAGTCGAACATGATGAGGATACAGTGCGTAAAATTCTGCGAAATATGATTACCCGCTATGAAGAAGAGGACAGAGGGATTCATTTGATTGAATTAGATGGCTCATTCCAGCTCTGCACGAAACCGGAAATGTATGAATATCTGATAAAAATTGCACACATTCCAAAGAAGCATGTACTTACAGATGTTCTTTTAGAAACCTTATCAATCATTGCGTATAAACAGCCGATTACACGTTTAGAAATTGAAAAGATCCGCGGTGTATCCTGTGACCATGCGGTAAATAAATTAGTAGAGTACGGACTGATTTGTGAGGCAGGACGGCTGGAGGCACCGGGACGCCCGATTTTGTTTGCGACAACCGAGGAATTTCTGCGGTATTTTGGAATTGAATCTTTGGATGACCTGCCGATTTTAAATCAGGAAACCATCGAAGATTTTAAAGAAGAGGCAGAACAGGAAGTGATGAGGGAACTTCATCATGGGGAGGTGATACCGGAATGAAAGGCTTTGGAATAATTCGAGTGAGTGGAATGCTGGTCCTGTTATTTCTGCTGGGAATGATGATTCCTATTTCCGCCAGTGCACAGGTACAGAATATTACATTGGAAAATGGCAGTACCCCGCAGGAGAATTCGGATTATAGTGATGGAGATTATTATCTTGTGGGAGATACTGGAGAAATTGAACTGTCTTACACCGGTTCTT
This sequence comes from uncultured Lachnospiraceae bacterium, assembly GCA_947631505.1. Lineage (GTDB taxonomy): Bacteria > Bacillota > Clostridia > Lachnospirales > Lachnospiraceae > Eubacterium_F. The sequence goes on along the minus strand of CANRLR010000001.1, from coordinate 13,479 downwards.
GGTGGATGGGGGAACTTGTGAAAAAGGAGTTTCTTTCTTCTGACCCATCGGTAGTCCGGGTGGATGGGGAAGGAAGGTATGTTGTCTTAGCAGGTGGACAGGCAGATATCCGTGTCACCGGATGGAATGAAGAGGGAGAGATTGTTTTTCAGGCATCATGTCGCTTTCGGGTCTGTTCAGATGTTTCCAGAACGACACTGAAAACAAATTCGGTTCAGGCATATTTATTTCCACAGGATTATAGTACATACTTGACAGATGAAGTTACAATACCGTTAGTAAATGCTCCGGATCTTACCTATTACAAGATGGATTATGTGACGAATAATCAGTATATGGGAATCTTTTGTCAGTTTGATACGACAAAAAAGGCATTTGTTTTAAAGGCTTATGGCACCGGGACGGCGACAGTCACGATTATACTTAACGGAAAGACCTTTTATGTTTCAATGAAAGTGAAAGAAGTAAAAATTAAGAAAACTTCAGCATTGATTGTAAAAAAGAAGAAACTGAAGCTGGCAGTGAAAGGTTATCCGGGCAAGATCAAGTGGGCATCTACCAATAAGAAAGCGGCCACCGTCAGTTCAAAAGGGACCGTTAAAGCAAAAAGAACAGGGAATGCGGTGATTTATGCTAAAATCGGAAAACACAAGGTTGGCTGTGCTGTTTCCGTTGTAACTTCTAAAATGAAAAAGGTAATCAATAAGGCAAAGAAAATTGCAAAAACCTGTAAATACAGTCAGGCGAAACGAATGAAAGCAAAATACTATGACTGCAGTTCTCTTGTGTGGAAGTCATACCGGACAGTGGGAAAAACTTTCGGTAATAAACACTATGCTCCTGTGGCGGCAGATTTGGCGAAATGGTGCAAAAAAAAAGAAAAAAATTATAAAAGGCGGCGCCAGAGAATCCAATATTCAGAAAATGAAACTGCGGCCGGGGGATTTGTTGTTCCAGACTGGCAGTGACAATGGCCGATATAAAGGAATCTACCACGTGGAAATGTTTGTCGGTTACCGGTGCTATGGATTTTATGAAAATAAACCGGTTCTCGGAACCTTGTGGGCGGCCAGAGGAGAGGGCTATGGTGCGGGAGCTGCTTTGGTAGGACGTCCTTAAAAGGTTCAGGGAATAATCCCTGAACCTTTTTGCCGTATCGGGAAATATAGAACGGAAATATATGGTTGACAATATAAAACAATTGGTCTATAATTGGTTTACAATATAAAATATTTTGAAATGGGGATTTGCATGAAAAAAAGAATTTTATCTGTATTGCTACTGGGAAGTATGGCAGCCGGGCTTATATCCTGTGAGAACTACATTCCCGGAACGATACAGGAGAATGCGGCGAGCGGGCAGGCAGTCTGTCAGAGTGATGAGTACCAGAATAAAAATGAAACAATCGGATATACAACATTTTCGAGCGGAAATTCTACAAATTGCTATGCTCTATACGATTATGAAGAAGACAGAGAAAAGGAATTTCGTTCTTCCACAGATATCCTGCAATTTGACAGAAGCAAAAACGTATCGGCGGAGATCGATACAGGAATTGAAGGCCTTCTGTTTATTGAGAAGGTAACAGAGAAAGCTATTTACTGCTGCAGTCATAATAGTAAGAAGTCCAAAGAATATCTGTATCGGATTCCGCTAAAGAAAACAGAGGGGAATGACATTGTTTTAGTAGACGAAAAGGAAAAAATAATGACAAGTGCGGATGCGGTCTTGGATTATTCTTATCTGGATGATAATAGCGTTGTCTATCAGGTCTTGGAAGAGGAAGCTGACGGAGGTGGTATAGAAGCAGTTCACTGGTATCGCTATGATATGGATAAAAAAGAAACGGCGGTACTCGAGGGAACACCACCGGACAGCGAATTGCTCTATGGCAGCTTAAAGGTGTCGGATACAGAATTAGTCGCTTATTATACCGATACCGAGCAGGCAATTGAATACTACTATTATAATAAGGGACAGAACAGGGTCTGCAGAGCAGATTTGGGAGATTTTTTTTATAATAAGTATTCTATCATTCACCAATGTGGAGAAAATATATATTTTACGGATGAGGATTGTGCCACCTCTCTTTATGAGGGAATTATAACACTAAAACGCTATAATATGAAGACCGATCAAGTAGAAGATGTTATTACACAAGAAGAATGGAAAACGTTTCTAAAAAAAGAAAAATTGTGGGAAAAAGGTCTGACCGTCTCTGTGGAGCAGATTATGGAAGGGGAAGGGCGTCTGTACATGGTTGTTTCCATGGAAAAGTTTGATAGGAAAAAAGTCCGTCACCGTAACTATATACTGGTAAGCAGAAGTATTACAGGGGAGTCCGGTCTGCAATGTGAAACGAAACTGAATGACAAAATTCGGGATAAAGGTGACAAGGAAGTTTTTACAGACAGATACAACATAAAACATAGGCAGGAGGATGCAACTCCCTTTTTGACGTATTATCCCTATATTAATATCGAGGATAGAGAGATTTATAACATTAAGTCAGAGGAAAGTATGGAGATAAAAGATGAAAAAGAAAGTAATTGGGGATATCAACTTTCTTCGTATGGTTTTGATTTCTAGCCCGGAGAAAGTGATAAAAAAAATAGTAATATCCGTCATTGCTGCCGGTATCGTGTTAAATCTTACCGCTTGCGGCAAATATGAGGCAATGGTATCTGATAACAGGGAAAGTACCGTGAATGAAAGTACGGTAAGTGGAAGTGTAATGAGCGGAAGTGCCCGGATAAAAGAAGCGGAAAAATTACCGATCAAAGAAGAAAAGCAATGGGAAATTATTGCCAGAAACTGGAAACAGTGGGATGTGAGTTATCTCTCCTTACCGGGAGAGAATGCGGAAGAGGAAGAAAAGCTGGCATTTATGAATCGCTATGAGTTTTCTGTTGTGGATTTGGATTTTGATGGTTACATGGAAATAATCACCTTTTCCCGAACAGGAACAGGGGGACACAATACCGACGTTCAGATTTATGAAGTAAAGGAAGATGGAAGCGGGTTAAGTGAATGGAGTAAGACAGGAGATGAGGATAATGAAGCGGACTGGCACGAATATCCAATGAAAGTGTATTATGATACAGACAATGCATGCTGGCATTACAATTCCTGCGATTCTATTCATGCTTCCGCCGCCGATACGGATGTGGTCAGTCTTGATTTATCGATGAAAGATAATCAGGTAAAAATAACGGAGATAAAAGGAGAAAAATCGTATTATCAGTCAATGGAACCGTTTCTTCTGTTCTATAATACGGAGTGCTGCGAATATGACAGTATAGAAGAAGTTGGTGCAGATGTGGATATGGAAAGTATGATATGGGAATTAGAGGACTTATGGTACAGTTTTGAAATACAAGAGGACAGACAGGATTTCTCTTCGGAAAAGAAACTGACTGATTCGGAAAAGGACCAGCTGCGTAAGATTGCCGGGTCATCGCTCTGGTACAGCGTTGGAGGTATGGGAGAGGAGTTAGGTGAATTTAATCATGTACCGCTCAGTTATATGGTGACAGATCTCGATGAGGATGGGCAGTTGGAAATTATAAAATCTTCCATACAGGGTTCCGGACAATTTTCTTACACGGAAGTATATGAGGTTTCCAAGGATGCCCAAAAGTTGATAGAAATCAAAATCAAAGACCAGAGAGAAGGAAGTTCCTCTGCCGATATCAGTAAAAGGAAAAAGGTAAGTACCTATTGGGATGAAAAAAATAAAGTAAGATATTATATGTTTGATGATTATTGTCATGTGTCAGCACAAGAGAATTTCAACGCGGAACTTGCCGTTGCACTCCAAAAAAATCAATGGGTAGAAAAGTATGCCGGAAAATGGAAAAAGATGGATTACGAGAAAGAAAAAACAGCTTACTATATAGGAGAGAAGGATGAGAAAGTATCAAAAAAGGAATATGATTCTTATGTAGATAAGTTCTGGCGGAATATGAAAAAGGGAGAGGCAGTCCTTGGGTGGAAAGAAAGCTGCGAGGCAAATCTTTACCGCATGAATGAAGATTATCTCTACCATGAACTGGCAGATTCTTTCCTGAGTTTTCAAATTGAAGAATAAAAGAAATCAGAATAGTTTATATCAGTACTGATGCAGCATTGGTAAAAAAATACTTGCTATTTATAACATCCTGTTATATAATGTCATAAGACAAAGACGTCAAAAATGCAGTGGAACTGCGTTTTTTGGCGTCTTTTTTTTGTTGTATAGGAAAGTCCGGCATTTGCGGAGCGAAGTTTGCCACAGGAAAACTTCAGGAGCGTCGGCCTTTCACGACGCTTTTTTGTGTGGAAATAGAGAGACAGCTACGTTGAAGGAGGAAGATTCATGAGTCAATATGTTGAAGAGTGTAAGAGAGAACCGATTGGTTTATATCATCCGAGTTTTGAACATGATAACTGCGGTATTGGTGCGGTTGTTAATATTAAGGGAAGGAAAACCCATGATACCGTAAAGAATGCTTTGGAAATTGTTGCCAATCTGGAGCATCGTGCCGGAAAAGACGGAGAGGGAAAGACCGGGGACGGTGTAGGTATTCTCTTGCAGATTTCCCATAAATTTTTTAGCAAGATAGCAAAAAATATGGGAGTAGAAATCGGAGAAGAGCGTGAATATGGTGTCGGAATGTTTTTCTTTCCGCAGGATGAATTAATGAGAAATCAGGCAAAGAAAATGTTCGAGACCATTTTAGACAAAGAGGGACTTGAATTTCTGGCATGGCGTGAGGTTCCGATTGCACCGGATATTCTTGGAAAACGTGCGGTAGAATGTATGCCTTACATTATGCAGTGTTTTATTAAAAAGCCGAAAAATGTCGAAAAAGGGCTGGATTTTGACCGGAAATTATATATTGCCCGACGTGTGTTTGAGCAATCCAATGAAAACACGTATGTGGTATCCTTATCCTCCCGGACGATTGTATATAAAGGAATGTTCTTGGTTGCCCAGCTTCGTTTGTTTTTTGATGATCTGCAGGATGTGGATTATGAATCGGCGATTGCCATTGTGCATTCCCGTTTTTCTACGAATACACAGCCAAGCTGGCAGCGGGCACATCCGAACCGCTTTATTGTTCACAATGGTGAAATTAATACAATTATTGGCAATGCAGATAAAATGCTTGCTAGAGAAGAGACAATGGAATCCGAACAATTAAAGGGAGAACTGCATAAAGTTCTTCCGGTAGTCAATGCCAGCGGTTCCGATTCTGCCATGTTAGATAATACGCTGGAGTTTCTTGTTATGAGTGGAATGGAGCTTCCCTTGGCGGTTATGATCACCATACCGGAGCCATGGGCAAATAACCGGTATATCAGTCAGGCGAAAAAGGACTTTTATCAGTATTATGCCACGATGATGGAGCCATGGGACGGTCCGGCATCTATTTTGTTCAGTGATGGTGATATGGTAGGTGCTGTCCTTGACCGAAATGGACTCCGCCCATCTCGTTATTATATTACGGATGATGACCAGTTGATTTTATCCTCTGAGGTAGGTGTAATGCCGATTAGTGAGGAGCATGTTATAAAAAAAGACCGCCTCCGTCCGGGAAAAATGCTTTTGGTAGATACCGTGAAAGGCGAGCTGGTGGACGACAATGATTTAAAAGAGAAATATGCTTCCCGCCGTCCCTATGGTGAATGGCTGGACAATAATCTGGTAGAATTGAAAGATCTGCATATTCCGAATAAGAGGGTGGAGCACTATTCCGATGAGGAACGCAGGCTGCTGCAGAAAGCATTTGGCTATACTTATGAGGAAGTGAAGAATTCCATTTTGCCAATGGCAAAGAATGGCGGAGAACCGATTGCTGCCATGGGGCATGATACACCGCTTCCGATGCTGAGTGAGCAGCCACAGCCATTATTTAATTACTTTAGACAGCGTTTTGCACAGGTCACGAACCCACCGATTGATGCCATTCGGGAAGAAGTTGTTACGGCAACCTCCACCTATATTGGAGAAGATGGAAACCTTCTTCATGAGGAGCCGGAAAACTGCCGTGTTCTTCGTATAAAAAATCCAATTTTAACCGACACGGATTTATTGAAAATTAAGAATATGAAAATTGAGGGCTTCAAGGTTGGTGTAATTCCGATTACCTATTACAAAAATACTTCTTTGGAAAAAGCAATTGACCGGATGTATCTCGAAGCAGACCGTGCTTATAAGGACGGTGTGAATGTGCTGATTCTTTCTGACCGTGGAGTGGATGAAAATCATGTGGCAATTCCGTCATTATTAGCTGTATCAGCAATGCAGCAGCACTTGGTTCGGACGAAAAAGAGAACAAGAGTAGCCATGATTTTGGAGAGTGCCGAGCCAAGAGAGGTTCATCATTTTGCTACGCTGCTTGGTTACGGTGCCTGTGCAGTAAACCCGTATCTGGCACTGGATACGATTCAGCGGTTAATTGATGCGGGTATGTTAGAGAAAGATTATTATGCTGCCGTGGATGATTACAATGCTGCTATTTTACATGGAATTGTAAAAATCGCATCCAAAATGGGAATTTCCACAATACAGTCCTATCAGGGCTCTAAAATATTTGAGGCAATTGGTATTTCGAAAGAGGTGACCAATACTTACTTTACCGATACCGTTTCCCGAATTGGCGGAATTACGATGAAAGATATCGAAAAGCAGGTGGAAGAGCTTCATACGAAAGCCTTTGATCCATTGGAACTTGGTCATGATACGACACTGGACAGTGTGGGGATGCATAAGTCAAGAAGCGGAAAAGAAGAGCATTTATATAATCCGAAAACGATTCATCTTTTGCAGCAGGCAACAAAACTTGGTGATTACAAATTATTTAAACAATACTCAAAGGAAATCGATAAAGAAGACCGTTTTATGAATCTGCGCAATCTGTTAGGGTTCAGGTTTCCGAAAAAGGGGATTCCTCTCTCTCAGGTAGAGAGTGTGGACAGTATTGTACAGCGATTTAAAACAGGTGCTATGTCCTATGGCTCCATTTCGCAGGAAGCTCATGAAACATTGGCAATTGCCATGAACCGTCTTCACGGAAAATCAAATTCCGGTGAAGGCGGAGAGAGCTTGGAACGTCTGACCGTGGGTAAAGACGGCTTGAACCGCTGTTCTGCGATTAAACAGGTAGCTTCCGGACGTTTTGGTGTGACCAGTCATTATCTCGTTAGTGCAAAAGAAATACAGATCAAGATGGCACAGGGGGCAAAACCCGGGGAGGGGGGACACCTGCCGGGAGGTAAAGTGTATCCATGGATTGCAAAAACCAGACTTTCCACACCGGGTGTATCGTTAATTTCACCGCCGCCTCATCATGATATTTATTCCATTGAGGATTTGGCACAGTTAATATATGACTTAAAGAGTGCAAATACGGCGGCAAGAATTTCTGTTAAGCTGGTGTCCGAAGCAGGAGTCGGCACGGTGGCAGCTGGTGTTGCCAAAGCAGGAGCCGGTGTTATTCTTATTTCCGGGTATGACGGCGGTACCGGTGCTGCACCGTCCAGTTCGATTCATAATGCAGGTCTTCCCTGGGAGTTAGGATTGGCAGAAACGCATCAGACTTTGTTGATGAATGGACTTCGTTCTAAGGTTGTCATTGAAACGGACGGTAAATTAATGACTGGACGGGATGTCGTAGTAGCAGCTCTGCTCGGTGCGGAGGAGTATGGATTTGCTACCGCACCACTGGTAACAATGGGATGTGTTATGATGCGGGTATGTAATTTAGATACCTGTCCGGTAGGTGTTGCCACACAGAATCCGGAATTGCGGAAACGTTTTGCCGGAAAACCGGAATATGTTGAGAATTTCATGCGTTTTATCGCAGAAGAGGTGCGTGAACTCATGGCAAAACTCGGCTTTAAGAAACTGGATGAATTGATTGGACGTACCGATTTATTGAAAATAAGAGATGAAATTGCAGAGGATGAGAGAACGAAAAAACTGGACTTGTCCCCAATTATTGACAATCCATTTGCAAATGACAAAAAACGTATTTTTCATGAAAAAGATGCTTATGACTTTCAATTAAATAAAACCATTGATGAAAGAGTATTTTTAAAGAAATTTAAGACGGCTCTGGAGACGGGAGAAAAAACAAAGATTCGTGCCAGAGTAACGAATATTGACCGTGCACTGGGAACCATTCTCGGTTCAGAAATTACCAGAAAATTAGGTGACCATGTGGAAAAGGATACCTTTACCGTAGAATGTACCGGCAGCGGTGGACAGAGCTTTGGTGCTTTTATTCCGAGCGGACTTACGTTGAAACTGGAAGGAGATAGTAACGATTACTTTGGAAAGGGACTTTCCGGTGGAAAATTAATTGTATATCCGCCAAAAAATGTCCAGTATACAGCAGAAGATAACATTATTATCGGAAATGTGGCACTTTACGGTGCTACAAGTGGGGAAGCTTATATTAATGGTGTTGCAGGAGAACGTTTCTGTGTTCGTAACTCCGGTGCCAATGCGGTAGTAGAAGGTGTTGGTGACCACGGCTGTGAATACATGACAGGCGGATGTGTTGTTGTCCTTGGCCTGACTGGTAAAAACTTTGCTGCTGGTATGAGCGGCGGTATTGCTTATGTACTGGATGAAAACAGTGATTTATATTTAAAGTTAAATAAAGAACTGGTATCCTCAAATTCGGTATCGGATAAATATGACGTTATGCAGCTAAAGGAAATGATCGCTGCCCATGTCGAAGCGACAGATTCCGACCGTGGTAAGCAAATCTTAAATAACTTCAGCGAATATCTGCCGAAGTTCAAGAAAATTATTCCTCATGATTATCAGGCAATGCTGCAGAGAATTGCTCAGATGGAGGAAAAGGGAATGAGCAATGAACAGGCACAGATTGAAGCATTTTACCAGAGCAGAAAGGATGATTAATATGGGTAAATCAACTGGTTTTTTAGAATATAGAAGACAGGGTAATACAGAAATTAAGCCTTTAGAGCGCATTAAAAATTTTGATGAGTTTCATGTACCGATGGAGGAAGAGGAACGTAAAGTACAGGCCGCTCGTTGTATGGACTGTGGTGTTCCGTTTTGTCAGTCGGGTATGATGATTGGCGGCATGGCAAGCGGATGTCCACTCAATAACCTGTGTCCGGAATGGAATGATTTACTGTATCATGGAAATTATGAAATGGCACTGGGGCGATTATTAAAGACAAATAATTTTCCTGAATTTACGTCCCGTGTCTGTCCGGCGCCTTGTGAAGCTGCCTGTACTTGTGGTCTAAATGACACACCGGTAACAATTAAAGAGAATGAAAATGCTATTATTGAATATGGTTATCAGCATGGTTTGATGGAGCCAGAACCGCCGAAAGTGCGTACGGGTAAAAAAGTTGCCGTTGTCGGTTCCGGTCCATCCGGTCTGGCGGCTGCGGACCAGCTGAACAAACGTGGACACAGTGTTACAGTATTTGAACGGGAAGATTATCCGGGAGGACTATTAATGTATGGTATTCCGAATATGAAGCTTGACAAATCAGTAATTGAACGTAAAATTAAAGTAATGGAAGCAGAAGGTATTGTTTTCAGAACAGGAATAAATGTCGGGGCTGACATTAAAGCAGAACAATTAAAGCAGGAATTTGACCGGGTCATTCTTGCCTGTGGAGCATCCCATCCAAGAGACATTCCGGCACCCGGACGGGAAGCAAAAGGAATTTACTTTGCAGTAGATTACTTGAAGCGGGTAACAAAGCATTTGAGAAATCCTGAGTATCAGGATTATATTGACACAAAGGGAAAGAATGTACTGGTAATTGGTGGTGGAGATACCGGGAATGATTGTGTTGGCTCTTCGATCCGACAAGGGGCAAAAAGTGTTGTACAGTTAGAAATGATGCCAAAACCACCGGAAGACAGAACGTTTGATAATCCATGGCCGGAATGGCCAAAGATTTTGAAGACCGATTATGGCCAGCAGGAAGCAATTGCTGTATTTGGTAATGATCCGCGAATTTATGAGACGACGGTAAAGGAATTTATTGCAGATGACAAAGGGAACTTAAAGCAGGTGAAAGGGATTAAGTTGAACTGGGTCAGGGATGAAAAGACGGGCCGTATGAATATGAGTGAGATATCAGGCAGTGAATATGTACTGGATGTCGATTATGTATTTATTGCAGCTGGATTTTTAGGTGCCGAAGAATATGTAACAAAAGATTTTGGCGTTGCTTTGACAGAACGAACTAATGTAAAGACAAAAGCAGGAAGTTATGCTACCAGCGAAGAAGGAATTTTTACTGCAGGAGATATGCACCGTGGTCAGTCCCTTGTTGTATGGGCAATCCGGGAGGGAAGAGAAGTTGCCAAAGCAGTGGATGAAGATCTGATGGGGTATACGAACCTCAACTAATTGATTTGTTATGATTCCGGCGGTGTAAAAATTACACCGTCGGTTTTTGAAAAAAACAAAGTGCGTTTGCATGGAAAGGAGTATGTATGTCACATTATACGAAGGAAGATATTATACAGATGGTGGAGGAGGAAGACGTAGAATTTGTCCGGCTTCAATTTGTGGATACCTTTGGAAACCTGAAAAATATGGCGGTAACTGCCAAACAATTAGATGTTGTATTAAATAATCAATGCACCTTTGATGGAGCGGCAATTAATGGCTTTGACACTGTTAATGTAGACGAATTAGTTCTTGTACCGGATCTGGATTCTTTTGCCATTTTTCCATGGCGTCCGCAGAGAGGAAGGGTGGCACGGTTTATCTGCGATGTACAGAACCCGGATGGAACTCCCTTTATGGCGGATTCCCGTTATATTTTAAGTGAAGTAGTAAAAGAAGCGGCCAAAGAAGGTTATACCTTTAACGTGAGCCCGGAATCCGAGTTTTTTCTTTTTGATACAGCAGAGGATGGTGCACCGACAGCAGAAACTTCGGAGCAGGGAAGATTTTTTGATGTTGGACCGATCGATTCCGGAGAGAATGCCCGGCGTGATATTGTATTGTCACTTTCAGAAATGGGCTTTGAAATGGATTCTTCCTATCATTCCAACGAAAATGCCCAGCATTGTATTGATTTCAAATTTGATGACTGTCTTCATTCGGCTGATAATCTTATGACATTTAAGCTTGCTGTCCGCACGGTGGCAAAACGTCACGGTCTTCATGCAACTTTCATGCCAAAACCGAAATACGGTATGAGAGGTTCCGCATTATTCTTTCATATGTTCCTCTGCAAAGAGGGGAAAAATGTATTCAGTGACGCCAGTGAGGAATATGGACTAAGTAAAGAGGCATATTATTTCATGGGTGGTATTATGAAACATATTAAAGGAATGACGTTGATTAACAATCCTATCATTAATTCCTATAAACGACTGGTACCGGGATATAATGCGCCTGTTAATATCAGCTGGTCAAGGAAGAACCGTACCCCGCTTATGCGTATTACAAGCAGTGGTGCAATCGGCCCGCGTCTCGTTCTACGCAGCCCGGACGGAGCAAGCAATCCCTATCTTGTGTTAGCCGGATGTTTAGCTGCCGGACTGGAGGGAATCCGTAATAAAATTGAACCGCCAGTGAGTCTGGATGAAATTGAAGACCTTTCTAATGCGGAATTTGATATTTTGCCGCGTACACTGATGGAGGCGATTCAGGAATTTGAAAAAGATGAGTTCTTACAAAAGGTATATGGAGAGCAATTGTCGGAAATATTCATTAAACTGAAAAAGGAGGAATGGAATGAATTCTGTGAACAGGTAACTGCCTGGGAAGTAGAGAAGTATCTTGACAGAATTTAATTTTAAATACTTTCTTTGCCGTATTACAGTATATAGATACATCATGCAAGGAGGTGTAAGTTATTCTGCAAATAATTGTAGCGTTTCCGCAACTGGAGGATGCAAAAAAAATAAAAAATGTTTTGAATCGAAATGGTTATAGTGATATACTAGCATGTAACAGTGCATCTTCGGTAATTGCTACCGCCAATGAGAGCGATGGCGGCATTGTGCTATGTGGATATCGTCTTGCTGATATGCACTACAGCGAATTGTATGGTTATCTGCCACGGGAGTTTCGTATGCTTTTGGTGGCGTCACCGGCAAAGCTGCAGGAATGTTCCTCTCATGATATTATGTGTCTGGCAATGCCGGTTCAAACACATGAACTGGTAAATACATTAGATACGATGCTGTTGGAATTGGAACGTCCCGGAAAAAAAACGGTCAAGCCAAGAGCAAAGAAGCGTACCGAGAAAGAACAGAAAGTAATTGATGATGCCAAAGCTCTCTTGATGGAACGAAATCATCTGTCAGAGAGCGAGGCACATAAGTACATCCAGAAACTGAGTATGGATAGCGGCAATAATCTTGTGGAAACCGCAGAAATGATTCTGACATTTGATTAAATGTAAGTCCCTTTGTGAAAGGGCAAAAGGAGGACAAAATGAAAGCATACCTTATATTGGAGGACGGGACAATCTTCACCGGTAAAAGTATTGGCAGTACAAAAGAAATAATTAGTGAAATTGTGTTTAATACTTCGATGACCGGATATTTGGAAGTCCTTACAGATCCAAGTTATGCAGGACAGGCTGTAGTGATGACCTATCCTCTTATTGGCAATTATGGAATCTGTCGTCAGGATATGGAGGCAAAAGGTTCTAGTACAGATGGTTTTATTGTTCATGAATTAGCCAGACTTGGCAGTAATTTCCGGAATGAACAAAGTATTCAGGAGTTTCTTACAGAACAGGATATTCCGGGAATTGAGGGAATTGATACTCGTGCATTGACTAAAATATTAAGGGAAAAGGGAACGATGAATGGTATGATTACCACCGAAGAGCCGGTGGAAATGGAACCCATTCTTTCTAAAATAAAAGAATATTCCGTTCGTGGTGTTGTAGAGCAAGTGACAACAAAAGAAGTCATCTCTTACAAACCAGGCGATTTCGATACAGATAGCAACATTCCGGTTACAAAGAAGGTTGCTATTCTTGACGTAGGGACTAAATTTAACATTGCAAGGTGTCTGCTAAAGCGTGGTTGTGAAGTAACCATTTTTCCGGCAAGAACAAAAGCAGAGGACATTCTTGCCGAAAATCCGGATGGAATCATGTTGACGAATGGACCGGGCGATCCCAAAGAATGCACAGATATAATTGAAGAATTAAAGAAAATTTATCAGTCGGACGTGCCGGTATTCGCGATTTGTCTTGGACATCAGCTGATGGCACTGGCAAATGGTTGTGATACAGAAAAAATGAAATATGGACACCGGGGGGCAAATCATCCGGTAAAGGATTTAGAAACGGGACGTGTATATATTTCTTCCCAAAATCATGGATATATGGTAAAAGCGGAAACTGTTCCAAAAGATGTGGCAGAAGTAGCATTTATGAATGTAAATGACAAGACGGTGGAGGGATTAAAATATAAGAACAAAAAGATTTTTACGGTACAGTTTCACCCGGAAG